>LSIB01000144.1 GCA_001556025.1 Rhizobiales bacterium CCH3-A5
GATGGCCTCCTTCAGGGCTGCCGGCGATCCGTCCGCCGATGAATTGACCCTAGAGAGTGCCTGTTCCCGGCGCTGTTCCGCAGGGAACAGGCGCGCTGACGTCACGGCGCGGCGGCTCTTGGAAATGTGACACTGAGATTATTCGCCGGCATCTCGATCACCTGCGCTTGCCCGAATCCCGCCGCCTTCGCCAGCGTCTCGACCTCGTCCAGCGCCCGCAGCCCCCACTCCGCATCGCGCTCGCGCAGGCTTGTGTCGAAAGCCGCGTTGCCGGGTTCCAGTTCGCGGCCAGGGCGGCGGAAGGGGCCATAGAGATAGAGCGGGCCGCCCTCGCGCAGGATGCGGCCGGCGTTGCGGAACAAGCCTTCCGTCGCCGCCCAGGGCGCGATGTGGATCATGTTGATGCACAGGATGGCGTCGGCCCGATCGACCGGCCAGTTGTCGGTCGTCGCATCGATGCGCAGCGGCGGCAGGATGTTCTGCAACGCCTGCTCGGCGGTCCATGCCGTGATGCTGGCCAGCGCCTCCGCGCTCGGATCGCTCGGCTGGAATGTCAGTTCGGGCAGGGCGGCGGCGATATGGACGACATGCTCGCCCGAGCCGCTGGCGACCTCCAGAACGAGGCCGCGCGCCGGCAGGATGTCTCGCAACACAGCCAGGATCGCGTCGCGGTTGCGCAATGTCGCCGGCGCGAAGAGGCGCGCTTGCCCCCGCTGTTTCCATTCGTCGCCCGGCGTCCAGGGCTGCGGTCCGGTCGTGGGTTTGCTTTGCGACATGACGCTGCTTGCTCTCCTGCGAACGAATCTTTGCGATGTCCCATCGCCTCGCGGCGATCTTACGCTATAAGCGAACTGGAAGCGGGCCGCTGGCGAGTGCGGCTTCCGCATGATGCAGGCCAGTTTTGTTAACCGAGATCCTGATTGTCGTGGCCCTGACCGTGATCAACGGTCTGCTCGCCATGTCCGAGCTTGCCGTCGTTTCATCGCGACCCGCCAGGCTCAGGGTTCTTGGAGACCAGGGCAACAAGGGCGCGCTCACCGCGCTGCGCCTCGCCGAGGATCCCGGCCGCTTTCTCTCGACCGTTCAGATCGGCATCACGCTCGTCGGCGTGCTGTCGGGCGCCTTTTCGGGCGCGACGCTGGGCGCGCGCCTGTCGGACTGGCTGTCCGACCAGGGCCTGTCGCAGGCGATGGCGGACGGATTCGGCGTCGGCGTCGTCGTTGTGGCGATCACCTATCTCTCGCTGATCATCGGCGAACTCGTGCCCAAGCAGATCGCGCTGCGCGACCCCGAGAAGGTCGCCGCGCGCGTCGCGCCGCCGATGTGGCTGTTGTCCAAGATCGGCGCGCCGCTGGTCTTCCTGCTCAGCATATCCGGCAAGGCGGTGCTGGCGCTGCTCGGCCAGAAGGGCGAGCCGGAGGAGACGGTGACCGAGGAGGAGGTCCGCACCATCATCGCGGAAGCCGAGACCGCCGGCGTGCTGGAGCGCGACGAGCGCGAGATGATCTCGGGCGTGATGCGGCTGGCCGACCGCTCGGCAAGGGCCCTGATGACGCCACGCCGCGAGGTCGAGGTGATCGACCTGACGGATTCGGCCGACGAAATCCGCGCGCAGCTTCGCGAGACGCGGCGCTCGCGCCTGCCGGTGCAGGATGGCGAACCGGATTCGATCATCGGCGTCTGCGTCGTCAAGGACATGATCGACCGTCTCTCCGACGGCGAAACCCATGATCTGCGCGACCTCGTGGACGAGGCCCCGGTGGTGATGGACACGGCAAATGCGCTGCGCATCCTGCGCGATATCCGCGCCTCGAAGGTCCATATGGCGCTGGTCTTCGACGAGTACGGTCATTTCGAGGGCATCATCACGCCCGGCGATGTGCTGGAGGCGATCATCGGCGCCTTCCAGGAAGAGGAGGAGACCGAGCCGTCGATCGTGACCCGCAGCGACGGCACCTGGCTCGTCGCCGGCTGGATGCAGGTCGACGAATTCTCGCACGAACTCGGCGTCCACATCCCCAAGGACGCCGATTATCAGACGGTGGCGGGCTTCGTGCTGGCCGAGATGAACCGCCTGCCCAATGTTGGCGAGTTCTTCGAGAAGGGCCATTGGCGCTTCGAGGTCGTCGATCTCGACGGACGGCGCATCGACAAGCTGCTGGTCAGCCGGATCGATTGAGCCGCGCGACGATATTGACGCCTCGCGATCCTGCGTGATTTATGGACCCACGGGGTTCAGTCGCGACGACCCCGCGAGGCCTCGGCCCAAGGCTCGCGTCCAGTTTCCTCGGTTTCAGGATGGACGCCATGTCTTCCAGCACACGAATCACGCCTGCCCAGTTGTCACGGCTCGTCGGCCTGCCGGACGCGCCGACGCTCATCGATGTCCGCATCCCAGACGACGTCGCCCTCGATACGCGCATCCTGCCCACTGCCGAGCAGCGCTCACACAAGACGGTGGCCGACTGGGCCTGCGGCTATGCCGGCCGGCGCGTCGTCGTCATCTGCCAGCGCGGTTTCAAGCTCAGTGAGGGCGTCGCCGCCTGGCTGCGGCACGAAGGCGTCGCGGCCGAGAACCTCGAAGGCGGGTTCGAGGCCTGGCGCGACAATGGGGGATTGCTGGTTTCGACGCGACCACTGCCGCCGCGCGACGCCCAAGGCCGCACGCTCTGGGTGACGCGGGCGCGGCCCAAGGTCGATCGCATCGCCTGCCCCTGGCTGATCCGTCGCTTCGTCGATCCCACGGCGGTGTTCCTGTTCGTCGCGGCGAACGAGGTCGCCGCCGTCGCCGAGCGTTTCGGGGCCGCGCCGTTCGACATCGACGGCGTATTCTGGAGCCATCGCGGCGAGCGTTGCACCTTCGACATCATGATCGAGGAGTTTGGGCTCGCGAGTCCGGCGCTCGACCGGCTGGCGACGATCGTGCGGGCGGCCGACACCGCCCGGCTCGATCTCGCGCCGCAGGCGGCGGGATTTCTGGCCGCATCTCTGGGGTTGTCGCGCATGTTCAAGGACGATCTGGCGCAGCTCGATGCGGGCATGCTGCTCTACGACGCATTCTATCGCTGGTGCCGGGATGCCAGCGAGGAAAGCCATAACTGGCCGGCCATGACGCCCAAACCCGAAAGCAAGCCATGACGACGACCGCGACGACGGAGGATGTGCGCGCCCAGCCGGCTCTGCCGACGCTGGGGGAGGCGACTCGCGTCTGGGCGAAGATCGGCTGCCTCTCCTTCGGCGGGCCGGCCGGACAGATCGCCATGATGCACAAGGAACTGGTCGAGGAGCGGCGCTGGATCGGCGAGCAGCGCTTTCTGCACGCGCTGAACTACTGCATGCTGCTGCCCGGCCCCGAGGCGCAACAGCTCGCCGTCTATATCGGCTGGCTGATGCACCGCACGATCGGCGGGCTGATCGCCGGCCTGCTCTTCATCCTGCCCGGCGCGCTCGTGATGCTCGGCCTGAGCATCCTTTATGTGCTCTACCGGCAGGTTCCGGTCGTCGATGGCATCTTCTTCGGCGTCAAGGCGGCGGTGCTGGCGGTCGTGATAGAGGCCGGCCTGCGGATCAGCCGGCGCGCGCTGAAAAACCGGGCGATGATCGCAATCGCGGTCGCGGCTTTCGTCGCGATCTTCCTGTTCAAGACGCCTTTCCCGCTGATCATCCTGGCCGCCGGTCTGATCGGCTGGTTCGGCCATCGCCATCGTCCGGACCTGTTCGGCACCGGCGGTGGCCATGGCGCAAGCGGCCCCGATGTCGTCGGCGTCGTCGACGGCATGTTCGCGCGCGGCGAACTGGAGCATGTCCGACCCTCGGCCGGGCGGGCGCTGAAGACGCTCGCAATCTGGCTGCCGCTCTGGCTCGGGCCTGTGCTACTGCTCTGGCTGACGACCGGCGGCGGCAGCGTCTGGACCCAGGTCGGGACCTTCTTCAGCACCATGGCGGTGGTGACGTTCGGCGGTGCCTATGCGGTGCTGGCCTATGTCGCGCAGGCCGCCGTCGAGACCTATGGCTGGCTCGTCGCCGGCGAGATGGTCGACGGGCTGGGGCTGGCGGAAACCACGCCCGGCCCGCTGATCCTGGTCCTGCAGTTCGTCGGCTTTCTCGCCGGCTTTCGCGCGCCCGGCGACCTGCCGCCGCTGCTGGCGGGCAGCCTGGGCGCGGCGCTGACGATCTGGGTCACGTTCGCGCCCTGCTTCCTCTGGATTTTTCTGGGCGGCCCCTATGTCGAGGCGCTGCGCGGCAACAAGGCGATCTCGGCCGCGCTGGGGGCGATCACGGCTGCTGTCGTCGGCGTGATCATGAACCTCGCGGTCTGGTTCGGCCTGCACGTGCTCTTTCGCGAGGTGCGCAGCGTGAGCTTCCTGGGCCTTTCGCCGGACTGGCCCGTGCTGGTCTCGCTCGACTGGCGCGCCGCGCTGCTGTCGGCCGCCGCCATGCTGGCGATGCTGCGCTTCAAGATAGGGATGATCCCGACGCTCGCCGCCTGCGCGGCGGCAGGCGTCGTGCTGACGCGGCTGCCCGCATGAATCAGCGGCGCGGCGGCTCGTCCGGGTCGATGACGCGATACTCCGCGTCGATGACATCGACGCGCTCGGCCGGTCGCTGCTGCTGGCCGAACGGGTTCGGTTGGCCGAATCCGGCTGCCTTCAGCCGGCTGCGGATGCGCCAGGCCGCGATCGCGCCGACGATCATCACGACCGGGATCAGAATCAGCGCCAGGCTCGCCGCCAGGAGGAACAGCATCACCCCGACGACCACGCTGGCGGCCATGGCAAGCCAGGTGACCCAGGCCGGCCGGCCCGTTGCGGCTCCACCCAGCCGATGCAGATTGACGCGGATCATGTCGCTTTCGTCCCGGTTGATCGAGGATCGAAGATAGGAAGCGAATGCGGCGAAGGCGAGATCGGTTCCCGCAGCGGCATCCCGATGCCGCGTCAGGCCCGTTCGCGCCAGTCGTAGAGCCAGTCATGACGGCGGCGCAGGCCGTCGGGGCCGAGCCGCTTCATCACCAGATCACGCGCGAAACTCCAGGGACGGCCGAGATGATAGGCGCGTCCATTGCCGCGGCTTGTCTCCTGCACACGAGCGACGCGCTCGGCGCGCTCCCGCGCATAGGCCGCCATCGCGGCGGGCACGCCGGCTGCGCCGTCGCGTTCGAGATGCAGCGCCAGCAGCCGCGCCAGCACGGCCGCGTCCTCGATCGCGAGCGCCGCGCCCTGCGCCAGGAAGGGCAGGACGGGATGGGCCGCATCGCCCAGAAGCGCGATGCGGCCCTTGGCCATGGCGGCCGGCGGACGGTCATAGAGCGACCAGACCCGCCAGGAGCCGGCGGCCGAGGCAAGCCTGTGCAGGGCCGGTGCAGCGCCTGCCACCTGGGTGGCGAGCAGAACGCTCTCGCCCTCGCGCGACCAGCCTGGCCGAGCCTCGCGAGCGGCACGAATGATGACGAGGTTCGTCTCTCGTCCGCCCGAGACGGGATAATGAACCGCATGCCGGTCGCGGCCCAGATGCAAGGTGACCTGCGCCTCGCCAGCGCTGGCGCCCGTTACGGGCACAAGCGCGCGCCAAGCCTCGAAGCCCGTGAAGGAGGGGGGGCTCGCGTCGCCGTTGAGTTCGCGCAGCCGCGACCACAACCCGTCCGCGCCGATCAGGCCGAGCGCGGCGATCGTCTCGCTCTGACCGCTCTCGCCGACCAGCGTGGCTGCGACGCCCTCGCCGTCCTGGGCGACCGCTTCGACGCCACGCCCGACGATCAGCCGGATATTGGGCAGGCTGCGGGCTGCATCGAGCAGCAGCATATGGAGGTCGGCGCGCTTGAGCAGGCGAAACGGGCTCTCGCCTTCGCTCGCGCTCATCGGCATCTCGGAAAGCGCCGCGCCGTCATGCCAGCGCCTGACCACCAGCCGCCGCGCAGTGACGCTGGCGCGCTTGAGTTGCAGGCGAAGATCGAGTGCGTCGAGCACGCGGCCGGCATTGGGCGAAAGCTGGATGCCGGCCCCGCTTTCCGCAAATCCGGTGCGCTTTTCGGCGACGGTGACGGCGATGCCCCGCCGCGCCAGCGCGATGGCGGCCGTCAGACCGCCGATCCCCGCGCCGGCGATCAGGATATAGGGGATTGTCACGGGCTGGTCGTCGCGGCCGATGCGGCGATCAGGCGGCCCGGGCGGTTTCGTGATGGGCGCAGTCGGGCGGCGTGCAGGCTCCGCCCTTCAGCGTGGGATCGTATTTGAACAGCGTCGAGCAATAGGGGCAGACAATCTCGGCGTCGCCGCCCATGTCGAGGAAGACATGGGGATGGTCGAAGGGCGGCTTGGCGCCGATGCACATGAACTCATGCGCGCCGACATGGATGACCGCGACGCCGGGGTCGTTGTGGAAATGCGGGATGCCGGTCTCGGCCATGGTCGCTGCTCGTCGGGGAAGAGGGCTTGTGATGTCGGCGCACGCTATCGCGCCGCCGTCCGCCGCGCCAGTGCGCGATTGCCTCAGGGGGCGCGGAAGCAGGCCTGCGTCAGGGCTGTGGTGCGTTCGCGCTCCTGCGCAGTCAGGGCGTTGTCCAGCACTCCGCGCCACAGCCCCTCTCGCTTCAGCGCCGTCACGGTGCAGGCATAGGAGTCCGCGCAGGCCGCATCGGGGATTCGCAAGGTCTCGCAGGTGCGCCGATAGGTGATCCGCAGAGCGCGTTCCTGCGGCGGTGTCACCGGGAGGATCGGCATCGCCAGCAGGATCGCGCCGATCAGGATTGGCTGGTGGATCAGGTAGAAGGCGAGGCTGCGCCGGCCGCACCAGCGCAGCAGGCAAGCGAGGCGAGTGTCGGGGTTCCAGCGCGCCCAGCCCGGAAGCACTGCGCGCGCCAGCGCCAGCCTCGCCAGCGCCATGCCGCCGAGCACGCAGCCGAACCACGGAAAGACCGGGACGAAATCGGCGCTGCGCACCGCGATCGGCGAGAGGCCGAGAAAGGCAAGCCAGGGCGTGTCGAGCCAAGCCGCGCCCAGCGCGGGATGATCGACGAGGACGGGCAGGGCGAAGCAGAGCGCGGCGGCCACAATCAGCACGAGGGCGGGTGCGCGGATGAAGGCGAGGCCGAGCACGCTGGCCAGCGCGACATGGTGCAGGATGCCGAAGAAGATATAAGCCTGCGGCATGGCGAGCCGCGTCGCGACCGTGACGACCAAGGCCGCGCCCGCCACCATGGCGAGCCGCTTGAGGAAGGCGGCACGGTTCAGCCCGCCTTGCGTCGCCAGCACGAGGCTGATGCCGACAAGCGTCAGGAAGGAGCCGGCAATGACGCGTGCAAACCAGCGCCAGCCCGGCTCGCTTGGCACATCGACATCGATCAGGCCGAAATAGGAGAGGTCGTAGGCGAAGTGGAACACCACCATCGCCATCAGCGCGACGCCGCGGGCAAGATCGACGAGCGGAATGCGCTGGAACGCGGCGGGGGAGACGGTGGGCGAGGCAGGCTGGTTCATCGCCACCCTTCATAGGCAAGCCGCATCGACCCCGCTACCCAAAGCGCGCCACGCATGGCAGGGAAAGGCAATCGTCCCGTCGCAGCCCAAAGACCGCCCGCCATGCAGCATTTTTCCTCCGATGGCGTAAGCCTCGCCTATATCGATCTGGTGCCGACAACAGAGCCGCGCGGGCAGGCTATCGTCCTCGTCCATGGCTTCGGCTCCAGCCACGCCGTCAACTGGGTCAACACGCAGTGGACGAAGACGCTGACCCATGCCGGCTACCGCGTGGTGGCGCTGGACAATCGCGGCCATGGCCAGAGCGAGAAGCTCTACGATCCGGCAGCCTACTCCTCGCAGGTCATGGCCGAGGACGTCCGCCGGCTGATGGACCATCTCGAGATCGGTCGGGCCGCCGTGATGGGTTACTCGATGGGCGCACGCATCTCCGCCCATCTGGCGCTGGCTCATCCTGAGCGGCTCAGCGCGCTGCTGCTCGGCGGGCTCGGCATCCATCTGGTCGAAGGAGTCGGCCTGCCGCTCGGCATCGCGGACGCGATGGAGGCGCGTTCGCTCGACGACCTGACCGATCCGATGCAGCGCATGTTCCGCGCCTTCGCAGAGGCGACGAAGAGCGACCTCAAGGCGCTGGCCGCCTGCATCAGGGGCTCGCGCCAGACGCTGAGCGCGGCGCAGGTCGGCTCCATCTCGGCGCCGACCCTGGTCAGCGTCGGGACGAAGGACGATGTCGCCGGTTCGGGCCCGCCATTGGCGGCGCTGATCCCGGGCGCGCGCGCCTACGACATCGAGGGCCGCGACCACAACCTTGCCGTCGGCGACAAGGGCCACAAGCAGGCGGTGATCGATTTTCTGGCGGGGTTGTGATCTCGCTCGCGGAGAAAATTATTCTCCACCAAGGGTTTGGAGCGACGCGCTGCCAAAGAGAGTCCTTTGCCTGCGAGCTTGATTCAGCTAGGAGAGAAGCCATCTGACATTACGGTCGCGCTTTGGCGGCGGCCTGCGGCGTCTGAACTGAGCGGAGAGCTTCCATGCCAATCGGTCGTTCGAGCAGCGAGGCGCGCGATCCCGCAACCGGGCTCGACAGGGTCGATCCGGTCTGGGCGAGGCTTCGGCGCGAGGCCGAGCAGGCTGTCGCTGCCGAGCCTTCGCTCGCCAGCCTGATGGTGGCCTCCGTGCTCAACCAGCCGTCCTTCGAGGCGGCTGTGCGCCACCGCGTCGCGATGCGCGTCGCCCATCCAGCGCTCTCCGCCGATCTGATCGAGCAGGCCTATGACGAGGCGCTGGCCGATGATTCCGAGATCGCCATCGGCATGCGCGCCGACGTGGCGGCTGTGCTCGACCGCGACCCGGCCTGCTACCGCGTGCTGGAGCCGGTGCTCTATTTCAAGGGCTTCCACGCGCTGCAATGCCACCGGCTGGCGCATTGGCTCTGGCGGCAGGGCCGACGCGATTTCGCACTCTATCTGCAGAGCCGTTCGTCGGAAGTCTTCCAGACCGACATCAACCCGGCCGCGAGGATCGGCAAGGGCATTTTCCTCGACCATGCGACCGGGCTCGTCGTCGGCGAGACGGCAGTGATTGAGGACGATGTGTCGATGCTGCATTCGGTCACGCTGGGCGGCACCGGCAAGCAGGGTGGCGACCGTCATCCCAAGATCCGCAAGGGCGTGCTGCTCGGCGCGGGCGCAAAAATCCTCGGCAATATCGAGGTCGGGCAGTGCAGCCGCGTCGCCGCAGGCTCGGTCGTGCTGGCGAGCGTACCGCGCAACAAGACGGTGGCGGGTGTGCCGGCGAAGGTCGTCGGTGAGGCCGGCTGCGCCGAGCCTTCGCGTTCGATGGACCAGATCCTCGGCGGCGATTGCGGCGGCTGCATCTGAGGGCTTACGCAGTGTCCAGCCACGCTCTAGCCGGCGTGGCCAGCGGATGCCGGTCGTGGGCGGGCGCTTGCGTCAGTGCCATGCGATCCCCGGTCGGCATCTCGAGCTGGAATGGCGCGACCAGCCGGCCATCCGCGAGATGCGTGGAAATCAGGCTCCTGCGGCCCATCAGCACGCCCGAACCCGATAGCGCGGCGTCCAGCGCGAGGCTGTAGAGCGAAAAGGCCGGGCCGCGCGCCGGATCGACCGTGGCGGGCGCGCCCGCAAAACCGAGCCAGCGCCGCCAGTCCTGCCGCCAGACTGCGTCATGCAGCAGCGTCTGGCCGGCCAGATCGCCGGGCGTCGCAAGCCGCGCCGCGAGCGCCGGTGCGCAGACCGGCTGGATCAGGTCCTGCCCGTCGCCATCCCACGCCTCGTAGAACAGCGCCAGATCATAGGGTTCGCGACGCGGATCGGGCGCCTGCTCCATGGCCGAAACCGAAACCTGCAGTTCTGGAAAGGCCGCTCGCAGACCCGAAAGCCGCGGCGAGAGCCAAAGCTGAGCGAGGCAGGGCAGCGCCGCGATCGTCAGCGCCCGTCCGCTATGGCCGGCCCGCAGCGCCTCGACACCGTCGCCCAGCGCTTCGAATCCCCGGCTCAGGCGCGGCAGCGCGGCGCGCGCGGCATCGGTCAGCATCACACCTTGCGGCAGGCGGCGGAACAGCGCGAAGCCGAGCCAGGTCTCGAGTTGCCTGATCTGCTGCGTCACGGCGCCGGGCGTTACGGTGAGTTCGTCTGCCGCTTTGGCAAAGCTCTCATGGCGCGCGGCGGCCTCGAACGCGCGCAGGGCGTTCAGCGGCGGCAGGCGCAGGCGAGGCGGCGTGACGGGCATTCTGGCTGACTGGCGGACCTGCTCAAGACTGAGTTTCTCTCACCCTGCCGGCGAGGATTACTGGTTTGCGCAGGCCGACGCAAATCGCTCATATCGCTCATCTTCCGCAGCAACCGGATCGAGGGTTTCACCATGACGGCTTTGGGCAGGCGCGGCTGGGTTCCTGCCGCGAGCGAGGATTACGTGCTTGCGGTCGCTGGCGAGGTTTCGCGCCAGCCGCTCGCCGTCATCGAGGCGCGGATCGCGGCGCTGACCACCGAGAACCGCATCATCCACGAGCGCGACTGCTTCAACCTCAACCCTGCCACCAACGTCATGAACCCAAGGGCGGAGGCCGCGCTCTCGGCGGGCCTCGGCGCGCGGCCCTCGCTGGGCTATCCCGGCGACAAATACGAGATGGGTCTGGAGGCGATCGAGCAGATCGAGGTCATTGCAGCCGAACTCGCTGCCCAGGTTTTCGGCGCGAAATATGCCGAAATCCGCGTGCCCTCGGGCGCCATTGCCAATCTCTACGCCTTCATGGTCGCGGCTAAGGCCGGCGACTGCATCATCGCACCGCCGGGCGCGATCGGCGGGCACGTCACCCATCATGGCGCGGGCGCGGCCGGGCTTTATGGCATCACGACCCATCCGGCCCCGGTCGATCCGGTGAACTACACAATCGACGTCCAGAAGCTGCGCGAGGATGCGCTGCGGCTGCGGCCAAAGCTCATTTCGATCGGCGGCAGTCTCAACCTTTTCGCCCATCCGATCCGGGAGATCCGCGCCATTGCCGACGAGGTCGGCGCGCTGGTGCTGTTCGACGCCGCCCATATGTCGGGCATGATCGCGGGCCATGCCTGGCAGCGACCGCTGGAGGAGGGCGCCCATCTGATGACGATGAGCACCTACAAAAGCCTCGGCGGCCCGCCCTCGGGGCTGATCGTCACAAACGACGCAATGATCGCCGAAAAGCTCGACGCCATCGCCTATCCCGGCCTGACCGCCAATTTCGACGCGGCGAAATCGGCGTCGCTGGCGATCACGCTGCTGGACTGGAAGGAGCATGGCCACGCCTATGCGCAGATGATGGCCGCGACCGCGAAGGCGCTCGGCGAGGCGCTGGTCGCGTACCAGATTCCGGTCTTCGCCCGCGACCGCGGCATCACCGCGTCGCACCAGTTCGCAATCGAGGCCGCCGCTTACGGAGGCGGACAGGCGGCGGCGAAAAAGCTCCGCGCCGTCAACATCCTGAGCTGCGGCATCGGCCTGCCGCTGCCGGAGGTGGCGGGAGACGTGAACGGCCTGCGGCTGGGCACGCCCGAGATCGTCCGCTTCGGCATGACGCCGGCGGACATGCTGGAACTGGCGGGCTACATCGCCGAGGGGTTGTCAGGCTCGCGACCCACTGAGGCGGTCGCGCGGGACGTGACGGCGATGCGGGGACGGTTCCGGGCGCTGCACTTCATGCGGTGAGAGTGCCCCAATCAGTCGTCGCGGGTTGCCCTCGCTGACGCGCCATGGCATCCGTCGCGCCAACCGATGAGGACCGACACCGTGGACAAGACAGAACTCGCCAAGCTCGAAGCCTATCTCCGCCGCACCTTCGCCAACCATGCGATCAGCGTGCGCGCCCGCATGAAGAAGAACGATTCGGCCGAGGTCTATCTCGCCGACGAGTTCATCGGCATCATCCATGTCGACGACGAGGACGGTGATCGCTCGTTCAATTTCACCATGGCGATCCTCGACGTCGATCTCGAAGACTGAGGGCGTTTCGCGCAGGCGGCCGTCTGACGCGACCGCCTGCGCTTCCGGTGCTCACGGACACCAAGTCCGCTCCGCTCCGGTTCTCGTCGGCCACGCCAGCCGACTCACCTTGGCGACACGCCGCGTCGAGCCATTCGTCGTCAGCGCAGCATGCCGTCGATGGTGCGGCGGACTCCGCCGAGCATCAGCTCCCAGTCGGCGATGATCGTGCGCGGGAAGCGGATGTTCACATCGACGCCGCGATGGCGGAAGGTGACGCGACAGAGTTCGTCGAGCGCTGCGCCCGCGCCTGTGTCGAGCGGGCAGCGCGCCGCAAAACCCCGGCCGTCGGGCACCGAGACGTAGAGCTCGTCGCCTTCATAGGGCGAGCCCTTGCGGAAGCCGCGCACCACGAGGCCGCCGGGATTCGACCAGACGGTCGGGGTCAGGAAGCGGGCATAGACCGAGAGTTGCGTCGCCGGCTCGTTGACCTTGTCGGGCGGGCTCAGCGTCACGAGCAGCCGGTTGCGTCCATGCAACGGCGCGGGGCCGAGGCTCGGCCAGTCGAGCCGCAGGCGCACCATGCCGACGAGGCGGCCGGCGTCGTCGGTCTCGGGGCCGATCAGGTTCTGCGGCACGCTGAGCGCGACATCGCCGATGCGGGCCGGCTGGATCTGGACCGCCGTATCGGCATCGGGGCGGCTGGCATGGAGGGCGGCCCCGAAGGCGAGGGCTCCGAGCAGCATGATGCCCAGCGCGGCCTTGGCGAGCGCGCCGTCGGCGCGCGGCAGGGCCGGCGGCCGCTTCAGCTTCGAGCGGATCAGCGTGGCGAGATCGGAGCCCGGAGGGGCGTGGCGGTCTGACGAGAGGGACGCGGTCACGATGTTGACGCCTTGCGAACGGGATGCCCGCAGTGAAGCATTCCCGGCCTTAACGTCCCGTAAACCATAAGCGCCGCAGTCGCGTCGTCAGGCGGAGGCCGGCCTGCTCGTTGCGGCCAGCGTCTCGAAAATGAGGCGCAGTTTTTCGACTGGCTCGCCGAGGAAGGATTGTACGCCGACCGCGACCTGGCCCTGGCCGAGCTGGTCCTGCAGGCTGTGCAGGCCGTGGGTTGCGATATCGGCCTGCGACCAGAAGCTGCGCGCGAGACCCCAGTCGACCATGGCGTGGCCCGATTGCTCTGGCGTCAGCACCGCGTCGATGAAGCGGCCATAGATGATGTATTCCGAGAAGCGGCGATGGCGCGAGACCGCGCTGACCCAGTCGCGGCCTGTCACCGCCTCGATATGGGCGGTCAGCGCGAGCGCGTTGGCCGAGCGCCAGCTCGCCAGATGGGTGACATAGTCGGGCGCCGGCAGCTCCGGCATCGGCCGGTCGATCATTGCCGCTGTGGTGCGGTGCCAGTGGACATGTTCGGCCATGTCGGCGTCGATCGCGCCCGGAGCGCGGAACAGGCGCGTACCTTGCGGGCCGCAGAGCAGGCCCATGGCGAAAGGCTTCAGGAAGATGACGTCGGAATCGGCGAAGAGCAGCACGTCCTCGGGCACATGCCGGGGCAGGGCCATCTTGCGCAATTGCTGGGCATGCCAGCCGCGCAAGGGCGGGACGCCGCGCGCCAGCGCGCCGGGGCTCGTCCAGATGCGGCGGCGGCCGAGGCTGAGCGGGTCGCTCCAGCTCGACAGCCAGCGCGGCAGCAACTCGGATTCGACGATGATGCGCCGGCGCGGGCCTTCAAGATGACGGAACAGTTCGGCGTCGCGGTCCTCGATCAGCAGATAGTGCATCGCATGACCAGTCACGAACCGGTCGATGCTGGCGCAGAGCAGCACGCAGCGCTGCAGGTCGCCTGCATAGCTTGGCGTCGCGATCGCGAATGTGTCCGGCTTGTCCATGCTGCAACCTAGGCACGCAGTCGCTGGAAGCGTCTATCTTTACCGAAGGGTAAGGTTAATCGCGTGGTTACTTTCGCGCACAAGGAACAGGCTCGCTCTCGGGTCGGAAACGGCCGGGTTAACCATTGCTTAAGGCTTGTCTTCACCATTCGTAAACCATGCGGCACTGTGGCGACGGTCCAGTTCCGGAGTGCCGTCGTGGTGTCGCTCGCACCTTCCGCCATCGCGGCGCTGCAGTCGCTATTGATCGGCTTTGCCTTCGCCGGCCTGCTCGCCAGCGCCTTCGAATTGTTCACCGCCCGTCGCGCCGATTTCGGACTGCTGCAATCGGGCGGCCTCGCCGCGGTGGCGAGCGTTCCGGTCGTGGTCTTCAGCGCGCCGTTCCTGATCCTGCGCAACACGGTGCGCGGCCGGCGCATCGAGGGCAGGCCGTTCGTCTTCGTGATGCTGGCCAGCATGATCGCCGCCTTGTGGAGCATGGCCTGCGGACGCGTCGTGCTCGATCTGCTCGCGTTCGTCGCCGGCGTCTGACGCCGGACGCTTGACGCGACGGCTTTCGTCTCTGCAATCCTGCTGCGATCGATCAGTGAAGGATTGCCTGCCATGCCGCTTTACTCCCTTGACGGCGTCAGCCCGGAAACGCCCGGCGACGGAGCATGGTGGCTTGCGCCCGATGCGCACCTGATCGGCAAGGTCAGGATCGCGCCCGACGTCGGGGTCTGGTTCGGCGCGGTCATGCGCGGCGACAATGAGTGGATCGAGATCGGGCCGGGCAGCAATGTCCAGGAAGGCTGTGTGCTCCACACCGATATGGGCTTTCCGCTCAGGGTCGGGGCGGGCTGCACCATCGGCCATCGCGCCATCCTCCATGGCTGCGTCATCGGCGACAATTCCCTGATCGGCATGGGCGCGACCGTGCTCAACGGGGCGCGCATCGGCAGGAACAGCCTGGTCGGCGCCAATGCGCTGGTCACCGAGGGCAAGGAGTTCCCCGACAACTCGCTGATCGTCGGCGCGCCGGCCAAGGCCATCCGGACACTGGACGAGGCGGCCGCTGCCGGAATCACCGGCTCGGCGAAGAACTATGTCCTGCGCTGGAAGCAGTTCGCCGCCGGCATGAGGCAGCTGGACCGAGCCTGAAAAAGGACGGGCCGGTCTCCCCGGGGAAGGGAAACCGGCCCTATGGCGAAACCCGGCCTGGGGGACGGGTGGGGTGGGGACGTGACCGAGCCTCGCCTTTGGGTTGGAGTTTCGCGAGGCGCCTCAGCCTTGCGTCGTCTCCAAGGGGTCGCCGCAGCCGGTCACGCCCGGCGGCTGCGGCGTTGACTCACGGATCTCAGCGCAGCGATGCGACCGTCGGCGTCTGCAGGCCGCCGAGCGAGGTCCAGCCGGTGCGCACCTGCGATTCGCGCTTGACGTAGACGTAGCCGGTCTGGCCCCAGGGCAGGACCGCGTTGCGCTTGTTGTCGAGGATGTAGTCGCCGCGATCGGTGCGGATCATCAGCACGGCGTGGCCGGCGTTCTCCTCGTCGATCACCACGGTCATCAGCAAGGCGCGGCGCGGGATGCCGGCCTCGGCCAGGCGCTTGCGCTTGAGCAGCGCATAGTCCTCGCAATCGCCCTTGCCGTCGGTCGGCAGATCCCAGCGATCGACCACGCCCCAATGGTCCTGATCGGTGATGGCTTCGATCTCGCGGTTGGTTTTGCTGTTGATCGCGACGATCGTCTTCCAGAGCTTCGGCGTCATCTCGACGCGCTCGTCCTCGCCGGTATCGACGCGGCACTCGGCCGGGCTGCGCCGGCACAGGTCGCTCCAGGCATAAGGCGCCCTTGCATCGCCCGATGCCGCGATCGGCAGACTGGCGACCGGCAGCCCGGCGCTGGACTGGGCCTGGACGCCGGAACCGGCGGCAGTGATGAGCACGGCAAGCGCCGGCCCAAAGAAACCACGGTGAATGAACTGCATGACGTCCCCTTTCTTGTCCCTGGGGCCGACATTGCGTGGGGCGCGTGGATTTGATTTAAAATGAAAGCGAGCAATTTTATGTATTCGGCTCGTCCGGACCTGCAGTATAGAACAGTATAAATCGTCGCCGAATGCGAAGGTAACAAATTTCAGCGCTGCATTCCGATTGCGTTAACCAGCGCCGGCCGCTGCGGTGGCGATGATCGCTTAGCGCTGCCGGCCGGATCAGCCGAGCGTCGGGCGTGGGTTGGGTGCGTCAGCGAGCCAGGCGACGGTTCGGTGCGCTGCAAGCAGGGCGTCATTGCGGGTCGGGAAACTCAGCCCGGAATAGAACTGCACCGGCGTCCAGGCGCCGGCGTCCTCGACATCGCGCCGGAACTCCTCGAAGCCGCACGAGCCGTCCGGCCGTTCGAACAGGTCGACGCAGCGGTCGTGCTGCGCGTTCTCGATGCTGTCGAAGACGAGCCAGGAACGATCGATGCGTCGGGACATGGCTCAGCTCACGCGTTGCGCGCAAAAAGCAGGCCTCCGGCGGGGCGGGGTTGTCAATCTGGAGAGGAGCGGCAAGGCGGGGAGACGGCTGCCGGCGCTCAGAGTTCCAGATTCTCGTCGAGGAGGTCGGCCGAGAGCGGGAAGCGGAACTCGACGGCATAGCCGCCATCGAAGCGCCGGACGAGCTTGCCCGGCGTCGAGCCTATCCTGACCGGGGTGCCGAGCGGCAGGTCGAGATCGCTGGAGAAGGCGGCGCCTGACAGCGAGATGTCGATGATGCGCACAACATGCTCGGCGCCGTCATCCATGGTCAGGACGCAGCGCGGATTGCGCGGCACGATCCGCTCGTGGCGGCGGTCTTCCGGGAGGCCGAGTTCGTCGCGGTTAGCGAGCCAGGTCAATTGCGCGGTGAATTTCTCGCGCTTGCGGCTGGTCGCGGTGATCGTCATCGCGAAGCCTTCCATCGTGGTGCGCACGGCGACGCCCTCGATGCGGCCGAGATGTTCGAGATAGACGATGACACGGTCGCCGGGCGCAGCCTTGGCGGGGGCCGCCAGATGCACGCCGCCGGGCGAGATGTCGATGCTCTGGCAGGGATATTCCATGCGGTTGGGCAGCATGTAGCGGCCCAGCAGCACGACTTTCATACGGTGATGCCGCCTGCGCTCGGCAGGGCGGGGGGCCGTACGGGGCGTTTGCAGCGCGCTCAGCATCGAATGATCAGCCTGTGTTCGGAGGCGATCCTAGCGACGCGCTGGTTAACGGTCGGTTAGAAACTCAGACGCGTCCGCCCGGAAGCACCATGAATTTCGGCGGCGCCATTCGCTGCCTCGGCTCGGGCGCAAGCTGAGCCGGCGTGTTCGGCCAGAGCATGCGCAGCGAGATCATCCGCATCGAATCGAGCGTGTCGAGGCCGATCCATTCGGGCGTGAGCGCTGGCGACAACGCGCCGAGCACGCGGGCATGGGTGCGGCCGCGGTAACGCAGGGGCAGCAGCAGCAATTCGAGATAGACCGGCGCTCCTGTCCGCGTCTCGCCGGAGAGGCCGGCGACCGCCCCGGCGGTCTCGTCCATGACCGTCTGCACGAGGCGTCGCATGTCCCCTTGCGCTTCGACATCGGGCCAGAGCGCGGCAAAGGCGCGGCCCCTCAGTTCGCTGCCGATCAGCGCGCAAAGCCTCGTACCGGCAAGGCGGAAGACCGGGCCGATCGGCTCGTTCTCGAGCATGAAGGTGTCGGCCAGCGCATGGCGCAGAGCGCCGGGCTCGATCTCGCCGCGTTCTGGAGCGGCGCGCTCGCCGCGCAGCTCGTTCCAGTACTCGAAAACCATGCGGGTGCTGGGGTTCTTCATTCCGCGTCCAATGCTGGGTTGGTCCTTCTCCGGCACGCCTTGCGTCCTGAAACGGGGCAGATGCGTTCGGATGAGACACGGTCGGGTCCACTTGGACAGGTTCGACGCACTCGCCATGCCGTCTTGCCATGGGGCCGGGACAGGCGGGCGTCGAAGGGCCGGTTAGGGTTAACGAAACCTTGCGATTGTGGATAACCCCTTAAAATGTCATTCAAATCCAAGCGAATTTCCGGAGTGCCCAGACGGCGTTCCGCGTCCGGAGGGGCGGAGGGGATGTGACCGCGACGCCTGCTTGCCGGGCGTCGGCCACAGCCGGAAGGAGGGGAGCGCCGCAAGGCCGCTCCCCTTCTTTTCATCGCCGCTTGTCCCAGGTGCCCGCTGCGGCGCAGCGTCGGCTTGCCTCCGGCGCCGGCATCGGCGAGGTTGCGGCCATGTCCGACCAGCGTTCCGGTCCGTTCGCCCCGCCGGGACGCGAGCCGATCCTCAACCTGCCGTCCGTCGTTGTCTGGCTCAGCGTTTGCCTCGCCCTGATCCAGGGCGGGCGAATGCTGCTGTCGGCGCTTGACGACTACATGCTGCTGTCCTGGCTCGCCTTCGTGCCGGCGAGGCTGAGCCTGTGGCTCGCGCCCGACCGCATCGACGAACTGCTCAACGGTCTGACGCAGACTCTGCCGGGACAGGCGCTCGGCGACCGGTTTCAACTCGTGCGGCTGCTGCTCGCCGATGGCGGACCGAAATTGTGGACCGTGCTGACCTACGGCCTGCTGCACGGCTCCTGGCTGCATCTGGCGTCCAACCTGCTCTGGCTTGCGGCGTTCGGCAGCCCTGTGGCGCGCCGGCTCGGCGGCGCGCGCTTTCTCAATCTGCTGGCTCTTTCGACGATCGGGGGGGCGCTGCTGCACTGGTTTGCGCGCGATCTCGACGTACTGCCGCTGGTCGGCGCATCGGCCGCCGTCTCGGGGGCGATGGCGGCCGCCGCGCGATTCGTGTTCTCGCCGGGCCTGCGCTTCGGCAGCCTCGGCGACGACCATGTGGTGAGGTCGATACCAGCCGAGCGCCTCGGCCAGCTCTGGCGCAATTCGCGCGCGCTGATCTTCATAGGGATCTGGTTCGTCACCAATTTTTTGTTCGGGTCAGGGCTCGTCCCGATCCTGGGCGAGGAGACCAGCATCGCCTGGGAGGCGCATGTCGGCGGCTTCGTCGTCGGGCTTCTGTTGTTTCCGCTGCTCGACCGGGGCGTGGTGCGGGCCTGATCGTCCGGCGGCGACGATCTCCGGCCCGAGGCGAAGTCAGGACCGAGGCTAAGTCTTGCCTGCGGCATCCTCTTCGCCCACACTCTCGGCCGTGCTGGATGCGAGCCGAGCCCTTGGCGCTATGCATGCCGACCGCCCGATGTCGCTCCGCCCCAATCCGCTCGCCGGTCAACGGCGCAGCCCATGCAGGAGGAACGTGTCCATGAACGTCTCGCAGCTTCTCGGCGACAAGGGACATGAGGTCATCTCGGTGGAGCCGCAGCGGACGCTGGCCGATGCGGTGAAGGTTCTGGCCGAGCGTCGCATCGGCGCCGTTGCGGTCACGGGCGCGGATGGTGCGCTGGTCGGCATCCTGTCGGAGCGCGACATCATCCGGGCTCTGGGCCAGAACGGCGCAACGGCTCTTGAGAGTCCGGTCTCGAGGGTGATGACGGCCAAGGTCGTGACCTGCCCGCCGCAGACCAGCGTCGACGAACTCATGGAGATCATGACGTCGGGCCGTTTCCGGCACGTTCCGGTCATCGACAATGGCCGGATCGCGGGTATCGTCTCGATCGGCGACGTGGTGAAGTATCGCGTGGCGGAGATCGAGGCCGAGGGACGGGCGATGCGCGACTACATCGCGATGGCTTGAGAGCCGTGCCTAAACTCTACTCCGGAGGCCGTCTGACGCGGCGTTCTGCGCTTCCGGTGCTCACGGACTTCGAGCATGTCCCGCAAAAGTGGACGCCACTTTTTCGATGAGGACATGCTCAAAGCTTTGATCTGGCGCGAATTCCTTTCGTTCGGCTGGTTCCAGCCGAACGGAAAGCGCGCAAAGTCCGCTCCGCTCCGGTTCTCGAACGCCACGCCCGCCGACTCACCGGAGCGAGTTTCGAGACGGCTCTCACCGTCTCGGTGCTCTCCGCTATCAGTCGACGCCGACGCTGCTGCTGGCGACCACCGCCGCGATGTCGTCGAGCGAGCGTCTGGCCGCCTGGCGGCCGAGTTCGATGATGTCCTGCGCCCGATGGAAATCGAAGAGGCCTATGCGGCCGAGCTTGGGGCCAACCATCACGTCGGGCGGATCCCCCGCCAGCCGCGAGCGCGAGATGCGATCCTGCGTGATGTTGAAGGCGTCGACCATGACGCCGGCGAGCCCCGGCCTGTCATATCCTGATTTGTCCTGTGCCGGGCGGCCGACCATGCCGCGCACGCGCCGCGCCGCGCCCGTGATGCCGCCGAGCCAGCGCGAGGTCGGGCGGACATCGATCTCGGGCAGGATTTCGGGGTCGGGATCGGCCGGGTGGCTCTGGATCGTCGTGCCGCGCCCGGCGAGATCGCTGTTGAGGTTGACGCAGATCACGACGTCGGCGCCCATGGCGCGCGCGGCGGTGACCGGCACGGGGTTGACCAGCGCGCCGTCCATCAGCCAGCGGCCGCCGAGCTTGACCGGGTCGAACACGCCGGGCAGCGCGTAGGAGGCGCGCAGGGCTTCGACCACCGGCCCGCGCGTCAGCCAGATCTCGTGGCCGGTGCCGAGTTCGGTCGCGATCGCGACGAAACGCTGGGCTAAGTCCTCGATCCGGGTCTGGGCGAGATCGCGCTCAAGCAGGCGCTTCAGCCGTCCGCCGGCAATCAGGCCCGCGCCGCCGATATGGAAATCCATCAGGCCGACGACGCGGCGCTTGGTCAGGGTGGTGGCGAATTCGGCGAGCTGGGGCAGCTTTCCGGCGCAGAAGCAGCCGCCGACCACCGCGCCGATCGAGGTCCCAGCGATGACGTCGGGGCCGTAGCCCGCCTCCGTCAATACTTCGATGACGCCGATATGGGCCCAGCCGCGCGCCGCACCGCCGCCAAGCGCGAGCCCGATCTTCGGCCTGCCGGGCCTGGCGTCGGCCGGGGCCGTCATCTCGTCCATCGTGGCTCCACCTCCGCCCAGTCCGAAGGCGCGCCTCGCAATATCATCCCACAACATGGTCCCGGCCCTCCGCGGGAGAGCCAGCTTGCCGGGACGGCGATGAGCGAATCGTGAACCATCAAGGCGATGCCACGCCGATATGCGCGGCATTTGACGGATAGATGAAATCTTGGTGCATGAAGTGTTGGTGCATGAAACCTTGGTGGAGAGGCATCGCCAGCGCCGGGTCGGATGGGCTCCGTCAGCGCCTTGCAAGCGGCAGGCCGGCATCGGTCCCGACCGGCTTGAACCTGTAGAAGCACGACCGGCGCTGCGTGTGGCAGCAGCCGCCATCGCCAGCGACCTGGACCTTGATCCAGATCGCGTCCTGATCGCAATCGACGCGCATCTCGACGATGGTCTGGATCTGGCCAGAGGTCGCGCCCTTGTGCCAGAGTTCGCGGCGCGAGCGCGACCAGTACCAGGCCTGCCCGGTCTCGATGCTGCGCTGGAGCGACTCGGCGTTCATATGCGCGACCATCAGGACCTCGCCCGTCGCCGAGTCGGTCGCGACGCAGGTGACCAGTCCGTTTGAGTCAAAGCGAGGGGCAAGGATGTCGCCTTCCTCGAGGGCGGCTTTGGCGTCGAGGCTTGGAAACGGGTTCATGGCGACTCCATCGGTTGATTGCCGCGTCGGCTGCATAAGGCGGTTTCGGCGCCGGCGATCGCCGGATCGAGGGGCCGGTCAGGTATCCGGCGCGGCGATCGCTGCCTCGAAGAGGTTCGGATCATTCAGCGTGCGGGCGAGGATGAGCGCGCCTTCAAGCCGCGCCAACATGGCTGCCGGCGTCTCGCCTTGCCGCGCCGCTTTTGGCGCGCGGTCGAGATAGTCGAGGATCAGGCGGAAGAAGTCGGAGACCGCAACCGCGACCGGCGGCGGCAAGGCGTCGCGTTCCGCGCCGAAGAGGCCGCAAAGGCACATGCGATCGTCGATCAGAAGCGCATCGCGAAACAGGGCTGAGACCCGGGCCGCACCTTCTCCGGGAGCGAGGCTGTCGGGCTCTCCGAGCCTCTCGGCGGCGCGCTTCGTGTAGCGCCGCGCCAGCGCCTCGGCGAGGTCGCCCTTGGTCGGGAAATAATAGTGGACGCTCGAACTTTTGATCCCGACGTCTTCGGCCAGATCGCGAAAACTGAAGCCGTGATAGCCGGCCGCCCGCGCCCGCTTTTCGGCGGCGTCGAGAATCTGATCGCGGGCTGGCTGGTCGAGCATCGGCGAGTCTTTCTATCGAGCGATAGATAGGACTTGACGGCGCCATTCTCAACTAACAATTTCAAATCTATCTATCAGTAGATAGATTTGAAGCGAGGATTGCGATCATGACAGATTCACTCAGCCTCATCGTTGGAGGCTCGTCGGGCATGGGCCTTGCCACGGCGATGCTTCTTGCGGCCGAGGGACGAACAATCGGTATCGTGGGCCGCGACAGAGCGAAGCTCGATGCGGCTCGCGCCCGGATCGACGCAGCCGGCGGTGGCGGAGCCGACATCATCGTCACCGATCTGTACGATCGGACGGCAGTGGACGGGCTGGTCAAGCGGATCGAAGGCGAGGGCCGCCATATCGACCAACTCGTCAATGCAGCCGGCTACTTCTTCCCAAAGCCGTTCCTCGACCATGCAGGCGCAGATTTCGACGGGTATCACGCGCTCAATCGGGCGATCTATTTCGTGACCCAGGCCGTGGCGCGCAACATGGCGGCGCATGGCGGCGGGGCGATCGTCACCATCGGTTCGATGTGGGCACGGCAGGCGATCAAGGCGACGCCGTCTTCAGCCTATTCGATGGCGAAGGCCGGGTTGCATGCCTTGACCCAGCATTTGGCGATGGAACTGGCGGAACACGGCATCCGCGTCAACGCGGTTGCTCCCGCCGTGGTCGTGACACCGATCTATGGCGCCTTCATCGCGCCTGATGCGATCGAAGCGACGCTGACGGGCGGCTTCGACGCCTTCCACCCGATCGGCCGGGTCGGCCGGGTGGATGATGTCGCGGCCCACATCGCCTTTCTGTTGTCGGAGCGGGCAGGGTGGACGACCGGTGCAATCCACGATGTCGACGGCGGCGTCATGGCCGGGCGCAATTAGCGGTCGTGTGCAAGGGCGCGCGGCTTGGTCGCGCGCCCGACCCGCTCAAAGCCCCGACGACTTCACCATGGTGAAGAAGCGGACCTGCTCGGCCGGCTCCTTGAAGACGCCGGTGTATTGCGTCGTCATGGTCGAGGAGCCCTGCTTCTGCACGCCGCGCATCGACATGCACATATGCTCGGCCTCGATCAGCACCGCGACGCCGCGGGGTTTCAGCGCGCGCTCGATCACCTGCGCGATCTGCGCCGTCATCGTCTCCTGTGTCTGGAGACGCCGGGCATAGACATCGACGATGCGCGCGAGCTTGGACAGGCCGACCACGCCTTTCGACGGATAATAGCCGATATGCGCCTTGCCGACGAAGGGCACCATGTGGTGCTCGCAATGCGAGTAGAACGGGATGTCGCGGACCAGCACCATCTCGCGATAGCCCTCGACCTCCTCGAAGACGCGGTCGAGAATGTCCTCGGCGTCCTCGTCATAGCCCTTGTAGAACTCGCGATAGGCCTTGGCGACGCGGCGCGGCGTCTCCAGCAGGCCCTCGCGCGAGGGATCGTCGCCGGCCCAGAGCAGCAGCGTGCGCACAGCTGACTCGGCCTCCTCCTGCGTCGGCTGCTTGATCAGAAACTTGTCTGCAGAGGGGCTGAGCGCCCGCTCGACGGACAAGGACTTAACCACAGGGCTCATGTGGCGCCTCCCGTTACGGTTTGACCCCATACGCAGCCGGTTCGGCCTTGGACCAGCCGGCGCGAGGCGATCGGACAAGTTTCCCGCCGCATTCATTCAGGTCGGTCCTAGCCCTCCCATATTTTTGCGACGCTTCCTATATTGGTGATCGCGCCGCGCGTTGCAGCCCCGGCGGAGATCACGACATGCTGAGCGACGTCTACAACAAGCGCATCCTCGAACTGGCGGCCGACATCCCGCTGCTGGAGCGGCTGGCCCAGCCCGACGCCACGGCAAAGGCCCATTCGCGACTCTGCGGTTCGACCGTGACGGTCGATGTCAGCATGGAGGGCGATGTCGTCACCCGCTTTGGCCATGAGGTGAAGGCTTGCGCGCTCGGCCAGGCCTCGTCCTCGATCATGGCGCGCCATGTCCTCGGCTCGACGGCGCAGGAACTGCGCCAAGTCCGCGAGCAGGCCCGCGCCATTCTCAAAGGCAGCGCCGAGCCTCCGGACGGCAAATGGGCCGATCTCGCGGTGCTCGTGCCGGTGCGCGACTACAAGGCGCGTCACGCCTCGACGATGCTGACCTTCGACGCGGTGGTCGATGCGATCGGCCAGATCGAGGCGCGGCGGCAGATGGCGGCCGAATAGCTATTTCAGCCCGAAAGCCTGCCGGATTTCCGGCCTGGTCTCGTCGAAGCGGGCGCGGAAGGCGCGCTCTGCCAGCAGCGCCTTCGCCACGGCGCGGCCGGCCTTGTCGCCGGCGACGAGATCGGTCGGATAATGGAAACCGCAGACGAGCCTGCTCTGGCCGTAATCCTTGACGCGGGCCTCGAATTTTTCGGCGAACTCCGGCACGACCTCGGTCAGCAATTCGGCATAGAGCGCCGCCGTCGCCGCATGGCCGGACGGGAAGGACGAGCCATCGGGCCTGCCGCCCGGGCAGGGCTTGACCCGAATCTTGTTCCAGACCGTGAACGGCCTTTGCCGGTTGGTCAGGCGGCGGACGCCGAGCAGGATAATGCCAAGCTCGACCTGAGCCTCCCGGAAGAGCAGCCGCATCTCGCGCTGCGTGTTCTCGACGAAGGCATGGTCGATCCCGTCCAGAAAGCGGGCCAGCGTCTGGTACTGGTCGGCGATGGCCTGCTTCTCCCGTTCGGGCGTTCGGGTCGAGCTGATCTGCAGGACCTGCTCGAATTCCGCGCGCTGCTCGGGCGAGTTCTGGGCCGGCGGCAATCCGATGACGCGAGCGATGTCGATCCTGCCGGCATCGAGCCAGAGCAGGCTCGCGCGCTGCTGGGCGAGCGCAGGCACCGTGGGCAACGCAAGGCCCACTGCCAGCGCCAGCACGGCCGCCATCTGGCGGCGCGGCGCGGTTCGTGGAAGAGGGTGGAGCATGGCGAATCCCGGCTGCGACGACGAGCGCGATGAAAAGGCATCGAGCCTCGCCTTGTCACGTCTTTTTGCCAAGTCGTCCGGTTTAAAGGTCGCCTCGGGTTTGAAGGTTGCGCCGAGGGGTGGCGCGCATTGGCTGATCCGGGGTTACCAGCTCAGCCTGTCGATGCTGATCGGCCGGCAATGCCGGCACTGGCCGAGCTGTTCGGACTATGCCGATAAGGCGATCCAGCGCTTTGGATTGTGGCGCGGTGGCTGGGTCGGCTTTGCGCGCATTTGCCGCTGCACGCCGCTTGGCACTTCGGGCATCGATCTCGTCTGCGAGGAATTGCCGCATGACGCGCGCTGGTATAGGCCGTGGTCCTATGGGCGCTGGCGCGGCGTGAACGCGCCGCCTGCTCTCGATTCCGACGCGGAACCTGCTGCGGGCGGCGGAACGACCTTTAAGCCGTAGCAGACCATATCCCTCAGAAATTTTCGCTTACGGGGTTTGTGTCCCCGAGTGAGCAGGAGCTTCAACTCATGACGATCTCCCTGACATTTCCAGACGGCGCGCAGCGCGACTTTCCCTCCGGCATCACCGGGGCGGCCATCGCAGGCGGCATTTCCCCCTCGCTGCTGAAGCGCACGGTCGCGATGGCGCTCGACGGCGTCGTCGTCGACCTTTCCGATCCGATCGAGAAGGACTCGAAAATCGAGTTCCTGACGCGCGACGATCCACGCGCGCTGGAACTGATCCGGCACGACTGCGCCCATGTGCTGGCCGAGGCGGTGCAGGCGCTCTGGCCCGGTACGCAGGTGACGATCGGCCCGGTGATCGAGGGTGGCTTTTACTACGATTTCGCCCGCAACGAGCCGTTCACGCCCGAGGACTTCCCGGCGATCGAGGCGAAGATGCGCGAGATCATCGCGAAGGATGCGCCCTTCACCAAGCAGGAATGGAGCCGCGACCGGGCCAAGGCCTTCTTCGCGGAGAAGGGCGAGGCCTACAAGGTCGAGTTGGTCGATGCGATCCCGGAAGACCAGACTCTGAAGATGTATGCGCAAGGCGACTGGATCGACCTGTGCCGCGGGCCGCACATGACCTCGGTCGGCAAGGTCGGCACGGCCTTCAAGCTGATGAAGGTGGCGGGCGCCTATTGGCGCGGCGACAGCAACAACGCCATGCTGACGCGGCTCTACGGCACGGCGTTCGCGAAGCAGGAACAGCTCGATGCCCATCTCAAGCAGATCGAGGAGGCGGAGAAGCGCGACCACCGCAAGCTCGGCCGCGAGATGAACCTGTTCCACTTCCAGGAGGAGGGGCCGGGCGTCGTGTTCTGGCACGCCAAGGGCTGGCGGCTGTTCCAGGAGATCCTGACCTATATGCGCCGGCGGCTGGCGGCCGATTACGAGGAGGTCAACGCGCCGCAGATCCTCGACAAGTCGCTCTGGGAGACGTCAGGCCACTGGGGCTGGTATCAGGACAACATGTTCGCGGTGAAGTCGGCGAGCGCCTTCGAGAACCCGAACGACCCGACTCGCGACCAGAAGGTCTTCGCGCTAAAGCCGATGAACTGCCCCGGCCATGTGCAGATCTTCAAGCACGGCTTGACGAGCTATCGCGACCTGCCGATCCGGCTGGCCGAATTCGGCAATGTCCACCGCTATGAGCCATCCGGCGCGCTGCACGGGCTGATGCGCGTGCGCGGCTTCACCCAGGACGATGCGCATATCTTCTGCGCGGAGGAGCATCTCGCGGCCGAGTGCCTGAAGATCAACGAGCTGATCCTCTCCGTCTATGCGGATTTCGGCTTTACCGCCGACCTCGTGATCAAGCTATCGACTCGGCCCGAGAAGCGCGTCGGCACCGATGCGATGTGGGACCACGCCGAGGCGGTGATGGCGCAGGTTCTGGAGCAGATCCGCTCCGAATCAAACGGCACGATCAAGACCGAGATCAATCCGGGCGAGGGCGCGTTCTACGGACCGAAGTTCGAGTATGTCCTGCGCGACGCGATCGGCCGCGACTGGCAGTGCGGCACGACGCAGGTCGATTTCAACCTGCCGGAGCGATTCGGGGCCTTCTATATCGGCTCGGACGGCGAGAAGAAGACGCCGAGCATGGTCCACCGCGCCATCTGCGGCTCGCTGGAGCGCTTCACCGGCATCCTGATTGAGAATTTTGCCGGCCATTTCCCGCTCTGGCTCGCGCCCGAGCAGATTCTGGTCTGCCCGATCACGTCGGAGGCCGATGCCTATGCCGAGGACGTCACCATCGCCTGCATGAACGCCGGCCTGCGGGCGCGCGCCGATCTTCGCAACGAGAAGATCAGCTACAAGGTGCGCGAGCATTCTCTGGCCAAGGTCCCGGTGATCCTGGCGGTCGGCAAGCGCGAGGCGGAGGAGCGCACAGTAACGGTGCGCCGGCTCGGCAGCCAAGCGCAGACGGTGTTGCCGCTCGACGCCATGATCGCGGCGATGACCGAGGAAGCGACGCCGCCTGACCTGAAGCGGGCAAGGGCGGCGCGGGCGGCTCTGTAGCTAACGCATTCCCTCAGCCCTCAACCTGAGGAGCGGGCGTCAGCCCGCGTCTCGAAGGATGCGCCAGAGGATGCTTCCCGTGCGAGCTGGTGCATCCTTCGAGACGCCGCTTCGCGGCTCCTCAGGATGAGGGCTGTGGGGAGCGGCGAGACCTGCTCTCGCCAATCGTCATGAACCCATGCCAGATTGTCGCACATGCTGACCGGCTCCTATCACAAGCGACTCGAAGCCGACCTGACCCGCTGGGTCGGGGAGGGGCTGGTTTCTCCCGCGAGCGCGACCGCCATCCGGCAATCGCTGACGCGCGAGGGCGGCTTTCGGTTGCCTGGGCTGCTGGGCCTGTTCGGCGGGCTGCTGATCGCCTCCAGCGTCGCGGCCTTCGTGGCGGCGAACTGGGAGGAGATGCCGCGGCTGGTGAAGCTCGGAATGATTCTCGCGGGCATCGTCGGCGCACTCGTCATCGCGGCCAGGCTGGATGCGAAGGGCTCGACGATGGGCGCCAATGCGGCGTCGACCTGCGGCGTGTTGATTTTCGCGGCCGGTGTCGCGCTGGTCGGACAGATGTATCATTTGCCGACGGACTGGCCTGCCGGCGCTTTCCTGATCGCGCTCGGCGCACTCGCGGTCGCCGTGCTGCTGCGCTCGGACGGCGCGCTGATCGTCGCCTTCGTCGCGCTTGCGAGCTGGAGCGGCGGCCGCTGGGTCGAGCAGCAGGGCACGCTGCACTGGCCGTTCTTCCTGCTCTTCCTGCCGGCTTTCTGGCTCGCACTGGGGCACGAGAGCCGTTTTGTCCATCATGTGGCAGTGCTTTGCCTGGCGGGCTGGCTCGCGCTGGTTCCCGGCGACTGGGTCAACGGCAATTTCGACTATGGGTTGATCGCCTATGGGCTCGCCGTCTCTGTCGTCTTCGTCGCGGTGGGGGCGCTGGCGCTCGACCGGGGCCTGCCCGCGCTGCTCACGGCGTTTCTGCCGTGGGGGCTGGTCGGCCTGTCTGTCGCGCTCTGCATCGAACTCGTCCGCATTCTCGACACCAGTCTGTCGGGCGCAGGCAAGGGCGGTGCGGCGATCTACCTCGCCTATCTCGCCGCCGTGCCGGCGAGCGCGGGCCTCGCGTTGCTGGCGCGCGAGAAGCGTTTCGCCTGGGCGCTGGCCGGGGCGCTGCTGCTTTCGCTGCTGATCCCGCTCGTGTTCTGGAGCGGCGGCGTCGTGACCTTGCCCGGCAAGGTCGTGGTCGC
Organism: Rhizobiales bacterium CCH3-A5; assembly: GCA_001556025.1. Classification (GTDB taxonomy): domain Bacteria; phylum Pseudomonadota; class Alphaproteobacteria; order Rhizobiales; family Beijerinckiaceae; genus Allobosea. The sequence continues at coordinate 28,753 of LSIB01000144.1, forward strand.
AAGCCTGATTCTCCTGATCGCCATCGCGCAGGTCGCGGCAGGCGCAGCCGGCGGCCTGCGCCGGGTGACGGGAGCAGGTTCGGGGCTGTTCTTCATCGCGGTCATCATCCTGCTCTGGCAGACCATAGGGACGCTGCTGGACCAGTCGCTGTTCTTCCTCGTCGGCGGCGCGGCCCTGCTGGGAATGGCATCGCTGACGCGGCGTCTCGTCGCGCGCTTCGGAAAGTCTCCCGTAGATTCGCCGCCGGAGGCGTCGGCATGATCGCGGTTCCTTCGCTCGATGGCCTGACCGCCCGCGTGCCGGTGCTGTGGCGCGCGCTTGCCGCCATGCTCGTTTTGTGCGGATTGATCCTGCTTGTGGTCGAGAGCCGGGCGCGCATCCTGCGCTCGGGCGTCGAGATCAGGCTGAAGACCGCGCCGGTCGATCCGCGCGACCTGTTTCGCGGCGACTATGTCGTGCTCGGTTACGAGATCGGCACGATCGAACTCGCCGGGCTGGATGGCGACAAGGCGTTCCGGCGCGGCGACCCCATCCATGTGCGGCTGGGCGCCGACGCGGAGGGCTTCGCGGTGGTCCGTGGCGCTTTCCGGTCGCGGCCCGCCGGCGCCGGCACCGTGATCGCCGGACGCGTCAGTTCGACAGTCGCCTGCCGCTTCGGCGAGGACGGCGCCTCCGATTGCGGCCAGCCGAACAGCCGCCTGCGGGTCGACTACGGGCTCGAAAGCTATTTCGTGCCCCAGGGCCGCGGGCGAGCGATCGAGCGCACCGAGCGCAGGCGCGTCGAGATCGTAGCCGCCGTCTCCTCGTCGGGAGAGGCCGCGATCAAGCGTCTCCTGATCGACGGCAAGCTCGTCCATGCCGAGCCGCCCTACTGACTGGCGGATTCGTCTGACCGGCCTTCCTGACCTTCGGGAACACGCGCTTGTGATCGCGCGTTGAATCGCGCGTGATCACGCGTTTATGGCCTCGTCACCATTCCGCCTTATATGAACGCCAGATGAACGATGATGTCGGTTTTCGTTCATGTTCGGTCGCAGGCGGTTTCCGCCCAATCCAAGGCTCGGTTCGTGGCGCAATCGGTCTCATTCGGCCAGTTTCTCGCATTCGGCGGCGCTCCAGCCGCCCTCGCGGCGCTTCCCGCCCGCGACGCCCGGATCGACGTGATCCGTGGTCTCGCCCTGCTGTTCATCTTCATCAATCACATGCCCGGCAATGTCGTCGCCGGCTTTATGCCGCATAATTTCGGGTTTTCGGACGCTGCCGACGCCTTCGTGCTGCTGGCGGGCGTCTCGGCGACGCTGGCCTATGGCGGGCTGATCGATCGTGACGGGGTGCTCGCTGGCGCGCGCAAGGTCGGTCGGCGGGTCTGGACGCTCTATGTCGCTCATGCCGCGGTCTTCCTGCTGGTTTGCGCCATCGTGGCGACCGCCGTGGTCCAGACGAAGAACCCGCTTTATCTCGAAGCGATCAACATCCATTCGCTGTTCAGCCAGCCGGCGCAGGCGATTTTCGACGCCCTGACGCTGCGCTACCAGCCCTATTATCTCGACATCCTGCCGCTCTATATCGTCCTGCTCGGCCTGTTTCCGGCCATCTATGCGGGTATGCGCTTCAGCCCGCTGCTGACGCTCGCCGCCTCCTTTGCGCTCTGGTTCTGCGCCGGAGCCTTCGGCCTCAATTTGCCGAATGCCGGCTCGGGCGGCTGGTTCTTCAATCCCTTCGCCTGGCAGTTCATCTTCGTGCTCGGGATTCTCATCGGCCGCGCCGCGCAGCTTGGCCTCAGCGCGCCCCGTCTGCGCCTCGTCGATGCGGCCGCGCTCGCGTTCCTGATGTTTGCGCTGGCGATCAAGACATCGTCAGGCAATCCGTTCGGCATCGTGGCGCTGAACGACTGGATCGATCAGGTGCAGCTCGGCACCGACAAGACCAATCTGGCCTTCGCGCGGATCGCGCATGTTCTGGCTCTGGCATGGCTCGCGATCCGGTATCTGCCGGCTGGCGGCGCGCTGCTCGCCAGCAGCGCGGGGCGACTGCTCGCTCATGCTGGTCGCCATTCGCTCGAAGTGTTCTGCGTCGGCATCGTGCTTTCGATCGCCGGACAGATCGTGATGGCTGAGACCGGGTTCGCACTTGGCGTGCAGTTGCTGATTTCGCTGTTCGGCGCTATGATATTGCTGGGTCTCGGGGCATTTCTGTCTTGGTTCAAGGCGTCAGACAAAACAGGCAGGGCTTCTTCTGGCCTGCAGGCATCCGGCCTGTCGCCGCAGCGCTTCTGATCGCAGGTTTGTTTGCCGGCGAGGCTTTTGCCGGGCCGATGACCCTTGCCGACAAGAGCGATCTGCGCTGCCGCTTCGGCGCGGCCCAGCAGCCATTCCAGCCGATGTTGCCGGTCGCCGCGCGGACATTGCGGGACACCGGCGCTCTCACCATCGTTGCACTCGGCTCCTCGACGACTGAAGGATCAGGCGCAAGTTCGAACGACAAGAGCTATCCGGCCGTGCTGGAAGCCGAACTCAAGCGCCGCCTGCCAGACCGCGAGATCAAGGTCGTCAACAAAGGCGTTGGCGGCCAGTCCGCCTATGACATGCTGTTGCGCATGGAGGCCGATGTGATCGAGGCCAAGCCGTCGATCGTGATCTGGCAGACCGTGGTCAACGACGCGATCCGCCATGTCGGCGAGGAGAAGCTCGCCAAAATCCTGACCAAGGGCATCAGGAAGATGCAGGATGCCGGCATCGACATGGTCATGATGGACCTGCAATGGCTGCCGCGCGAAGACCGCTATCCAAAATATGACGATTACCGCAAGGTGCTGATGCGAACCGCCGACGAGCATGGCGTCTCAATCTTCCCGCGCTATGCGATGATGAAGAGCTGGGCGCGCTCGAAGCAGTTCACCGACGCCGAATTGGTCGGCATGGATGGGCTGCACATGGTCGATGCCAGCTATCGCTGCCTTGCCGTGCGCGTCGCCGACGGCATCGTCAGCGCGCTGACCGGCGCCAAGCCCGAATTCGCCGAAGCGCCCAAGCCGTCGAACTGAGAAAAGTCGTCGCACTATCGCGGTCAGGCGGCTCGGGACGGCCTACTGAGCCAGGACCTCGATATCCCTGTCCAGGCCCGTTTCGACCTTGAAGTCGCGGGAAAAGACGCGGCCTTCCTGCCGCGCGATCAGCACATAGTCGCCCTCGGCCAGGATGACCTGAGGAAACGCGCCGATCGCCTCGCGAATGACGTCGCCGCCCGGCGTCAGCACGCTGAAGGCCGTGCCCGCGAAAGCCTCGCCGCCCGGGGCCGCGACGAGCTTGAGCGTCACGCGCGCGGCCCGGTGATGCAGCGTCGCGTCAGTGACCTTGCCGGCCTCGACCTTGACGTCGGCGCGCTGGATTGCGTTCGAATCGCCATAGGTCGAGACGACATGGTAGGTGCCTTCGGGCAATCGGATGATCTCGCCGGCGCGGGCGTTGCCGACGACGAGACGGCCTTCGGAATTGCCCTGCAGCGGCACGAATACCGAAAAGTTCAGCAGCGCTGCCGAGATCGGATTGTCGCCGATCGAGCCCGCCAGAGAGAGCGCGCCGGCGCTGATCGCGATCTGGTCGCGGCCGCCCTGCGGGCCCAGCGTGACGCGCTTGGTGCCGCTGGCGAAGCCGTAAGCCGCGTGCAGCAGATAGGTGCCGGGCTCCAGCGCGAAAACGGGCTCGGCGTCGTCGGAGCGGGCGACGATGCGTGGGGGCGAGCCATCGGCGGTCTCGGCCAGCACGCGCCAGAGCAGCCCGGAGCGGATCGGCTTGCGGTCGTTGGCGAACTGCGCGCTGAGCCTCAGCGGGACGGTGGCCGTGACCGAGCCTTGCGGGGTTCCCGGAACGATCGCGGCCGGAGGGGGCTGCAGCACCGGCGCCTGCGCCGAGGCGGGTTGCGGCGCGGCCAGCAGCGTGGCCGCGATCACCGCAGCCAGGCCAGACCCGCTGGCATTCCTTGCCGTCATTGCGAATGCGTCCAGTTCAAACATGAGCGTGCCTCGCGACGCCCCTGCGCCACGCTCTGAGCAGGCTCGCTTGTCCTCATCATGGCGAAGCACTAGGTCTCCACTTGCTCTCCAGCCCGGACGCTTCATGACCGATACGCTCGCCCTGCTCAAGCTGCGCCGCTCCGTACCGCCGCAGTTCCTTTCCGCGCCCGGCCCCGACGCCGCCCAGCTCGACCAGCTCCTAACCATCGCCGCGCGCGTGCCCGACCATGGCAAACTCGCGCCCTGGCGCTTCATCGTCTTCGAGGGCGAAGCGCGCGACAAGGCCGGCGATATCGTGGCGGCGGCCTTCAAGGCGCACAATCCCGAGGCCGACGTCGAGAAAATCGCCTTCGAGCGCAACCGTCTGAGACAGGCCCCGCTGATCGTGGCTGTGGTGTCGAAGGCGGCGAGCCATCCAAAGATTCCGATCTGGGAGCAGGAGCTGTCGGCCGGCGCGGTCTGCATGACCATGCTGGTCGCGGCCCAGGCGATGGGCTTCGGTGCATGCTGGCTGACCAACTGGTTCTCGTTCGACACGGCCGTGCTCTCGGCCTTCGGCCTCGGCACCGACGAGCGCATCGCCGGCTTCATCCATATCGGCACGGCGCAGACCGTGCCGGCCGACCGAGAACGGCCCGCGCTCGCCGACATCGTCAGCCATTTCGGAGCCTGAGCCTCATGATCTATTCCACCGCCCTGCAGGATCACGGTCTGCCGCATGATCCGTTCAAGGCAATCGTGACGCCGCGGCCGATCGGCTGGATCACGGCGCTCTCGGCAAAGGGCGAGGTCAATCTCTCGCCCTACAGCTTCTTCAACGCGGTCTCGTCGCGCCCCCACATCGTCATGTTTTCGTCCGAGGACAAGAAGGACGCCGTCGCCTTCGTCGAGGAGACCGGCGAATTCACCTGCTCGATCGTCAGCAAGGCGCTGGCGCAGCAGATGAACATGACGTCGGCGCCGCTGCCGCGGGGAGCAAGCGAATACGCCCATGCCGGGCTGGAGATGGCGCCGTCGAAGTTCGTGAAGCCGCCGCGTGTCGCGGCAAGCCCGGCCGCGCTCGAATGCAAGCTGCTCTCGGTCCAGCAACTCAACGACCTCGACGGCAAGGCGCTGCCGCGCTGGATGGTGCTCGGCCAGGTCGTCGGCATCTACATGGACGATGCCTGCATCCGCAACGGCCGCTTCGACACCGCCGCCGCCAACCCGATCGCGCGCTGCGGCTATGCCGACTATGCCGAGGTCGATAGACTATTCTCGATCATTCGCCCGCCTGGAGGGTGAGGAGAGGCGATTTGCGGCAGCCCTTCGAGCCCGACGACGACTGGAAGATGACCGTCAACCTGCTGGCGGTGATTGCAGCCCTTCTCGTGCTCGGTGCGGGGGTCTGGCTGATCTTCGAACTCGACCGGGCGCGCAAGGCGCAGGACTGCCTGTCGTCGACCATGCGCGCCTGCCGCCAAATCAGGATGTGAGCGGCCCGCTCGCCTTCCACTCGCCCATCTTGGCCAGCGCTGCGTTGATCGCGGCTGCGTCCAGCGAGACGCCCGCTGGCAAGGTCAGGCGAGGCGGCTCCAGCGTCACAACCGCGCCGGGCGCGATCGCCGCCACGGCCTTCTGGGCGCGGGAGGCGCAGCCGCCGCAATGCATGCCCTCGATCGCGAAAACCTGAGTCATCGGAATCACCTCCGGCATTCTATTCAGCCAGTTTCTCGGCGCGGGCCTTGAGGCGCTGCGCCCTGATCAGATGGGGACGATCGAGCATTTCGCCATCGAGTCCGATCACGCCCATGGCGGGGTTCGCCGCAAAAAGCGCGATGATCGCCTCCGCCTTGGCGAGTTCGGCTGGCGAGGGCGCGAAGACCGCGTTGGCGATCGGCACCTGCGCCGGGTGGATCGCCATCTTGCCGGTGAAGCCGTCGCGCCGCGCGGCGACACATTCGGCGCGGAAGCCCTCGTCGTCGCGGAAATTGGTGAAGACGGTGTCGATCGCATCGACCTGCGCGGCGGCGGCCGCGAACAGCGTCAGCGAGCGGGCCAAGCGGTAAGGGTCAGTGTAGCTGCCGTCGGTCAGGCGGTTGGTTTCTGCCCCGAGATCGGCCGAGAGGTCTTCCGCGCCCCAGGTCAAGCCGGCGAGACGATGCGTCGCGCCGGCATAGCTGGAGAGCCCGAAGATGCCGCGCCCAGTTTCGGTCGCGATCGGGATGATGCGCGTGCCGCCATCGGGCAGGTTCTCTTCCGCTTCGCGCACGGCGATCTTGGCAGCGAGATGGCCGGCGTCGACGCCGCCCTCGGCTTTCGGCAGCATGATCGCGTCGGGAGCGCCCGGCATCACAGCGTCGAGATCGGCCTCGGTGAGACCAGTCGAGAGCGCGTTGATGCGCACGATCAGCACAGGTCGTCTGGCCTGTGCGCGCAGGCTCTTCAGAAACTCGAGCGTGATGGCGCGAGCCTGGGGCTTGGCGTCGAGCGCGACCGAATCCTCGAGATCGAGGATCAGCGCGTCGGCCCCGCAATCCAGACCCTTCTGCTGCTTCTTCAGGCTGTCGCCCGGCACGAACAGGAGCGAACGCATGATGCTCAGACCGCAATCGTGGCGGGCGCGTGCCGCTTGCGCATAAAGGCCTGGCGGCGGCACTGCGCCACCAGCGTGCCGTCCTGCTTGTAGGCCTTGTGCTGGAACTCGACGATGCCGGCATCGGGCCGCGAGCGCGACTCGCGCTTGGCGACGATCTCGGTGGTGCAGTTGATCGTGTCGCCCTCAAAGAGCGGGGCCGGGAAGGTCACGTCGGTCATGCCGAGATTGCCGATCGTGGTGCCGACCGTGGTGTCGTTGACCGAGATGCCGATCATCAGGCCGAGCGTGAACAGCGAATTCATCAACGGCCTGCCCCATTCGGTCTCGGTCGCGCAGAAATGCGCGTCGATATGAAGAGGTTGCGGGTTCAGCGTCATGTTGGAGAACAGCATGTTGTCCATCTGCGTGACGGTGCGGGTCAGCCCATGCTCGATCACGGAGCCTACGACGAAATCCTCGAAATAGATGCCGCCGCGCTTGTGCCGCTGTCCATCCGCCATGGCCTTGGGTCTCCCTGTGCAGCGGGCATTTCGGCACAGTGTCCGATTCCCGCGCTTAACGGTTCGCTTACCATAATCGGGCCACTCTCCACAGGCGCGCCTATGTCTCTCGACAACGACCTGGCGGCAGTCTCGCGCTCGAGAGTTCCGATGTTCCTGTTCAGCACGCCGCAGACCAAAGAGACAGCCCCCGCGAATCCCGTCGTCAGCGCCATCCGCGACGGCGCGCAGAAGACCGGGGCCGGCTTCGACTATCTGCTGAAGACGGCGCAGCGGGAATCGGCGCTGGAGCCGGACGCCAAAGCGAAGACATCGAGCGCGACCGGCCTTTTCCAGTTCATCGAGCAGACCTGGCTCTCCATGGTCAAGCAGGAAGGCCCAAAGCAGGGCCTGAGCGACTACGCCAATGCGATAAGCGAGGGCGAAAACGGCCGTCTGACGGTGGCCGACCCCGCCGCCCGGGAAAAAATCCTGCAACTGCGCACCGATCCGCAGGTCTCGGCCGTCATGGCCGGTGCGCTGACGCAGAAGAACCGCGATCAGCTCGCCGCGAGTCTCGGCCGCCAGCCGCACGCGGGCGAACTCTACATGGCCCATGTGCTGGGCGCGCGCGGCGCCTCAGATCTCATCCGCACGGCCGGCAGCGATCCCACGCGCAGCGCCGCGAAGGATTTTCCTGAGGCCGCCGCCGCCAACAAGGGCATCTTCTTCGACAAGACCGGCCGCGCCCGCAGCGCGCAGGAGGTGTATGGCGTGCTCGCGGCAAGCCACGCCAACACACAACTCGCCACGGCGACGGCCGCGTCCCAGCCGGCCGCCGCTCAGGGTCAGGGCGCCGACCAGCCCGCCCAGATCGCGGCCGCGCTCGCGCCAGGGCGGGCGAGGGGGCTGATCGGGCTGTTCTCGACCGAAGGGTCGCGCGAGCCGGTGTCGAAGGCCGTCGCCAATCTCTGGACCACGCCGCGCAGCGGCGGCACGCGCCTGGCCTCGCTCGACGAGGGCTCGCGCTATTTCCCGCGCCAGACGCTGAACGACGCATCTCCGGTCGGCGTAGCCGGCACGCCTGCGGCCCAGCCTGCCATCGCTTCTTCCGCCGTGCCCACGCGCGCGCCGCTGCCGCCCTCGCGCCCTGTCGAGTTGACGCAGCCGGCCGCCGCCGCTGCACAGCCGCCGCGCGTCGCAGCCAAGCCACGCCGCGCCCCCCTCGACCTGTCCTCCTTCATGATCCAGCGGAGCGGTACATGATCGTCCGCCGCTTCCTGCTCTGGGCCCGCACGGCCAATGCGCAGGCGCGCGCCGAAGGCGCGGCTGCGCTGGCGGGCGCCTATTTGCGCTCGGGCATGGGCGACGAGGACCGGCGCGAGGCCGAGACGGCGCTGATCTCGCTGATCGACGATCCGTCTCCGCTCGTGCGGCGCGCCGTCGCCGAAGAGATGGCGACCTCGCCTTACGCTCCGCGCAATCTCGTGCTTGGGCTGATCGCCGATCAGAGCGATGTCGCTGCGCTGATGCTGGCGCATTCGCCCGTGCTAAGCGAGGCCGATCTGGTGGATGCGGCTGCGATCGGCGACGGGCTCGCCCAGCGCGCCATCGCCCAGCGCATGCATCTGCCGGCGAGCGTCGCCGCTGCGCTGGCCGAGGTCGGTGTCGAGGAGGCGCTGGTTGCGCTGGTGCGCAATCCCAGCGCCGACATTCCCGATTTCTCGCTGGAGCGCATGGTCGAGCGCATCGCCGATTCAGGCGCGCTACGCGAGGCGCTGCTGGCGCGCGACGACCTGCCCGCTGCCCTGCGCCAGACTATCGCGGCCCATGTCTCCGATGCGCTGACGAGCTTCGTCATGAATTGCGGCTGGCTCTCGCCGGAGCGCGGCGCGCGGCTCGCCCGCGAGGCGACGGAGCGCGTCGCCGTCTCGCTGGCGGCCGGGGGCGAAGACAGCGACGCACCGGCGATCGTCGAGGTGCTGCGCGCGCAGGCGCGGCTGACGCCCGGCCTGATGCTGCGCTCGCTGCTCAGCGGCGAACCTGCCTTGGCGGAAGCCGCATTCGTCTCGCTCTCCGAGCTTCCGGCGTCGCGGGTCGCGGCGCTGCTGCGCGACCGGCGCGGCTCGGGTCTGAAGGCGCTCTACCGCAAGGCCGGCCTGCCGGATGCGGTGCAGCCGGCCTTTACCGCCGCGATCATGGCCCTTAATGCGCGCGGCTTCGATCTGGCTGGCGGCGGGCGGGGCATAGACCGCAACCTGCTGCGCGAGGTGCTGATCGCCGTGGAGGCGCAGGGCGATCCGGGCTCGAACGCGCTGCTGGCGCTGCTGCGGCGAATGGATTCCGAGGCCGCGCGCGAAGAAGCCCGCGCCATGGCGGATTCGCTGGCCGACGACGCGGCGCTCGCCTTTCTCGTCGAGGCCGATCCTGCGCTGCTGGTCGAGCTCGAGATCGGGGATGTGAGGCGCGCGGCGTAACGCCGAAACGCCCATGCCTATGGTGATGCAAGCGGGCGCATCAGATAGGTGACCGTCTTGGCTCCGCCATGGATTGCGGCCGTGCCGACCTGCCTGAAGCCAAGACGCTCATGGAAGGCGTCGGAAGCTGGATTGGGCGGATCCGAATTGACCTCGCAGACGATCCGGTCATGCCCCGCCTGGCTGGCCGCCGTGAAAAGGTCGGCATAGAGCCTTGCCGCCAGCCCGCGTCCGCGAGCCTGCGGCGCGACGACGATGCGGTCGACATAGACGAAGCGAGGATAGGTTTCACGGAACCAGAGGAAATTCGCACTGTCATAATCGGCATCCTGATCGAAGGCGATCAGCAGCGCGTCGGCCTCGCCAACGCGCCTGGCCAGAAAGGCCTGCGAGACCAGATGCAGCAGGCGAGGCGGTTCCATCCATGACAGTTCGGCGGCATGGCTGTTGTTGAGCGCCAGAAGGGCCTCGCAAAGCGGCGCTGACCGCGTCAGATCTGCTGCACGGACGGGTGTGAGATCGTCGTTCATCAGTCGCGTCCCGGTTGGGGTCGACGGCTCAATAGCCGAACTGCTCCCGCAGGATCCGCTCGTCGAGGCTGTGCCCCGGATCGTGCAGCATGACGAGGTCGACGCTTCGGTCGATCTCGATCGAGACCGAGACGACATTCTCGATCTGCGTGTGGTCGGCGACCGCGCTGACCGGGCGCTTCTCTGGCTCCAGCACCTCGATCGTCACCCGCGCATGGTCTGGCAGGAGCGCGCCGCGCCACCGCCTCGGACGGAAGGCCGAGATTGGCGTCAGCGCCAGCAAAGGCGCGTCGAGCGGCAGGATCGGGCCGTTGGCCGAGAGGTTGTAGGCGGTGGAGCCGGCCGGCGTCGCCAGCAGCACGCCGTCTGCAACGAGCTCGGGCAGGCGAACCTGTCCGTCGACCGAAATCTTGAGTTTGGCGGCCTGATAGGAGCGACGCAGCAGCGAGACCTCGTTGATCGCCATCGCATGGACCTCGCTGCCGCTCTGGTCGATGGCGCGCATCGAGAGCGGATGGACGACGCTGCGCTGCGCGGCCTCCAGCTTTTTCGTCAGGCCGCGCTCGCGGAACTCGTTCATCAGGAAGCCGACCGAGCCGCGATTCATGCCGTAGATCGGCTTGCCCGTGCCGAGGAAGCGGTGCAGCACCTGCAGCATCAGCCCGTCGCCGCCCAGCGCCACGACGACGTCCGCCTGGTCGGCGTCGGCATTGCCGTAGCGATCGACCAGTTTTGAAAGCGCCGCCTGCGCCTCGGGCGTCTCGCTGGCGATGAAGGCAATGGCGCGGGAACGCTCGGTCATCACAGGTCCTGGCAGGCGGCACGCCGATGAGGGCCGCCATGCCTAGCACGGCCTGCGTGAAGGTCGCGAGACTTGGGGACATGAAAAAGGCCGGGGTCGCCCCCGGCCATCATCTCTTGCGACACCCATGGTGCTGTCAGATCGCCGGGCTCCACTGCACTGGGACCAGTTCGTAGCCGGAGCCAGCCTTGGCGATATGCCCGGTCGCCGGGAAGGGCGCGTGATAGAAGGCGACCTGGGTCTTCTCGACCGCGGCCATGTCGAGGACGCGCCGGCGCGTGGCGCGGGCGGCGTCCGGATCCTGATCGAGAACGGCCGACCAGTCCGGGTTCCGGACGAAGAGCGCGGGGTGGCTGGTGATGTCGACGACGAAGAGCAGCTTGCCGACGCCGGACGCGATCCCAAAAATCGTATGACCGGGCGAGTGGCCGTGGGCTGCGATCGACGTCACGCCGGGCGCGACCTCCGCGCCGGGCGTATAGCGCTTGACCTGTTGCGCGATCGGTGAAAACACGCGCCGCGCATTGGCGAACCCGGCCTTGGCCGCTTCGGGGGCCGCGTTCATGCGCTCGTCCGACATCCAGAAATCCCATTCCGGAGCCGGTACCGAAATCTCTGCCTTGGTGAACGGCATCGAGCCGTCCTTCAGGCGAATGCCGCCGATATGGTCGCCGTGGAAATGGCTGATGACGATCTGGTCGACCTGCGCTGGGTCGAAGCCGGCGGCGCGAAAATTGCGCATCCAGGTGCCGGTCGTGGGAGGGCCGTTGTCGCCGAGGCCGGTGTCGAGCATGACGATCTTTCCGCCGGTCTGCAGCACCAGCGTCGTATAGCTGTTCTGGAACCCGGTCGTCGGCAGGAAGGCGGATTCGAGCGCCTTTCTGACGTCGGCGATATCGGCGTTGCGGACGAATCCCTCGATCGGGCGCATGGCGAAGCCGTCATTGACGGCTGTGACGGTGATGTCGCCGACCTTGTAGCGGTAGAAGCCGGGAGCCTGCGTCACGGGCGTTGGCTGCGCCTGGGCGGCATCGATGCCGGCCGAACCGTTGAATGCGGCGGCCGTGGCGAGGGCGCCGGCTCCGGCCATGATGGTGCGGCGCGACGGTACGATGATGGGCATGGTGTTTCCCCTCTCTGGTTTGTTCAGGCCAGTCGCGGCCTGCGCTTGAGCGTTCCGGTCGGCCGATATGAAAAAGGCCGGGGTCGCCCCCGGCCTCGATTTCACCTGTCGCCGCTTCAGACCGCCGGGCTCCACTGCACCGGCACCATCTCGAAGCCGGTTCCGGACTTGGCGATGTAGCCGGTCGCCGGGAACGGGGCGTGGTAGAAGGCGACCTGCATCTTGTCGGCCGAAACCATGTCGAGCAGCTTGCGGCGGGTGGCGCGGGCCATGTCGGGATCCTGATCGAAGATGGCCGACCAGTCGGGGTTCTTTACGAACAGGGCCGGGTGGTTGGAGGTGTCCGACATCACCATCAGCGACTTGCCGCCCGAGGCCAGCGTGAAAGTCGTATGGCCCGGTGTGTGGCCATAGGCCGCCACCGAGGTGATGCCCGGCAGGATCTCCTTGCCGGCCTCGAACTGCTTCACGTCCTTGGCGACCGGCGCGAAGGCGCGGCGCACATTGGCGAAGGCGCCCTTCATGGCTTCGGGGGCGGCGTTCATCCTCGCGTCGTCCATCCAGAAGGCCCATTCGGCTGCCGGCACCATGACCTCGGCGTTCGGGAAGACGGCGGTGCCGTCCTTCAGCCTGAAACCGTTGATGTGGTCGCCGTGGAAATGGCTGAACGCGATGGTGGAGACATCCTTGGGGTCGAAGCCGGCCGCCTTGAAATTGGCCATCCAGCGGCCCGAGGTCGGCGCGCCGGAATCGCCGTTGCCGGTGTCGATCAGGGTCAGCTTGCCGCCATTCTGGATGGCGAGCGTGGTGAAGGAGATGTTCAGCGCGTCATCGGGCAGGAAGGACTGCGCCATCGCCTTCTTGACGTCGGCGAGTTCGGCGTTGCGGATGAAGCCCTCGAGCGGACGACGGGCGAAGCCGTCATTGATGGCGGTGACGGTGATGTCGCCGATCTTGTAGCGGTAGAAACCGGGGGCCTGGGTCACGGGCGCTCCTTGGGCTTGGGCCGGGCTGACGCCGGCGGGAAGATCGAAGATGGTGGCGGCTGCGAGTGCGCCGGCGCCGACCATCACGGTGCGGCGCGACGGATCGTTGATTTGCATGGTGTTCTTCTCCCTCGGCTTACGTCCAAAGCCTGCGGGTGAACCTAGCGGCAGGAGGCCTGTGTTCAACTGCCTTGGCGTTGCAGGCAGTCAAGTTTCCGTGAGCGGCCGGCTCTGGGGCCGGCTCGTTCAGCCTGCGCTCATTTTTGCCGGTAAAAGGCGCGTCCCGGCAGGCCCCTGCGCGCGAAGGCGCGCAGCATCGCCGCACACAGCGCCAGCGAGCCCATGGCTGCATTGCCCGAGCACTCGGCGACGATCGCCTGGAAGGCGGCGCTCTCCTCGGCGGCGAGGCACTGCAGGCTCCAGTTCCACTCCGGCGCCTTCTGGCGCAGCACATCGACGGCGACGTCAATGTCGGCGCTGACCGTGCCGAGCGTCTTCCAGAGCGCGCCCTGCTGGTAGATGCCGCCCGCAGGCGCGCGCCGGCTGACCAGATTGGTCGGCTTGCGGCGGACGGTGTAGCCGAGCGCCTCGTAGATATCGGCGTCGAGCGCGCGGTCTGGCTTCTGCGACCCTTCGCAGCGTTGCGCCAAGGCGAGCAGCAGTTCGGGGTTGTCCATCGTCGCAATCCAGCAGCGGCTGCTTGAGCCGGTTGCATCATGCCGCACGGCCTTGCAAGGCGCAGGCCATGCGCGGCCGATACGGGTCCGGGGAACTGGTGCCGGCGGAGAGGATCGAACTCCCGACCTTCGGTTTACAAAACCGCTGCACTACCGCTGTGCTACGCCGGCCCAGGCTGACAGGGCAGCGGTTACCAGCCTGCGGGAACGAGGGCAAGGTCGCGCGGGCAGGACGGCCATGCCGTTTCCAGCGGAGTTGCCGTTTCCAGCAGGCTTGCCACGCCCCATGAAAAAAGCCCCGCCTCGAGAGGCGGGGCTTCGTCATGTCCAAGCGATCAGATCACTTGTTCTCGTAGGTCATGATGTCGCGATCCTTGGTCTCCGGCACGAAGAGCATGCCGATGACGAAGGTCATGAGCGCGATCACGATCGGGTACCAGAGGCCGTAATAGATGTCGCCCGTGCCGGCCACCATCGCAAACGAGGTGGCGGGCAGCAGGCCGCCGAACCAGCCATTGCCGATGTGGTAGGGCAGCGACATGCCGGTATAGCGGATACGGGTCGGGAACAGTTCGACCAGGGCTGCCGCGATCGGGCCGTAGACCATCGTGACGTAGATCACGAGGATCGTCAGGATGCCGATGATCGTCAGCGACTGCGCGTTGAACAGCGCGCTGATGAAGCCGGTCTTGACGATGCGGGCGTCGCCGGCCGCCGGGTAGCCGGCCGCGGTCGCCTCGCGGGCGATGGTCGCGGCGAAGGTCGCGTCGATGGCGACGTCCTTGCCGTTGACAGTGACCTTGGCGGGCGTGCCGGCCGGGGCCGGGGCCTGGGTGTAGACGATCGCCTGCTGGGCGAGCGTACGGCGCGCCACGTCGCAGGGCGCGGTGAAGGTGCGCACGCCGACGGGGTCGAACACCGAGCCGCAGGTGGCCGGGTCGGCGACGACCTGGACCTTGACGTTCTCATGCGCGGCGGCGAGGCCCGGATTGGCGGCCTTGGTGAGCGCGCCGAACAGCGGGAAGTAGGTCAGCGCCGCGATCAGGCAGCCGGCCAGGATGATCGGCTTGCGGCCAATCTTGTCCGACAGGGCGCCGAAGACGATGAAGCCGCCGGTGCCGATGATGAGCGACCAGGCGATCAGCACGTTGGCGGTGTAGAGATCAACCTTAAGGATGCTCTGGATGAAGAACAGCGCGTAGAACTGGCCCGTGTACCAGACGACGGCCTGACCGGCGGTGAGGCCGAACAGCGCCAGCAGCGCGATCTTGGCGTTGTTCCACTGGCCGAAGGCTTCCGACAGCGGCGCCTTGGAGCCGGTGCCCTCTTCCTTCATCTTCTTGAAGGCCGGCGATTCCTGCATCTGGAGACGGATCCAGACCGAGATGGCGAGCAGGATGATCGAAGCCAGGAACGGAATGCGCCAGCCCCAGGCGGCGAATTCGGCCTCGCCCATCGTGGTGCGGATGCCTAGGATCACGATCAGCGAGAGCAGCAGGCCCAGCGTCGCGGTGGTCTGGATCCAGGAGGTGTAGAAGCCGCGACGGCCGACGGGCGCGTGCTCGGCGACATAGACCGCCGCGCCGCCATACTCGCCGCCGAGCGCCAGGCCCTGCAGCATGCGCAGGATGATCAGGATGACCGGCGCGGCCCAGCCGATGGTGGCGTAGTTCGGGAGCAGGCCGACCAGGAAGGTCGAGGCGCCCATGATGACGATGGTGACGAGGAAGGTGTATTTGCGGCCGATCAGGTCACCCAGACGGCCGAAGAACAGCGCCCCGAAGGGGCGCACGAGGAAGCCGGCGGCGAAGGCCAGCAGCGCGAAGATGGCGCGGGTGTTCGGGTCGAAGGCCGAGAAGAACTGCGCGCCGATCATCGCGGCGAGCGCGCCGTAGAGATAGAAATCATACCATTCGAAGACGGTTCCCAGCGACGAGGCCAGAATGACCTTCTTCTCTTCCTTGGTCATCGGGCGTGGCGCGGCCATGGTCCCCGATGTCTGTGCTGCCATGCTCATGGCGTGCTCCCCTGCGTTGTGCCCGACAGCCTGGTGATCGCGGCTGCCCGTTTCTGTGCGGCTCGAAGTTGTTGTGATGCGATGCCGACCGTGCCGGAGGCTCAGCCATGAGGCCATGCCGATCCGTCAGCGCGCACTCAAGCGCGCGCCGGTTCATCAAATCAATCAGGCACTTGGTCTTGCACCCTTCGACGTAAGACGAAAGACGCGTGACGTAGCGTCGTCATCTCCGGCGCCGATCACGCCGGCCCGGAGGATGTTTCAGCGTCGGCGGCTGGCGGCGTAGAGCGCAATCGCGGTCGCGTTCGAGACGTTGAGGCTGGTGATGGCGCCGGGCGCCTCCAGCCTTGCAACCTGGTCGCAGAGTTCGCGCGTGCGCTGGCGCAGGCCCTTGCCCTCGGCGCCCATGACCATGACCAGCGGCCTGCCCAGCGTCACGTCGTCGAAGGCGACCTCGCCGTCCGAATCGAAGCCGAGGCGCTGGAAGCCGCGCCTGCCGAGCGTGTCGAGCGCATCGCCGAGATTGCGCACCGCCACCAGCGGGACGTGCTCGAGCGCACCCGAGGCGGACTTCGCCAGAACGCCGGTGGCGGCCGGCGAATGGCGGATGGTGACAATGACGGCTGCCACGCCGAAGGCCGCCGCCGAGCGCAGGATGGCGCCGACATTGTGCGGATCGGTGATCTGGTCGAGCGCAAGCACGATCGAATCATCGGCGAGGCTGTCGAGATCGGGCGAGGGCAGCGGATCGCAGACGAGATAGAGCCCCTGATGCACCGAATCAGGGGTCAGCAACCGGTCGATCTCGGAAGGGCGGACGATCTCGGCGCGGATCGGCAGTTCGCCGAGTTCGTCGGTGAGCCGCTTCACGCCGTTCTCGGTCGCGAGCAGCTTCCGGTGATGGCGCTTGCGGTTCTTCAGCGCCTCGACGACCGGGTGGAGGCCGTAGAGAACGGCCTCGTCGATGTCGCCTGGCCGGTGCGGCGGCGGCCCGTCCTCGCGGCCGCGCGGGCGCTTGTCCCAGGGTCTGGACGGCTTCGGACGAAACGGGGCTGGCATCGGCTGTTTCCAGGCGGAGACGAAGGCATGCCCTGCCATGACGCGCCGCGCTTGACCAGAGCATCGCGACCGGCGGGGTCCGGCATCGGCTGGCCGCGCCGCCCTGCCGATTGGTGGCAATGGCCTTTTTGGCGTTGACAGTCCGGATCCGGCTCACCATAAGTCCGGCCTCGCTCGTAGCCATCGCCCGATGGATGCGGGTTTGCGGATGGCGACCGTTCGGTTTCCAGGCGCGACACGGCGGGGGAATGTCCCGAGCGGCAAAGGGGGCGGACTGTAAATCCGCTGGCTATGCCTTCGCAGGTTCGAGTCCTGCTTCCCCCACCACCGTGTCCCCGCTATGGTGCCTGAGACCGTGCAGCGCCGGCCCGGCGCGGGTGTAGCTCAATGGTAGAGCAGCAGCCTTCCAAGCTGAATACCCGGGTTCGATTCCCGGTACCCGCTCCACTCCTTTCCTGACACCGCTTCTGACTTTCATCGCGTCGCCGGCGGCACGCGCGGCACGAAGAACGGCGTGCTTTCCAGTTCCGGTTCGTCGAAGGCGTCGAGCGTTGCGCTGACCTCGGCGATGTCCTCGCGGAAGAAGGCGCTCGCGATCCCGACCGCAAGGCGCTCGGCGGCGACCGCCGTGCCGGGGATGTCGCTGGCGATCTGGCCATGGCTCGCCGCCGCGCCGTGATTCAGCAGGTGGATGCGCGAGAGTTCGGGCGGTGCGCCAGCCGAGCGCGGCGTGAGTTCGAAGGCGGGGCCGAGGAACGGATAGGCGGCGAGTTCCGGCCGACGAAGCTCGGGAGGGGGCGTGTAGACATCGTCCCAGCGCGCGATGTCGGGCGCGAAGATTGCGAGTTCCGGCACGCGGTCGAGATCGATGGCGAAGCCGGTGCCGAGGATCAGGAAGTCATGCGCGCGGGTGATCGCGCCCCCGGCGGTCTGCAGGTCCAGTTCGATGCCGCCTGTCGTCGCGCGCACGGCCGCGAGGCCATGGCCGAGATGGACATGCAGGCCCTTCTGCTTCAGCCCGCGCAGCACGGTTTCGTGCGGTGGCGGGGCCGGGCGGTCGTTCATGTAGACGGCCAGTTCCCAGCGCTCGGCGAGAGCCAGCCCGCTCCAGCCGTGGAAGAAGCCGGGATTGGCCGAGCCGCGGCCCTTGTTGATCTGCGGCAGGCTCTCGCGGCGGATATACATGTCGACGCTGGCAGCGCCGCGCTCCAGCGCTGTCGCGGCATTGTCCCAGGCCGAGGCGCTGCCGCCGATGACGGCGATGCTCGTGCCGGCCAGCGCGGAGAAATCGATGGCCTCGTTGCCATGGGCGGCGCGGTCGGGCCAGAGACCGCGGTCGATGAAGGCGGGGACATGGTTGCCGCCGGCGCCGCCGCGCCCGGTGGCGAGCACGACGCGGCGGCTGTGGATCACGCGCTCGCCCTGCGATGTCGCGACGTGCAAAGCGAGATGGCCGTGGTCCGGTCCGATCCGCGTCACCCGCACGCCATGGCTGACCGGCAGCCTCAGCACCTGCTGCAGCCAGCTCAGATACTCCGCCCAGACAGCGTTGGGGATCTTGTAGAGCGCCTCCCAGCCAAGCTCCCCGTGCTGCGCCTCGTACCAGGCGCGGAAGGTAAGGGACGGGATGCCGGCGATCGGGCCGGGCAGGAATTTCGGCGAGCGCAGCGTGTCCATCCGCGCATAGGTGACCCAGGGGCCTTCCCGGCCGGGCGCCGCCGCATCCAGCACAGCGATGTTCGTAACGCCCTTGAAGATCAATGCGGCGGCCGCGCCGACGCCGTTCATGCCCGCGCCGACGATGACGACGTCGCGCAACGGCTGGCCCGATGCCGTCCTGTGTTCGCGCAGCCATGGCTTTGCCGGCAGGCAGAGCAGCTCCAGTTCGCGCGCCACCACGCGCTCATGCGCCTCGAGCCGCGACAGGTCGGTCGGATGATCGGGCTTGGTCAGCATCGCTGCAATTCAGCAGGAGCCGCCGGGACGCGCCAGCCCCAAAAGGCGGCAGCGCCCCCGCGCATGTCGAATGAACAGGCAGATCGCAGGCCGCGAATGCCTGAATCCCGCCAGCGCCGCGCTTGCGGCTTCCGGCGGCGGCATGCGAGCGTCCCGGCAGCGATCACCAAGCCCAAGCAGAGTTACCCGATGCCGCCTCGCCGAATCCGGATCGCCGTCGATATCGGCGGCACCTTCACCGATCTGGAATGTCTCGACGAGGCGACGGGCGAGGCCCACAGCTTCAAGACCGCGACGACGCCAGACGACCCCTCGCTCGGGCTGATGAACGCGATCACCGGCGCGGCCGAACGCTACGGCTTTGCGCTTGGCGACATCACCTTCCTGATGCACGGCACCACGATCGCGACCAATGCGGTGCTGACGCGCGACCTGCCGGCCGGCGCGCTGATCACCACGGCGGGCTTCGAGGACGTGCTGGAGATCGGCCGGCATGCCCGCACGCACATCTACCGGCTGAAGCCCGAGCCGCGCAGCGTACTGGTGCCGCGCCGACGCCGCTTCGGCGTCGCCGAGCGAATCGGCCCGGACGGCGAGGTTCTGACGCCGCTCGATGTGGAGAGCGTCGCTGCCGCCGTCGAGCATGTCGCGGCCTCGAATGCGGCGACCTGCGCCATCGCGCTGCTCAACGGCTTTGCCAATCCAGCCCATGAGATCGCGGTCCGCGAGGCGCTGCGGGCGCGGCTGCCGGACATCGCCATATCCTGTTCGCACGAGGTCTCGCCCGAGATCAGGGAGTTCGAGCGGACATCGACGACCGTGTTGAACGCGCTGCTGATCCCGGTCGTGCGCACTTACATCGCCGCGCTGAAGCGGCGCATCGCGGAAGAGGGGCTCGAAGCGCCGCTCTATCTCGTCCAGTCCAATGGTGGTGCGACCCGGCCGGAAGCGGCCGCGCAGGCTCCGGTCAAGCTGCTGCTGTCGGGGCCGTCAGGCGGCGTGCTCGCCGCCGAGACGGTGGCGAACCGGCTGGGTTTTCCCGACGTCGTCGGCGTCGACATGGGCGGCACGAGCTACGACGTCGCCGTGATCCGCGAGGGGCGCCGCGCGGTGATCGCGCAGGGCGAGATCGACGGCCTGCCGGTGCGCGTGCCGATGGTCGACATGCGCACGATCGGGGCCGGCGGCGGCTCGATCGCTTCGCTCGACGCCTCGGGGCGGCTGCTGGTCGGCCCGCGCAGCGCGGGCGCCAAGCCGGGCCCGGTCTGCTACGGGCGCGGCGGCACGGAACCGACCGTGACCGACGTCAACCTGATCCTCGGCCGGCTCGATGCCGCGACCTTTCTCGGCGGCGCCTTTGCGCTCGATCTGGAGGGCGCGCGCCGGGCCTTGCAGGACAGGATCGCCGGGCCGCTCGGGCTCGATCCCGATCGTGCGGCGTCCGGCATCCTCGCTGTCGTGGTGGCCAAGCTCGCTGGCGCGATCAAACTCTCGCTGTTCGAGCGCGGGCTCGATCCGCGCGATTTCGCGCTGATGTCGTTTGGCGGGGCGGGCGGTCTGCATGCGGTCGAGGTCGCCGAGGAACTCGGCATGACGACGGTGATCTTCCCCAAGGATCCCTCGACCTTCTCGGCCCACGGCATCCTGCAATCGGATATCGTCCATGATCTCGCCCGGACCCGGATCGTGCCGCTGAAGCCGGGCTGCGCGCCTGTGGTCGTCGCGCTGGCCGAGGCGCTGCTGGCGGAAGGGCAGGCGCTGCTGGCGGCGGACGGCCTGCCCGATCCCCAGCGCGAACTGCAACTGGCGGCGGATCTGCGCTATCGCGGCCAGGCGTTCGAGCTACTGGTTCCGCTCGACGCGGCCGAGCTGAACGATGCCGGAATCGCTGCGCTTTGCGATCGCTTCCACGGCCTGCACCGTCAGCGCTTCTCCTTCGACGACCTGCAAGAGACGGTCGAACTGGTGACGCTCCGGTTGTCGGCTTTGGGCAAGCTCGGCGGGATGGCCGAGACGCGCGCACCGGAGCCGACTGGGGCGAGCGAGCCGCGCCTGCGGCCTGTGCACATGAACGGGAGCTGGGCCGATACCCCCGTTCACAGGCAGGAGGGGCTCGGCGCCGGCGCGATGGTCACCGGCCCGGCCGTGATCGAGCAGGCCTATACGACGCTGCTGGTCCCTGCCGGCTGGAACCTCACTGTCGCGCCATCGGGCGATCTCGTCGCCAAGCGGAAGCAGCCATGATGTCCAAGGTCGATCCGGTCCTTCTCGAAATCGTCTCGCATGCGCTGGTCTCGGCGGCCGAGGAGATGTCGATCACGGTCTGGCGGACCAGCCGCTCGACCACGGTGCGTGAGCTGCTCGATTATTCGACCGCCGTCTTCGACGGGGAGGGCCGCAACGTCGCCCAAGCCGCGCGCATGCCGGTGCATCTCAACTCGATGGAGCTTTGCCTGCAGGAGATCGTCGCCACCCACCTGCCGCTGGAGCGGTGGCAGGATGGCGACGTCGTCGTCACCAACGACCCCTATAGCGGCGGGCAGCACCTGCCGGATTTCCTCGCCTTCAGGCCGGTTTTCGTCGCGGGCCGGCGCATCGCGATCACCTGCGTGTTGATCCACCATGTCGATGTCGGCGGCGGCGCGGCCGGCGGCTACAACGCCGATGCGGTGGAGATCTTCCAGGAGGGGTTCCGGCTGCCGCCCGTGAAGATCGTCCGGGCCGGACAGATGCAGGACGATCTCTTCGCAACCATGCTTAGCAATGTCCGCGAACCGGAGACGTTTCGCGGCGATTTCCTGAGTCAGATCGCAGCCCTGGAGGTCGGGGCTCGCGCGATACGCGAACTCGCGGGTCGCTATGGCGTCGAGACGCTGGCGCAGGTCGGCGCGGCCCTGCTCGACCATTCCGAGCAGGCGATGCGCGCTGCCTTGAGCGCGCTGCCTGACGGTGTCTACGAGGCCGAGGACTTCGTCGATGGCGACGGTATGGACGAGGGCCAGAAGCGGATCGCGGCGCGGTTGACGGTCGTAGGCGATACGATCGCCGTCGATTTCGCGGGCACGGCCGCGCAGGCGCGCGGGCCGATCAACGCGACGTTGGCGACGACGAAATCGGCCGTCTATTATGCGGTTATCGCGGCATCCGGCATCGAGACCACCGCCAATTCCGGCTGCTACCGGCCGATCATGATCAGCGCGCCCGAGGGTTCGCTCGTCAATGCGCGGTTCCCGGCTCCGGTCTCGATGCGGATGCTGGCAGGGCACCGCATCGCCACCGCTGTGCTCAGAGCTTTCGCCGGTGTGGTGCCGGAGCGAATACCAGCCTCCTATTACGGCGTGACCTTCAATCACGCGGTCAATATCCGCCATGGCGACGGTCGCCGGCAGGTCTATTTCGACTCCGAGATCGGCGGCTGGGGCGCGCATCCGCAGGCCGATGGCCCGTCGGGCCTGTCGGCCGGCTTCCACAACCAGCAGAACACGCCGATCGAGATGATCGAGGCGATCTTTCCGCTGCGCTTCCTGCGCTATGGCTTCGCCATCGGCTCCGGCGGGGCGGGGCGGATGCGCGGCGGGCTCGGCCTCGTGCGCGAATGGCGATTCATCTCCGAGCACGGGCTGCTCAACGCCTCGTTCGACGCGTTTGCGTCCCGCCCCTATGGACTTGCCGGCGGCGAACCGGGACAGGGCGGCAGCCTCATAGTCATCCGAGACGGCGTCGAGACGCAGCTTGCCGCCAAGACGATCGGCTTTGCGCTAACGGCCGGCGACATCGTCCGTATGGTGACGCCGGGCGGCGGCGGCCATGGCGATCCGCGCTTGCGAGACCCGGCGGCGCATGCAGCGGATCTCGCGGATGGCTATGCGGTCGAGGGTTGAAAGGCCTGTTCAGGCCTTGAAGATGGTCGGGCCGGCGAGGCCGTTCTTGGCGCAGACATTGCGGGTGTCGACGATCATTTTCGCATGGGCCGCCACCAGCGCGTAATCGACCTCGTCATGGTCGGTCGCGATCAGCACGGCGTCGTATCCGGCGACCGTCTCCGCCGTCAGCGCCATGCTGGCCCGCGCTGTGAGGCCGCCATGCCTGCGTGAGGGGCGGATCGCCGGGATGTGCGGGTCGTGGAAGTCTGCCCCGGCTCCACGCGCCTCTATCAACTCGATCAGCTTCAGCGCCGGGCTCTCGCGCATGTCCTCGACGTTCTTTTTGTAAGCGAGGCCAAGCACCAGGATTTTTGCACCGCTGAAGGGGCGGCCGCGCTCGCGGTCCACCAGTTCGGCGAGCCGATCGACGACGCGATGGGGCATCTGCGTGTTGATCTCGCCCGCGAGTTCGATGAAGCGCGTGGCGATGTCGAACTCGCGCGCCTTCCAGGTCAGATAAAACGGGTCGATCGGGATGCAGTGGCCGCCTAAGCCCGGTCCCGGATAAAACGGCATGTAGCCGAAGGGCTTGGTCTTGGCAGCCTCGATCACCTCCCAGACGTCGATACCCATCGCGGCGTAGACCTGCTTCAGCTCGTTGACGAGCGCGATGTTGACGGCGCGGAAGATGTTCTCGGTCAGCTTCACGGCTTCGGCCGTGGCGGTCGAGGAGACCGGCACGGTGCGTACCACCAGCGCGCCGTAGAGCGCCTCGGTGATCGCCAGCGCGTCCGCGCCGTCGCCGCCGACGACCTTGGGGATGTCGGCGGTGCCGAACTCGCCATTGCCGGGGTCTTCGCGCTCGGGCGAATAGGCCAGGAAAAAGTCCCGGCCGCTCTTCAGGCCCCTGCCCTCGAGGATCGGCCGCATCAACTCGTCTGTGGTGCCGGGATAGGTGGTCGATTCGAGCACGATGAGCTGGCCCGGCCGCAAGGTCGCGGCGATCGCCTCCGTCGTCTTGCGGACATAGGACAGATCGGGCTCGCGGTGCTTCGAGAGCGGGGTCGGCACGCAGATCAGCAGCGCGTCGGGCTCGCCCATACGGCCGAAATCGGCCGTGGCGAGGAAGCGGCCGTCGCGGGCGGCATCGGCGATGGCCTCCATCGGGATGTGCCGGAAGGTCTCGCGGCCGGCATTGATCTGCGCGATGCGGGCCTCGTCGATGTCGAAGCCGACGACGCGGAAACCCCGGCGCAGCGCCGCCAATGCGAGCGGGATCCCGACATAGCCGAGCCCGGCGATGCCGATCACGGCGGAGCGGTCGCGGATGCGGTCGATGAGTCGTTGGGCTTGTTCTGACGGCATGGCGTGCTCGTCGCCCGAGACGGCCGGGCTGTCAACGCGCCGGCGGGCCGCCTCAATAGATCGTCAGCGCCGGCACATAGCTGACCAGCAGCAGCACGATCATCGCCACGCCGAAGAAGGGCCAGAGCTCCTTCGTCGTTTCGCCCAGCGTTGTGCGCGCGATCGAGGTCGAGATGAAGAGCGTCGTGCCGATCGGCGGCGTGTAGAGGCCGATGCCGAGGTTGAGCACCATGATGATGCCGAGCTGGACCGGATCGAGCCCGATCGTCGCGGCCAGCGGCACGAAGATCGGCCCCAGCAGCAGGATCGCGGGGGGCAGATCGATCGGCATGCCGACGAGCAGGAGGAGCACATTCATGGCGAGGATGATGAGGAGCGGGTTCGAGATCGTGGCCGAAACCCACTCCGCGAAGCGCTGCGGCACCTGGTCGAACGTCAGAATCCAGCCGACGATGGCCGAGCCCATGATGACGAGCATCACGACGCCGGTGGCGATGCCGGCCTCGATCATGCTCCGGCGGAAGCGGGCGAAACTCATGTCGCGATAGAGCACGAGGCTGAGCACCAGCGCGTAGAGCACGGCCAGCACAGCGATCTCGGTCGGCGTGGCGATGCCGAAGCGCAGACCGAGCAGGATGATCACCGGCATCAGAAGCGCCGGCATGCTGCGCCACGCCAGCCGCATCAGCTCGCGTTTGCCGACCGGGTCCTCGGCCGAGACGTAGCCGCGCTTGCGGGCGATGTAGTTGCACAGGAGGATGAACCCGCCCGCCATCATCAGGCCTGGCAGGATGCCGGCGGTGAAGAGGTCGGCGATCGAGACGTTCGAGACGAGAGAATAGAGGATCAGCGGGATCGAGGGCGGGATCAGGATGTCGATGATCGCCGAGGTGGCGTTGTTGGCGGCGCAGAGAGGAGCCGGATAGCCCTGTTTCTTCTGCCAGGGGATGAGCACCGAACCGAGTGCGCTCGCATTGGCGACCGCGCTGCCGGAGACGCCGCCGAACACGACGGAGGCGACGACCGTGGTCGAGAGCGGCCCGCCGCGCCAGCGCTGCATGGCCTTGGAGGCGAAGGCGAGAAGTTCACTGCCGAGCTGGCCGCCCAGCATCAGCGAGCCTGCCAGCATGAAGAAGGGCAGAGCCAGCATCGGGAAGGACTGGGTCTGCTGATACATCTGCTGGGCGATGATCGTCAGCGGCAACTGCCCCTGCCAGGCGAGCGTGACGCCGGCCGCCACGATCAGCGCATGGCCGACGGGGATCGCGAGCAACATCAGGACGGTGAAGGCGGCGACGAGGATCAGGCTCACGAAATCAGCTCCTCGGGGCCGGGGATCGGCATGGCTTCGGGGCCGACCAGCGCGACGCGAATGGCCAGCGTCAGGGTGGTCAGGATGATCAGGATCGTGCCGATGCCGAGCGTGTAGTAGCCATAGCTCGAGGGCAGGCCGAGCACCGGCGAGCGGTCGATCGCCATGATCTCGGCAAGGCCGAAGATCTCCCGGCAGAGGATGACGTAGGAGACGATGACGATGGCGTGGCCGACCAGCAGCAGCACGCGCGCTCCCTGACGCCCCAGCATGGCGAGCACGGTCTCGACCGCCATGTGCCCGCCCTTCTGCACGGCGAGCGCGACGCCCGCCATGATGAAGACCGGGAACAGCCGCTCCGGCAGCTCCTGCGCGAAGCGGAAGCCGCCGGAATCGAGCGCATAGCGGGCGAGCACATTCGCCGTCAGCAGGGCGAGCAGCGCGCCGCCGACGAGCAGGACGACCGCCTCGCAGAAGCGTGCGACCAGCCAGTCGACCCGCTCGCTGAGACCCAGCAGCGCGGCGCGCGCCCCCTCGCTCACCGTCTCAGACCCGCGCCGTCTTGGACAGCCGATCGACGAAATCGCCGAAGGGCTTCGCCTTCCAGGCATCGACCACGCTGGCCGAGGCCTCGCGGAAGGCGGCCTGGTCGGCCTGGTTGATCTCGATCTTGGGGTTGGCCTTGAACTCGCCGGCGAGCCTGATCTCGGTGTCGAGGAAGAGCTTGCGCTGCAGGTCTCCGGCTTCCTTGGCGGAGGCCTTGATGACGTCGCGATCAGCCGGCGACAGCCGCGCCCAGGTGATCTGCGACATCAGGAAGGGCGAGCACTCCCATTTATGGGCCGAGAGCGAGATGTATTTGTTCACCTCGAAAATCTTCGACGAGGAGATGTTGACCAGCGGGTTCTCCTGGCCGTCCACCACGCCCTGCTGGAGCGCGATATAGAGTTCGCCGAAGGAGATCTGCTCCGTGCTCGCGCCCAGCGCCTTGAAGATGTCGATCGTCATCGGGTCGGGCGGGGTGCGGATCTTCAGGCCCTTGAGGTCGGCGGGCTTCACGATCGGGCGCTTGGAATTGGTAATGTGGCGGATGCCGTTGTCCCACCAGCCGAGCGGCACCATGCCGATCTTGGCGAAGCGCTGATCGAGTTCCGCGCCGATGGGGCCGTCCAGCACCTTGAAGGCGGCGGCGCTGTCATTGAACAGGAAGGGCAGGCCGAGCGCGGCGAGCTCCGGCAGCAGGGCCGAGGTCGATCCCTGGCTGTTGACGGTCATGTCGACCGCTCCTGTCCTCAGGCTGGTCAGCAGCGACTGCTCGTTGCCGAGTTGCTCCGCGCCTGCGACGCGGACATTGATCCGGCCCTTGGTGCGTTCCTTAACCAGCTCGCCGAACTTGTCGGCGGCGATCCAGCGCGGATTGCCGGCGGCAGCGTTGTGGCCGAGCGTCATGTTGATAGCGGCTTGCGCATGCGTCCTGCACGGCAGGCTCAGGATGGCGGGCGCGGCGATCGTGCCGAGCAGGATGTGGCGGCGATTGATGGTCAAGTTTCTCTCCCTGGGTTGATGCCGCCCGTTGGCCGGGCTGGCCCGTGGTTTTAGGTTTTGGGGTTACATCCACCCCTTGATGCTGGCGCTCATCGCGTCGGTGGAAATCCCGTAGCGGTCGTGCAGGGTCGGCAGCGCGCCGGCGTCGAGGAACGCGTCGGGCAGGGCGATCTGGCGGAAGGCCGGCGGGTGGATCCCTGAGCGCATCAGCTCGGCCGCGACCGCCTCGCCGAGTCCCCCGACGATCGTGTGGTTCTCCGCCACGATCACCATGCGACCGGTTTTCGCGCATTCGCGCCGGATCGTCTCGACATCGAGCGGCTTGATTGTCGGCACATGCAGCACCGCGACGTCGATCCTGTCGGCCTCCAGCCGCCTGGCCGTCTCCAGCGCGCGCATGGTCATGAGGCCCGACGACACGATCAGGACATCGTTGCCGCCGCGGATCATCTTCGCCTTGCCGAGCTCGAATTTGTAGCCGTACTCGTCCAGCACGAGGGGCACGTTGCCGCGCAGCAGCCGCATATAGACCGGGCCCTTATGGGCTGCGATCGCGGGCACCGCCTGTTCGATCTCGTGGGCGTCGCAGGGATCGATGATGGTGAGCTGCGGCATGCCGCGAAAGATCGCGATGTCCTCGGTCGCCTGATGGCTCGGGCCGTAGCCGGTGGTCAGGCCGGGCAGGGCGCAGACGATCTTGACGTCGAGGTTCTCCTCCGCGATCGCCATGAAGATGAAGTCATAGGCGCGGCGCGAGGCGAAGACGGCGTATGTCGTCGCAAACGGGGTGAAGCCCTCGCGCGCAAGCCCTGCCGCCGTCGAGATCATGACCTGCTCGGCCATCCCCATCTGGTAGAAGCGATCGGGGTAAGCCTTTGCGAAGATGTGGAGATCGGTGTATTTGCTGAGGTCGGCCGTGACGCCGACGATGTCTGGCCGCGTGTTCGCCAACTCGACCAGCGCATGGCCGAACGGTGCGGGCTTCGTGCGCTGGTCGGGGCCCGCGATCGACGCGATCATCGCCGAGGTCTTGAGGCGGACGCCGCCGGGCACGGGGTTTTCCAGATGCGCGGGGCGCAGATATTTCGAGCGCCTCATGCCGGCCTCCCTTCGTCCAGGATAGCCAGCGCCTTTGCCCATTCCTCGGGCTCGACGCGCAGGAAGTGGTTGCGCTCGCGCTCTTCGAGAAAGGGCACGCCCTTGGCCATCTTCGTGTCGCAGATGATGATGCGGGGCTTGAGCTCGGTGGCATGCCGGGCAGCGTCGAACGCCGCCACAAGCGCCGCGATGTCGTTGCCGTCGACGCGCTGGACATGCCAGCCGAAGGCCTCGAACTTCGGCACCAGCGGCTCGAAGTTCATGACCTGGGTGGATGGCCCGTCGGCCTGCATGTTGTTGACGTCGACGATGCCGATCAGGTTGTCGAGGCTGTGGGAACCCGCCGCCATAGCCGCCTCCCAGGTCGAGCCCTCGTCGAGTTCGCCGTCGGAAAACAGGTTGTAGACGAAGCTCTTCGAGCCCTTGCGCTTCAGGCCCAGCGCCATGCCGACCGCGATGCCCAGGCCATGGCCGAGCGATCCGCCGGTGATCTCCATGCCCGGCGTATAGGCCGCCATGCCCGACATCGGCAGGCGCGAATCGTCGCCGCCATAGGTCTCCAGTTCGTCGTCGGGCAGCACGCCGGCCTCGATCAGCGCCGAATAGAGCGCGATGGCGTAATGTCCGATCGAGAGCAGGAAGCGGTCGCGACCCTCCCACTCGGGCTCATGCGGGCGATAGGTGAGGGCATGGAAATACGATACCGCAAGCACATCGGCGACGCCGAGCGCCTGCGCGATATAGCCCTGGCCCTGGACCTCGCCCATGCGCACGGCATTGCGGCGGATGCGCCAGGCCCGCTCGGCGAGCGAGACATTCGGAATGGCGTGGCCAACGACATCAGCCATGGATCAGCATGCCCCCGTTCACGTCGATCACCGCGCCGGTGACGTATTGCGACAGGTCCGAGGCCAGGAAGAGATAGATGCCGGCGACATCTTCGGCGGTTCCGAGCCGGCCAAGCGGAATGCCCTTGGCGATCTCGACCTTCATCTCCTCGGTCAGCATGCCGCCGGTGATGTCGGTCTGGATCAGGCCGGGCGTGACGCAGTTGACGCGGATGCCGTCCGGCCCGAGTTCGCGGGCCATGGCTTTGGCGAGCCCAAGCACGCCGGCCTTGGCGGCGGAATAATGCGGGCCTCCGAAAATGCCGCCGCCGCGCTGGGCCGAGACCGAGGACATGCAGGCGATGGCGCCGGCCCTGCGGCTGCGGAAATGCGGGATGAAGGCCTGGCTGAGGTTGAGCACGCCGCGCAGGTTCACGTCGAGAATGCGGTCCCAGCTCGCAGCATCGATCTCCATGATCTTCACCGGCTGGGTGATGCCGGCATTGTTGATCAGGATGTCGGCGTGGCCGTATCCGGCGAGCACGGCCTGAGCGGCAGCCTCGCAGGAGGCGCGTTCGACAACGTTGCAGGCGACCGCGATGTGGCGCTGGCCGGCATGCTCCGTCGACAGTGATTTCGCCGCTTCTTCCGCGGCCTTATGGTCGAGGTCGAGGATTGCGACGCTTGCGCCGTGCGATGCGAACAGCCGCGCCGTCGCCAGCCCGATCCCGCGCCGGCTCGCCGCGCCCGAAATGGCCGCGACCTTGCCCTTGAGCAACATGCTTCTCTCCCGGAGGACGTCTTTTCGTTTCTTGGGCGGGAGTGTCTTGCCGACGGGGCGTCGGGACAAGCGGCTTGTTCTCACCTATGGATGAATTTGATTCATCTGAGACGATTGCCAATCGTGTTGCTCAACGACGCCGTCATCCCGGACGTAGCGAAGCGGAGCTCCGGGATCGATCCGAGAGCGTCGACGGCGCCTTGCGATGGATCCCGGATCGGCGCGGCTTTGCCGCTTGTCCGGGATGACGTGAGTGTGTTGGTGGGAGGGCGGTACCCCATACCGCTTTACACTCCCGCATGAATTGCGTTCACTCCCAGCCATGCTCAGCCATGTCTCCCTCCCGGCGGTGCGCGCCTTCGAGGCGGCGGCGCGGCGCGGTTCGTTCCGCGCGGCGGCCGCCGAACTCAACCTGTCGCCGAGCGCGGTGAGCCATGCGGTGATGAAGCTGGAGAAGGCGCTCGGCGTGGCGCTGTTCGAGCGCAGCGGCCGCACCGTCAGCCTGACGATCAATGGCGAGACGCTGATGCATCATGTCCGCAACGCCTTCGAGGAACTCCGGCGCGGGCTGGAATCGATCTCGGCGCAGGGGCCGCAGCTCCTGCGCGTGCATTCCGCGCCGAGCTTCGCCGCCGGCTGGCTGACGCCACGGCTGCCGGGCTTCCTCGGCCAGCACCCCGGCATCGAACTCAGGCTCGCGGCCGGGACCGACTATACCCGGTTCACGGCCGACGATTTCGACGTCGACATCGTCTATGGCCCGGTACGAGGCGAGGGGCTGGTCGCGCTGTCCCTGCCGGAGGAGGTCGTGATGCCGCTCTGCGCGCCGGAGATCGCGGCTACGCTCCGCTCGCCCGCCGACCTGTTGCGCGCCAGCCTGATCCACAGCGACAACAAGCAGGTGCGCTGGAGCCACTGGTTCGACGTCAACGGCGTGAGCGCGCCGACACCGCACGGCATCCGCTTCGACCGGAGCTTCCTCGCCATCGCGGCCGCCTGCGACGGCATCGGGATCGCGCTGGAATCGACGCTGCTGGCCCAGCGCGAGATCAGCGCCGGCCGGCTCGTCGCGCCACTGGCGGGCCTGAGTCAGGATGTGCGTTACGTCGGCCACCATCTGGTGTATCCGAGCGCGCATCGGCAGCGGCGCATCGTGCGCCTGTTCGTCGATTGGCTGATGGCGCAATCGGGCTCGTGAGCGACGTGAATCTGGCCGGTCTCGATCCGGATGCGCCGCATCGCGCCGACCTGCAGAGCGGGCGCTCCAGACGCGGACTGGCTGTGCTATCGACCACGCTCGAATGGCTTGGCGCGGTAATCCTCGCCGCGCTTTTCCTCGTCGTCATGGCTGCCGTGCTGCGCCGCTATGTGCTCGGCGGCGGGCTGGTCTGGTCGGACGAGCTGGCGATCTGGCTCAATGTCGCGCTGGTCGCGGTCGGCATGCCGCTGGCGGCCACGAGTGCGCTGGCCATGCGTCTGGACGTGATCGTGCGGCTCTTGCCTAAGCGCGCGCAGGGCGTCGCTGCAGTCGTTGCCGACGCGGTCGCGGTGCATGGCGCGCTGGTGCTGGCCATCGGCGGGGCAGGGGTAGCGGAACTCGTCGGTGGCACGTCGACGGTGCTCGGACTGCCCGAGAGCCTGCGCTTCGCAGCCTTCGCGGTCGGCGGCGGCCTCACCATGCTGGCGGTGCTCTGGCGGGCTGCACTGGATCGCTCGATAATCGTTGCGCTCTCCTCGCTCGTCCTTGGGGCCGGCTTCTATCTCGCAGCCCAGAGCGTGACCGGCCTGTTCGTCTCGACGCCGAGCCTGATCGCGGCGCTATTCGCCGGCCTTGGCCTGATCCTCGGCGCGCCCCTGCCCTTCGCGCTGCTAGCGGGCGTCTCGCTGACGGGGGCGTTCGGCGGGCTGCTGCCCGAGCCGGCGATCGTCCAGAACACGGTGTCGGGCGTCAGCAAATTCCTGCTGCTGGCGATCCCGTTTTTCCTGCTGGCTGGCGAATTGCTGACTGCGGGCGGGCTGGCCGAGCGGCTGGTGCGCTTCGCAGCCTCCATGGTCGGGCATCTGCGGGCCGGCCTTGCGCAGACGGCGCTGGTCACGAGCGTGCTGTTCTCGGGCGCGTCGGGCTCCTCGGTCGCCAACGCCGCTTTCGGGGCCAAGGTGATGGCCCCGACGCTGGTCGCGCGCGGCTATCCGCCGGCGAATGCGGCGGCGATCGTGGCCGGCGTATCGATGCTCGACAACATCATCCCGCCCTCGATCGCCTTCCTGATCCTGGCGAGCGCGACCAACCTCTCGGTCGGCTCGTTGCTCGTCGGCGGCTTCATCGCCGGCGGCGTGCTGGCGCTCGCGCTTGGCATCGGCATCCATCTCAGCGTGCGCGAGGTTGCGCCGCAGCCGAAGGCGAGCGGGAATGAGCGGGCAAGAAGCTTTGTCGGTGCGTTGCCGGCGATCGGGCTCGGCGTCGTGGTCGTCGTCGGCATCCGCTTCGGCGTCGTCACCACGACTGAAGCCTCGGCGCTGGCCGTCGCCTATGCGCTCGTGGTCTGCCTCGCGCTGCGCAGCCTGAACCCCGGAACGGTCATTGCGGCGCTGCGTAAATCCGCGACGGAAGCCGCCGCCGTTGGGCTTTTGATCGGCGCGTCCGCCCCCTTCGCATTCCTGCTCGCGCTCGACCGCGTCTCGGACCAGATGGCGGGGCTGGTCACCGCGCTCGGCGGCGGGCCCTATGCCGTGATGCTGCTGGCCAATCTCGTGCTGCTGGTCGCGGGACTTTTTCTCGATATCGGCGCGTCGATCCTGCTGCTCGCACCGGTGCTGCTGCCGGTCGCGATCGCGGCGGGGCTCGATCCGATCCAGTTCGGCGTCATCCTCGTGGTCAATCTGATGATCCATGGGTTGACGCCGCCGATCGGCATCCTGGTCTATGTGGTGAGCGGCATCACCCGCGTGCCCGCCGGCCATGTGTTCCGCGCAGTCCTGCCCTTGCTGGCGAGCCTGCTCGGCGCGCTCGCTTTGCTTTGCCTCGGGGCCGCCGCCTGGCCTAGTCTGCCGGGGTCCTTCAAGGAGTTGTTTTGATGTCGCCGACCCGTCGCCAGATCGCAACCGGCCTGTTGGCCGCGCCAGCCATTCTCGCGTCCCGTCTGGGTCATGCCGCCGGCCGGCCGGTGACGGTCGCCTCGCTGTTTGGCGAAGACAAGCCCGAGACGAAAATCTGGCGACGGATCGCAGAGACCTTGAACCGCACCGCGCCCGGCCGCTTCGACCTGCGGATCGTCGGCAATGCGGCGCTGGGCGGCGAGAAGGAGGTGGCGGAGGGCGTCAGGCTGGGCTCGGTGCAGGCCTCGCTCTCGACGGTCTCGGCCCTGTCGGGCTGGGTTCCCGACAGCCAGATTCTCGATCTGCCCTTCCTGTTCAAAGGGCGCGAGCACCTCAAGCGCGTTCTGGCCGGTCCGCTCGGAACGGAGCTGAAGGCCAAGTTCGAGGCGCAGAACTTCGTCGTGCTCGGCTTCATCAATTACGGTGCGCGCCATCTGCTGGCCAAGGAGGCGATCACGACGCCGGCCGGGATCAAGGGCAAGCGCATCCGGGTGATCCAGAGCCCGCTTCACACCGAACTCTGGTCGGGGCTGGGGGCGTATCCCACACCGATGCCGATCCCGGAGACCTACAATGCGCTCAAGACCGGCGTGGTCGACTGCATGGATCTGACCAAATCGGCCTATGTCGGCTTCAAGCTGCACGAGGTCGTGCCGTATCTGGTCGAGACCGGGCATATCTGGGCCTCGGGAGTGATCTTCGTGGCCGCGCCGTTCTGGAGGTCGCTGTCGGCGGAGGACAGGGCCGCGCTCGCCGCCGCCGCGGCCGAGGGCATCGCCTATTTCGACGATCTCATCGTCGCGGACGAAGATGCGTCGATGGCCCGCGCGAGGGCGGAAGGCGGCAAGGTGATCCAGCCCGAGGAGCGCGCCGCCTGGGAGGCCGGCGCGCGAAAGGTCTGGGCCTCGTTCGCGCCCAGACTCGGCGGTATCGAGAGGATCGAGGCCGCCGCCAGCGCCTGAGCCATGCGTGGCCGCCGCGCCTGCCCGGAGCGCAGCGACTGTCCAATCCTCGCGATCTCGCCTAGGCAAGCGCGCGCCCTTCCACCAACCGACAAGACGCCGCCGCCATGACCGTCACCGATATCGCGACGCGGACCTATAATCATGGCTGGCGGCTGGATCCGATCATCCGCAGCCTGCTCGACACCGATTTCTACAAGCTGCTGATGCTGCAGATGATCCGCGCCTTCCACCCGGAGGTGCAGGTCACCTTCTCACTGATCAACCGCTCGAAACATATCCGGCTGGCCGACATCGTCGACGAGGCGGAGTTGCGCGCGCAGCTCGACCACGCTCGCGAGGTCCGCTTTTCCAAGAAGGAGCTGATCTGGCTGGCGGGCAACTCGTTTTACGGCAAGACGCAGATGTTCTCGCCGGACTTCATCGCCTGGCTCGCTGATTTCCGCTTGCCCGAATACGAACTCCGCAAGGTCGATGGACAATACGAACTGACATTCGAGGGGCCCTGGACCCACACGACAATGTGGGAGGTGCCGGCGCTGGCCATCATCAACGAGTTGCGCGCGCGCCGCGTCATGGTCGGCCAGAAGCGTTTTTCGCTCGACGTGCTGTATGCGAGGGCCAAGGCCAAGATGTGGGACAAGGTCGACCGGCTGCAGAAGCTGCCCGGCCTGCGCCTGTCGGATTTCGGCACGCGCCGGCGGCACGGCTTCCTCTGGCAGCGCTGGTGCGTCGAGGCGCTGAAGGAGGGGCTGGGATCGGCCTTTACGGGCTCGTCCAACGTGCTGCTGGCGATGGACGCCGATCTGGAGGCGATCGGCACCAACGCGCATGAACTGCCGATGGTGCTGGCGGCGCTGGCCGAAAGCGACGAGGACCTGTTGCACGCGCCCTATCGCGTGCTCGACGAGTGGCGTCAGGTCTATGGCGGCAACCTGCTGATCGCGCTGCCCGATGCCTTCGGCACCACGAGTTTCTTGCGTCACGCGCCGGACTGGGTCGCCGACTGGACCGGGTTTCGCCCCGACTCGGCCCCGCCGATCCAGGCCGGCGAGGAGATCATCGCGTGGTGGCAGGCCAAGGGCCGCGACCCGCGCGAAAAGCTGCTGGTTTTCTCGGACGGGCTCGACGTTTCGGCGATCGAGCGGGTGCATCGCCATTTCGACGGGAAAGTTCGCATGGCCTTCGGCTGGGGTACCGACCTGACCAACGACCTCGTCGGCTGCTCGCCCGACGGGTCGCGCGATCTCGACCCCATGTCGCTGGTCTGCAAGGTGACGAAGGCGAACGGCCGGCCGGCGGTGAAGCTCTCGGACAATCCCGAGAAGGTCTCGGGCGATTTCGAGACGGTGGCGCGGTATCGGCGGGTGTTCGGAGCGCGGTAGTCGGCGCGGACGGGGCGCTGACGCTTGGTCACGCAAGCGTGATCGCCTGCGCCGCTCCTTTGATTTGCTCCAGATCGAAACTGGCCGCCTCCTCTGTCTCCGCGACACCGCTGGGGATCACAACAATGAATAAGCAGAACCGCCATCTCGCACTCGCCGCCGCATTTGCAGCCACCTGCGCCATGGCCGGCAGCGCCACCGCCCAGACGCCCGAGATCGTCGAAACCATGCGTACGCTGTCGGGCAAGCAGAAGGCGCGCCCGAGCGGGGCCAAGGGCCAGTGCTTCACCGGCAGCTTCGTGCCTTCGGCCGAGGCCAAGGGGCTGAGCAAGTCGGCGGTCTTCGCCAAGACCTCGACCGTGGTGGCGCGGTTTTCCGTCGGCGGCGGCAATCCCAAGGTGATGGACGCCAACAAAGCGGTGAACCGCGGCTTTTCCTTCAGGATCGATCCGGGCGGGGCGGGTCAGGCCGAATTCGTCATGGTCAATGCGCCGATCAATTTCGTGAAGTCGCCCGAGCAGATGCTCGGCTTCCTGAAGGCGCGCCTGCCGGGCGCCGACGGCAAGCCCGACGCCGAAAAGATCAAGGCCTTCACCGAGGCCAATCCCGAGACGACGGGGCAGGGGCGCTATCTGGCGAGCAAGCCGGTGGTCGGCTCCTGGGTCGGCGTCAACTACTGGGGCATCCACCCCTACACGCTGACCAACGCCGCCGGCGCCAAGCAGATCGTCAAGTTCAAGATGGTCCCGGTCGGCGGCGAGGTCGGGCTGACCGACGAGGAAGCCAAGGCCAAGCCCGCCGACTTCCTGCTCGACGAGCTGAAGGGGCGGCTCGAGACGAAGAAGCCGGCCGGGTTCGACATGGTCGCGATCATGGGCAAGGCCGGCGACGAGAAGACCAACGCCACGCAGATGTGGGACGACGAGGACAAACGCCCGACCGTCAAGCTCGGCACGCTCACCATCGCCGCGCTCGAGAAGAACGAGACCTGCGACAACGCGATCTTCGATCCGACCACGCTGGCCGATGGCCTTGCCGGCCCTGATGACGAGTTGTTCCTCCAGCGTCAGCCGGCCTACGCCATCTCGATCGGCGAGCGGCTCTGATACGGCAAAGCGCGCGGGGCGATGCGTCCCGCGCGCGCATCCTTGCATTCACGGCCAAAACCCCCTAATCCGACCGCGCTTTGAAGGCCTCCCGAGGGCCATTCGCAGGAAACAGGTGTCATGGCCAAAGAGAAATTCGCGCGCACGAAGCCGCATTGCAACATTGGAACGATTGGTCACGTTGACCATGGCAAGACGTCGTTGACGGCTGCGATCACGAAGGTTCTGGCTGAGTCTGGCGGTGCGTCGTTCACGGCCTATGACCAGATCGACAAGGCTCCGGAGGAGAAGGCGCGCGGGATCACGATCTCGACGGCCCATGTGGAGTACGAGACGGCGAACCGTCACTATGCGCATGTCGACTGCCCCGGCCACGCCGACTATGTGAAGAACATGATCACGGGCGCGGCGCAGATGGACGGCGCGATCCTGGTGGTGTCGGCGGCCGACGGCCCGATGCCGCAGACGCGTGAGCACATTCTGCTGGCGCGCCAGGTCGGCGTGCCTGCGCTGGTTGTGTTCATGAACAAGGTCGACCTGGTCGACGACGCCGAGCTTCTCGAGCTGGTCGAGATGGAGATCCGCGAGCTTCTGTCGAAGTATGATTTCCCCGGCGACGACATCCCGATCACCAAGGGCTCGGCCAAGGTTGCGCTGGACAATGGCGACAAGGCGATCGGCCATGACGCGGTTGTCGCGCTGATGAAGACGGTCGACGACTACATCCCGCAGCCCGAGCGTCCGATCGACCAGCCCTTCCTGATGCCGGTCGAGGACGTGTTCTCGATCTCGGGCCGCGGCACGGTGGTGACGGGTCGCGTCGAGCGCGGCATCGTCAAGGTCGGCGAGGAAATCGAGATCGTTGGCCTGAAGGACACGGTCAAGACGACGGTGACGGGCGTCGAGATGTTCCGCAAGCTGCTCGACCAGGGCCAGGCGGGCGACAACATCGGTGCGCTGCTGCGCGGCACGAAGCGCGAGGACGTGGAGCGCGGCCAGGTGCTGTGCAAGCCGGGCTCGGTGAAGCCGCACACGAAGTTCAAGGCCGAGGCCTACATCCTGACCAAGGAGGAGGGCGGTCGCCACACGCCGTTCTTCACCAACTACCGGCCGCAGTTCTACTTCCGCACGACGGACGTGACCGGCGTGGTGCATCTGCCGGAGGGCACCGAGATGGTGATGCCGGGCGACAACATCGCCATGGAGGTCCACCTGATCGTGCCGATCGCCATGGAGGAGAAGCTGCGCTTCGCCATCCGCGAAGGCGGACGCACCGTCGGCGCAGGCGTCGTCGCAAGCATCATCGCCTGAGCGCTCTGCGCGCAATCGATCTTCGGAAAAGGGCGGTGGCGACACCGCCCTTTTTCGTGGTCTGCTGAACCGTCTCTGGTGGGGGGCGAGGCCGCATGTCCAATGCAGCATGGCTGGAGAACGCCGCGCAGACCGCGCGGCAACTCTGCGACAGCCGGGGTTTCCGTGTCGGCGTGGCGGTCTTTCTCGGCCTGCCGATCGGCGCTTTCGCGCTGGCCGGCGGGGTGTTCGGCGGCGTCGCCCTCTATGGCCTCCTGTCGGGCGTCCGGCAGGGCAATGCGACGGCCGCCGAGGTCGGGCAACTGCTCACCGCCGTGGCCGTGTTCGGCATCATCCTGCTCGGCTTCCTCGGCGTCGCGCTGAGGCTGATCTGGCCCAGCGCCATACTTGCCCAGCGGCCGGCGCGCGAGCGCGGCCTGTTCCTGCTGCTGACTGTCGCCCTCATCGGGTTTGTTCCGCTGGCTCTGGTCCAGCCGAACCCGCTGATGCTGAGCTTGCTCGCACTGGTCGCACTGTGCTGGCTCGGCACGCAGCGGCCGAAATCGTCCGAGCCGTGATTTCGACTTGAAAACGCCGGGCCGTTGGGGCAAACAACCCGCGACTACAGGGGTGTAGCTCAGTTGGTAGAGTACCGGTCTCCAAAACCGGTTGTCGTAGGTTCGAGCCCTACCGCCCCTGCCAGTCCCGCCGCGCGCTGAAAGCCGCGCCTGGGCTGACGATGGTGAAAGATCCGCCTCAACGCCGCGCCGTCGGTCCGGGCCCAAGCAGCATCGGGACCGGCGCGCAAATGCCGCTTGGCTAACGCCTGCGCCCGTTGTAAGAGGCTGTTCATGACGGCGCGCGGTCCCCTGGGCCCCGCGCCGCGAATCTTTCAGGACGGCCGATTCGGGTGCGTGGCGACAGGCATGCGCGGTCGAACCGGAACTCCCAAGGTGAACACGATGGCCAAGAGCAATCCCTTCAGCTTCCTGCAGGAGGTCCGCACCGAAGCGTCCAAGGTGACCTGGCCGTCGCGGCGCGAGACGCTGATCACGACGGGCCTCGTGCTCGCCATGGTCGTGGTTTCAAGCCTGTTCTTTCTCTTCACCGACACCGTGATCCGGTGGTCCCTCGGCCTCATTCTCGGCGCCCGCTGAACGGAATCAGACACGTGAACACCCGCTGGTATATCGTCCACGCCTATTCGAATTTCGAGAACAAGGTCGCGCAATCGATCCGCGATCAGGCGGCGCAGCGCAATCTCGCCGACAAGTTCGACGAGGTGCTGGTGCCGACCGAGAAGGTGGTCGAGGTTCGCCGCGGCCGCAAGGTCGACGCCGAGCGCAAATTCTTCCCCGGTTACGTCCTGGTGAAGTGCGAGATGACCGACGAGGTCTACCACCTGATCAAGAACACGCCGAAGGTCACGGGCTTCCTGGGCGCCGACAAGGCCAAGCCCATGCCGATTCCCGAGACCGAGGCGATGCGGATCAAGGGCCAGGTCGCCGAGGGCATTGAGCGGCCCAAGCCCACGATCGTCTTCGAGATCGGCGAACAGGTGAAGGTCGCTGACGGCCCGTTCGCCTCGTTCAACGGCGTCGTCGAGGATGTCGATCACGGCCGCGCCCGCCTCAAGGTCGCGGTCTCGATCTTCGGCCGCGCCACGCCTGTCGAGCTGGAATACGGCCAGGTCGAAAAGCTCTGAGCGGGAGGCGGGCGATCACAGGCCCGTGAGCCGGGACCAGGCAGGCCGCCGGTCAAGCCTGGTTAACGTCTCTTTAAGGCCGGTGACGCAAGGTCTGTCCACCTCTTCCGGCGTGGACCGATGTTCCCCAGACGATTCAAGGCGACGGTCGATCAACGTCTGGCGTTATGGGGCGCGTTGCTGGGCATTCTGGCCTGCCTCTATGCGGTCACCGAGGTCGTCGGCGCGGGGAGGCTGTCCGAGTTCTCGCGCGCGCTCGTCAGCCATACCGTTGCGCTCGACGAGATGGCGACGACGACGCCGGCCTATCAGCGGCTGGTGAACGGCCTGCTGTCCGAGCGCGGCGCAATTCCCGACAAGGCGGATTTCGACACGGTTAGCAGGACCGTTGCCGAGATTGCGATACGGACGCATGGCGACATCCATGCCCGTGCCCAAGAGGCGCTCGAGCTGTTGTCCGAGGTGAGCCGACTGGCCGTCAGCGACCGCGCGGCCGCCGCAGAAGTGCTTCGCCGCTCGACCATCAAGCGCAACGAGTTGAGAATAGCGCTCAACGAAGGTGTTTCCAGCGTCAGCGGGCGGCTCGCCTACCACCTCGACAATTCGCGCCAGAACAAGATCCTGCTGTCGCTGCTCGCAGTGTTCCTGGCTGGGCTCATCGTGACGCTTGAGTATCGCTGGCTGGTCAGGCCGATCATCGGCATGGCCGGCGCGCTTGGCGCGGGCGACCCCGACCAGCGCTGGCTCGGCAAGCTGGCGATGCGGCGAGACGAGATCGGCATGCTCGGCCGGGCGCTCACGGCCCATCTGCGCGAGCAGCGCGCCGTGCAGGACGCGGCGACGACCAGGCTCTCGACATTGTCGGGCGAGATCGCGCGGCAGGAGCGGCTTCAGGCGCAAAGCCAGCTCTTTCAGGAGCGCATCGCCATGATCGCTGCGGCCATCGACCAGCATGCTGCGCGGATGTCGGGCGCGTCCGGCGAACTTGCGAGGCTGTCGAGCTTCGTCGACGAGCGGGCATCGGCCGCGGCGCAATCGACCCAGCGCGCGTCTGCGCATGTCGACGATGTCGCGGGAGCGATCGCAGAGGTGTCGCGCCTCCTGACCAATACGGCGGGCGAAGCGCGCGCGACCTCCGGGGTCGCGGATGGCGCGAAGTCGTTGGTCGCGGCCGCGGCCATCGACAATGATGCGCTTGCACAGGCGGTCGTGAGCATCGACCAGGTCATCGACATCATCGCTTCCGTGGCGAGCAAGACGAACCTGCTGGCGCTCAACGCGACGATCGAGGCCGCCCATGCCGGCGAGGCGGGGCGGGGCTTCGCGGTGGTCGCATCCGAGGTCAAGCAACTCGCCAGCCGGACCGCCGAGGCGACGAACGAGGTCCGGCACGGCCTTTCCGCGGTCCGCACCGCCGCCGCCGGGCTGTCCGAGCGCGTCGGCGCGCTCGTCGTGTCGGTCGATCAGGTCGACGGGGCGGCCGCGACCATTTCCGACCTGGCCCAGCGTCAGGAGACCAGTTCGCGGGCGATCAGCAGCAGCACGGCCAAGACCGCAGGCGATGTCCGGCTGGCGGCCGAGCAGGTCGGGCAGCTTGCTGGCATGGTCGAGGACTGGCGCCGCACCGGCGAGACGGTGACGCTGGCCTCGGCCGATCTCGAGCGTCAGGCCGCCGAACTGCGCCAGGCCGTCGACAGCTTCATCGCCCAGGCACGAGAGGTTGCCCAGACCCATGAGGCCGCCGCATGACACTGCCCTTGTCCCGCGCCGAGATCGCCGATTTCGGCCCCGGCCAACAGCCCGGTCCTGCGCGCATCTTCCCGCGTCTGTCGATCCTGCTGCACTGGCTGACGGCCTTGCTCGTGCTGGGGATGTTCATGACTGGCGTCATGATGAAGCAACTCGGCGACGGGCCGCTGGCCAACGAACTCTACACGCTGCACAAGATGGCCGGCTTTGGCCTGCTCGTGCTCGTGCTGCTGCGGCTTGCCTATCGCGTCGCCATGCACCTCGCCGGGCGCTGGCGGCGGGGCGCAGGCGGTCACGCCGTCCATGGCGTGCTCTATGCCGGGCTGATCGTCGTGCCTCTGCTGGGCTGGGCCGGCATATCGGACTATGGCGCGCGCGCCGTCCATTTCGGACTGGCGCTGCCGTCGATCTGGCCGGAGGGGACGGGTTATGCCGGCCTGCTGTTTTCGGCCCACGCGTGGCTAGCCTTCGGCCTGATCGCGCTCGTCGCCGTGCATATCGGCATCGCCCTGAACGACTATATCCAGCGCGGCGCGCAGCGCCTGTAGTTGCAAAACTGCGCCGGTGGCGGCGAAAAGCGCTTCCCCTGCCGATCGCGATATGCCATAGCCCGGCCCTCACATGCGTGGGAGGCTGGCCGGTCGCCAACCGGATCACCCTGCCGCACCACGCTCTGCAACCATCCCGGCCCGGAACGAAGCCGTTCATGGGCGGGGTTGTCGTCGCTTCCGTAGGCATCGGGGCGGACGGCAGGAGCAGCCATCATGGCAAAGAAGATCACGGGCTACGTGAAGCTTCAGGTTCCGGCGGGCGCGGCCAATCCGTCGCCGCCGATCGGCCCGGCGCTGGGTCAGCGCGGCCTCAACATCATGGAATTCTGCAAGGCCTTCAACGCGAAGACCGCGCAGATGGAGAAGGGTATGCCGATCCCGGTGATCATCACCGCGTATCAGGACCGCTCCTTCACCTTCGAGATGAAGCAGCCGCCGGTGTCCTACTGGCTGAAGAAGGCCGCCGGCCTGACCTCCGGTTCGAAGACGCCCGGTCGCGGCGGCAATGTCGGCAAGGTCACGGTCGCCCAGATCAACGAGATCGCCGAAAAGAAGATGGCCGATCTGAACTGCGACAGCGTCGAATCCGCTTCGTCCATGATCAAGGGCTCCGCCCGGTCCATGGGCCTGGAAGTCGTGGGCTGAGGGGAGCGATCATGGCACATATCGGAAAGCGCGTCGTCAAGGGCCGTGAAGGCATTGACCGCACCAAGCTCTACCCGCTCAACGACGCCGTCGCCTTCGTCAAGGAG
Organism: Rhizobiales bacterium CCH3-A5; assembly: GCA_001556025.1. Classification (GTDB taxonomy): domain Bacteria; phylum Pseudomonadota; class Alphaproteobacteria; order Rhizobiales; family Beijerinckiaceae; genus Allobosea. The sequence continues at coordinate 70,837 of LSIB01000144.1, forward strand.
CGCGCCACCGCCAAGTTCGACGAGACCGTCGAGGTTTCGATGAATCTCGGTGTGGATCCGCGCCACGCCGACCAGATGGTCCGCGGCGTCTGCAGCCTGCCGAACGGCACCGGCCGCGTGCTGCGCGTCGCCGTGTTCGCCCGTGGCGCGAAGGCTGAAGAGGCCAAGAAGGCCGGGGCCGACATCGTCGGCGCCGAGGATCTGGTCGAGTCCGTGCAGAAGGGCGAGATCAATTTCGACCGCTGCATCGCGACGCCGGACATGATGCCGCTGGTCGGCCGTCTCGGTAAGGTGCTGGGCCCGCGCGGTCTGATGCCGAACCCGAAGGTCGGCACCGTCACCATGGACCTGACCAATGCGGTTGCCGCCTCCAAGGGCGGTTCGGTCGAGTTCCGCGTCGAGAAGGCCGGCATCGTGCATGCAGCCGTCGGCAAGGTCTCGTTTTCGGCCGAGAAGCTCGCCGAGAACATCAAGGCGTTCGCCGACTCGGTCGCCAAGGCCAAGCCCGCCGGCGCCAAGGGCACCTATATCCAGCGCGTCGCGATCTCGTCGACGATGGGTCCGGGCGTCAAGATCGAGCCCAGTTCGGTGATGGGCGGCTAAGAGCTGCCTATCCCTTGCGTCCTGCCTCGCGGGGCAGGACGCCGCTCGGCCCGGCGTCCTTTTTTGAAAAGACTCCGCTTGGCAGGGACGCGGGAAGCCGTTAAGAGGCTCCCATGTTTCCATGAGTGTCAGGGACCGCCGCGTGCTTCGCACGAGGGGGTCTGTTTCGCGTTTTTCGGCGGTTCGCCGCCGAGAACGGGATTTTTCGGGTGTGGGAAACGTTTTCCCGCACCGAATCATCCCGAAGTCCTGTCTGAGACTGCAGGTGCTCCGAGGGTTCGCCCGAGGGCATAATTTCGCCAAGAGGCCTGCATAGACGGTGCAAGAGCTCAATTGGGGTCGCAAGACCCAAAGACGGTTCGAACCATCTCGCCCGATCGCGGCCTCCCAGCGAGGCGGAAAGGGGACAGGGCACTGAGCGTCATCCATTCCGGGGCCGGCTCGCCGTCTTCGATCTGGATGGCACGTGCAACCGGCGGCAAGCCCTCAAGGCCTGCCGTCTACCGGAGAGAGCCCAGTGGATAGAACGGCAAAGACTGATGCCGTCGCGACGCTGAACGACGTGTTTTCGAACACTTCGGTCGTCGTCGTGGCCCACTATGCGGGTTTGACGGTGGCCCAGTTCCAGAAGCTTCGTCGCGAGATGAAGGCCAATGGCGCCACCGTGAAGGTCGCAAAGAACCGGCTGGCCAAGATCGCTCTTGAAGGCACCGACGTCGCGTCCATCAGCAAGCTGCTGACGGGTCCCACCCTGATCGCCTATTCCAGCGATCCGGTCGCGGCGCCGAAGGTCGCCACCGCTTTCGCCAAGGAAAACGACAAGCTCGTCATCCTCGGCGGCGCGATGGGCAAGACCGCCCTGAACCCCGATGGCGTCAAGGCCCTGGCCACGATGCCCTCGCTCGATGAACTGCGCGCCAAGATTGTCGGCCTCATCCAGGCTCCGGCAACCAAGCTCGCCCAGCTCACGAACGCGCCGGCCGCCAAGCTCGCGCGGGTGTTCCAGGCATACGCCGACAAGGATGCGGCCTGATCCAGGCCTGTCACCCCCTGAAAACGTTCGAACCTCTTACCATATAGGAGCCTAACATGGCTGATCTCGCCAAGCTCGTCGACGAGCTGTCGTCCCTCACGGTCCTCGAGGCCGCCGACCTCGCCAAGCTTCTCGAAGAGAAGTGGGGCGTTTCCGCCGCCGCCGCCGTTGCGGTCGCCGGCCCGGCCGCTGGTGGTGGCGCCGCCGCCGCCGCTGTCGAGGAGCAGACCGAATTCACCGTGATGCTTGCCGCCATCGGAGACAAGAAGATCGAGGTGATCAAGGAAGTCCGCGCCATCACCGGCCTCGGCCTCAAGGAAGCCAAGGATCTGGTCGAGGCCGCTCCGAAGGCCGTCAAGGAAGGCGTCGCCAAGGACGAGGCCGAGAAGCTCAAAAAGCAGCTCGAGGGCGTCGGCGCCAAGGTCGAGCTCAAGTGAGCAGGGCCGGCTCCATGCCGGTCCAGTTCTAACCGCTAAACACAGTCCCGGGGCGGCTTTCCGCCTCCGGGGCTGTTGCGTCGTTTCCGCATACGCGTGCGGAGAGGTTGCAGGGCCCTTCGATGCAGCTTCGCGTTGCAGGGCCGCACGTCAGATGATGTCGGCGCGATAACGCGCCGAACGGCTCACCCGGCGGCCTGGCCGCCCATGATCCGGCGGACCGCCGGGTGAGCCGTCCTTAGGCTAGAGGTAGGGCAACGCGCCTTCCGACGAGTGCATCGCACTTTTCGGCGCCGCGCCCGGAGATTGCGAGGAACTACAATGGTCAATTCGCTCCAGGGTCGCAGGCGCGTCCGCAAGTTCTTCGGCAAGCTCAAGGAAGTCGCGCAGATGCCGAACCTCATCGAGGTTCAGAAGGCGTCCTACGACCAGTTCCTGATGGTCGAGGAGCCCAAGGGCGGCCGCGGCGATGAGGGCCTGCAGTCCGTCTTCCGTTCGGTCTTCCCGATCGGCGACTTTTCCGGCGCCTCGCTTCTTGAATTCGTCAAGTACACCTTCGAGCCGCCGAAGTTCGACGTCGACGAGTGCCGCCAGCGCGGCATGACCTTCTCGGCGCCGCTCAAGGTGACGCTGCGCCTGATCGTGTTCGATATCGATCCCGACACCCAGGCGAAGTCGGTCAAGGACATCAAGGAACAGGATGTCTACATGGGCGACATGCCGCTCATGACCGATAACGGCACCTTCATCGTCAACGGCACCGAGCGCGTCATCGTCTCGCAGATGCACCGTTCGCCGGGCGTGTTCTTCGACCACGACAAGGGCAAGACCCATTCCTCGGGCAAGCTGCTCTTCGCCGCGCGCATCATTCCCTATCGCGGTTCCTGGCTCGACATCGAGTTCGACGCCAAGGACATCGTCTATGCGCGCATCGACCGGAAGCGGAAGATTCCCGTCACTTCGCTGCTGTTTGCGCTCGGCATGGACGGGGAGGAGATCCTCAGCCGGTTCTACAACCACATCACCTATACCCGCGACCCCAAGGGCTGGCGCGTCCCCTACGACGCCGAGCGCATGAAGGGCTTCAAGGCCACCAACGACATGATCGACGCCGACACCGGCGAGGTCGTGGTCGAGGCCGGCCGCAAGCTCGTCGCGCGCACGGCGCGGCAGCTCGCCGAGAAGGGCCTCAAGTTCCTGCGCGCCACAGATGAGGACCTCTATACCCAGTACATCGCCGAGGATCTGGTCAATCCCCAGACAGGCGAGGTCTTCGCCGAGGCCGGCGAGGAGATCACCGAGAAGTCGCTGAAGCTTTTGACCGATGCCGGCTTCGACGAGATCCCGGTGCTCGACATCGACCACATCACGGTCGGCCCCTATATCCGCAACACGCTCAACGTGGACAAGAACTCGCGCCGCGAGGAGGCGCTGTTCGACATCTACCGCGTCATGCGCCCGGGCGAGCCGCCGACGCTCGAGACCGCCGAGAACATGTTCCAGTCGCTGTTCTTCGACTCGGAGCGCTACGACCTGTCGGCCGTCGGCCGCGTCAAGATGAACATGCGGCTCGACCTCGACGCCGAGGACACCGTGCGCATCCTGCGCAAGGAGGATATCTTCGCGGTCGTCAAGGCGCTGGTCGACCTGCGCGACGGTAAGGGCGAGATCGACGACATCGACCATCTCGGCAACCGCCGCGTGCGCTCGGTCGGCGAGCTGATGGAGAACCAGTATCGGCTGGGCCTGCTGCGCATGGAGCGCGCCATCAAGGAGCGCATGTCGTCTGTCGATATCGACACGGTGATGCCGCAGGACCTGATCAACGCCAAGCCCGCCGCCGCCGCCGTGCGCGAGTTCTTCGGCTCGTCGCAGCTCTCGCAGTTCATGGACCAGACGAACCCGCTCTCGGAGGTCACGCATAAGCGTCGTCTCTCGGCGCTTGGACCCGGCGGTCTGACCCGTGAGCGCGCCGGCTTCGAGGTGCGCGACGTGCATCCGACGCATTACGGCCGCATCTGCCCGATCGAGACGCCGGAAGGCCCGAATATCGGCCTGATCAACTCGCTCGCCACGTTTGCGCGGGTGAACAAATACGGCTTCATCGAGAGCCCTTATCGCCGCATTCGCGACGGCAAGCAGACCGACGAGATCATCTATCTCTCGGCGATGGAGGAGGCGAAGTACAACGTCGCCCAGGCCAACGCCGCCGTCGACAAGGAAGGCCGTCTGACCGACGACCTGATCGTCTGCCGCCGCGCGGGCGAGGTCATCGTCACGCCGGTCGACAAGGTCGATTTTCAGGACGTCTCGCCCAAACAGCTCGTTTCGGTCGCGGCTGCGCTGATTCCGTTCCTCGAGAACGACGACGCCAACCGCGCGCTGATGGGCTCGAACATGCAGCGCCAGGCGGTGCCGCTGGTTCGCGCCGACGCGCCCTTCGTCGGCACCGGCATGGAGGCCGTCGTCGCCCGCGATTCCGGCGCCGCGATTGCGGCCCGTCGTGGCGGCGTGGTTGACCAGGTCGATGCGACCCGTATCGTCATCCGCGCCTCGGACGAGATGGACCCGACCAAGCCCGGCGTCGATATCTATCGCCTGCAGAAGTTCCAGCGCTCCAACCAGTCGACCTGCATCACGCAGCGTCCGCTGGTGCGCGTCGGCGACGTCGTCAAGAAGGGCGACATCGTCGCCGACGGCCCGTCGACCGAGTTCGGCGAGCTCGCGCTCGGCCGCAACGTGCTCGTCGCGTTCATGCCGTGGAACGGCTACAACTTCGAGGACTCGATCCTGCTCTCGGAGAAGATCGTCTCGGAAGACATCTTCACCTCGATCCATATCGAGGAATTCGAGGTCATGGCCCGCGACACCAAGCTCGGGCCTGAGGAAATCACGCGCGACATTCCCAACGTCTCGGAAGAGGCGCTGAAGAATCTCGACGAGGCCGGCATCGTCTATATCGGCGCGGAAGTTGCGGCCGGCGACATCCTCGTCGGCAAGATCACGCCCAAGGGCGAAAGCCCGATGACGCCTGAAGAGAAGCTGCTGCGCGCCATCTTCGGCGAGAAGGCTTCCGACGTCCGCGACACGAGCTTGCGGGTTCCACCCGGCGTGCAGGGCACGATCGTCGAAGTGCGCGTGTTCAACCGCCACGGCGTCGACAAGGACGAGCGCGCCCAGGCGATCGAGCGCGAGGAGATCGAGCGACTCGCCAAGGACCGCGACGACGAGCAGGCGATCCTCGACCGCAACACCTTCGCGCGCCTCGCCGACATCCTGACCGGCAAGGTCGGGCTGGCCGGTCCCAAGGGCTTCAAGAAGGACACCGTGATCACCCGCGAGGGCATGACCGAGTTCCCGCGCTCGCAATGGTGGCTGTTCGCCACAGGCGACGACGCCCTGATGACCGAAATCGAGGCGATGCGGAAGCAGTACGACGAGTCGAAGAAGCGCCTCGAGCAGCGCTTCCTCGACAAGGTCGAGAAGCTGCAGCGCGGCGACGAACTGCCGCCCGGCGTGATGAAGATGGTCAAGGTCTTCGTCGCGGTGAAGCGCAAGATCCAACCCGGCGACAAGATGGCCGGTCGTCACGGCAACAAGGGCGTCGTGTCGCGCATTGTGCCGGCCGAAGACATGCCGTTCCTCGAGGACGGCACCCATGCCGACATCGTGCTCAATCCGCTCGGCGTGCCCTCGCGCATGAATGTCGGGCAGATTCTCGAGACCCATCTGGGCTGGGCGGCTGCAGGCCTCGGCAAGCAGATCGGCAAGGCGCTCGACGCCTACCGGAAGGGCCATGACGTCAAGGCGCTGCGCGCCTCGTTCGACGCCGTCTACGAGGACAACGAGATCATCGCCTCGATGGACGAGAACGAACTCGTCGAGATGGGCCAGAACCTGCGCCGCGGCGTTCCGATCGCGACGCCGGTGTTCAACGGCGCCAAGGAGGCCGATATCGAGCGGCTTCTGGAGCAGGCGGGCCTGCACTCGTCCGGCCAGTCCACGCTGTATGACGGCAGGACGGGCGAGCCCTTCGACCGCAAGGTCACGATGGGCTACATCTACATGCTGAAGCTGCACCATCTGGTCGACGATAAGATCCACGCTCGTTCGATCGGCCCCTATTCGCTCGTCACCCAGCAGCCGCTGGGCGGCAAGGCGCAGTTCGGTGGACAGCGCTTCGGCGAGATGGAGGTCTGGGCGCTCGAAGCCTATGGCGCCGCCTACACCCTGCAGGAAATGCTGACGGTGAAGTCGGACGACGTGGCAGGCCGCACCAAGGTCTACGAGTCGATCGTGCGCGGCGAGGACAATTTCGAGGCGGGAATTCCCGAGAGCTTCAACGTGCTCGTCAAGGAGATGCGTTCGCTCGGCCTCAACGTCGAACTGGTCAACAACAAGCCCAGGCCCGGCGAATTGCCGCCGGCCGAAGCGGCCGAATAAGCGCGGGGTCCGGGATCAGCCCGGGCAATACGCGGAAGACGACATCATGCCGGCGACACTCACGCCGCCGGTTGATCGCATGAAGGCCGGGCAGGGCGGTTCCAGGAACCCCCGCCGGCGGCAGGAGAGCAGGCGATGAAGCAAGAGGTCATGAATCTCTTTGGGCAGCAGCCGGTGCAGCAGGCGTTCGATGCGATCCGCATCTCGATCGCCAGCCCGGAGAAAATCCTGTCCTGGTCCTATGGCGAGATCAAGAAGCCCGAGACCATCAACTATCGGACCTTCAAGCCGGAGCGCGACGGCCTGTTCTGCGCCCGCATCTTCGGGCCGATCAAGGATTACGAGTGCCTGTGCGGCAAGTACAAGCGCATGAAGTTCAAGGGCGTGATCTGCGAGAAGTGCGGTGTGGAAGTCACGCTCGCACGCGTCCGGCGCGAGCGCATGGGCCATATCGAGTTGGCCGCCCCGGTCGCGCATATCTGGTTTTTGAAGTCGCTGCCCTCGCGCATCGGCCTCCTGATGGACATGCCGCTCAAGGATCTGGAGCGCATCCTCTATTTCGAGAGCTATGTCGTCATCGAACCGGGCCTGACCCCGCTCAAGGACCGCCAGCTCCTTTCGGAAGAAGAGTATGTCCGCTGCCAGGAAGAGTATGGCGCCGACACCTTCACCGCCATGATCGGCGCGGAAGCCATCCGCGAGATGCTGCGCGCGCTCGACCTTGACCAGATCAACGCCGATCTCAAGCATGAGATCGCGACGACGACGTCGGAGCTGAAGCCGAAGAAGCTGATGAAGCGCCTCAAGATCATCGAGGCGTTCCAGCAGTCGGGCAACAAGCCGGAGTGGATGGTCATGACCATCGTCCCGGTGATCCCGCCCGATCTGCGCCCGCTGGTGCCGCTCGACGGCGGCCGCTTCGCGACGTCCGACCTGAACGACCTCTACCGCCGCGTCATCAACCGCAACAACCGCCTGAAGCGGCTGATCGAGTTGCGTGCGCCCGACATCATCATCCGCAACGAGAAGCGGATGCTGCAGGAATCGGTCGATGCGCTGTTCGACAACGGCCGTCGCGGCCGCGTCATCACGGGCGCCAACAAGCGCCCGCTGAAGTCGCTCGCCGACATGCTGAAGGGCAAGCAGGGCCGCTTCCGGCAGAACCTGCTCGGCAAGCGCGTCGACTATTCCGGCCGCTCGGTCATCGTGGTCGGCCCGGAGATGAAGCTGCACCAGTGCGGGCTGCCCAAGAAGATGGCGCTCGAGCTGTTCAAGCCGTTCATCTACGCCCGCCTTGACGCCAAGGGCTACTCGACCACAGTCAAGCAGGCCAAGAAGCTCGTCGAGAAGGAGAAGCCCGAGGTCTGGGACATCCTGGACGAGGTCATCCGCGAGCATCCGGTGCTGCTGAACCGCGCGCCGACGCTGCATCGTCTCGGCATCCAGGCCTTCGAGCCCGTGCTGATCGAGGGCAAGGCGATCCAGCTTCACCCGCTGGTCTGCGCCGCCTTCAACGCCGACTTCGACGGCGACCAGATGGCGGTTCACGTGCCGTTGTCGCTAGAGGCGCAGCTCGAAGCGCGCGTCCTGATGATGTCGACCAACAACATCCTGCATCCGGCGAACGGCCTGCCGATCATCGTGCCGTCGCAGGACATCGTGCTGGGCCTGTACTACCTCTCGATCGTCTCGGACGGCGAGCCGGGCCAGGGCAAGATCTTCGGCGATTTCGGCGAGCTCGAATACGCGCTGCACGAGAAGGTCGTGACGCTGCATTCGAAGATCAAATACCGCTGGACCGGCGTCGGCCAGGACGGCAAGCCGTATACGAAAATCTATGACACCACGCCGGGCCGCGTCATCCTCTCGACCGCGCTGCCGCAGCACCCGAACATGACCTTCGACGTCAGCAACCGCCTGATGACGAAGAAGGAAATCTCCGGGATGATCGACGCCGTCTATCGCGGCTGCGGTCAGAAGGAGTCGGTGATTTTCTGCGACCGCATCATGTCGCTGGGCTTCACCCACGCCTTCAAGGCCGGCATCTCGTTCGGCAAGGACGACATGGTGATCCCCGAGAACAAGTGGGAGATCGTCGATACGACCCGCGTGCTCGCCAAGGATTACGAGCAGCAGTACCAGGACGGCCTGATCACCCAGGGCGAGAAGTACAACAAGGTCGTCGACGCCTGGGCCAAGTGCTCGGACCGTCTCGCCAAGGAGATGATGGAACGCATCTCGACCGTTAAGAAGGACAAGAACGGCCGCGACCTGCCGATCAACTCGATCTACATGATGAGCCATTCGGGTGCGCGCGGTTCGCCAGCGCAGATGAAGCAGCTCGCCGCCATGCGCGGCCTGATGGCCAAGCCCTCGGGCGAGATCATCGAGTCGCCGATCATCTCGAACTTCAAGGAAGGCCTCGACGTTCTCGAGTACTTCAACTCGACCCACGGCGCCCGCAAGGGCCTCGCCGACACCGCGCTGAAGACGGCCAACTCCGGCTATCTGACGCGTCGTCTCGTCGACGTGGCGCAGGACGCCATCATCTCCGAGACCGATTGCGGCTCGGAGAGCGGCATCAAGATGCGCGCCATCATCGATGCGGGCCAGGTCGTCGCCTCGCTCGGCATCCGCATCCTCGGCCGCTCGGCCGCGGAGGATGTCACCGATATCGACGGCAAGGTCCTCGTCGCCAAGGGCACGATGATCGACGAGCATCACATCGAGGCCATCAACGCCGCCGGTGTGCAGGAGGTGAAGATCCGTTCGGTGCTGACCTGCGCCACCAAGAACGGCGTCTGCGCCACCTGCTACGGGCGCGATCTCGCCCGCGGCACGCCCGTCAACATGGGCGAGGCCGTCGGCGTCATCGCGGCGCAGTCGATCGGCGAGCCGGGCACGCAGCTCACCATGCGCACCTTCCACATCGGCGGCGCGGCCACCATCGCCGACCAGTCCTTCGTCGAGTCGAACTTCGAAGGCGTGGTCAAGATGCGCAACCGCAATGTCGCACGGAACTCCGATGGCGACCTCATCGCCATGGCGCGCAATATCGCGATCGTCATCGTCGGTCCCGACGGGACCGAGCGCGCCGTCCATCGGGTCCAGTTCGGCTCGAAGCTCCGGGTCGACGAGGGCGACAAGGTCAAGCGCGGCCAGCGCCTGATCGAGTGGGATCCCTATTCCCGCCCGATCCTGGCCGAAGTGGACGGCACCGTCGGCTACGAGGACCTCGTGGACGGCATGTCGATCACCGAGACGACCGACGAAGCGACGGGCATCTCCAAGCGCGTCGTCATCGACTGGCGCGGCTCGGCCCGGACCTCGGATCTGCGCCCGGCGCTGACCGTGATGGGCCCCGACGGCAAGATCGCCAAGCTGCCGCGAGGCGGCGAGGCGCGCTACATCCTGCCCGTCGAAGGCATCATCTCGATGGAGCCCGGCGCCTCGATCAAGGCCGGCGACGTGCTCGCCCGCGTCTCGACCGACTCGGCCAAGACCCGCGACATCACGGGCGGCCTGCCGCGCGTGGCGGAGCTGTTCGAGGCGCGTCGTCCCAAGGACGCGGCGATCATCGCCGAGAAGGCCGGCGTCATCGGCTTCGGTAAGGACTACAAGAACAAGCGTCGCGTCACGCTGACGCCGCATGACGGTTCCGAGGGGCTCGAGTATCTGATCCCCAAGGGCAAACACATCCATCTCCAGGACGGCGACGTCGTCGAGATGGGCGACTACATCCTCGACGGCAACCCGGCCCCGCACGACATCCTGGCGATCAAGGGCGTCGAGGAACTCGCGGCTTATCTGGTGAACGAGATCCAGGAGGTTTACCGCCTCCAGGGTGTCGGCATCAACGACAAGCACATCGAGGTCATCGTCCGGCAGATGCTGCAGAAGGTCGAGATCACGGAATCGGGCGACACCGATATCCTGACCGGCGACCAGGTCGATCGCATCGAGCTGCAGGAGATCAACGCGAAGATGGCGGAGGAGGGCAAGAAGCCCGCATCCGGCGTCCCCGTGCTGCTCGGCATCACCAAGGCGAGCCTGCAGACGCGGTCGTTCATCTCGGCGGCTTCGTTCCAGGAAACCACCCGCGTCCTCACCGAGGCGGCGGTCAACGGCAAGTCCGACATGCTGGAAGGCCTGAAGGAGAACGTCATCGTCGGCTCGCTGATCCCGGCCGGCACCGGCGCGCAGGTTGCCCGCATCAAGCAGGTGGCGACGCGCCGCGACGATCTCATCGTCGGCCAGAAGGCGGAATCGGCGGCGAGGGCGGCCAAGGCCGCCAACGACGCGGCTGCCGCGGCTCTGCCGGCGGCCGAGTAAGGCCTGTCGCATCGCGCCATCATCAGGGGCCGCCTCCGGGCGGCCCGTTTTTTGTGGATCGGACTGGTGCGTCGTTGCGTGCAGCCGGTCCAGCGGGCAAGATTGTGAGGCTTTGGCGGCCGAGGCTGCCCGAACCTTCCGAATTCCGTTCCGGACTGGTCCGGAGGCGGATTTCGGGTCATTTCCGGGGTTGACGCGAATCCCCTGCCGAGTCATAAGCGCGCCACTGTCGAAGGTTGTCGGACACGTTTGTCGCTTGCCTGCGTTGCGAGCGAATGTCGCGGCCGAAACGCCTTCGGAACTCCAGCGTCGAACGACGACATGGTATGACGCATGACCGCGGAGCGATCCGTGGTCCTCTGCTTGGCGAACGCGCCTGAGGCCTCCTTGCCGGGAGCCGATGGCGCGGCTTCGTTTGTGTCATGGCATCGCTCGGACTGGCCGGACTTTCTAGAGATTTCCAAACGCTCAACGGAGCGAGAGGCCTGTTCAATGCCGACAATCAGCCAGTTGATCCGCAAGCCGCGCACGCCCGTCAAGGCGCGCAACACCGCGCCGGCTCTCGAGAACTGCCCGCAGAAGCGCGGCGTCTGCACGCGCGTCTACACGACGACCCCGAAGAAGCCGAACTCGGCGCTTCGCAAGGTCGCCAAGGTCCGCCTGACCAACGGCTTCGAGGTGATCGGCTACATCCCGGGTGAAGGCCACAACCTTCAGGAACACTCCGTGGTCATGATCCGCGGCGGCCGCGTCAAGGACCTTCCCGGCGTGCGCTACCACATCCTGCGCGGCGTGCTCGACACCCAAGGCGTCAAGAACCGCAAGCAGCGCCGTTCGAAGTACGGCACCAAGCGTCCGAAGTAAGTTCTGCCAGACGGGCAGGGCGATGAGCACTCAGGCCCGTTCGCAGCGTTTCAAGATTTGACCGGAGACTAGACGATGTCCCGCCGCCACAGCGCCGAAAAGCGCGAGATCATTCCCGACCCGAAGTTTCACGACATCATCGTGACGAAGTTCATGAATTCGGTGATGTACGAGGGCAAGAAGTCGACCGCCGAGCGGATCGTCTACGGCGCTTTCGACATCATCGAAGGCAAGACCAAGAGCGATCCGCTCGCCGTGTTCAAGAGCGCGCTGGAAAACGTCGCTCCGGCGATCGAGGTGCGTTCGCGTCGCGTCGGTGGCGCGACCTATCAGGTTCCGGTCGAGGTTCGCACCGAGCGCCGTCAGGCGCTGGCGATCCGCTGGTTGATCTCGGCCGCTCGCGGCCGCAACGACAAAACCATGGTCGAGCGTCTCTCGGCCGAGCTGATGGACGCCGCCAACAACCGCGGCAACGCCGTCAAGAAGCGCGAAGACACGCACCGGATGGCGGAAGCCAACCGCGCCTTCTCGCACTACCGCTGGTAAGCGGCTCCCGGACTCCAGGACAGACAGAGCACTCCCATGCCCCGTTCACATCCGATCGCCCGATACCGCAATTTCGGCATCATGGCGCATATCGACGCCGGCAAGACGACGACGACCGAGCGCGTGCTGTACTACACCGGCAAGTCGCACAAGATCGGCGAAGTCCATGACGGCGCGGCCACCATGGACTGGATGGAGCAGGAGCAGGAGCGTGGCATCACGATCACGTCGGCCGCCACCACCTGCCTGTGGCGCGATCATCGCCTGAACATCATCGATACCCCCGGCCACGTCGATTTCACCATCGAGGTCGAGCGCTCGCTGCGCGTGCTCGACGGCGCCGTCTGCGTGCTCGACGGCAACCAGGGCGTCGAGCCCCAGACCGAGACCGTCTGGCGCCAGGCCGACAAATACGACGTGCCGCGCGTGGTCTTCGTCAACAAGATGGACAAGATCGGCGCCGATTTCTATCGCTGCGTCCAGGACATCATCGACCGCGTGGCCGGCAAGCCGGTCTGCCTCCAGATCCCGATCGGAGCGGAATCGGACTTTGTCGGCGTCGTCGATCTGATCAAGATGAAGGCGATCGTCTGGAACGGCGAGGCGCTCGGCGCGTCCTTTGAGGAGAAGGACATTCCGGCCGATCTCGCCGGGAAAGCCGCAGAGTATCGCAGCAAGCTGGTCGAAGCCGCCGTCGACATGGACGACGTGGCGATGGAGGCCTACCTTGAGGGCACCGAGCCCGATGAGGCGACGCTTCGCACGCTGATCCGCACCGCTGTTCAGCGCCGCGCATTCCATCCCGTGCTGTGCGGCTCCGCCTTCAAGAACAAGGGCGTGCAGCCGCTGCTCGACGCCGTCGTCGATTTCCTGCCGTCGCCGACCGATCGCGGCGAGGTCGAAGGCATCGACTTCAAGACCGAAGAGCCGACCACGCGCAAGCCGACCGACGAAGATCCCTTCTCCATGCTCGCCTTCAAGATCATGGATGACCCCTTCGTCGGCACCATCACCTTCTGCCGCGTCTATTCGGGCAAGATCGAAGCGGGCGCCGGTGTGATCAACTCGACCCGCGACAAGAAAGAGCGTGTCGGCCGCATGCTGCTGATGCACGCCAACAACCGCGAGGACATCAAGGAGGCCTATGCCGGCGACATCGTCGCTCTGGCCGGCCTGAAGGATGTCCGCACCGGCGACACGCTCTGCGATCCTCTGAAGCCCGTCATCCTGGAGCGGATGGAGTTCCCCGAGCCGGTCATCACGATCGCGATCGAGCCGAAGTCGAAGGCCGACCAGGAGAAGCTGGGTCTGGCTCTGGCCAAGCTCGCCAACGAGGATCCGTCCTTCCGCGTCTCGACCGACCAGGAGAGCGGCCAGACCATTCTTAAGGGCATGGGCGAGCTGCATCTCGACATCAAGGTCGACATCCTGCGCCGGACCTACAAGGTGGACGCCAATATCGGCGCGCCGCAGGTGGCCTATCGCGAGACCATCACCAAGAAGGTCGATGTCGACTACACTCACAAGAAGCAGACCGGCGGCACGGGCCAGTTCGCCCGCGTCAAGTTCACGGTCGAGCCGAACGAGACCGGCAAGGGCTTCGAGTTCGAGTCGAAGATCATCGGCGGCGCGGTGCCCAAGGAGTACATTCCCGGCGTCGAGAAGGGCCTGAACTCGGTCATCGGTTCCGGCGTGCTCGCCGGCTTCCCGGTCGTCGACGTCAAGGTCTCGCTGACGGATGGCGCGTTCCACGAGGTCGATTCCTCGGCGCTCGCCTTCGAGATTGCATCCCGCGCCGGTCTGCGCGAGGGGCTGCAGAAGGCTGGCTCCGTGCTGCTCGAGCCGATCATGAAGGTCGAGGTCGTGACCCCGGAAGACTATACCGGCTCGGTCATCGGCGATCTGAATTCGCGTCGCGGCCAGATCCAGGGTCAGGACATGCGCGGCAACGCGGTCGTCATCAATGCGATGGTGCCGCTGGCCAACATGTTCGGGTATGTCAACCAGCTCCGGTCCTTCAGCCAGGGCCGCGCCAACTACACGATGCAGTTCGACCACTATGAGCAGGTTCCCTCGGCGGTCGCCGCCGAGGTCCAGGCCAAATACGCTTAAGCGGCGTTACGCCTGTCCCCATTCGATAGACATCGACGACATTCAGACTGACGGAGGCTACGATGGCCAAAGAGAAATTCGCGCGCACGAAGCCGCATTGCAACATTGGAACGATTGGTCACGTTGACCATGGCAAGACGTCGTTGACGGCTGCGATCACGAAGGTTCTGGCTGAGTCTGGCGGTGCGTCGTTCACGGCCTATGACCAGATCGACAAGGCTCCGGAGGAGAAGGCGCGCGGGATCACGATCTCGACGGCCCATGTGGAGTACGAGACGGCGAACCGTCACTATGCGCATGTCGACTGCCCCGGCCACGCCGACTATGTGAAGAACATGATCACGGGCGCGGCGCAGATGGACGGCGCGATCCTGGTGGTGTCGGCGGCCGACGGCCCGATGCCGCAGACGCGTGAGCACATTCTGCTGGCGCGCCAGGTCGGCGTGCCTGCGCTGGTTGTGTTCATGAACAAGGTCGACCTGGTCGACGACGCCGAGCTTCTCGAGCTGGTCGAGATGGAGATCCGCGAGCTTCTGTCGAAGTATGATTTCCCCGGCGACGACATCCCGATCACCAAGGGCTCGGCCAAGGTTGCGCTGGACAATGGCGACAAGGCGATCGGCCATGACGCGGTTGTCGCGCTGATGAAGACGGTCGACGACTACATCCCGCAGCCCGAGCGTCCGATCGACCAGCCCTTCCTGATGCCGGTCGAGGACGTGTTCTCGATCTCGGGCCGCGGCACGGTGGTGACGGGTCGCGTCGAGCGCGGCATCGTCAAGGTCGGCGAGGAAATCGAGATCGTTGGCCTGAAGGACACGGTCAAGACGACGGTGACGGGCGTCGAGATGTTCCGCAAGCTGCTCGACCAGGGCCAGGCGGGCGACAACATCGGTGCGCTGCTGCGCGGCACGAAGCGCGAGGACGTGGAGCGCGGCCAGGTGCTGTGCAAGCCGGGCTCGGTGAAGCCGCACACGAAGTTCAAGGCCGAGGCCTACATCCTGACCAAGGAGGAGGGCGGTCGCCACACGCCGTTCTTCACCAACTACCGGCCGCAGTTCTACTTCCGCACGACGGACGTGACCGGCGTGGTGCATCTGCCGGAGGGCACCGAGATGGTGATGCCGGGCGACAACATCGCCATGGAGGTCCACCTGATCGTGCCGATCGCCATGGAGGAGAAGCTGCGCTTCGCCATCCGCGAAGGCGGACGCACCGTCGGCGCAGGCGTCGTCGCAAGCATCATCGCGTAACACGCGTTTTCGTGAGGGCGAAGGCCCTGCGGCCTTTGCCACTCACGTCACGAGAGAGATTGAGACCATGAACGGTCAGAACATCCGGATCCGCCTCAAGGCGTTCGACCACCGCATTCTCGACGCTTCGACGCGCGAGATCGTGTCGACCGCGAAGAGGACTGGCGCGCAGGTCCGCGGCCCCATCCCGCTGCCGACGCTCATCGAGAAGTTCACGGTCAACCGCTCGCCGCACATCGACAAGAAGTCGCGCGAGCAGTTCGAAATGCGGACCCACAAGCGGGTCCTGGACATCGTCGACCCGACCCCGCAGACGGTCGACGCCCTCATGAAGCTCGATCTCGCCGCCGGCGTCGACGTCGAAATCAAGCTCTGAAACTTTAGCCGGGTCCTCTGCCTCCAGCGCCTCAGTTGGATGAGTAAGACCCCAAGGGAAGGTATGCACCGATGCGTTCCGGTGTGATTGCACAGAAAGTCGGGATGACCCGCATCTTCACCGATGCCGGCGAACATATCCCGGTCACCGTGCTGAAGCTCGACAACTGCCAGGTTGTCGCGCATCGCACGATCGAGAAGAACGGCTATGTCGCCGTGCAGCTCGGGTCGGGCTTGGCCAAGGTCAAGAACGTCTCGAAGGCGGAGCGCGGCCACTTCGCCGTGGCCAAGGTCGAGCCCAAGCGCAAGATCGTCGAGTTCCGCGTCTCCGACGACGCGTTGATCCCGGTCGGCGCCGAGCTCACCGCCGATCATTTCGTGGTCGGCCAGTTCGTCGATGTCTCCGGCACGACGCTCGGCAAGGGTTTTGCCGGCGGCATGAAGCGCTGGAACTTCGGCGGCTTGCGCGCCACGCACGGCGTCTCGGTCTCGCATCGTTCGATCGGTTCGACCGGCGGCCGTCAGGACCCCGGCAAGACCTTCAAGAACAAGAAGATGCCCGGCCATCTCGGTACCGAGCGCGTCACCACCCAGAACCTGCGCGTCGTCCAGACCGATGTCGAGCGCGGTCTGATCCTGGTCGAGGGCGCCGTCCCCGGCCATGCCGGCGGCTGGATCCATGTCCGCGACGCGATCAAGCGCGCGCTGCCCAAGGATGCTCCGCTTCCGGGCAAGTTCCGCACCGCCAGCGACGAGGCCAAAGCTGGCCAGGCGCAGGCTCCCGCCACCGAGACCGTCGAGGAGAACGCGTGATGAAGCTCGATATCACCACCCTCGAAGGCGGCTCGGCCGGCTCCGTCGAATTGTCGGATGCGATCTTCGGCCTTGAGCCGCGCGCCGACATCCTGGCCCGGATGGTGCGCTACCAGCTCGCCAAGCGCCGCGCCGGCACGCACAAGTCCAAGGGCCGCTCGGAAGTCGATCGCACTCGCAAGAAGATCTACAAGCAGAAGGGCACCGGCGGCGCACGCCACGGCGCGGCTTCCGCTCCGCAGTTCCGCGGCGGCGGCAAGGCCTTCGGCCCGATCGTGCGCGATCATGCCCATGACCTGCCCAAGAAGGTGAGGGCGCTCGCGCTCCGCCACGCGCTCTCGGCCAAGGCCAAGGGTTCGGAGATCATCATCATCGACGACGCGAAGCTCGCGGAGCCGAAGACCAAGATTCTGCTCGGCCATTTCAGCAAGCTCGACCTGTCGAGCGCGCTCGTCATCGGCGGCGCCGAGATCGACGTGAATTTCGGCCTGGCCGCACGTTCGATCCCGAATGTCGATGTGCTGCCGGTCCAGGGCATCAACGTCTATGACATCCTGCGTCGCACCAAGCTTGTCTTGACCCGCTCGGCTGTCGATGCGCTGGAGGCGCGCTTCAAATGAGCCAGGCATCCAAGAATCTGGATCCCCGCCACTACGATGTGATCGTGGCGCCGGTGATCACCGAGAAGGCGACGATGCTCTCCGAGCATAACAAGGTCGTCTTCAAGGTCGCGAAGACCGCGACCAAGCCGCAGATCAAGGCGGCGGTCGAGAAGCTCTTCGACGTCAAGGTCAAGAGCGTCAACACGATCGTCACCGAAGGGAAGATGAAGGTCTTCCGGGGCCGGCTCGGCCAGCGCTCGGACGTCAAGAAGGCGGTCGTGACCCTCGAAGAAGGTCACTCCATCGACGTGACCACGGGCCTCTGAGGGAAAGATCGTCATCATGGCTCTGAAATCATTCAAGCCGATCACGCCGAGCCTTCGCCAGCTCGTGATCGTCGACCGCAGCGAGCTCTACAAGGGCAAGCCGCTCAAGGCGCTGACCGAGGGCAAGTCGTCCACGGGCGGCCGCAACAATCTCGGCCGCGTCACCGTCCGCTTCCGCGGCGGCGGACACAAGCGGACGCTGCGCCTGATCGACTTCAAGCGTCGCGGCAAGGATGGCGTTCCCGCCGTCGTGGAGCGGATCGAGTACGATCCCAATCGCACGGCGTTCATCGCCCTCATCAAGTATGAGGACGGCGAGCAGGCCTATATCCTGGCGCCGCAGCGCCTCGCAGTCGGCGACAGCGTGATCTCGGGTCAGTCGGTCGACGTGAAGCCCGGCAACGCGGCCCCCATGGGCACGCTGCCGATCGGCACGATCGTCCACAATGTCGAGCTCAAGATCGGCAAGGGCGGGGCGCTCGCCCGGTCCGCGGGCAACTATGCCCAGATCGTCGGCCGCGACCAGGGCTACGTCATCGTCCGCCTGAACTCGGGCGAGCAGCGCCTGATCAGCGGCCTGTGCTATGCCACCGTGGGCGCGGTCTCGAACCCCGACCACATGAACCGGAACGACGGCAAGGCGGGTCGCTCGCGCTGGCTCGGCCGTCGTCCGCATAACCGCGGCGTCTCGATGAACCCTGTCGATCACCCCCATGGCGGCGGCGAAGGCCGCACCTCGGGCGGTCGTCACCCGGTCACCCCCTGGGGCAAGCCGACCAAGGGCAAGAAGACCCGCTCGAACAAGCGGACCGATACGTTCATCGTGTCGAGCCGTCACGCCCGCAAGAAGAAGAACTGAGGTCCGTCATGGCGCGTTCGCTTTGGAAAGGTCCGTTCGTCGACGGATACCTTCTGAAAAAGGCCGAGGTCGCCCGTTCGGCGAGCCGGTCTGAGGTCATCAAGATCTGGAGCCGCCGCTCCACGATCCTGCCGCAGTTCGTCGGTCTGACGTTCGGCGTCTACAACGGCCACAAGCATGTGCCGGTGTCCGTGTCCGAGGAAATGGTGGGCCACAAGTTCGGCGAGTTCTCGCCGACGCGCACCTTCCACGGCCACGCCGCCGACAAGAAGGCGAAGAGGAAGTAAGCCATGGGAAAAGCATCCTTCCCCCGTGCGCTGCCTGACAATGAAGCCGTTGCGGTCGCCCGCAATCTTCGTGTCAGCCCGCAGAAGCTGAACCTCCTCGCCCAACTCATCCGCGGCAAGAAGGTCTCGACCGCTCTCGCCGACCTCGAGTTCTCGCGCAAGCGGATCTCGCTAGATGTGCGCAAGTGCCTGCAGAGCGCGATCGCCAACGCCGAGAACAATCATGATCTCGATGTCGACGATCTCGTCGTGGCGCAGGCCTTCGTCGGCAAGGCGCTGGTGATGAAGCGTTTCCATGCCCGCGCCCGCGGCCGTGGCGCCCGCATCCTGAAGCCTTTCGCGAACATCACGATCGTGGTGCGCGAAGTCGCCGCGGCAAAGGCCTGAGGAGAGAACGATGGGTCAGAAAATCAATCCGATCGGGCTCCGCCTCGGCATTAACCGTACCTGGGATTCGCGCTGGTTCGCCCAGAAGGGCGAGTACGGCAAGCTCCTGCATGAGGACATGGCGATCCGCGCCATGCTCATGAAGATGCTCAAGCAGGCCGCGATCTCGAAGATCATCATCGAGCGCCCGCACAAGAAGTGCCGCGTCACCATCCACTCGGCGCGTCCGGGCGTGGTGATCGGCAAGAAGGGCGCCGATATCGAGAAGCTGCGCAAGTCGGTGATGAAGCTGACAAAAGCGGATGTGACCATCAACATCGTCGAGGTCCGCAAGCCCGAGATCGACGCCACGCTGGTCGCCGATTCGATCGCTCAGCAGCTCGAGCGCCGCGTCGCCTTCCGTCGCGCCATGAAGCGGGCCGTGCAGTCGGCCATGCGTCTGGGCGCCGAGGGCATCCGGATCAACTGCTCGGGCCGTCTCGGCGGCGCGGAAATCGCGCGGCTGGAATGGTACCGAGAGGGCCGTGTGCCGCTGCACACGCTGCGCGCGGACGTCGATTACGGCGTCGGCACCGCCTTCACCACCTACGGAACGTGCGGCATCAAGGTCTGGATCTTCAAGGGCGAGATCCTCGAGCACGACCCGATGGCCCAGGACAAGCGCATGTCGGATGAAGGCGGCCGCTCCGGCGGTGGCCATCGTCGCGACCATGCCGCGTAAGGCTGATCGAGAAGAGCCATGTTGCAACCAAAGAAGACCAAGTTCCGCAAGCAGTTCAAGGGGCGCATCGCTGGCGTCGCCAAGGGCGGTACGGACCTTAATTTCGGCCAGTTCGGCCTGAAGGCGCAGGAGCCCGAGCGTGTCACCGCCCGTCAGATCGAGGCGGCCCGCCGCGCGATCACGCGTGCGATGAAGCGCGCCGGCCGTGTCTGGATCCGGATCTTTCCGGATGTGCCGGTGTCGAAGAAGCCGACCGAAGTCCGCATGGGCAAGGGCAAGGGCGCGCCTGAATTCTGGGCAGCCAAGGTCAAGCCGGGCCGGATCATGTTCGAGATCGACGGCGTGCCCGAGGACACCGCCCGCGAGGCGATGCGTCTGGGCGCAGCCAAGCTGCCGATCAAGACCCGCTTCATCCAGCGCATCGCAGAGTAAGGGAGGACGATATGAAAGCCGCACAACGCCTCTCCGACCTCAAGGCCATGAGCGTGGACCTGCTGCAGGACGAGCTCCTGAAGCTGAAGAAGGAGCAGTTCAACCTGCGTTTCCAGCGCGCCACCGGCCAGCTCGAGAACACCGCGCGGGTCACCGAGGTCCGCAAGGACATCGCCCGCATCAAGACGCTGCAGCGGTCCAAGACCGCCGCCGCGGCCGCCTGAGGAGAACGATCATGCCGAAGCGCGTGCTGCAGGGCGTCGTCGTCAGCGACAAGCAGAACAAAACTGTTGTGGTGAAGGTCGAGCGGCGCTATACGCACCCGCTGCTCAAGAAGACCGTTCGCCGGACCAAGAACTATCACGCCCATGACGAGGCGCAGGTGGTGAAGGTCGGAGACCAGGTCTGGATCGAGGAGTCGAAGCCGATTTCCAAGCTGAAAAGCTGGATTTTGCTCGACGGCGCTCCAAAAGCGTAAGACGCACGGGCTCTGCCCGGTCTCCGGACCGGGCAGTCGGAGTCCGTGGACTAAGCATGAAGTGAGGCCAGGGGGCGATCGACCCCCGTCAGTCGTAGTCCGGTCGGCGCTGATGCCGTGCCGGAAACCGCGCTGATATTCAGTATGGAAGGATCAAGGCCATGATCCAGGTGCAGACGAATCTCGAGGTCGCGGATAATTCCGGCGCCCGTCGCGTGATGTGCATCAAGGTTCTCGGCGGATCGAAGCGGCGCTACGCCCGCATCGGCGACATCATCGTCGTCTCGATCAAGGAAGCCATTCCCCGCGGCCGCGTGAAGAAGGGCGACGTCATGAAGGCGGTCGTCGTTCGCACCGCCAAGGACGTCAAGCGCGCCGATGGTTCGGTGATTCGGTTCGACCGCAACGCGGCCGTTCTGATCAACAACCAGAAGGAGCCTGTCGGCACCCGCATCTTCGGACCGGTTCCGCGCGAGCTGCGCGCCAAGAACCACATGAAGATCATCTCGCTGGCGCCGGAGGTGCTGTGATGGCTGCGAAAATCAAGAAGGGCGACAAGGTCGTCGTGCTGGCCGGCCGCGACAAGGGCAAGGCCGGCGAGGTTCTCCAGGTTCTGCCGAAAGACGGCCGCGCCGTCGTTCGCGGCGTCAACATGGTCAAGAAGCACACCAAGCAGTCGCAGAATTCCGAGGGCGGCATCATCTCGAAAGAGGCCACCATCGACCTCTCGAACATCGCCATGGCCGACCCCAAGGACGGCAAGGCGACACGGGTCGGCTTCAAAATCCTGGACGATGGCCGCAAGGTCCGTTTCGCCAAGCGCTCGGGAGATCTGATCGATGGCTGAGAATCAGCAGGCGGCCCTCACGCCGCGCATGAAGAAGCATTACGAGGATGTCGTTCGTCCGGCTATGATCGCCGAGTTCGGCTACAAGAACGTCATGGAAGTGCCGACCATCGAGAAGGTCGTCATCAACATGGGCGTTGGCGAAGCGACCGCCGACCGCAAGAAAGTCGACAGCGCCGCCGGCGACCTCGCCCTGATCGCCGGCCAGAAGCCGGTCATCACCAAGTCCCGCCTCGCCATCGCCGGCTTCAAGCTGCGCGAGAACATGGCGGTCGGCTGCAAGGTCACGCTGCGCAAGACCAAGATGTTCGAGTTCGTCGACCGACTCGTCACCATCGCCTTGCCGCGCGTGCGCGACTTCCGGGGCCTCAACCCCAAGTCGTTCGACGGGCGCGGCAATTTCGCGCTCGGGATCAAGGAGCACATCGTGTTCCCCGAGATCAATTACGACAAGGTCGACGCCGTGTGGGGCATGGACGTGATCGTTTGCACGACTGCGAAGTCGGACGACGAGGCGCGCGCCCTGCTCAAGCACTTCAACTTCCCGTTCCGGCAGTGAGCCTCACCGCTCATACGCGGAAACCAGGAGAGATCGATGGCTAAGAAAAGCTCCGTCGAGAACAACAACGCCCGCAAGCGGCTGGTGAAGAAATTCGCCGGCAAGCGCGCGCGGCTTCTCGCGATCGCCAATGACGAAAGCCAGTCCATGGACGAGCGTTTCCTCGCTCGCCTCAAGCTGGCCGAACTGCCGCGCAACTCGGCTCCGACCCGCGTGCGCAACCGCTGCGAGGTCACGGGGCGCCCGCGCGCCGTCTACCGCAAGCTGAAGATGTCGCGCATTGCTCTGCGCGAGCTCGGCAACAAGGGGCTGGTTCCCGGCCTCGTCAAGTCGAGCTGGTGAGGAGATAGCATCATGGCGATCATCGATCCGCTTGGAGATATGCTGACCCGCATCCGCAATGCGCAGATGCGGCGCAAGTCGCGCGTTTCGACGCCCGGTTCGAAGCTGAGGGCCCGCGTGCTCGACGTGCTTCAGTCCGAGGGCTACATCCGCGGCTACACCCAGACCGAGTTCGGCAACGGCCGGACCGAGTTCGACATCGAGCTGAAGTACCACGAGGGGCTGCCGGTCATCCGGTCCATCTCGCGCGTGTCGAAGCCCGGCCGCCGCGTCTATTCTTCGGTGGAGACGATGCCGCGCGTGGCCGATGGCCTCGGCGTGACCATCATCTCGACGCCGAAGGGTGTGATGCCCGATCACCTTGCCCGCGAACAGAACGTGGGCGGCGAAGTGCTCTGCAAGGTCTTCTGAAGACCTTTCGCACGCCGCTCATTTTCAGGAGAAATCCAATGTCCCGTATCGGCAAGAAGCCAGTCCCGGTTCCCGCTGGCGTCACCGCCAACGTCGCCGGCCAGCTCGTCAAGATCAAGGGCTCGAAGGGCGAGCTCTCCTTCACCGTTCCCGACGACGTGTCGGTGGCGCTGGAGAACGGCGCGATCGCGGTCCAGCCGCGCTCGCAGTCCAAGCGCGCCCGCTCGCTCTGGGGCACCTCGCGCGCCCGCATCAACAACCTCGTCGTCGGCACGACCGCCGGCTTCGAGAAGAAGCTCGAAATCAACGGCGTCGGCTACAAGGCCGCCGTCACCGGCAAGGTGCTCAAGCTGTCGCTCGGCTACAGCCACGACATCGACTATCCGATCCCGGAAGGGGTCGCGATCGTCACGCCCAAGCCCACCGAAATCGTCATCACCGGCATCGACAAGCAGGTGGTCGGCCAGACCGCCGCCGAGATCCGCGAGTATCGCGGCCCCGAGCCCTACAAGGGCAAGGGCGTCAAATACGCCGGCGAGTTCATCTTCCGCAAGGAAGGCAAGAAGAAGTAAGGACGCCAGCCATGAGCAAGCAGACAATTGCGACTGCGCGCCGCAAGGCCCGCGTCCGTCGCGCCATCAAGGCGGTCGCCAATGGCCGCGCCCGCCTGTCGGTGCACCGCACCGGCAAGCAGATCTACGCCCAGGTCATCGACGACGTGAAGGGGGTCACCCTCGCTTCGGCCTCGTCGCTGGACAAGGACATCCGCGGCGATATCAAGTCGGGCGCCAATGTCGAGGCGGCTGCGACGATCGGCAAGCTGATCGCGGAGCGCGCCGTCAAGGCGGGCGTGAAGGACGTGGTCTTCGACCGCGGTTCCTACATGTATCACGGCCGGGTCAAGGCGCTGGCGGAAGCCGCGCGCGAGGCCGGGCTGAACTTCTGAGTTTTGAGACCGCGCTGCGGGGCGCCGGATAGCGGGTGCTCCGCAGCGCATTTTACGTCGCCCCGCACGGGGCGCTCGAGCGAGCGGCGCAGTCTTTGAGGGCTCGACCGCGCAAGTAAGAGGGAAGACCATGGCGAGAGAGCCGAGAGACCGTCAGGATCGCGAGGAGCGCGATTCGGAATTCGTGGACCGCCTGGTCCACATCAACCGCGTCGCCAAGGTGGTGAAGGGTGGCCGTCGCTTCGGCTTCGCTGCCCTCGTCGTCGTCGGCGACCAGAAGGGCCGCGTCGGCTTCGGCCACGGCAAGGCCCGCGAAGTCCCGGAAGCCATCCGCAAGGCGACGGAAGCCGCCAAGCGCGGCCTGGTCCGCATTCCGCTGCGCGAAGGCCGCACGCTCCATCACGACGTCCAGGGCCGTCACGGCGCCGGCAAGGTCGTGCTGCGCGCAGCGCCTGCCGGTACCGGCATCATCGCCGGCGGTCCGATGCGCGCCGTCTTCGAGGCGGTCGGCATGCAGGACGTGGTGTCGAAGTCGCTCGGCTCCTCGAACCCCTACAACCTCGTCCGCGCCACGTTCGACGCGCTGAAGAACGAGGATTCGCCGCGTGGCGTCGCTGCGCGCCGTTCGCTCAAGGTCTCGGCCCTGCAGACGCGTCGCCGCGATGCGGGCACCGATGCCGCGGCTGAAGCGTGAGGGGGCGACGATGGCAAAGAAAGCTGAAGCGACTGTCGTCGTCGAGCAGATCGGTTCGCCGATCCGCCGCGAGGCGTCCCAGCGCCAGACCCTGATCGGTCTCGGCCTGAACAAGATCCGCCGGCAGTCGACCCTGGTCGACACCCCGGCCGTGCGAGGCATGATCGACAAGGTCAGGCATCTCGTGCGCGTCGTCGATGCGAAGTGAGGGGAGCGTTCGATGAAACTCACCGACATTCGTGACAATGAAGGCGCGCACAAGTCGCGCATCCGTGTCGGCCGCGGCATCGGCTCCGGCAAGGGCAAGACCGGCGGCCGCGGCGTCAAGGGTCAGAAGGCCCGCGCCGGCGTGGCGGTCAAGGGCTTCGAAGGCGGCCAGATGCCGCTCTATCGCCGCCTGCCCAAGCGCGGCTTCCACAACCTCTTCGCCAGGGAACTGAACGAGGTCAATCTCGGCCGGATCCAGCAGGCGGTCGAGGCCGGCAAGCTCGACGCCAAGGGCGCGGTCACCATCGAGGCGTTGGTCACCGCGGGCGTGATCACGCGTCAGGCGAGGGACGGCGTCAAGATCCTGGGCGTCGGCGAACTCAAGGCGAAGCTCGCCTTCGAGGTCGCCGGAGCCTCCAAGTCGGCCGTCGAGGCGATCGAGAAAGCCGGCGGTTCGATCAAGATTCTGGCAACCGCTTCACAGGCGTGAGCCGGACGACTAGATGAAGAGTGCGAACGGCGGCCGGGCCCGAAGCCCAGGCCGCCGTTCGACTGTCTGACGGACCTTCGACCGCCTCCCCGCATCGCGGCGGGCGGACAACGGCTCCGGACTTGCTAATTCCAAGACCCAGGGACCAGACGCATGGCATCGGCGGCTGAACAGCTTGCTTCAAACCTGAACTTCGGCGCGTTCGCGAAGGCGGACGAGTTGAAGAAGCGGATCTGGTTCACACTGGGCGCGCTGATCATCTACCGGCTCGGCACCTATATTCCTCTGCCGGGCATGAACCCCGATGCCGTGGCGGACCTGTTCAAGCAGACCCAGTCCGGCGTGCTCGGGCTGTTCAACATGTTCTCGGGCGGCGCGGTGGGGCGTCTGGCGATCTTCGCGCTCGCGATCATGCCCTACATCTCGGCCTCGATCATCATCCAGCTTCTGTCCAGCGTGGTGCCGACCTTCGAGCAGTTGAAGAAGGAAGGCGAACAGGGCCGCAAGGTCCTGAACCAGTACACGCGCTACCTGACGCTGTTCCTGGCGCTGTTCCAGGCCTATGGCATCGGCGTCGGCCTGCAGGGCTCGGGCAATCTTGTGCTGGAGCCGGGGCCGTTTTTCCTGCTCTCGACCACGATCACGCTCGTCGGCGGCACGATGTTCCTGCTCTGGCTCGGTGAGCAGATCACCAGCCGCGGCATCGGCAACGGCACCTCGATGATCATCTTCGCGGGCATCATCGCCGAGTTCCCGGCGCAGCTCGCCCAGACGCTGGAACTCGGCCGCCAGGGCGCGATCTCGACCGGGCTTTTGCTGCTGATCCTGGTCATGGCGATCTGCGTCATCGCGTTTTGCGTGTTCATGGAGCGGGCCCAGCGCAGGCTTCTGATCAACTATCCCAAGCGCCAGGTCGGCAACCGCATGTATGAGGGGCAGACCTCGTTCCTGCCGCTGAAGCTCAACACGGCGGGCGTCATTCCGCCGATCTTCGCCTCGTCGCTGCTCTTGCTGCCGACGACGATCGCGAGCTTCAGCCAGGCCTCGGGAGGCACCGGCTTCCTCTCGACCATGGCGACCTATCTCGCCCATGGCCGGCCGCTGTTCATGATCCTCTATGCGGCACTGATCATCTTCTTCTGCTTCTTCTACACCGCGATCGTGTTCAATCCGGTCGAGACGGCCGACAACCTCAAGAAGCATGGCGGCTTCATGCCGGGCATCCGCCCCGGCGAGCGTACCGCCGAGCATATCGACCGGGTGCTGACCCGCATCACCGTGCTCGGAGCCGGCTATTTGACTATCGTCTGCCTTATCCCCGAGTTCATGATCACCTATGCCCAGATACCGATCATCCTGCTGGGCGGCACGTCGCTGCTCATCGTGGTGACGACGACGATGGACACCGTGGCGCAAGTTCACGGACATCTGCTGGCCCATCAATATGAAGGGCTGGTCAAGAAAGCGAAACTGCGAGGGGCGAAGCGCTGATGCGACTGATCTTTCTGGGACCTCCGGGGGCGGGGAAGGGCACTCAGGCAGCGCGAATCGTCGCGAAGCATGGCATTCCGCAGCTCTCGACCGGCGACATGCTGCGCGCGGCGGTGGCGGCCGGGACGCCTGTCGGCGTCAAGGCCAAGGCCGTGATGGATTCAGGCGGGCTGGTCTCCGACGAGATCGTCATCGGCATCGTCGCAGACCGCATCGAGGAGCCCGATGCGAAGAAGGGTTTCATCCTCGACGGGTTTCCGCGCACGCTGGCGCAGGCCGAGGCGCTCGATGCCATGCTCGCCTCCAAGGGCCTGACGCTCGACAAGGTGCTGGAGCTCAAGGTCGACCAGAGCAAGCTCGTGGAGCGAATCGTCAAGCGCGCCGACGAGGCCAAGGCCGCCGGCCAGCCTGTCCGCAAGGATGACGATCCCGACGTCTTCAAGACCAGGCTCGAAGCCTATAATCGCGATACAGCGGTGGTTGCGCCCTATTACGCCAAGCGCGGCCAGGTGATCGCCATCGACGGCATGCAGCCGATCGACGCCGTGACGGCGGCGATCGAGTCCGCGCTGGCGGGCTGATCCGAATCGCATCCTGCCGACACGGATCGGCGGCATGCCTTGTCCACCGCGTCCCGGGCGCCGTCTCCCTGGCAGATCGGACCAGCAAGTTGGGCCGTCGCGTTCTGTAATTCCATACAATGATCGTCGCCGGAGGATGCTTTGAGCATCGTCTCCATGTATGGTTCCATGCAGAACGATTAGCGGGCAGCGCACGCGGGCGATCGGCCAAAGAGCCGGGTCCTGCGGAGGCCCCGGCGCGGCGGCGGGGAGGGCGATCGCGGTGACCTTTCTGGACATTTTGCCGACGATGCTTCTGATTGCGCTGGCGCTGGTCATGCTCGGTCTCGGCCTGTCCCTGCGCATCGACGATTTCACGCGCGTCCTCGGCCATCCCGCCGCTCTGACGCTGGCGCTCGTGCTGCAACTCGTCGTGCTGCCGGTCGTCTGCCTCGGCGTCGTCGTGCTGTTTGGCCTGTCGCCGGCCTATGCCGTCGGCCTGCTGATCCTTGCCGCTTCGCCCGGAGGCGTCTCGGCCAACCTGTTCAGCCACCTCTTCGGCGGCAATGTGGCGATGAACGTATCGCTGACCGCGATCACGACCGTCCTGTCGATCGTCAGCATGCCGCTGGTCGCCAATCTTGCGATCGGCCAGTTCGCGCCGGCGGGGCCGGGCGCCTTGCCGGTGGTGCCGCTGCAGTTCGGAAAGGTGCTGCAGGTCGTCGCGGTCGTGCTGATCCCGGTCGGCCTCGGCATGGTGGTCGCGGCGCGCCGGCCGGATTTTGCGATGCGCGCCGAAAAGCCGTTCAAGCTCTTCAGCATCGCGGTTCTGGCCGTGTTCGCGCTCGTCGCCATCGTGCAGGAGCGTCAACTGCTGCTCGGGAGCCTGGCGTCACTGGGGCCGGCCGTGGTCCTCTTCAATTTGATCAGTTTGGGATCGGGTTTCTATCTGGCGCGGGCGGCCGGGCTCGACCGTCCGATCGCGATCGCGATCAGCTACGAAATCGGCATCCACAACTCGACATTGGCGATCTACATCGCGCTGTCGGTCCTGGGCAGCGTCGCCATCGGCCTGCCGGCAGCACTTTACTCCATCTCGATGTACATCACGGGCGTGCTCTTCGGCGTGCTGGTGCTGCGGCGTCGCGGCTCTCCGCAGGGAGCCTGATCCAGTCGGTCGTCATCGAAAGACGCAGGGTTGACTCGGCGCCCGCAACTGACTATGCGACGCCTCATCCGGTTTCATGTGAGCGATGCCGTTGCCTTCGCAAGAAGGAACGACGTCGCATTCTCGCGTGGTCCCGGCTCAACGCACCGCAAGGGCCGGCCTCCACCGGCGCGGGGCATCTTTCACCGCCGCAGCCGCCATCGGGCGTCGCGGCCGACATGGAGAGACGAGACCATGGCCCGCATCGCAGGCGTCAACATTCCCACCGGCAAGCGCGTCGTCATCGGCCTGCAGTATATCCACGGCATCGGCGCGGCCAAGGCCGAGGAAATCTGCTCCAAGGTCGGTATCGCCGCCGAGCGCCGCGTCAACCAACTGACCGACGCCGAAGTGCTGCAGATCCGCGAGACGATCGACCGCGACTACCTGGTCGAGGGCGATCTGCGCCGCGAGGTCTCGATGAACATCAAGCGCCTGATGGACCTTGGCTGCTATCGCGGCCTGCGCCATCGCCGCTCGCTGCCCGTCCGCGGCCAGCGCACGCACACCAACGCCCGCACCCGCAAGGGCAAGTCCAAGCCGATCGCCGGCAAGAAGAAGTGACGATTGCCGCAGGCAATCGTCAGCCTCGGGCTTGACCCGAGGATCTCGTGACGAGGGCGCTTCCCGCGCCTTCTCCTGCAAGAGATGGTCGGCTCAAGGCTGACCATGACGCGCAGAATGATCTCCCCAGCGCCTGGAACAACGGGCGCGCTCGAAGGATGAAAGAAAGACTATGGCCAAGGAAGCCCAACGCGTTCGTCGCCGCGAGCGCAAGAACATCGTCTCCGGCGTCGCCCATGTGAACGCCTCGTTCAACAACACCATGATCACCATCACCGACGCGCAGGGCAACACGATCTCGTGGTCGTCCGCCGGCACGATGGGCTTCAAGGGCTCGCGCAAGTCGACCCCTTATGCCGCGCAGGTCGCGGCAGAGGACGCCGCCCGCAAGGCCGCCGAGCACGGCATGCGCACGCTGGAGGTCGAAGTGACGGGTCCGGGTTCGGGTCGCGAGTCTGCGCTGCGCGCCCTGCAGGCCGCCGGCTTCACCGTCACCTCGATCCGCGACGTGACGCCGATCCCGCATAATGGCTGCCGGCCGCGCAAGCGCCGCCGCGTCTGATCTTCGCGATTGATATCGAGGCGTCCGCACCGGCGGGCGCCTGTCCGGGGCGGCCCGCCGCCGCCATTGAATTTGAAGCACCAGGAGTGCGGCCGTGATCAGCAAGAACTGGCAGGATCTGTCAAAGCCCAACAAGCTCGAAATCAAGGTCGGCGACGACCCCAAGCGTCAGGCGACCGTCGTCGCGCGCCCGCTGGAGCGCGGCTTCGGCATGACGCTCGGCAACGCGCTGCGCCGCGTGCTGCTCTCCTCGCTGCAGGGCGCGGCCGTCACCGCCGTGCAGATCGACGGCGTGCTGCATGAATTCTCCTCGATCCCCGGCGTGCGCGAGGACGTCACCGACATCGTCCTCAACATCAAGGCGATCGCGGTCAAGATGCAGGGCGACGGCCCCAAGCGCATGACGCTGCGCAAGACCGGCCCCGGCACGGTCACCGCCGGCGACATCAACACCATCGGCGACGTCTCGATCCTGAACCCCGACCTGGTGCTCTGCACGCTGGACGAGGGCTCCGAAATCCGCATGGAGTTCACCGTCAACACCGGCAAGGGCTATGTTCCCTCCGAGCAGAACCGGCCGGAAGACGCGCCGATCGGCCTGATCCCGGTCGACAGCCTGTATTCGCCGGTCAAGAAGGTCTCCTACCGCGTCGAGAACACCCGCGAGGGCCAGAACCTCGACCGCGACATGCTGACCCTGCAGATCGAGACCAACGGCTCGGTCAGCCCTGAGGACGCGCTGGCGCTCGCCGCCCGCATCCTGCAGGACCAACTCGCGGTGTTCATCACCTTCGAGGAGCCGCGCAAGGAAGAGGCCGTCTCGACCGCGCCGCAGCTGCCCTTCAACCCTGCGCTGCTCAAGAAGGTCGACGAGCTCGAGCTTTCGGTGCGTTCGGCGAACTGCCTGAAGAACGACAACATCGTCTACATCGGCGACCTGATCCAGAAGTCGGAGGGCGAGATGCTGCGCACCCCGAATTTCGGCCGCAAGTCGCTGAACGAGATCAAGGAAGTGCTCGCCACCATGGGCCTCCATCTCGGCATGGACGTGACCGGCTGGCCGCCGGAGAACATCGAAGAGCTCGCGAAGCGCTTCGAGGAGCATTACTGAGCTTTGGGACGGCGCAGGCATTCGCCTGCGCCTTTGGCCCGGCGCATGAGCGTCGGAGCATAAAGAACGGCCGTACCGTGGCACGGCGGCCGTAATCATGAAGGAGCCATTCCATGCGTCACGGTTTTCGCGGTCGTCGTTTCAACCGCTCGGCGGAGCATCGCAAGGCGATGTTCGCCAACATGTCCCAGGCCCTGATCAAGCACGAGCAGATCACCACCACGCTGCCCAAGGCCAAGGACCTGCGTCCGGTCGTCGAGAAGCTAGTGACGCTTGCCAAGCGCGGCGACCTGCACGCCCGCCGCCAGGCGATCGCGCAGATCAAGGATGTCGCGCTGGTCGGCAAGCTCTTCGCGACGCTGGGTCCGCGCTACAAGGAGCGCAATGGCGGCTATCTGCGCATCATGAAGGCGGGCTTCCGCTTCGGCGATAACGCCCCGCTCGCCGTCATCGAGTTCGTCGACCGCGATGTCGATGCCAAGGGCCAGGATTCGGGTCCGGTCTTCACGTCGGAAGACGAGGCGGCTTGAGTTTCGGCCGTTTGAATCGGGTGATGTTCAAAGGCGGTCTTCGGACCGCCTTTTTTCTTGCGTCGTCGGATGGCATTGGCCGCCGCGAACTTCCGGGCTAGGCTCTTCGTCGGGCTTGCGACAACGATCGCGTCTGGGAGGACAAGATGAGAATGACCCCGATCGCGGCGATCGCCGCCGCTCTCGCCGTTAGCGGGATGGCACCCGCAGCCGCCCAGGACAAATACCCCTCCAAGCCGATCACCATGATCGTACCTTTCGCGGCGGGCGGCTCGTCGGACGTGATCGCGCGTCTCGTCGGCGCGGAGATGGAGCGTGTGCTCGGCCAGCGTATCGTGATGGAGAATATGGGCGGGGCGGGCGGCGCGACCGCGCTGACGCGGGCCTCGCGGGCCGAGCCCGACGGCTACACCATCGTCATCGGCAACAGCGGCACCAATGCCGCGTCCTATTCGATCTATCCGGACCTGAAATACACCAACGCCGATTTCGCGCCGATCGGCCTCGTCGCCAAGACGTCGCCGATGCTCGCGCTCAAGCTCGATTTCCCGGCGAAGACGCTGATGGAGTTCGTCGCCTACGCCAAGGCCAATCCCGGCAAGGTCAGCCTCGGCCATGCCGGCGTCGGCTCGTCGAACTATCTGATCTGCCGCAACTTCGTGAAGGCTGCGGGCGTCGATGTCGCGCTGGTCAGCTACCGCGGGGCAGGGCCGGCGCTGAACGACCTCATGGGTGGCCAGATCGACGGCGTCTGCGATGCGGCCACCTCGCTGTCGGGCGCGGTCCAGGGGGCCAAGGTCAAGGCGCTGGTCGTCGCCACGCCGGCGCGGCTGCCGAGCCTGCCCGATGTGCCGACCTCGGCTGAGGCCGGGCTGCCCGCCTTCCAGGCGCAGGGCTGGAATGCGCTGTTTGGTCCCAAGAACCTGCCGGAACCGATTATCGCGCGGCTGAATGAGGCTTTGCGCACAGCACTTTCCAGCGAGAACCTCAAAAACCGATTCAAGGAACTATCCTCGGTGCCGCCCAATCCCGACGAGCTCACACCAGCCTTCGTGGCCGCCATGGTGCCGGGCGAGATCGAGCGCTACAAACTGCTTTTGCAGGAGAAGTAGGCGTTCCGCAGGGGACAGCCGTCACGCGCGATGGCGCGACAGCTCGCCGGCGAGGTCGAGCAGGGCCTCGACCGGCTGGTCCTGCAGGTCGTGCTCCGGCGAGACGCCATAGAGGCCGAAGATGAAGGCTGTGGTTTCGTCGCGCTCGGCGACGCCCATCGACCACTGCGAAAAGCCGCGTGCGCGGAGAGGCTGCTCAGCAAGAAGGCGAATACCGGTATGGCGCGGATCGGTCACGATCCTGCCATAGGTTTCGGCGACGTCGATCTGTGCTCCCTCGAGCACCTGCGCGAACGCGCCGGGCGTCGCCAGCAGGAAGCCCGTAATGTGATTTGCGGCGTTGAGCCGGTTCGCCGTCGCGACGATGCGCCCGAGTTCCGCGGCGCGATGCCCCTCGACGAGGCGACTGCGGCTGGCATAGACAAGTCTCATCAGGCTCATGGCCTGCTCCTCTGGCTGTGGCTGCTGGAGCGTCCGGCTGGATGGCCACGTTCCGGGATGGAAGCTCCCGGCAGGGCCGGTTCAGGGGTCGAGCCGATGGATTGACCATGAACGAACGCAAATCGGGCGATTTTGTTTCAGACAGAGGCTTGGCATGACCGATCGGCGCATCTCTTTTCCGGCCTGGGGGCTTGCGGCCATGCTCGCCGCGCTGCTGGTCGGCACCGGCCTGCCGCTCTCCGCGCTCGGCCAGGTGAAGCAGACTCCCGAAACGCGCCAGCAAATCTCGCTGTCTTTCGCGCCAGTGGTGAAGCAGACGGCCGGCGCGGTGGTGAACGTCTATGGCGCGCGCGTCGAGAAGCAGCCGCGCAACCCCTTCATGGACGACCCGTTCTTCCGCCGCTTCTTCGGCGATCGTGGGTTCGGCGTGCCGCAGGAGCGAGTGCAGCGCTCGCTGGGGTCTGGCGTGGTGGTCGATGCGAGCGGGCTCGTCGTCACCAACAACCACGTGATCGAGGGCATGAGTGAGGTCAAGGTCGCCTTCGCCGATAAGCGCGAGATGGAGGCGACGATCCTGCTGCGCGATCCGCGCACCGATCTCGCCATCCTTAAGCTCAAGGGCGCCAAAGATCTGAGCCCGATCGAACTTGGCGATTCCGACAGGGTCGAGATCGGCGATCTCGTGCTGGCGATCGGCAATCCCTTCGGCGTCGGCCAGACGGTGACGCAAGGCATCGTCTCGGCGCTGGCGCGCACGCAGATCGGCGTCGGCGACGCACAGTCCTTCATCCAGACCGACGCCGCGATCAATCCCGGCAATTCCGGCGGCGCGCTGGTCGACATGCAAGGGCGGGTCATCGGCATCAACACCGCGATCTTTTCGCGTTCGGGCGGCAGCCACGGCATCGGCTTCGCCATTCCCGCCGCAATGGTGAAGGTCGTGGTCGAGAGCGCGAAATCCGGCGCGACGACGGTCCGTCGTCCGTGGTTCGGCGCGAGGCTGCAGGTGCTCACCGCCGATGTCGCCGACGGGCTCGGTCTCGACCGGCCGGCGGGCTCCGTCGTCGCCAGCGTTGTCGAGAAAGGACCGGCCTCGGAAGCGGGCCTGCGCCGCTCGGACGTGATCCTGGCGGTCGATGGGGTCGCGGTCGATGATCCGGAGGCGTTCGGCTACCGCTTCGCGACGCGGCCGCTCGGCGGCGTGGCTTCGCTCAGCGTGCTGCGGGGCGGCCGGCGCATCGTCGTGCCGGTCAAGCTCGGACCCGCGCCCGAGACGCGCCCGCGCGATCCCGTCCTGCTCTCCAGCCGCTCGCCGCTTGCGGGTATCACGGCGCTGAACCTGTCGCCCGCCGTCGCCGAGGAGCTTTCGATCGACACCGTCAGCGAGGGGGTCGTCGTCGCCGAGGTCGAGGAGGGCAGCACGGCCGCGCGCGTCGGCTTCCAGAAGGGCGACATCGTCCAGGCGATCAATGGCGACCGCATCGCGACGACGCGCGAACTCGACGCTGTGCTGAAGGAGCGCAAGCGGCAATGGGAGGTGACGATCTCGCGCGCCGGGCAGAGTGTGACCTCGGTCTTCCCCGGGTGAGCGACCTCTTCTCCGCTGCGGGCCTCGATAAATCCGGCCCACGCCCGCTCGCTGACCGCTTGCGGCCGACGACACTGGCGGAGGTCGCCGGGCAGGAGCACCTTACCGGGCCGGACGGCGCGCTGACCCGGCTCGTTGCCTCGGGCTCGCTCGGCAGCCTGATTTTCTGGGGACCGCCCGGCACCGGCAAGACCACCGTGGCGCGGCTGCTGGCGGGGCAGGTCGATCTCGGTTTCGAGCAGATTTCCGCGATCTTTTCGGGCGTCGCCGATCTCAAAAAGGTGTTCGAGCAGGCGCGCGGCCGCAGGCTCGGCGGCAAGGGCACTCTTCTCTTCGTCGACGAAATCCACCGCTTCAACCGGGCCCAGCAGGACGCATTTCTGCCGGTGATGGAGGACGGCACGATCACGCTCGTTGGCGCGACGACCGAGAACCCATCCTTCGCTCTCAACGCCGCGCTGCTGTCGCGCGCCCGCGTTTTGACCTTCAAGGCGCTGGACGAGGGGTCGCTGCTTTTCCTGCTCGGCCGCGCCGAATTGCTGGAGAACCGCGAGCTGCCGCTGACGGCCGAGGCGCGCTTGCAGCTCGCGCGCTTCGCCGATGGCGACGGGCGCGCCATGCTGACGCTCGCCGAGGAGATCTGGCGCGCGGCCAAGCCGGGCGAAATCTTCGACGAGGCGGGCTTGAGCGAGGTGATCCAGCGCCGCGCGCCGATCTACGACAAGGCGCAGGACGGGCACTACAACCTCATCTCGGCGCTCCACAAGACGATCCGGGGCTCCGACCCCGATGCGGCGCTCTACTACTTTGCCCGCATGCTCGACGCCGGCGAGGACCCGCGCTTCCTGGCGCGGCGGCTGGTGCGGATGGCGGTGGAGGATATCGGGCTCGCCGACCCCCACGCGCTGGTCCATGCGCGCGCGGCAGCGGAAACCTATGAGCAGCTCGGCACGCCGGAGGGCGAACTCGCGCTCGCCAACACGGTGATCTACCTCGCGACCGCGCCGAAATCGAACGCGGCCTACACCGCTTACAAGGCGGCGCGGCGCGTGGCGAAGGAGCGCGGCTCGCTGACCCCGCCCAAGACCATCCTGAACGCGCCGACGAAGTTGATGAAGGAGGAGGGCTACGGCGCGGACTACGCCTATGACCACGACGCGCCGGACGCGTTTTCGGGGCAGGATTACTGGCCCGAGGCGCTGGGGAGGCAGGTGTTCTACGACCCGCCGGAGCGCGGCTTCGAGCGCGAGATCAGACAGCGACTGGAGTATTGGGCCAAGTTGCGGGATGAGCGAGGCGAATAGGGCGCTCTTCCTTCTCCCCTGAGCCGAGAAGGAAGAGATTGTGCCCCGTCCTCCCACGCCCTATGCCATCCCCATGACCTCCACGTTTCTCGTCTTTCTCGGCGCCGGCATCGGCGGCGTGCTGCGGCACGGCGTCAACCTCGTTTCGCCGCGCTGGCTCGGCGCCGGCTTTCCCTATGGCACGCTCGCGATCAACGTCGTCGGCTCGGGGCTAATGGGCGTGGTCGTCGGCTGGTTCGCCTTCAAGGCGGGCGAGGGCTGGTCTCCCGAGCTCAGGGTGTTTCTCACAACGGGCATTCTCGGCGGCTTCACGACTTTCTCAGCCTTCTCGCTCGACGCGATCCTGCTGTGGCAGCGCGGCGAGGCGATTCTGGCGGCGACCTATGTCTTCGCCTCGGTCGGCGTTTCGCTGGCGGCGCTGGTCGGCGGGCTTGCGATCATGCGGGGGCTGACATGAGGACCGGCGGCAAGGGTGAGGGCGGCAAGGGAACGGGAGGCCCGAAAGGCAAGGGCCCTTCTCGCGGCGGCAGGCCGCCGGCTCCGGGCGCACCCAAGGGCAAGCACCTAGGCCATGACGCGCGCCGTCCGGCCCGCGCCTCGGGGCAGCCCCGGTCGGAGCGGGACGAGCGCGTCATCCGCACCGAGCCGACGCGCAATCCCAGACCGCGCCGCGATGCACCGAGGACCGGCGATCCCCGTATCGCCGAAACGCCGGAGGCGGCGGGGCCGCGCAAATCCGCCTCACTACGCAAGCTGCCCGTCACCGCTGCGCCGACTCGCGCGGAGGTAAAAGCCGAAACCGCGCAGGTGCTGGCGACCGGCGTGCAGCAGCTCGTTGTCACGGCGGACGAAAACGAGATGCGCATCGACCGTTTTCTCGAAAGCCGGTTCCCGCAGCTCTCCTTCAGCCACATCCAGCGCATCGTCCGGAAGGGCGAATTGCGGGTCAACGGTAAGCGCGCCGACAGCAAGGACCGGCTGGAGGCGGGCCAGACCGTGCGCATTCCGCCGCTGAGGCTCGATCCACAGGAGCAGCGCCCGCGCTCGCTCAAGGCCGACGACGACACGCTCGGCTTCCTGCGCTCGATCACGCTCTACGAGGATGACGACGTCATCGTGCTGAACAAGCCGGCGGGCCTCGCTGTTCAAGGAGGCTCGGGCACCACGCGCCATGTCGACCAGATGTTGGACGCGATGACGGGCAAGGACGGGCAGAAGCCGCGCCTGGTCCATCGGCTCGACAAGGACACGGCGGGCTGCCTCGTCATCGCGAAATCCCGCTTTGCCGCCGCGACGCTGGCAAAAACCTTCCGCTCGCGCTCGGCGCGCAAGGTCTATTGGGCGCTGGTCGCCGGCGTGCCGCGCGTGCGTCAGGGCCGGGTTTCGACCTATCTCTCCCGCGAGGAGGCCTATGACGGCGACCAGCGCATGGCAGTAGCCCAGCATGGCGACGACGGCGCGATGCATGCCGTGACCTATTATGCCGTGGTCGAGACGGCGGCGCAGAAGCTCGCATGGCTCTCGCTCAAGCCGGTGACCGGGAGGACGCACCAGTTGCGCGCGCATGCCGCCCATATCGGCCATCCGATCGTCGGCGATCCGAAATATTTCAACATCAAGAACTGGGAGATGCCCGGCGGCATCCAGAACAAGCTGCATCTGCTGGCGCGGCGGATCGTGCTGCCGCATCCGCGCGGGAAGGGGACGATCGACGTCAGCGCGCCGCTGCCGCCGCATATGCGCCAGTCCTGGAACCTGCTCGGCTTCGAGGACGCGCATTACGACCCGATCGTCGACGCACCGGACGAATAGGAACGAAACGCGGCAACGCCTGACGAAACGTAAGAGAACAGTTGCGGAACAAATTGGATTGTGTTCTAATTTTGTTCCCGCTCTCTGACGCAGGTGCTCCGATGATCCGTTTCGTTTCCGTGCTTGCCGGCCTGTCTCTTTCCATCGTCGCTATTCAGCCGATCGCTGCCCAGACGGCACAGCCACGTCCCGCGGTAGCCGCTGCCGCAACCTCGGCCGACGACCCCATTCCTCGCGCCGCGCGCGCAAAAGCCCGTCAGGAATGCCTGTCCGACAATGTCGCGCTGTCGGGCGAGGATCTGCGCGGTGCAATGCGCGTGTGCATGCAGGCGAAGTTTCCCGGCATCCAGCTTTATGCCCGCGACGGTCTGACGCGAGACGGCAAGCCGACGGCGGCGACGGCGCGCGCCGCCTGCAAGACCGAGGTCGACGCGCAGGGCCTGTCGGGCTCTGCCCGCACGGCCGCACTTGTCGCCTGCTTCAACGGGAAGCGGCCCGATCTCGCGGCTTTGGCCGAATGCCGCAAGGACGGCAGGGCGAAAGGGCTGGATGGAGATGCCCTGCGCAACGCCGTCAACGACTGCGTTCGCAGCCGGCAGTCCTGAGTTTGGGGTCCGGCGCGCCGCGCATGAGCGGCGCGCGCCCGTCTCGATGGCGATGCGCGTCGATCCGCGCTACGGCGTCGGCATGGATCTCGTCATTTTCGACCTCGACGGCACGCTGATCGATTCAGAAGCCATTATCCTTGGCGCGCAGATCGAGACCTTCACGCAATGCGGGCTGGTTCATCCGGGCCGCGAGGCGGGCCTTGGCGTTGTCGGGCTGACGCTCGACATCGCGCTGATGCAATTGGCAGGGCTTCAGCAGCCCGATGACCGGCTGACGGCGACCTACAAGCACGTCTTCAACGCGATGCGCCATCGCGCTGAAACCGATCCTGCGCTGGACGAGCCGCTGTATCCCGGCGTCGCCGCGATGCTGGCTTCACTGAAGGCGCGACCGGGCCTCAAGCTCGGCATCGCGACGGGAAAGTCGCGGCGCGGGGCCGACTACATTGTCGAGCGGCATGGTTGGGAGGGGATTTTCGCCACGATCCAGACTGCCGACGACGCGCCGTCGAAGCCTGATCCGGGCATGATCCTGCGGGCGCTGGCCGAGACCGGAGCCGCGCCTGAACGCACCGCGATGGTCGGCGACTCGTCCTTCGACATCGAGATGGCGATCGCCGCCGGTGTCGTGCCTGTGGCGGTGTCATGGGGCTTCCAGCCGCTGGCGCGGTTGCAGGCGCTGGGCGCGCGCTTCACGATCTCGCAGGCATCGGAACTGCCGGTTCTGATCGAGGAGTTGGCGCAAGATGCGACTTGCCGAATTGGAAATGCGTCCGGCCAAGAGATGCTTTCCAAAATCCTATAGTCATCTTTGCGCAACCATCTCGGATCAGACCCGTTTAACCTGAATATCCGTTCAGACATCGGCATTAACCTCCTGCTGGGAAGCGGCTCCCATAGTGTTCCTGCAACAGGGACATACCGGCACAAAACAAAGCCGGACAGGGGTTGAATTATGATTGGTCATGAGCTTCGTGAATTCGTCGATCGTGTGCTGGATCAGCGCATGATCGACGAAGAAGACGTCAAGATGCTTCAGCGCAACGTCATCGTCGATGGCAGCCTCAGCCGGGATGTGATCGATGTGCTGATCGCGCTCGACCGCGCCGTCAGCGAGAGCTGCAGCGCCTTTGCCGATTATCTCGTCGCGCTGGTCGTCGATTACGCCGTCTGGGAGAGCCGCCCGACCGGCGTCATCGATCGCGACAAGGCGCATTGGCTGGTCACGACGCTCTCGGCCGGCGATGGACCGACCGCGACAGCCCAGCGCATCGCCTTTGAGATCGTCCGCGAGGCGG
Source organism: Rhizobiales bacterium CCH3-A5 (assembly GCA_001556025.1). GTDB lineage: Bacteria > Pseudomonadota > Alphaproteobacteria > Rhizobiales > Beijerinckiaceae > Allobosea. The sequence continues at coordinate 110,424 of LSIB01000144.1, forward strand.
AACGCTGCGACGAAGCGCTGCTGGGCTTTGCCCTGCGCAAGGGCGCGGCCAAGCCGCGCGGCTTCGACGCCGGTCGTATCCTGCTCGCGAGCTGAGAGCACGAGACGGGTCGCGATCGGGCATGTGCCCGATCGCTGAGGTGGCATCCGGCTTTTCGGGCCGTCCTGCGACTTGCCAGCGGCCAAACTTTTGCATCAATGGACGCCGGCTGCGGCGTCGCATAAACCCCGGCTGTGACTTGGTCTTTGTGACTTGGCCTTTTGGCCGCCGGGAGACGCAGCCGATGTTCTCGAAGATTCTGATCGCGAACCGCGGCGAGATCGCCTGCCGCGTCATCAAGACGGCGCGTCGCATGGGCATTGCGACGGTCGCGGTCTATTCCGACGCCGACCGCGACGCGCTGCATGTCGAGATGGCCGACGAGGCCGTCCATATCGGGCCGCCCGAGGCCGCGAAATCCTATCTCGTCATCGAGAAGATCATCGCGGCCTGCAAGGCGACGGGCGCACAGGCGGTGCATCCGGGCTACGGCTTCCTGTCTGAACGCGAGGCCTTCGCCCAGGCGCTGAAGGATGAGGGCATCGTCTTCATCGGTCCCAATCCGGGCGCGATCGCCGCGATGGGCGACAAGATCGAATCGAAGAAGGCCGCCGCCGCCGCGAACGTCTCCACCGTGCCGGGTCATCTCGGCATCATCGAGAGCCCCGAGCACGCAGTCACGATCGCCGACGGGATCGGCTATCCGGTGATGATCAAGGCCTCGGCCGGCGGCGGCGGCAAGGGCATGCGCATCGCCCATTCCGCGTCCGAAGTCGCCGAGGGCTTCGCCCGGGCGAAGTCGGAGGCCGCGTCCTCATTCGGCGACGACCGCGTCTTCGTCGAAAAATTCATCGTCGATCCGCGCCATATCGAGATCCAGGTGCTCGGCGACAAGCATGGCAATGTGATCTATCTCGGCGAGCGCGAATGCTCGATCCAGCGCCGCAACCAGAAGGTCGTCGAGGAAGCCCCGTCGCCGCTGCTCGACGAGGCGACGCGCCGCAAGATGGGCGAGCAGGCGGTCGCGCTGGCAAAGGCCGTGAATTACGACAGCGCCGGCACGGTCGAGTTCGTCGCCGGGCAGGACAGATCCTTCTACTTCCTCGAGATGAACACGCGGCTGCAGGTCGAGCATCCGGTCACCGAGATGATCACCGGGGTCGATCTGGTCGAGGAGATGATCCGCGTCGCCTATGGCGAAAAGCTCCGCATGAGCCAGGCCGATGTGACGCTGAACGGCTGGGCGGTCGAGAGCCGCGTCTATGCCGAGGACCCGACGCGCAACTTCCTGCCCTCGACCGGGCGGCTCGTGACCTATCGCCCGCCGGCCGAGGGTCGCGATGGCGAGGCGACGGTGCGCAACGACACCGGCGTTTTCGAGGGCGGCGAGATCTCGATCTATTACGACCCGATGATCGCCAAGCTGGTCACGCACGCAGCCACGCGCAAAGCCGCGATCGAGGCGCAGGGCCGCGCGCTCGACGCCTTCGCCATCGACGGCATCCGGCACAACATCCCCTTCGTCTCGGCGCTGATGCATCATCCGCGCTGGATCGAGGGCAATCTCTCGACCGGCTTCATCGCCGAGGAGTTCCCGGAGGGTTTCTCGCTGCCCGCCCCGCAGGGCGAGGTCGCGCTGCGGATGGCCGCGATCGCCATCGCCTGCGACCACCGGCTGAACCAGCGCAAGCGCAACGTCTCGGCGCAGATGCAGGGCTGGCGCAAGGTCGCCTTCGACCGCACGCGCATCGTCACGCTCGGCGGCGAGCGTTTCGAGGGCGAGGTCACGGAAAACGTCACCGAAAGCGTGACGGGGCAGGGCGGCTCGATCACGATCGCGTTCGGCCAGCGCGCGCTGACGCTCTCCAGCGACTGGATACCGGGCTACCCGGTCTGGCGCGGCGCCATCGACGGTCTGGCCGTGGCGGCGCAGGTGCGCGCCATCCTGAACGGGGTGGCGCTCGGCCATGCCGGCGCCTATGCCGACGCGCATGTCTATACCGTGCGCGAGGCGCAGCTTGCCGCCCTGATGCCGGTCAAACTCGCGGCCGACACCGGCAAGTTCCTGCTCTGCCCGATGCCGGGACTGGTCAAGGCGATCTCGGTCGCGGTCGGGCAGGAGGTCAAGGCCGGCGAAGCGCTCTGCATGGTCGAGGCGATGAAGATGGAAAACGTGCTGAGGGCCGAGAAGGACGTCACCATCGCCAAGATCCTGGCGACAGAGGGCGATTCGCTCGCGGTCGATGCGGTGATCATGGAATTCGCCTGATCGTTTCGTCGTTGCGAGTGCAGCGATGGCGAGGAACTGGCGCCGCCTTTCCAACCGCACCCGCCGAACCGACAATCGCCACAACGATAAAAGAGGACACGCCGGCATGCTGACGATCTGGGGGCGCATCAGCTCCATCAATGTACAAAAGGCGGTCTGGGCCGCCGGCGAAGTCGGGCAGGTGTTCGAGCGGATCGATGTCGGCGGAGCCTTCGGTGGCAATCGCGAGCCAGCCTATCTCGCCAAGAACCCGAACGGCCAGGTCCCGGTGCTGGAAGATGGCGAAGTCTGCATCTGGGAGTCCAACAGCATCGTACGCTATCTGGCGGCGCGCTATGGCGCGGGCTGGATCTGGGAGGAGGATCCGGCGCTGCGGGCGGAGTCGGATCGCTGGATGGACTGGATGATTTCGGAGCTGCAGCCCGCCCTGACCCCGGCCTTCTGGGGACTGGTGCGCAAGGACACGGTCCGCGCCGGGCCGGCCGATATCGAGGCCTCGATCGCAAGGACGGAAGGCAAGCTCGACATCCTCGAGGCGCATCTCACCGGGCGAGCCTATCTTGCCGGCGATCGTTTCGGCATGGCCGACCTCACGGTCGCGCCCGGCGCGCATCGGTGGCTGAACATGCCCGTCAGGCAGGTCGTGCGACCCAATCTGAGACGCTGGTACGAGGCCTGTGCGGCCAGGCCTGCCGCCGTTCCCGCGCTGCTGCTCCCGGTGGTGTGATCGCTTGCGCCATGACCTCGCGTCGCCCCGCCTTGATCCAGCCGCGAAAGCGCTGTTCAAAAGACGCATGACACCGAGCCAGGCTTTTCTGATCACGCTGCTGACGCTGTCGGCCACCCCGCTCGCCGCGCAGACGCCGAGCCCGACGCTCGCGGCCGACCGGGCTCAGCTCGCCGCCTGCCTCCGCCAGAGCGGCACGGTGGCGACATCCTGCATCGGGCTCGTCGCGGTCGCCTGCGTGCGCGCCGCCAACACCGACCGGCGCGCCGCGGAGCCTGCCTGCGCGCGGCGGGAGGAGGCGGTCTGGCGCGAGCGTCTCGGGCAGGCGACGCAGGCCGTCAGCCGCGCCATGGACGCCGGCCAGCGCAGCAAGCTCGCCTCGCTGCAGATCGCCTGGGAGGGCTATGTCGCGCAGAAATGCGCCTTCTACGGCGCGAGCCAGCGCGAAGGGTTTCAGCTCGGCCGGCAGGCCGGCTGCGAACTGCGCGAGGTCGCCACCCGCGCCCTCGAACTGGAACGCTCGGGGACGCAGGCGACGCCGTCCCGTCCGCAGCAGCCGCCGCGCATTTTTCGCGGTGAATGAATGCGTTAGGCCGGCGTCAGCTTTCGCGCGCTAAAGCTCCGACGTCGCGCGGAAGCCAGCCATGTTCTTCGTCCTGTCCAAGATCGTCTGGTTCGTCGTCTCGCCGGTGAACCTCGCCATCCTGCTGGCGCTGGCCGCCGCCGTGCTCGCGTTCTCGCGCTATGCGCGGATGGCGCGTTGGCTCGGCCTCGTGGCGCTGGCGGGACTGGCGATCATGGCCTTCAGCCCGCTGCCCCGGCTGATCATGTGGCCGCTGGAGAACCGGTTTCCGCAACAGGATGCGGCCAGGGGGCCGGTGGCTGGCGTCATCCTGCTCGGCGGCGCGATCGGAGTGGCGCGCGGCGACGTGGTGATGACCAGCGCCGGCGCACGCATGACCAAGACGGTCGAAATGGCGCGGCTGCACCCGCAAGCGCGCATCGTTTTCGCCGGTGGCGCGGCGAATCTGATCTCGCCGGTGACAAAGACCGAGGCCGATGGCGCGCGGCTGATGTTCGAGGGGCTGGGGCTCGCGCCCGAGCGACTGATCTTCGAGGACAAATCGCGCAATACGCGCGAGAACGCGCTCTTCACCAAGGCATTGGTCGACCCCAAGCCCGGCGAGCGCTGGCTGTTGGTGACCTCGGCCTGGCACATGCCGCGCGCCATGGGCGTCTTCCGCAAGGCCGGCTTCGCCGTCGAGGCGTTCCCGGTCGACTATCTGACGGAGGAAAAACTTGCCGACTTCGTGCGCGTGTCGGGGCGCGCGCCGCGCGGCCTTGGCATCGCCGATGACGGCTTCAAGGAGTGGGCCGGCCTGCTGGCCTACTGGCTTGTCGGCTATACCGACGCGCTCTTTCCAGGCCCGTAGCGTTAGCGGGGCTTGATCGACTGCGGCTCGTCTGCAGGAAGCCTGGCGCGATACATCAGCCGCCAGGCTCCGTCGCCCATTCCGAAATCCTTGCATCTCAGATCGCGCAAGACGGTCTTGCCGCGCGTGATCAGCAGCCCGTCCGTCTCGCTTCGGCCCTGCGTGCCGACGAGCGCATAGATCGTATAGGTGAATCCCCCACGCGAGAACCGGACATAGTCGCCGCGCTCGGTCGAATCGATTCCCGCGACGAAAGCCGTGCGTGGGTGACCAGGCGTCTCGGGATGGGCCAGCTCGACTGCGCCGCGCCGACCGAAGCGGTAGGTCATGATGCCCTTCGTGTCGTCGAGATCAGGAGAGGCGCAAAGCGAGACGACCTTGCCGCCGACCGCGCAGGAGAAGATCGCGGTCTCAGCGGCCGAGCAGAGGGACGGGCGTCTTTCGACCGAGGCGGCCGGGTGAGCGGTTGCAAACGCCATCGCTAGCAGCGCGCCCACCGAAGGGCCATATCGTCCACGCTGCCGCATGCTGCTGCCCTCCTGGTCGGTTCAGTCGCCCTTTGGCAGCCTCAGCCGATAGACCCCGCGGAAATCGTCCGGATCGACAGGGCGGCCCTTGCGGGTGATGACGATCCGGCCTTCCTTCATCAGCCTGACCGCGATCTTGCGTGCCGGCTGCATCAGCGGGCCCCAGCCGTCGGGATGGTCGCCGCCGACGGCGCGCGCGGCCTCCGACGGGCAGATCGTCTTACCCGGGCCGCGCGCGGCGGTCAGCGACAGCATCGCGGCTTCGAGTGCCTCGAGATCGGTGCTCATGGGGCGCCTGGATGACGGAAGACGCGGGCGGCGTCGGAAGCGAACTGCCGCCGATACATGGCCACCAGCACGGCGATGGTGAAGGCGAGGAAGGTCGCCGGCCCAAGGAACCAGCCCATATAGGCGAGGGCGAAGAAGAAGGCGCGCTGACCACGGTTGAAATGCCGGCCGGCCGCGATGTTCATCTCGGCCATTTCGTGGATGGCGCGGGCGGCGTCCTGCGGATCATGCTCCTTGGCCGGCGGCATCGCGCCGATCAGGATGACGCAGTAATTGAACAGGCGGTAGCTCCACGCGAATTTGAAGAACGCGTAGCCGAAGATCACGGCGAGCCCGATCACCTTCATCTCCCAGCCGGCGCGCGTCGTCACCGTGCCGAAGGGCAGATCCTCAAACAGCGCCACGACCCGGTCTGTCGATTGCAGCAGCGTCAGTGCGCCGCCGATGGCGATCAGCGAGGTCGAGGCGAAGAAGGCGGTGCCGTTCTGGAGGCCGTTCATCACCTGCGTGTCGACGATGCGGTTGTCGCGCGCCATCGCCTCGCGCACCCAGCGGGCGCGGCGCAGGTTCATCTTCATGTTCAGGCTGCGGGCCGCATGCGGACCCATCTCGACCGCATAGTGATAACCGAGCCAGGCCACCACGAAGACGGCGAACGCGATCACGTCGAGCGAGGAAAATCCGATCATTCACGTCCCTTGTCGCCCGATGCCACGCGTGGCGGGACGCATCCGATGATGCGGAACAGCTTGCGGGAATGCCGCTGAAGCGGCAAGTGTCACCTCGCAACGGAGACGAGGCGCATGCCGCAGACCATCACGAAAGGCTACAAGGCGCTGCTCGCAGAGGCCGAGGCAAAGGTCGAGACGCTCTCGATCGAAGGGGCGCAGGCACTCTATGGTCGCGACGATGTCGTCTTCGTCGATCTGCGCGACCCGCGCGAGTTGGAGCGGGAAGGGCGCATGCCCGGCGCGTTCCATTGCCCACGCGGCATGCTGGAGTTCTGGATCGACCCCGAGAGCCCTTACGCCAAGCCGGTCTTCGCCCAAGACAAGCGCTTCGTCTTCTTCTGCGCCGGCGGCTGGCGCTCGGCGCTTGCGGCTCAGGCCGCGCAGGAGATGGGGCTCACCCCTGTCGCGCATGTCGCGGGCGGTTTTGGCGCGTGGAAGAAGGCCGGCGCGCCGTTCGAGGCGGCGGAGCCGAAAGAGCCGAAGGTCTAGGCGCGCTCTTGTCCCATATCCTGATCGTTCTGGCCGTCATCGGCTTCCTGTTTCGCAAGCCGCTGGGGCGGATCTTCGCGAAACAGTTTCCCGACCGCGCCAAGCGCCATCGCGTCGTCGGCACGATCATCCTGGCGTTCGCGCTGGTGATCGCGGTGAGATTGGCGGCGCTGTTGTGGAAGTGAGGCGGGTTTTTCCTTCCCCAGGGAGAGAAGGTAACACCTAGCGTATCCCGCAATCGCCCCATGCGCAAAACACAACTTGCGCGGTTCGCATCTGCTCGTTTATCGTGCAGTCGTGGCTCCAACTTATGAGAGGGAGGGCTGAATGGAATTCATCATCAAGTTCAGCTCCCCGCGAGTGTCCCGCCGCTAGGCCGGACTCGCCCGTGGCCCGCCTGAGCGGTCCCTGAGCCTTTTTCCATCGCGTCGTCATTTTTGCTGGAGCCCGGCGCGTTTTGCCGACTCTGCGTTTCTCGGAGCCGGCCCTTGGCGGGGCTGGATGATCCCATGTCAGTTGATGCCAAGACCGGGCGGCAGGACGCTGCTCGCAAAGAGCCGTTCCGGGCCGTTCTCGGCTTTACCTATCGTCACTGGGCGCGCGCGCCGCGCAGCGTCGCCTCCGTCGTCGCGACCGTGATGGTGGCGACGGCGGCTGACCTGTTCATGCCGCTTTATGCCGGCCGCCTTGTCGATGCGGTGGCGGGCTCGGGCGAGGCCGCCCGTTCGGCGGCGCTGGGCGCGCTCGCCGCCATGCTGGCGCTCGGCGCGATCACGGTCGCGGCGCGGCACCTGTCCTTCATCGGCATCACCGTGATGACGCTGAGGACGATGAGCGATGTGGCGCAGGAGGCCTTCGCGCGCCTGCAGCGCTTCTCGACCGACTGGCACGCCAACAACTTCGCCGGCTCGACCGTGCGCAAGATCACGCGCGGCATGTGGGCGCTCGACCTGCTGCACGACACAATCCTGATCGCGCTGCTGCCCTCGCTGATCGTGCTCGCCGGTACGACGCTGCTGCTCGCCTGGCACTGGCCGGCGATGGGCGCTGTCGTGCTCGTCGGCGCGCTCGCCTATATCGGCGTCACGGTTTCGCTGTCGCTCCACTATGTCGCGCCTGCGGCCCGCCTCGCCAATAGCTGGGACACTCGCGTCGGCGGCGCGCTGGCGGATGCGATCTCGTGCAACCCGGTGGTGAAGGCCTATGGCGCGGAGTTGCGCGAGGATGCCCGCCTCGCCGGCGTGCTGGCGAAATGGTCGCTCAGGACGCGCCGTACCTGGGTGCGCGGCACCACCTCCGGCACAGCGCAGCAGGTCATCCTGCTAGCCCTGCGCGGCGCGGTGATCGGCCTCGTGATCTGGCTCTGGGCGAAAGGCCAGGCCACGCCGGGCGACGTTGCCTTCGTGTTGACGAGCTATGCGGTGGTGCATGGCTATCTGCGCGATGTCGGCCAGCATGTGCATAATCTCCAGCGTTCGGTGAACGACATGGAGGAACTCGTCGCCATGCATGCGCAGCCCTATGGCGTACCCGACGCCAAGGGCGCGGGCGCGCTCGCGGTGACGGCCGGCGCGATTGCCTTCGAACGCGTGACTTTCCACTATGGAGGCCACGCGCAGCCGCTCTACCGCGATTTCTCGCTGAAGATCGCGGCCGGCGAGAAGGTCGGGCTGGTCGGGCGCTCGGGTTCCGGCAAGACGACCTTCGTCAAGCTGGTCCAGCGGCTCTACGACGTGACGGCGGGCCGCATCGCAATCGACGGCATCGACATCGCCGGCGTGACGCAGGCGAGCCTGCGTCAGCAGATCGCGATCGTGCAGCAGGAGCCGGTGCTGTTCCACCGCTCGCTGGCCGAGAATATCGCCTATGGCCGGCCCGGCGCCTCGCTCGCGCAGATCGAGCAGGCGGCAAAACTCGCCAACGCGCATGAGTTCATCATGCGACTGCCCAAGGACTACGCCACGCTGGTCGGCGAGCGCGGCGTCAAGCTCTCGGGCGGCGAGAGGCAGCGCGTCGCGCTGGCGCGGGCCTTCCTTGCCGATGCGCCGATCCTGATTCTGGACGAGGCCACCTCCAGCCTCGATTCGGAATCGGAGGCACTGATCCAGCAGGCGATGGAACGGCTGATGCTCGGGCGCACCACGATCGTCATCGCGCACCGGCTCTCGACCGTGCGCGCGATGGACCGGATCCTGGTCTTCGACCGGGGCGAGGTGGTGGAGGAGGGGCCGCATCAGGCGCTGCTCGCCCGCGAGGGCGGCGTCTATCGCGGCCTGTTCGAGAAGCAGGTCAGCGAACTGGCGAAGGGGCTGGCGGCGTAGCGCCGCCGTGCTTCCTCTTCCCTTGCGGGAGATGGTTAGGGTAAGGGGTCGGGCCGCGCTGTCCGCAAGACGGATTGCGCAGCGCGACCCCTCATCCGTCTCGGCTTCGCCGAGCCACCTTCTCCCGCTAGGGGAGAAGGAAGCGCGCCTCACTTCGGCGCGAGTGCTCTCGGCCGCACGCCCTTCACCGGCCCCGGCGGCAGTGGCTCGTCGCTGGCAGCCAGCCCCTTCAGATCCAGATTGGGCTTGCTCAGAAACCGAGTCACATTGGCAATGTAAGCCTCGGGCAGCGACCAATGTTTCGCCGCTGCGACCACCGTCTCCATATAGCCGGGCTTGGGCCTGCCGACCGAGCCGGAGCGCCCGACATAGACCAGCGCCCGCTTCGCCCCGCCGGGAACGATCACCGGCTGGCTGATCTTGACGTAGAGGCCGCTGGCGATGTCCTCGAATTTGTCGAGCGTGCGGACGTCCCCGAGCGAACAATCCCAGAGCACGCCATGGACCTCATCGCGCGGATTGCGGATGACGGAGGCGTAGCCGTCGGTCGTCACGATGAAGCGATGGCGCGGCAGGCGTGCGGGGCCGAGCGGCTTCGAATTCGGGCAGCGATCGGCCATCCCGATCGGGTCCATGTTGAGGCCGTAGGCAAAGTAGAGGGGCATGGCGCGTCGCTTGGTTGGAAGGGCGCTAGAAGAACCCCTCTCCCGGATGGGAGAGGGGCAGGGGTCAGGGACCGCCGCTGCTTGGTGAAACGAGACGGCGCCGTCGCGCCTCGCGCCGAAAGGGCAGGCCCTCATCCGACCCTACGGGCCACCTTCTCCCATCCGGGAGAAGGAAATAGGCGGCGGTGCTACTTCGTTTTCTCGAACAGTTCCCGCCCGATCAGCATGCGCCTGATCTCGCTCGTCCCGGCCCCAATCTCGTAGAGCTTGGCGTCGCGCAGCAGCCGCCCGGTCGGGTAGTCGTTGATGTAGCCGTTGCCGCCCAGCAACTGGATCGCGTCGAGTGCGATCTGCGTCGCCTTCTCGGCCGAGATCAGGATCGCGCCGGCTGCGTCCTCGCGCGTTGTCTCGCCCCGGTCGCAGGCCTTGGCGACGGCGTACACATAGGCCTTGCAGGCGTTCATCATCACATACATGTCGGCGAGCTTGCCCTGAACGAGCTGGAACTGGCCGATCGACTGGCCGAACTGCTTGCGCTCGTGGACATAGGGCATGACCACGTCGAGCGCCGCCTGCATGATGCCGAGAGGGCCGGCCGAGAGCACGACGCGTTCGTAATCGAGCCCCGACATCAGCACGTTGACGCCGCGCCCGACGCTGCCCAGCACGTTCTCCTCGGGCACCTCGCACTCCTCGAAGACGAGTTCGCAGGTGTCGGAGCCGCGCATGCCGAGCTTGTCGAGCTTCTGGTGGGTCGAGAATCCCTTTATGCCCTTCTCGATCAGGAAGGCCGAGATGCCGCGCGAGCCGGCCTCCGGATCGGTCTTGGCGTAGACGACCAGCGTCTCGGCGATCGGCCCGTTGGTGATCCACATCTTGTTGCCGGTCAGGACATAGCGGTCGCCCTTCTTCACGGCCTTCGTCTTCATCGAGACGACGTCCGAGCCCGCGCCGGGCTCCGACATGGCGAGCGCGCCGACATGCTCGCCCGAGATCAGTTTCGGCAGGTACTTCGCCTTCTGCGCGGCGTTGCCGTTGCGGGCGATCTGGTTGATGCAGAGGTTAGAATGCGCGCCATAGCTCAGGCCGACGGAGGCCGAGGCGCGGCTGACCTCCTCGATCGCGACGACATGCTCGAGATAACCGAGCCCGGAACCACCATCCTCCTCCTTGACGGTGATGCCGTGCAGGCCGAGCGCGCCCATTTGCGGCCAGAGATCGCGCGGGAACTGGTTGTCCCTGTCGATCGCCTCGGCGCGCGGCGCGATCTTCTCCTGCGCGAAGGCGTGGACCGTGTCGCGGATGGCGTCGGCGGTCTCGCCGAGGTCGAAATTGAACGGGCGCGGCGCGTTGGCGAGCATGGTTTGACCTCCCGGATAGTCAGGCTGGAGCCGTCGCTCCTTGGCTGGGGTTATAGCGTGTGGTCCGGCTTTGTCAGCGCGGGCTTCCGCAAGCCGGGTTTGCTAGGCCGCCCTGATCGCCGCCCTCACCCCGTCGATGACGAACTGCACGGCCAGCGCCGCCAGGATGACGCCGAGCAGGCGCGTGAGCACGACATTGCCGGTCACGCCGAGCAGACGCGCCATCGGCGTCGCCAGCAGAAAGACCACGAGGCAGGACAGGATCACCAGCGCGCTGATGGCTGCGAGCGAGGTGAGTAGCACGAGGTCGCCTTCGGCCCGCCCCGCCAGCAGCATCATCGCCGTCAGCGCGCCCGGCCCCGCCATCAGCGGGATGGCGAGCGGGAAGGCGGCGACGTTGCGGATGTGGTCCTGCGTGATCGCGGTCTCGGCAGTCTGCGCCTTGCGCTCGTTGCGGCGTTCGAACACCATCTCGAAGGCGATCCAGAACAGCAGCAGCCCGCCGGCGATGCGGAAGGCCGGCAGCGAGACGCCGAGCGCCTTCAGGACCACGTCCCCGGCGACGGCGAAGAAGGCCATGATGCCGAAGGCGATGATGCAGGCCCGGATCGCGACCTGCCGGCGCTCGCCCGTCGTCATCCCGCGCGTCAGCGACAGGAAGATCGGCGCGAGCCCCGGCGGATCGAGCGTGACCAGCAGGGTGACGAGGGCGGAGGTGAGGAAATCGAGGGTCATGGCGGCGAGTTAGGCACGCCGTGTCGCGCCCGTCACCCGGCAATTGCGGCGGGATTGCTGCGGCGGTTCCGGAATCGATTCAGAAAACAGGTCTAAGATATTGATTTAGATCAGTAAAAATTCATGTTGAGATTGGCCTGTTTCGCTGGCTTCCTCACACGGAATCGGATAGCCAGAAGCCTGAAAAACAACAGAAATCGGGACCTTTCCCCTTGGCCGAAGACGACGACGCAAAGCGCCCCGATGAGCCCCAGTTCGGCGGCGACATCAAGCCGATTGGCATCACCGACGAGATGAAGAAGAGCTATCTCGATTACGCCATGAGCGTGATCGTGAGCCGCGCTCTGCCCGACGTTCGCGACGGCCTCAAGCCCGTCCACCGGCGCATCCTGTTCTCGATGCACGAGAACAAGAACACGCCCGACCGGCCCTACACCAAATGCGCCCGCATCGTCGGCGACACGATGGGCCGCTACCATCCGCACGGCAATCTGGCAGTCTATGACGCGCTGGTGCGCATGGCGCAGGATTTTTCGCTGCGGCTTCCGCTGATCGACGGGCAGGGCAATTTCGGCTCGATGGACGGCGACAGCCCTGCTGCCGACCGCTACACGGAAGCCAGGCTCGAAAAGGCGGCGATGACGCTGCTGGAAGACCTCGACTCCGACACGGTCGCGTTCCAGCCGAACTATGACGGCAAGGAGCAGGAGCCGACGGTTCTGCCGGCGCGCTTCCCCAATCTGCTCGTCAATGGCGCGGGCGGCATTGCCGTCGGCATGGCGACCAACATCCCGCCGCATAATCTCGGCGAGGTCATCGACGCCTGCGTCGCGCTGATCGACAATCCCGAGATCACCATCGACGAGCTGATCGAGATCGTGCCCGGCCCGGATTTTCCGACAGGGGCCTCGATCATGGGCCGCGGCGGCATCCATTCGGCCTATCACACCGGGCGCGGCTCGATCGTGATGCGCGCGAAGACGCATATCGAGGAGCTGCGAAAGGAGCGCGAGGCGATCATCGTCACCGAGGTGCCCTACCAGGTGAACAAGGCCGCGATGGTCGAGAAGATCGCCGAGATGGTGCGCGAAAAGCGTATCGAGGGCATCTCCGACCTGCGCGACGAATCGAGCCGTGAGGGCGTGCGCGTCGTCATCGAGATCAAGCGCGACGCGCTCTCGGACGTCGTGCTGAACCAGCTGTATCGCTTCACCCAGCTCCAGACCTCGTTCGGGGCCAACATGGTGGCGCTGAACGGCGGGCGGCCGGAAGTCCTGAACCTCAAGGACTTCATCTCGGCCTTTGTCGAGTTCCGCGAGGAGGTGGTCTCGCGCCGCACGCGCTTCCTGCTCAACAAGGCCCGCGAGCGCGCCCATGTGCTGTGCGGGCTCGCGACCGCCGTCGCCAATATCGACGAGGTCATCCGCCTGATCCGGACTGCGCCGAACCCGGCCGCGGCCCATGCCTCGCTGATGGAACGCAACTGGCCGGCCGAGGACATCGCGCCGCTGATCGCGCTGGTCGACGATCCGCGCCACCCGATCAATGCCGACGGCACCTACAGGCTCTCGGATGCGCAGGCGCGTGCGATCCTCGAGTTGCGACTTGCCCGCCTGACGGCGCTGGGCCGCGAGGAAATCGGCGACGAGTTGGAGAAACTCGCCAAGGAGATCGCCGATTATCTCGACATCCTGCGCTCGCGCGTGCGCATCCAGGCGATCATCAAGACCGAACTCGCCGAGGTGAAGGCGGCCTTCGCCACTCCACGCCGCACCACGATTCAGGATTGGGGCTCCGACCTCGACGACGAGGATCTGATCGCGCGCGAGGACATGGTCGTGACCGTGTCCCATGCCGGCTACATCAAGCGCGTGCCGCTCTCGACCTATCGCGCGCAGAAGCGCGGCGGCAAGGGGCGCTCGGGCATGGCGACGCGCGACGAGGATTTCGTCACGCGGTTGTTCGTCGCCAACACGCATACGCCCGTGCTGTTCTTCTCCTCGGAAGGGCAGGTCTACAAGGAGAAGGTCTGGCGGCTGCCGCTTGCCGCGCCGAATGCGCGCGGGAAATTCCTCAACAACATGCTGCCGCTCGAAAAGGACGAGCGCATCACCACCATCATGCCGCTGCCCGAGGACGAGGCGAGCTGGGAGACGCTGGACGTGATGTTCGCGACCGCGTCCGGCGGCGTCCGGCGCAACAAGCTGTCGGATTTCGTCAACGTCAACCGCGCCGGCAAGATCGCGATGAAGCTGGACGAGGGCGATCATATCGTCGACGTGCAGATCTGCACCGAGCATGACGACGTGCTGCTGACGACGGCGGCAGGCCAGTGCATCCGCTTCGAGGTGCCGGAGGTGCGCGTGTTCAAGGGCCGCGATTCCACCGGCGTGCGCGGCATCAACCTGGCGCAGGGCGACAGCGTGATCTCGCTGGCGATCCTCAAGCATCTCGATGCGACGCCCGAGGAGCGGACGACCTATCTCAAGGACGCAGCCGCCGCCCGCCGTGCCATCAGTGGAGAGGCTGAGGAGGCCGAAACCACGCAGGTCACGAGCGAGCCGGAGGAGAGCGCCGGCGAGGTCGAACTCGGCGACAAGCGCGTCCAGATGCAGCTTGCCGAGCAGTTCATCCTGACGGTCTCGGAGAACGGCTACGGCAAGCGCACCTCTTCATTCGAGTACCGGGTCACCGGGCGCGGCGGCAAGGGCATCGTCGCCATGGTCGTCAACGAGCGCAATGGCCGCCTGATTGCCTCGTTCCCCGTGGAGGAGCGCGACGAGATCATGCTGATCTCCGATGGCGGACAGACCATCCGCATGCCCGTGGAAGGCGACAAGCCGATCCGCATCGCCGGCCGCTCGACGCAAGGGGTGACGATCTTCGACACCGCCGAGGGGGAGAAGGTCGTCTCCGTCGAGCGCATCGGCGAGGATGGCGAGGATGACGCGGCGGTCGAGGGCGAGGCCGAAGCCGGTGAGGGCGGCGGCAAGTAAAGCCGCCGGCCGCCTGTCAGCGCAAAAGCTGGATCGGGAAGGTCAGCGCGCCAGGGTTTCGCCGGGCGCTGTCGACATCGAGTTCAAACGTCGGCGCGTCGAGCGGGCCACGCAGCACGAAAGGCACTCTCGGCGAACCGCCGGGGGGCGAGAGCAGGGCGGCGAAATCGAGCCAGCGACCGGGCAGCGAGGCCTGTCCCGAGAGCGCAACGCGGAAGGCGGTCCCAGCCATCTGCGAATCGAACAGCGTCGCGATGCCGCCCGCGACATTGGCCTGCAGCACCGCGCTCTCGAACGCCGTCTTGCCCTGCCGCCAGTCGCGCAAGGCGAGCGCGGGGTTGCGCTCGATCCGGCGCAGCAGATCGGCAAAGGCGACGCCGCCGATCTCGCCCTGCCGCAGCACGAGCCCGGCCTTGCCGTTGAAAGAAGCCAGCATGTCCTCCCAACTGCCGCCGACGCCCTCCAGCGCCAGTTGGAGATTGCCGGCGCCGCTCAGCCGGCCGAAATCGGGCATGTCGGATGCGGCCTGGCCGAGATTGATCCGCTCGAGCCCGGCCTGAAGCCTGAGATCGACGCCACTAGCGCCAAGCACGGCGAGCACGCGCCCCTTGGCCGCGCCGCCATAGAGGCTGGCGCGCAGCAGCGAAGCCTCGAACCGCCCCTTGCGGACGAGAAGCTGCGTCGCGAGGTCGGTCAGTCGTGCGCCGTGGAAGCGCGCCGCATCCACCGAAACCCGCAGGTCGATGTCGTGGCTGGTCCAGGCCTCGAAATCGAGCGGCGTCGTATCGCGCTGGCCGAAGGCCGAGGGCGTCAGGCCGAGCCGCCCGGCGGCACGGCCGACATCGAGGCTCGCGCCGGCAAGCGTGCCAGACAGCGCCCAGCGCGGGCCGAGATCGGCGAGCTTGATCGCGCCGTCGAGCCGTTCGCCGTCCAGGCTGGCCACAACCTGGCTCAGCGAAGCCTCGCGCGGCTTCAGGAGTGCCTCAGCGGACAGGCTCAGCGCGCCGATCGCGCCCGCGAGCCGTGGCGTCTCGCCGAACCATTCGAGCAGGGCTGGCAGGCTACGTGTCGTCAGAGTCAACTGGCCGTTGACCACCGACTCGGTCAATCCGGAGCGAAGCCCGTCGAAGCGCAGCGAAAGCAGGGGCGACGTCGCGCTCAGGCTCAGCCGCGCCCGGTCGCCGGCCATCGGCCATTGCAGAGCGATCTCGGTGCGCACGCCGCGCCAGTTGAGCGATCCGTCGATGACGAGGGGATCCTGCGCCGTGCGGTCGCCGGCGACGAGATTGACGTCGCGCAGGATGGTGCGGATCGCGCCTTGCGCCCGGACGAAGACAGAGCCCGAACTGATGACGATTTTGCTCTGGCTGAGCAGGGGCTCGAGCAGGGAGAGCGGGCCCGAGAACCAGTCCCCGAGCGTATCGCCTTCGCCGCCGGCGGCGATGTCGATCTGCGGGGTGACGAGATCGATCCGGTCGAAGGCGATTTCGCCTGAGACCAGAGACAGCAGACGCAGCCGCGCTCGCAGCCGCAGCGCCTTGCCGGCGAGAGGGCCTTCTTTCTGGTTGAAGGCGACGTTGGAGAGGCTGATCCGGGGCAGCGGGAGCAGTGCGATCTCGGCCTTGTCGAGCCCGGTCACGACCAGGCCGGTGCGGCGCTCGATCGCCGCGATAACCTGTGTCTCGACCCGGCCGACGGCGACGCCCCAGGACTGCAATCCAAGCAGCGCCAGCGCGATGGCGAGACATCCGGCAAGGATTTTGAAGCGTCGTGTCATGAGCCCGGGAGAACGGCGAATCCGGCGTCGCGCCAGCTTCGGAAAGGCGATGTCCGGTGTATGCCGATGCCGGAGGATTGTCGAGTTACGCGAGGTTTCCGCTCAGACGGTCGCCGTCAAGGCTTCGCCCCGGCGCGCGCGAGGATGACTGCCGGATAAAGCCCGGCCAGCACGATCAGCAGCCCGGCCAGCGCGCCGTCCTCGAAGGAGCCGCGCGAGGCATGCCCGTAGACGATCGTGGCCAGCGTCTCGACATTGAGCGGCCGCAACAGCAGCGTGGCCGGCAGTTCCTTCATGCAGTCGACGAAGACGAGCAGGGCCGCGGCCGCGATCGCAGGCCGCGCCAGCGGCCAGTGCAGGCGGCGCAGCACTTCGGTTGAACCTGCGCCGAGGGCGCGCGCCGCATCGTCGACGCGCGGCGAAATCCGCGACAGGCCGCTTTCGATGCCGCCGATCGCGATCGAGAGGAAACGCACGACATAGGCGATCACCAGCGCCGCGCCCGAGCCGATCAGCAGCAGGCCGGGATTGAGCCCGAACCACGCGATCATCGCATTGGCGAAGGCATTGTCGAAGGCTGCCAGCGGGCCGAGCAGGCCCAGCGCCAGCACGGCGCCGGGCAGGGCATAGCCGAGGCAGGCCGCACGCACGGCGGCCGGCAGCCAGGGCTCGCGGCCCTGCCGCGCGCCCGCCGCGATGGCCAGACCCAGCGCCACTACGATGGCCGCCGCAAGCCCCGAGAGCAGCATGGTATGGCCAAGATGGATCAGCAGCGCCCCATCGATCCGGCTCAGCAGGCCGCGACGGATGACCTCTGCGGCCAGGAAGCCGATCGGCAGGATCGCGCCCAGCAGCACGGGCAGTGTACAGGCCAGAACAGCCAGCGCGGCCCGCCGACCGCCGAGCCGTGTGCGGCCGACCGCGCGCGGCTGGCGCACCGACAGGGCGAATCGCCGCTGACCGCGCAGCCTGGACTCGATCAGGATCAGCACGACGACAAAAAGCATCATGATGCAGGCGATCTGGGCTGCGCCAGCCAGTGAACCGCGGTTTAGCCAGGTCGTATAGATCGAAAGCGTCAGAGTCCGTACGCCGAGATGCTCGCTGGCGCCGATGTCGTTGAGCGCCTCCAGCAGCGCCAGCGTCAGGCCGGCCGCCAGCGCCGGCCGCGCCAGCGGCAGGCCGATGCGCCAGAAGAGCTGCCGAGGCGTCGCGCCCAGCGTCCGTCCGGACTCGACGATGCTGGCGCTCTGCAGCCCGAACAGCGCCCGGACGCTGAGATAGACATAAGGGTAGAGCACGATCGCCATCACGAAGATCGCGCCCGCGAGATTGCGCGGATCGGGAAACCAGTAGTCCCGCAGGCTGCGCCAGCCCGTCAGCGCCCGCAGAGCGGTCTGCAGGGGACCCTGGAAGCCGAGGAAATCGACGTAGATATAGGCCGTGATGTAGGTCGGCATCGCCAGCGGCAGCACGAGCGCCCATTCGAAGGCGCGGCGGCCGGGGAACTCGTACTGCGTCACCAGCCAGGCCGTACCGACGCCGATGACAGCGCAGGCAAGACCGACGCCCGCGAGCAAGGCGACCGTGCCGCCCAGCGCCTGCGGAATGACGTTGGCGGCCAGATGCGGCCAGATCGACGCAGCCCGCCAGGACAGCGCCGTCGCGGCCAGGGCCAGCAGCGGCAGAGCGACGAGGCAGGCCCCCAGCAGCACCGCCCAGACGAAACGGCTCGACGGCCGCCACTGGCGTGGCGACCGTCGCGGATGAGAGGCAGGAAGGCTCAGGCTCAATTGTCGAAGCCGACCTTGTCGACGAGATCGGCCGCGGCCTTGCGGTTCTTGGCGACGTCGCCGAGTGGCGTCGTATCGGGCGTGATCGCGCCGAGCAGCTTGACGGCGGCGCTCTCCTTGACGTCCGGGTTGACCGGGAACTCGAAATTGCCGTCGGCGTAGAGGGTCTGGGCCTTCTCGCTGAGCATGTATTCGATCAGCTTGACGGCCTCGGCCTTGTTCGGCGCGTTCTTGGCAATGGCGGCAGCCGAGACGTTCACATGCGTGCCGCCATTGGCGAAGGTGGTCTTGAGCGGCTTGATCGCGTCGTACCAGCCTTTCTGCTCGTTCTTCGCCTGGCTCATCAGTCCGATATAGTAGGTGTTGATGATGGCGATGTCGCACTGGCCCGACAGGATGTCGCGCGCCACCTCGCGGTCGCCGCCGCCGGGCTTGCGGGCCGTGTTGGCCTTGAGCGCCTTGAGATAGATTTCCGTCTTCTCGGCGCCGTTGCGGGCGAGATAGGCGGCGAAGAAGGCGTTGTTGTAGGGGTGCTGACCGGCGCGGATGCAGAACTTGCCCTTCCACTTCGGGTCGGCAAGCTCTTCATAGGTGATCGCATCCTGCTTCACGCGGTCCTTCGAGACGACGACGATGCGGGCGCGCTTGGTCAGCGTGACCCAGTTGTTGCCGGCGCCACGCAACTGGGCCGGAACCGCCTTGTCGACGGCCGCCGACTGGATGGCTTGAGTAATGCCGGCCTGGGCCAGCGCGTCGATCTGGCCGACATCGACCAGCAGCATCACGTCGGCGGGGCTGTTGGCGCCCTCGGCCGCGACGCGCTCCTGCAGGCCGTCCTTCAGGAACACGGCATTGACCTTGACGCCGGTGTCCTTGGTGAAGGCCTCCAGAACCGGGTTGAGCAGGCCGGGCTCGCGGGTGGTGTAGAGATTGACGCTCTGGGCCAGCGCGGGCGCGGCAAACAGGCACGATGCGACAGCGAGAGCGGAGAGGGAGGTCGTCGGCTTCATGGTTCGCTCCTTCGGGATCAGGCCAAGTCAGGCGGCGCGATGAGCGGAGCGGTAGAGCGACCAATCCCGAGCGTCAACAAAAAAGACTGTCAAATCAGATAGTTATAAGTCTTCTAAGCTGTGTCGAGATTAGAATTCATCAAAGTTGGTGTGTGATGACAGGTCGGTGGAAGGGGCGCTTCGCGCTCCTTCCGCCTGTCGCTGTAATATGCCGATGCCGGCTCAGCGCGAGATCGGAATGATGCGGACCGTGCCGCGCGCCGCCGGATCGAGCGTGCCGCGCAGGGCTGTCGCGTCGTTGGCGACCGTGTCGTCCTGGACGCTCGCCTCGCGCAGGCGCATCTGGCGGCGAAGGCTGGTGGCCTGTGCTTCCTTCCGGGAGATGCCGACCAGCGCGTCGATTTGCCGACGCTGGCCCGTGCTGAGCTCGGCGGAGCTGCGGAAATCGCGGAAGTCCTGCGCCCGATAGGGCCAGCGCTGCGAGCCGGCGAAGGTCCGCACCTTGCCGTCGAGCACGACGCTGTCGCCGGGACGCAGCGTGAAGTCGCGCAACAGCGAGACGCGGCGCTCGCCAGCCTGGGCGATCGCCGGGCGGCAGGCCGGATCGGCGGATTTCTCGTGACCATAGGCGACGGGCAGGGCCCGGTAGCGCTTGCCGTCGGCGGCCTGCGCGTCGTCGATGGTGTCGGCGCCGGCTGCGACGCGGAAGACCTTGACGGGGATGCCGGGGTTCATCGCCTGGCAAAGCGCCTCATGGCCCTTCATCTCGGCCTGCGAACGCAGATAGCCGATCGGCGCATGGAAGCCGTCGCAGAGCCGCACGCAGATGGTGCGCGCCACATCCGCCGCGCCTGAGACGGTGTCGAGCCGGGCGGCGACCTGCTGTGTCTTCTTCGGCCGGGACGGCGCTGCGGCGGCCGTGCTGCGCGGCTTGAACGGATTGAGTTCGAGCGGCGGCTGGGCCAGACGGCCGTCCGGGCGCTGCTGGAAGATGTTCTGGTACCAGCGCCCTTCTACGGGGGCATAGGCTCTGGTCGAGCTGTAGGCGACCGGCGGCGGGGCCGCGTAGCGCACGGCGTGCCGCGGGGCCTGATCGGTGAAGAAGGCCCGGATGCCGGCGTCGTTCTCGGCCTGGACGACCGAGACGGTCAGCACCACGCCACCTGCGCCGAGCGCAAGCCCGAACAGACCGAGCGCCGCGCTGCGCATCGCGCCTGCGGGCCTGCCTATCCTGCCAGGGGTCGAGAACTCGCTGGCGGGCGCGCGCGCGTCCGCTTTCTGGTCGTCACGGACACGCAACATCGCGTCAACTCCACTGCACGCTTGTCCACTCGTCCGCCGCTCGATTTTTCTAGTTTACTTTTCGTTAAGGCACAACGCCGCATGCGGCCTATCCCGCTGCAATGACGAGGATGCTTAACGCGACGACGCGACGAAAAAGCCCGCCACAACGGGCGGTTGCGGCGGGCTTTTCATCGGGGGCGGAGTGCGGACGACTACAGATCGGGCTTGTGAACCGCGCTCGGCACCGAGACGGGCGCGGCCGGGCCGAGGATCTCGATCGGCTCGCGCCGGTTGCGGCCGGAAAGCCAGCTATCGACCTTGTCGAGATAGAAATACACCACCGGGGTGATGTAGAGCGTCAGGAGTTGCGAGACGAGCAGGCCGCCGACGACGGCGATGCCGAGCGGCTGGCGCAGTTCGGCGCCCGCGCCATGGCCGATCGCGATCGGCAGCACGCCGAACACGGCGGCGAAGCTCGTCATCATGATCGGCCGGAAGCGGACCAGCGCTGCCTCGCGGATGGCTGACAGCGCGTCGTCGCCCATCTTGCGTCGCTCGATGGCGAAATCGACCATCATGATGGCGTTCTTCTTGACGATGCCGACCAGCATCAGGATGCCGATGATCGCGATCACCGAGAGGTCCATGCCGTAGTACTGCAGCGCCAGCAGCGCTCCGAGGCCAGCCGAAGGCAGGCCCGACAGGATCGTGATCGGGTGGATGAAGCTCTCGTACAGAATGCCGAGGATGATGTAGATCACCAGGATGGCGGCGATGATCAGCAGGCCCTGGCCCTTCAGCGCGTCCTGGAAGAGCTGGGCCGAGCCGGCAAAGCTCGTCACGATCGTGGCCGGCAGGTTTACGTCGCGCTCGGCCGCGCGGATTGCGTTCACGGCGTCGCCGAGCGAGATGCCGGGCGCGGTGTTGAACGAGATCGTCACCGCCGGCTGCTGCGCGATGCGGTTGACCGCCAGCGGGCCGACGCTCGGCTTGATGGTGGCGACCGATTCCAGCGGGACGTTCAGCCCGTTGGAGGCCTTGAGCAGCAGGCGCGACAGCACGGCGGGGTCCTGCTGGTAGGCCCGGTCGGCCTCCATGATGACCTGATAGTCGGTCGCGGGCGTGAAGATGGTCGCGATCTGGCGCGAGCCGAATGCGTTGCCGAGCGCCTGCCTGATCTGGTCCGAGGAGATGCCGAGGCTGGCGGCGCGCTCGCGATCGATCTCGATAGAAAGCTGCGGGTTGCGCAGTTGCAGGTCGATATTGGCGTCGCGCAGTTGCGGGATCTGCGAGAGCCGCTGCTGCATGATCGGCGCATAGGCGAAGAGCTGGTTCAGGTCCGGCCCCTGCAACTGGTAGAGATACTGCGCGCGCGAGGCGCGGCCGGCGTTGAGGTTGATGTTCTGGACCTGCTGGAACACGGCCGTCATGCCGGGCACCTCGGAGGTTGCGCGCCTGAGTCGCGCGATCACGACATCGGCCTTGTCGCGCTGGTCCTTGGGCTTCAATGCGATGAACATGAAGCCGTTGTTGACCGCGTTGAAGCCGCCGATGTTCGAGGTCAGGTAATCGACCGCCGGGTCGGCGCGCACGATCTCGGCGACGCGCTGCTGGCGCGAGGCCATCGCCTCGAAGGAGGTGTCGGGCGGACCCTCGGTGGCGCCGCGCAGAAGCCCGGTATCCTCGATCGGGAAGAAGCCCTTGGGCACGGTCGTGTAGAGATGGGCGGAGTACCAGACCGTGCCGAGCGTCAGCAGCAGCATCAGGAAGCGGGCCTTCAGCGTCCAGTCCAGGGTGACGCGGTAGGCGGTCAGCATGCCCTGGAAACCGGCCTCGAAGACCCGCTCGACGATGTTGGGCTTCTTGTGATGGTCATGCGCCTTGAGGAAGCGCGCGCAGAGCATGGGGGTCAGCGTCAGCGAGACGAAGCCCGAGACGATGATCGCCGCCGAGATCGTGCCGGCGAAGGTGACGAAGACCTTGCCGACGACGCCGCCCATGAAGAAGACCGGGATGAAGACGGCGACCAGCGAGATGGTGATCGAGATGATGGTGAAGCCGATCTCCCGCGAACCGTCGAGCGCGGCCTGGAACGGCTTCTTGCCCATCTCGATGTGCCGGACGATGTTCTCCAGCATGACGATGGCGTCGTCGACGACGAAACCGACCGCGAGCGTCAGCGCCAGAAGCGAGATGTTGTCGAGCGAATAGCCCAGCGCGTACATCGCGGCAAAGGTGCCGATGAGAGAGATCGGCAGCGCCAGCGCCGGTATCACGGTTGCGGCAAGGTTCTTTAGGAATAGGAAGATCACCATGATGACGAGCACGATCGCCAGCACGAGCGAGAACTCGACATCCTCGACAGCCTCGCGGATCGGAATCGAACGGTCGTTGAGGATGTGCAGGTCGATCGCGGCGGGAAGCTGCGCACGATAGGCGTCGATGCGGTTCCTGATGCTGTCGACGACCTCGACCGTGTTGGCGTCGGATTGCCGGTAGACCGCCAGGATGATCGAGCGCTGGCCGTTGTACCAGCTCGCGGTCTGGTCGTTCTCGACGGAGTCGTAGACGGTTGCGAGGTCCTCCAGGCGGATCGGCACACCGTTCTTCTGCGCGACGATCAGGTTGCCGTATTCCGATGCGCGTTCGAGCTGGCCGGTGGCGCCGAGCGTCAGGCGCTGGTTCTCGCCGTTCAACGAGCCGACCGGTGCGTTGGAGTTGGCGGCGGCGACGGCGTTGCGGACGTCCTGCAGAGCGAGGCCGCGCGAGGAAACAGCATCCGGATTGATCTTGATGCGGACGGCGTATTTCTGCGCGCCGAAAATGTTGACCTGGGCGACGCCGTTGAGCTGCGAGATCTGCTGCTGGAGGATGTTTTCGCCGAACTCATGGACCTCGTAGAGCGGCTTGGTGGCCGAGGTCAGCACCATGAACAGGATCGGCGTGTCGGCCGGGTTGACCTTCCTGAAGCTCGGTGGGGAGGGCAGTTCCGGCGGCAGCCGCCGCGCGGTCGCGCTCAAAGCCGCCTGCACGTCGAGCGCGGCCCCGTCGATGTTGCGGTTGAGGTCGAACTGCAGCGTGATCGAGGTCGAGCCCTGCTGCGAGACCGAGGACATCGAGGTGATGCCCGAGATCGAGGCGAATTCGCGCTCCAGCGGGGCGGCGACCGAGGAAGCCATGGTCTCAGGGCTCGCGCCCGGCAGGCGGGCGCTGACATTGATGGTCGGGAAATCGACGCGCGGCAGCGCCGCCACAGGCAGTTGCTTGAAGGCAAACAGTCCAAAGATCAGGAAGGTGGCCATGATCAGCGTGGTCATGACCGGGCGGCGGATGCAGATTTCCGGGAGGCTCATCAGGTCGAACTCCCCCGCTGCGAGGTGAGGTTGCCGGGGGGCCTGCCGCCTGAGCCGCCGCCGCGATTGCGCTCGACCGTGCGGGCGCCGTCGGTCAGGAGCAGCGCGCCATCGACTACGACCGCCTCGCCGCCCTTGAGGCCCGAGGCCAGCACGACGCGACCGTCGATGCTGCGATCGACCACGACAGGCCGCGTGCGGGCGATGCCATCCTCGATGACGAAGACGAACGCGCCGCTCTGGCCGTTCTGCACGGCCTCGCGCGGAACGGTCATGGCGTCGGGCTCGACCCGCAGCGTGATCCGCACCTGGCAGAGTGCGCCCGGCCAGAGCGTTTCACCGGCGTTGTCGAAGATCGCGCGCATCTGGATGGTGCCGGTCGTGGCGTCGACCAGATTGTCGATGACGGCGATCTTGCCCTCGGCGGCTTCCGTAACGCCCTGCTGGGTGGCGCGCACGGTGGCCGTGCCGGCCGTCATCGCGGCCTTGATCTCGGGCAGATGGCGCTGCGGCAGGGCGAATGAGACATAGATCGGGTCGATCTGGTTGATGATCGCCAACACGCCGGAATTGTCGCCGGTCTTGGCGATGTTGCCTTCCTTAAGGGCCGCGACGCCGATCCGGCCGGAGACCGGGGCCGTGATGGTGTAATAGGTCAACTGAACCTTCAGGCCATCGACCGCGGCCTCGCCGCCACGGATCGAGGCGCGCAGCGTCGCGGCCGTGGCGCGCGCGGTCTCCAGGCGCTGGTCGGTTGCGAATTCGCGCTTGGCCAGTTCCTCGGCGCGGCGCAGATCGGCCTCCGCCGAGACAAGCGAGGCGCGGTCGCGGGCGACGTTCGCCTCGGCCTGACGCAGGCTCGCCTCGAGTTGGCGTGAGTCCAGCCTGAACAGCAAATCGCCCTTCTTGACGACGTCGCCGTCCTTGAAGCCGACCTCCATGATCTGGCTCTCGACCCTGGTGCGTACGGTGACGGCCGAGATCGTCTGCGCGGTGCCGATCGCCTCCAGCCTGACCGGCATCGGCCGGCGCTCGGCGACCGCGGTGACGATCGTGGCGGGCGGACGCTGCGGGGCCGCGCTGCGCGGGCCCCCTGCGCCGGCGGCAGGCTTGGCCTCAGCGACGGTGTAGGGCGGAATGACCTTGCCGTAGGGAATCTTGTCGAGCGGGGCAGGGACGGGGCGGCCCGTATAATGAAGTCCCGCGCCGGTGGCGACGACGCCGACCGCTGCCAGGACGAAAACACGTCCGAACGTCAGAACCGGCATGCCGAAAAGCCTTGCGCCAGAGGGGGGACCTGGCTCGTCTGTACCAAATGGAACGGTTGTCCCCCAAACCGTTCCGCTCGCTAGCATTTAGCATGCCGAGACGCTTTTTTGCGCGCAAGCGCAAAACACGGTTTATCCGGCAATGTCGCGCGGATGTGACAGGTTTCCTCTGGGGCGTGGCGTAGGGGAAGTTCGCGCCTGAAGCGAAGAGCTAGATGACCGTCGCGACGACGCCGACCCACATCAGGAACAGGCAGACGAGACCGGCCGCGAAGACCAGCGCGCGGGTCTGCAGCCGGTTCGACCCGGTATGCACCAGCGTATGGGCGATGCGGGTTGCGACGAAGGCCCAGGCCAACGCCGTCATGATGTAGCCGCTGGCGCCGACCTCCATCGCCAGCATGATCAGCGCGAAGAACAGGACGGGCGTCTCGAACTGGTTGGTGAAATTCGCCGCCGCGAGCCTGGCGCGGTCCGGATAGGCGTCCGTCGAGACCGCCACGTCGGCCATCCGGACCTCCTTGCCGACCAGCGCCTTGCGCCGGCGCAGGAACATGATGACCAGCACCACGAAGGTCCACAGGATCTGGGCGAGCGCAGGGTAGATCAGCTTGATGGTCATGGGTTGCCTCTTGTCGGGGTCTTGTCTTGCGGCGGTCGCTCAGGACCGGGTCGGATAATTCGGGCTCTCGCGCACGATCGTCACGTCATGGACATGGCTCTCGCGCAGGCCCGCGCTGGTGATGCGGATGAAGCGGGCCTTGGCCTGATAATCGGCGAGATCCCTGCCGCCGACATAGCCCATCGCGGCGCGCAGGCCGCCGGCGAGCTGGTGCAGCACGCTGGAGACCGGGCCCTTATAGGCGACCTGGCCCTCGATGCCTTCGGGCACCAGCTTCAGCGCGTCCTTGATGTCCTGCTGGAAATAGCGGTCGGCGGAGCCGCGCGCCATCGCGCCGACGGAGCCCATGCCGCGATAGGATTTGTAGGAGCGGCCCTGATACAGAAACGTCTCGCCCGGCGTCTCGTCCGTGCCCGCCAGAAGCGAACCGACCATGGCGCAGGAAGCCCCTGCCGCCAAAGCCTTGGCGAGATCGCCTGAGTATTTGATTCCGCCGTCGGCGATGACCGGGATGCCGTGCTTCTGGGCCGCCGACGCCGCGTCCATCACGGCGGTGAGCTGCGGCACGCCGACGCCCGCGACGATGCGGGTGGTGCAGATCGAGCCCGGCCCGATGCCGACCTTGATGGCGTCGGCGCCGGCGTCGATCAGCGCCTGCGCGCCGCCGGCCGTCGCGACGTTGCCGGCGATGACCTGAACCGCGTTCGAGAGCTTCTTAACGCGCGTCACCGCTTCGAGAACCTTGGCCGAATGGCCATGCGCCGTATCGACCACGATGATGTCGACACCCGCGTCGATCAGCAGCTCGGAGCGCTCGAAGCCGAGATCGCCGGTGGTGGTGGCCGCGGCGACCAGCAGCCGGCCATGCGAATCCTTGGCGGCCGTCGGATGGGCGACCTGTTTTTCCATGTCCTTGACGGTAATCAGGCCGATGCAGCGGTAGTGGTCGTCGACGACAAGCAGCTTCTCGATGCGAAACTGATGCAGCAGCCGGCGCGCCTCGTCCTGGCTCACGCCCTCGCGGACGGTAATCAGCCGGTCCTTGGTCATCAGCTCGGAGACCGGCTGGTCGGGGTTTGCCGCGAAACGCACGTCGCGGTTGGTCAGGATGCCGACGAGCTTGCCCTTGTGGCCTTGCGGCCCGCGCTCGACCACCGGAATGCCGGAGATCGAATTGTGCTTCATGATCGCGAGCGCATCGGCCAGAGTCTCGTCGGGGAAGATCGTGATCGGGTTGGCGATCATGCCCGATTCGAACTTCTTGACGAGCCGCACCTGCTGCGCCTGCTGGTCGGCATCGAGATTGCGGTGGATCACGCCGAGACCGCCGGCCTGCGCCATGGCGATCGCCATTCGCGCCTCTGTCACCGTGTCCATCGCCGAGGCGATGATTGGCATGTTGAGCGTGATGGTCTTGGTCAGTTGCGTCGCGATATCGACATCGGCAGGCATGACCTCGGAGGGGCCGGGCTCCAGGAGCACGTCGTCGAAGGTCAGGCCATCGCGGATGTCAGTGAGGTTCGCCATCGTCAACTCCGGGCCGGCGCTGCCGGCTTTGATCGGACCGGGCGGAAGCAGCCCATAGCCGAGTTGACGAGGCCCGTTATCACGCGTGTGACGGTGCCGCTAGAGTGCGACGCAAAAAAACGGGACGATCGGCCCCGCGACGGCTGTCAAGCCGGCGCGGGGCAAAATCGTTTACTGCTGCTGGGCCGGCCGCTGGCGGCCAGCATCTCGCGCCGGGGGCCGTCCAGCTGGCATGACGCCGAAGCAGCCCATCTCCATCATCATGCCGCCCTTGGCGTTGGCCATCGTGACGCAGCCCTTCTGTCGGTCGCAGTTCATGGTGCGCAGGAGATCGCCGGGGCCGGGCGTGACGTTGCGCATGGCGCAACCGATCTCCCAGCTTTCCTGCGGCGCTTGAGCGAGGGCGGGCAGGCTGAAGAGCAGGCCTCCTGCGGCGAAGCCCAGCCCGGCCAGCACCGCTGCGAGTGCGCGGCCGCGACGGCTCGCGCGTTCAACCGAAATTTCGATCATGGAACACCTCCTGGGCAGACGCGTCCGCGCCGCCATTGGGCTTCGAAGGCTCAAGATCATCCTGAGTCAGATGCCAGATAGGGTTGCCTGCCGAGGCTTGACAGTTGCTTCTGGCGCATGGCGGATTTGCTGAATTTGGCATTTTGTCATAATTATGCATGGCGAATAGGCGACCTCCGATATCGCGCCATGCCGCAGCCGCAACCCATGCCACGCGTTGAAGGAGCGCCCACGCTCTCGTCAGCTAGGGACGGGGCCGCTAAGGCTTGGGCGAGCTGAGGTTGGGCGAACTGAGGCTTGGGCGAAAGCTCGCCTGACCAGCATATCCGTCGCGAAAGTGACCTTCCGCCTTGCAGCGCGCCAAACTCCTGCCTCTGATCGTCGCTTGCGCGCTGTTCATGGAGAACACGGATTCGACCGTGATCGCGACCTCGCTGCCGGTGATCGCGCAGTCGCTGGGCGAGGATCCGATCGCACTGAAGCTGGCGCTGACCTCCTATCTCGTCAGCCTCGCCGTCTTCATCCCGATCTCGGGCTGGATGGCCGACCGCTACGGCGCGCGCACAATCTTTCGGGCTGCGCTCTGTGTGTTCATGCTCGGCTCGGTTCTGTGCGCGTTGTCGAGTTCGCTCGGGGCCTTCGTCGGCGCCCGCTTTGTGCAGGGCATGGGTGGGGCGATGATGGTGCCGGTCGGCCGGCTCGTGATCCTGCGCAGCGTCGAGAAATCGCAGCTCGTCTCAGCGCTGGCCTATCTGACGGTGCCTGCGCTGGTCGGGCCCGTGGTCGGCCCGCCGCTCGGAGGCTTCATCACGACCTATTTCGACTGGCGTTGGATCTTCTTCATCAACATCCCAATCGGCATCGTCGGCCTCGTGCTGGCGACCCTGTTCTTCGAGGATGTCCGCGAGGAGGACGTCGCGCCGCTCGACATACGCGGCTTCCTGCTTTCCTCCTTCGGGTTCGCGGCCCTGATGCTCGGGCTCGCCACCGGTGGACGACATCTGGTGCCGGAAGCGGCGTCCTACGGCATGGTCGCGGCCGGGATCGCGGCGCTCTACGCTTACTGGCTGCATTCGCGCCGGGTCGCCCATCCGGTACTCAACCTCGCGCTGCTGCGCATCCCGACCTACCGCATCGGCGTGATCGGCGGATCGGTCTTCCGGACCGGCATCGGCGCGATTCCGTTCCTGCTGCCGCTCATGCTGCAACTCGGCTTCGGGCTCGATGCGCTGCAATCGGGGCTCATCACCTTCGCCTCGGCGGCGGGCGCGCTGATCATGAAGACGCTGGCCAAGCGCATTCTCAGCCTCGGCGGTTTTCGCCGCGTGCTGACTGTCAACGCGCTGGTCGGATCGGCCTTTCTGGCGGCGTCGGGACTGTTCACGCCGACGACGCCGCACTGGCTGATGCTGGCCGTGCTGCTCGTCGGCGGCTGCTTCCGCTCGCTGCAATTCACCGGCATCAACGCGCTGAGCTATGCCGACGTGTCGAACAGGGAGATGTCGGGCGCGACTTCGCTCTCCAGCGTCGCGCAGCAATTGTCGCTCAGCCTCGGCGTCACCATCGGGGCCTTCGCGCTGGAAAGCGCCAACCTGTTCAATGGCGGCAAGGCGCTGGGCGCGGGCGATTTCTGGCCGGCCTTCGTGCTGGTCGGCCTGATCTCGGCCTCGTCGGTATTCTGGATGGCGCGGCTCGCGCCCGACGCCGGCGCGGAGGTCTCGGGCCACCGGCCGCTCAGCGCCCGCAAGGAGACTGCGGCGGCGATCGCGGACCAGAAGCCGCTGGAGTGACACAGTTGCGTCCCGGGCGGCGCGGTCTCACCATACGTCATGACCACCGCGCCTGAACACACAGCACCACGCGCCTATGATCTCTGCGTCCGCTCCGAGGGCTTTCGGCTGAAGCATGCCGAGGTGACGGTGACGGTCAGCGACGAGGGCATCGCCTACGATCTGGACGGAGATGGCGGCCTTCGCTCCTTCGAGGAGTTCGAGAGCATCCGCATCCAGGCTGTGCATGGCGGCAAGAACGCCCCTTGGGAATCGATGATGGAGCTGAGGTTCCGGCGCGGCCTGCCGCTCAGCGTCTATTCGACCTCGCCCTGGGGCACGAACGATCCGGACCGCGATGTCGGCTTTATCGCCTTCGCGGAGGACCTGCATCGGCGCATCCCTCAAGCCGAGCGTGGGCGCATCCGCTTCCTGCGCGGCGTGTCGGAAGGCCGCCATCAGGTCATGATCGGCGCGTTCGTGCTCTTCCTGGCGGCTTTCGGTGGTGTGGGACTGTTCATCCTGTCGACCGCCCTGTCGCGAGGCGCGTCCGGGCTGGAGGTCGTCGGCGCGCTGGCCGGAATCGTCATGTTCGGCGCATGGATCGTGCAGTCGATCCGGAAGGCCAAGCCCGGAACCTACGATCCGGCCAGGCTGCCCCGAGACATCTTTCCGCAGCAAGAGTGAGCCTATCCCGATCAATCGTCCGCGATCGACCCCGTCGTCTCGACATCGCGATTGGCGACGGTGCGTTGCGGCACCTTCGCCGGCGGAGCCATCCTGAGCGGGGTGCCGCCTGCGGATTTCGGCGCGCGCGAGCCGGCCGAGGTGGCGGGCGGCTTTGGCCCTGCGACCTTCGGCTCACCGCCGCGCCATTTGCGCGCGCCGATGTCGAAGCGGCCCTCGCGCCAGGCGGCGAATTCGGCTTCCGTGCCATAGAAGGCGTTGCGGTCGACGTCACCGGTGATCCCGGGCACCTTGCCCGTCGTCGTGAACTGCCAGAACTCCCATTTGTCGCGCTCGTAGCGATGCTTGAGCGGGGCCGCCGTCGAGCGCAGCCAATAGGGGTGGTCGTTGAACTGGCCCTCGAGCACGTCCTCGTGGAAGGTGATGTCGGTGTAGATGATCGGCTTCTTGCCGGTGTGTTCCTGAAGCCCGCGCAGCATCTCGCGGATCTTGGCCAGCGCCTTCTCCCTCGGGATCTTCTTGCCGCATTTGGCCGATTCGCCGTTCCACTCGACATCGAGCACAGGCGGCAGGGCGTCGGGGTCGCGCGGGATGTTGCGCTTGAACCAGCGCACCTGGTCCTTGGCCGGCCGGCACCAGAAGACGAAATGATAGGCGCCGCGCGGCACGCCGGCCTTCTTCGCCTCGGCCCAGTTGCGGCGGAAATTCGGGTCGAGATGGTCACCGCCCTCGGTCGCCTTGATGAAGGCGAAGCGGGTGCCGGCGTCCTTGACCTTGCTCCAGTCGATCTCGGCCTGCCAGCGCGAGACGTCGATGCCCTGGATCGTCATGCGGCGCGCATTGCGCACGCCGGCATGGGGATCGCTGTCGCCCTTCTTGGGGTAGAGCGCGGCGGCGGGCTCGGCGAAGAGCAGGACGAGGCCTGTGGCGGCGAAGGCGCGCAGAAAAGCTGAGATGGCTGTGCGTCGCGCCGGCATGCGATCCTCCCTGTGCTTTCGAGATGCGGGCGGCAGGGTTAAAAGCCGGTTAGACTTCGCTTCAATGCGACAGGGTTGTTTCAACAGTGGTTAACCGGGGAGCGTGCGCGTGAACGAGACCCCGGGGGCGGGCTGGCGCAAGGCGCTGGCCTATGGCGTCCATGTCTTCACGGCGCTGGGCGCGGCGCTTGGTCTGCTGGCGCTGCAGGCCGTGATCGCAGGCGACCTCGCGCTGGCCTTCATCTGGCTGGGCGCCGCTCTGGCGGTCGATGCGCTCGACGGGCCCATGGCGCGTCGGCTCGACGTGGGCAGGCTGGCAAAGCGCTATGACGGGGCGCAACTCGATCTCGTGGTGGATTTCATCACCTATGTCTTCGTGCCAGCCGCGATGCTTCTGCGCGCGGATGTCATGGCGCAGCCCTGGGGACTGATCGCCGCTCTGGTGGTGACGCTGACCAGCGCGCTCTACTTCGCCGACACCGGCATGAAGACCGACGACTGGTGGTTCCGCGGCTTTCCGGCGGTATGGAACATCGTGCTGTTCTACATCGTCGCGTTCGCGCCGCCGGTCTGGCTTTCGCTGGCAGTGATGGGCGTCGCGACGGTGCTGATGTTCGTGCCGGTGCTGTTCGTGCATCCGGTGCGGGTGCGGCGCTGGCGCAGCGTCACGTTTGTCGTACTCGCTGTATGGGGCGTCGCGGCGGTCGCGTCGATCTGGCAAGGGATGCGGCCGGGATGGCAGGTCAAGACGCTGCTGCTGGCCTGCGCCGTCTATTTCGTGCTGCTCGGGCTGTGGCGCGCGCCGATCCTGACAGAGCGGGACAAAGCGCCCAACTGAGCTGCCGACGCTACTCGGCCTCTGCTTCCGTCGTCTCGAAGGACGAGGCGACGGGCGCGATCCCGCCTGGAATCGTCGCCACCGGCGCGGGCGCGGCGGGCCGCTCCGGCCCCGGCGAAGGCTGCGGCGGCACGCCGCGACGCGTCGTCCAGCGGCGCGTGCCGATGTCGTATTCGCCGTTGCGCCAGCCGACGAACTCGGCCTCGCCGCCGAAGAAGGCGTTGCGGTCGACATCGCCCTTAATTCCCGGCACGCGACCGGTCGTGGTGAACTGCCAGAATTCCCAGGGCCGGTTGACGTAGCGCGTCTCGGGCAGGGCGGCGGTCGAGCGGATCCAGTAGGGATAGTCGTCGAACTGGCCTTCCAGTACGTCCTTATGAAAGGTAATGTCGGTATAGATGATCGGCTTTTTGCCGGTGAGCTGCTCGAGCTCCGTCAGCATCAGCCGGATCTTCTCCAGCGCCAGCTCGCGATCGACCTTCTTGGGGCAGGTCTTCGAATGGCCATTCCACTCGACGTCGAGCACCGGCGGCAGCGCGTCGGGGTCGTTGGGAATGTGCTGCTTGAACCAGACCGCCTGCTCATGGGCCGGGCGGCACCAGTAGACGAAATGGTAGGCCCCGCGCGCGATGCCGGCGCGGCGCGCGCCCTCCCAGTTGCGCAGAAAAGCGGGGTCGATGTGGTCGCCGCCCTCGGTCGCCTTCATGAAGACGAAGCGGGTGCCCGCGCCCTTTACCGCGGTCCAGTCGATCTCGCCCTGCCAGCGCGAAATGTCGATCCCATGGATCGGATAGTTGTGCGCGGCGGCCACGCCCGGGTGAGGGCGGTTGTCGCCCTTGGCGGGGTAGTGGCTCTCCATCGCGACGCAGCCGCCCAGCACCGCGAAGGCGGCGAGCAGGAGCGGGACGGGACGGAGATGTGTCATGCGGCGGGTCGTCATCTCGCAAAGCATTGAGGAGAAAACTTGACGGCCGGTTTACGTTACCCGTTTTCGCCCGCCTGTTTCTAGCGCAGGCCGAGCAAAATCGTCGCAGTCCCGAGAAATGCGAAGAAGCCCACCACATCGGTCACGGTCGTGACGAAGGTGCCCGACGAGACCGCGGGGTCGATGTCGGCGCGGTCCAGCAGGAACGGAATGGCGACGCCGGCAAGTGCGGCCGCGACCAGGTTGATCACCATGGCGATGCCGATGACGAAGCCGAGCCAGAGATTGCCGAACCAGAAGGCCGCGACCACCCCGGTGATCAGCGCGAAGGCGACGCCGTTGATCAGCGCC
The DNA here is from genome assembly GCA_001556025.1 of Rhizobiales bacterium CCH3-A5. GTDB lineage: Bacteria > Pseudomonadota > Alphaproteobacteria > Rhizobiales > Beijerinckiaceae > Allobosea. Next base: position 143,696 of record LSIB01000144.1, read on the forward strand.
ACGATCAGCTCGCGGGTGAAGAAGCGGCGGATGTTCCAGGAGCCGAGCTCCCTTGTGGCCAGCGCGCGCACTGCGACGGTCATGGTCTGCGTCGCGGCGTTGCCTCCCTGGCTGGCGACGATCGGGGCCAGGATTGCGAGCGCCACGAGCTGGGTGAGCTGTGCCTCGAACAGGCTCATCACCGCGGCGGCGAGGAAGGCGGTGATCAAGTTGACGAAAAGCCAGCGAAAGCGGCTCCTGGCGATCTGCGGCACCGAATCGGACAGCTCCTCGTCGGCATCGACGCCGCCGAGCTGCTTGACGTCGTCGTCGGCCGCTTGCTCGATCACGTCGACGATGTCGTCGATGGTCAGGACGCCGACGAGCCGCCCGGCTTCGTCGATGACGGGCGTCGCGATCAGGTTGTAGCGCTGGAACAGCCGGGCCACGTCCTCGATGTCGTCGGTCGCGTTGACCGCGCGGCTGTCCTCGTCGACGAGCGTGGCGATCGCAACCGGGCGCTGCGTGCGCAGCAGCCGGTCGAGCGGCACCGAACCGACGAAATGATGCGCCGGATCGGCGACCAGCACCTCGAAGAAGCGCTCCGGCAGGTTTTCCGTCTGGCGCAGATGGTCGATGGTCTGGCCTACCGTCCAGAACGCCGGCACCGCAAGGATTTCGCTCTGCATGCGCCGACCGGCGCTGTTCTCGGGATAGTCGAGGCCCTGTTGCAGCACGATCCGCTCGGCGGGAGTGAGCCTGTCCAGCACCTCCTGCTTGTCGGCCTCGTCCATGTCCTCGAGGATGTAGACGGCGTCGTCGGTATCGAGTTCGCGCACGCCCTCGGCGACGGTCTGCGCCGAGAGTTCTTCGAGAATCTCCTCGCGGACGGCGTCGTCGACCTCGGTCAGTGCGGTGAAGTCGAAATCGGCGCCGAGCAGCGAGATCAGGCGCGGGCGTTCATCGGCATCGAGCGCCTCGAGCAGCGCGCCGAGATCGGCCTCGTGCATGTCCTCGACGACGCCGCGCAGCGTCGTCAGGTCGGACAGCAGCAGCGCCTGCGAGACTTTCTCGACCAGTTCGTGGTCGAACGCGCCATCCGCGTCGCGGATCGGACGTTCGAGGACGTCGTCTGAAGCCTTCTCGGTGTCGGCCATCGCTTGGGCTCCGCGATTCGAGAAAGGGGCTTTTCAGCAGGAGGTCCGGCCCTTGTGTCAGCGGCGCGCGGCTCTTGCAACGCAACATGGAGGGCCTGACGTCGGAAACGAAAACGGCGATCCTCGCGGATCGCCGTTTTCATGGGCTTGCGCCCCAAACTGGTGCGGTCAAGAGGACTCGAACCTCCACGGGTCTCCCCGCTACCACCTCAAGGTAGTGCGTCTACCAATTCCGCCATGACCGCAGCGGCTCACCGTGGCGCGCTGGCGCGCCGTATCGGTGAGCGGCGCGGGTCTAGCAAATCGAATCCGCCGCCACAAGTGCGTTCGCCGACAAAGTGTCGGTCAGGCCGCTTCGGCGACGGTCTGAAGCGAGTAGACCGTCGGGCGCATCAGCATCTGGGTGATCTCGACCGAGATCTTGGAACCGCTGACGACGACGTTGCCCTTGGCGAAGGGGTGGTTGTTGGCGAGGATTTCGACCTCGTCGCTCTCGGTGGCATTGAGCTCGATGATGGCGCCCCGGCCCATGCGCAGCAGCTTGTAGATCGGCATCCGGGTCTGGCCCAGAACGACGGTCAGTTCGACAGGAACGAGATCGAGATCGGCCTTCAAGTCCTGCCTCCGGCACCTTAACTTTTCAATTCGACTAACAAGACTTGTCGATCAACGAAACTTGTCTGCCGACTGGAATCTGGCGCATGAGAACCGCGCCGCATCGGGTGAAAAGAGCATCGACCAAACATGGTTAAGCGCAAGTGAAGAGCCGCGCCGAACTGTCGGTTTTGTTTCTGCCGGAGCCGGGTTCAGCCCCGGTCGAATGGGTCGTTGCCGAGGGGCTCACCGGCTATCAGGAGGCTGTGGCCGAGATGGAGGCGCGCACCGCCTTGATCGCCGATGGGCAGGCGGCCGAGCGCGTCTGGCTGGTCGAGCATCCGCCGCTGTACACCGCCGGCACCTCTGCGAGGGACGCCGACCTCGTCGCGCCGGGCCGGTTCCCGGTGCATCAGGCGGGCAGGGGCGGGCAGTACACCTACCATGGGCCGGGCCAGCGCGTGGCTTATGTGATGCTCGACCTGAAGCGCCGCGAACCCGATTTGCGGCGGTTCGTTGCGGCGCTGGAGGCCTGGCTGATCGGCACGCTCGACGCGATGAACGTGCGCGGCGAACGACGCGAGGACCGCGTCGGCGTCTGGGTCCGGCGGCCGGACAGGGCGGAGGGAGCCGAAGACAAGATCGCCGCGATCGGAATTCGCGTCCGCCGCTGGGTGTCGTTTCACGGCATATCGCTGAACGTCGAGCCCGATCTCACCCATTTCGACGGCATCGTGCCCTGTGGCGTCAGCGATCAGGGCGTGACCTCGCTGGTCGATCTTGGGCTGCCGGTGACGATGGCGGAGGTGGATGCTCTGCTGCGGGCGGAGTTCGAGCGCATCTTTGGGCATACCGTGTTGGCTTGACCCATGTTGGCACCGGCAGCTTGGCCGTCCATAAGCAGGGCAGACGACTATGACTGCCCAGGGAGCCCGACGTGCCGGTCATCGAGAGCAAGGTCGATCTGAGTTCGGCCGAGACGCAGGCCAATGCGCAGGCCTGGAGCGAGCTTCGCGCCGAGCTCGAGGCGCGCCGGGCCACCGCCGCGCTCGGCGGCAACGCCAAATCCCGCGAGCGGCACACCGCGCGTGGCAAACTGTTGCCCCGTGAACGCGTGCTGCGCCTGCTCGATCCGGGCTCGGCCTTTCTGGAGATCGGCTCGCTCGCTGCCTTCGGCATGTATGAGGGCGATGTCCATGGGGCGGGCATGATCGCCGGAATCGGCCGGGTCGCGGGCCGCGAGTGCATGGTCGTCTGCAACGATGCCACCATCAAGGGCGGCACCTACTACCCGATGACGGTGAAGAAGCATCTGCGGGCGCAGGAGATCGCGGCCGAGAACCGTCTGCCCTGCATCTATCTCGTCGATTCAGGCGGCGCGAACCTCCCGCACCAGACCGATGTCTTTCCCGACCGCGAGCATTTCGGCCGGATCTTCTACAATCAGGCCAATCTCTCGGCCGCCGGCATTCCGCAGGTCGCGGTGGTCATGGGTTCCTGCACCGCAGGCGGGGCCTATGTGCCGGCAATGTCGGACGAGACGGTCATCGTGAAGAATCAGGGCACGATCTTTCTGGGCGGCCCGCCGCTGGTGAAGGCCGCGACAGGCGAGGTCGTGACGGCAGAGGATCTTGGCGGCGCTGACGTCCATGCAAGGCTGTCGGGCGTCGCCGATCACTACGCAGGCGACGACACGCATGCGCTGGCGATCGCGCGGCGCATCGCCGGCAACCTCAACAGCGTGAAGCGGCCCGATATCGACATCGCGGAATCGGTCGAGCCGCTCTATCCTGTCGAGGAACTCGAAGCGGTCGTCCCGACCGATTTGAAGAAGCAATACGACATCCGCGAGGTCATCGCCCGGCTGGTCGATGGTTCGGAGTTCGACGAGTTCAAGCGGCTCTACGGTCAGACCCTGATCACGGGCTTCGCCCGCATCCATGGCATTCCCGTTGGCATCATCGCCAATAACGGCATCCTGTTTTCCGAAAGCGCACTCAAGGGAGCGCATTTCATCGAGCTCTGCTGCCAGCGCCGGATTCCGCTGCTGTTCCTGCAGAACATCACCGGATTCATGGTCGGTCGCGACTTCGAGACGCGCGGCATCGCCAAGGATGGCGCGAAGCTCGTCACGGCGGTGGCCTCGGCGCGGGTGCCGAAAATCACCGTGCTGGTCGGCGGCTCGTTCGGCGCGGGCAATTACGGCATGTGCGGCCGGGCCTACAGCCCGCGCTTCCTGTTCACCTGGCCCAATTCGCGCATCTCGGTGATGGGCGGCGAACAGGCCGCCAGCGTGCTCGCGACCGTCCGCCGCGACAACATCGAGGCCGAGGGCAAGAGCTGGTCCGCGCAGGACGAGGAGGCGTTCAAGGCGCCGATCCGCTCGAAATACGAGGAGGAGGGCTCGCCCTACCACGCCACCGCCCGGCTCTGGGACGACGGCATCATCCTGCCCTCGGAGACGCGCCGCGTGCTGGCGCTGGCTTTTTCGGCCTGCCTGAACGCGCCGGTGCCGGAGACGAAGTTCGGCGTCTTCCGCATGTGATCGGGGCGAGGCTGGGGTCTCGCCGTAGTTGGCGACTTCAGGCTTCCGCCATCTTGAGGCTGGCGTCCTCGATGGCGTTGGTGCGATTGGTCCAGCCATCGCCGAATGTCGACCAGTTGGAGAGTCCCTTGTAGTGTTCGAGCCGTTTCCGCGACATCTCGATGATAATGTCGCGCGGCGTGCGGGTCTTGACCGCGCTCAGCGTTGCCGGCCCGATCGAACCATCCGCCTCGGCGCCGACCACCTTTTGCAGAATCTTGGCCGATCGTCCTGGCCCGGCGTTGACGCCGAAATCGAACACGATCAGATCGACCCCAGGCGGAAGCTTGTCGCAGTTCATCGCGTTCCAGTAGCTCGACCGATAGATTTCCTTGGCTTCCTCCTTCGTCATCGCCTTGAGCTCGGCGGCCGTCAGATTGTCGTCGCCCTTCCAACTCCTGAATGTCTCCAGCGTGATGCCGTAGAGCGTGGCTCCTCCTTTGTCCTTCGGGTGGTCGGAGAAACCACCTTCCTTCTCGAAAACGATGTCCATGCAGCGCTCGAACCGGGTTCCGGGCAGCGTTGCGTCCGGTTTCGGTTTCGACTGGTCCGACGCGACCGGCGGGGAACTCTCGGTTCTGGCCTTGATGACGGCGGCCTTGGTCTCGGCGACCTGGCGCTTCTCCTCGGCCTCGATGATCGCGACGTCCTTGACCCTCGAGCCCGTCGAGGAGCCGAGCCAGAACGCGACGACGGTGGCGAAAGCGGTCGTCAGCGCGCCGAAGGCGATGTTGACCAATTGATAGAGTTCCGGGTTCCTCGGCAGCGGCGGGGTTTGGTTCATGAGCCAGAGCAGCGAAAACAATATCGCGCCGAACATGGCGAGAACGATGAGGGAAACGACGTAAGGGCCCTTCGCCATCAGGCCGCCCTGGGCCGCCCACTGGGTGGCTGTGCTGCGTGCGTTCTGCACGTCGCCGAGCTGGAGCTTAAGCGCCTCCATGTCCTTCTCGCGCGCCGAGCGCTCGGCGGCGGCCTGGATGCGCTGCGCCTCCAGCCGCGCCTCTTCCCTCATCGCCTCCTGCTTCATCGCGAGTTCGGCGAGTTGCGCCTGCAAGGCGGCCTTCGCGGCGGGGTTGCTCTCCAACGTCGCTTTCGCGACGGCCGGATCGCTCGACCCCGTCGCGCCGACGACGAGGCCGACCACCTTCTCGGCGACCGAGGCCGCCCTGTCGCCGACCAGCGCGCGCACGATCTCCGGCAGGATATCGCGGGCGACCCCGATCAGCGGATCGAGCATGGCCACGGCCTGCGGTGTGGCGGCGGGCTGTGGCGCGGGCGCGCCGCGCCCGCCGCCCTCGAGCGAAACGCCCAGAGCCAGCGAGGTCTGCGGGCCGACCTCGCCGTCGACGAGAAGCTGGTTGGCCTGCTGGAATGCGGCGACCGCTTCGGCCGTCCTGCGGTCATAGACGCCGCTCGCCGAGCCGGCGTCGTAGCCGCGCAGGCCGAGCGCGCGCTGGATCGCCGAGACCACTGCAGGGTCCATGTTAGGCATGCCGACCGCATAGATTCGGGACGGCGGCGAGACCTCGACCGGCTTGAGCGCGCCATAGGTGAAGCCGGGAATGAGAACCCCGGTATCCCAGCGCCGTCCGCTGATCTGGCCCCGCGCGACCCCGCGCTTGGAGTCCATCGCCTCGACAGTGCCGCCCTTGCCGTCCGAAATCGCGATATGGCCCATGAGTTTCGGCCCCGGCGGGTAGCGCAGCAGGAACGCGCCTTCGATCCCGGCCGCTTCGTCGACCGGAATCCGCTGCCCGAGCGTTTTCGCGTCGCGCTGCCAGAAGCCGGTATAGGCCTGCGCGTTGGTCGGGGGCTTTTTGGCGTTGTCGTCGCAGCCGTAGAGAATTTCGCCTTCCTGGAAAACGAGCCAGGACGCGAATTCGGCGCAATCCCACGGACCTTTGTACTTCGGATCGTCCTTCGGAACATTGACGTTGACGTATTCGTCGCCAAGTCGCGCGACCGCACGCGCCAGCATGGCGCTGCCATTACCTTGCTTGGCCATTGCTATGCGTCTCCACTCTCGACGAACGCTACCCAGAGTTGCGCTAACCTTTGGGCATGTCAATCGCATTCCGAGCCGGAGTCTCATGCGAAAGGCTGGGGAACCGGACTTGTGCCTATCCGACGAATGGCACGCGCAGCCTGAATCGCGAATTCCTGCTCTCCCATTCACCAGCACTTAACCAAGATCGCGTCTCATGTGCGTGTCTGAGTTTCGGGTTTTCCGCGCCTGCGGCGATCCCGGTGGTTGCGTGAGTGGCGTCGCATGGGTTTCTCGATACGCCGGGCCGGGCGCATCCGCGCCGGCTCGCATGGCCAGAGGCGGCGCGCGCTCTGCGCCAAGCTGCTGTTCACATCTGTCGCGCTCGGGCTGTTCGCGCTGGCGGGCTGGCCGGAGCAGGCGGCTGAGCCCGTTATCGTTGCCGCAAAGACCGAGCCGAAGCATCGTCAAGACGTCAAGCCGGCCCCGGCTCGCTTCAGCGCCCTGCTGGATGCACGGGTCACGATCGGCGCGACGCCGCTGACCTTCGCGGAGCAGGCCCCTCTGAGCGCGGCCCTCATGCCTGCGATCGCCGATCCGATGCAGACGGCGAGCCTGCCGTCATCCGCGCCAATGTCGCGCCATCCCCAGGGTGGCGAGGCCGCAGCCACCGACCAGCCTGCCTCCTTGCCGTTGATCACCTCGCGGCTGATCGCTGCGCCGTTGCCTGTGCCGCGCCCTACGGATCTGAGGATTCCGGCGTCGGCGGATGCGAAGGCAGTCGCGCAGACCGAGAAGCCGCGCCTCGCGGCCACGCCGGCGACCCGTCGCGGCAAGACGGCCCCAGTCGCCGCCGTAGCGCCCGAGGACAACCGCAACTTCATTCAGAAGCTATTTGGCGTCTCGCCGCGCGAGGCCGGCACGCAACTGGCCTATGCCGCGCCGCAGGACGGGGAGATCGATCGCGGTGCCGCGCTCGGGCCCGGTCTCGGCCTGCGCCTGACGCCGCGCCCGGCAGGACCGCCGCCGTCCAGCCTCAGCGCCGGCACGGCGATCTACGACATCAAGGCGCAGATGGTCTATCTGCCCAATGGCGAGCGGCTGGAGGCCCATTCCGGCTTCGGTGAGAAGATGGACGACATCCGCTACTCCCATGTCCGCATGAACGGGGTGACGCCGCCCCACACCTACAACCTCGTCGAGCGCGAGGCTCTGTTCCATGGCGTCCGCGCCATCCGGCTGCATCCGGTCGGCGGCAGCGGCGCGATCTTCGGCCGCGCCGGGCTGCTGGCCCACAGCTACCTGCTTGGCCCCAGCGGCCAGTCGAATGGCTGCGTTTCGATCAAGGATTACGATCGTTTCCTGCAGGCCTATCTGCGGGGCGAGATCAGGCGGCTGGTGGTGGTGGCGAGCCTCTGAGAACACCTCAATCCAGAATCCGCGCCAGCACCTTTTCCAGCAGGTCGAGCCGGTAGGGCTTCTTGAGCAGTTCCGTGCGCGGCTCCGAGGCAAAACCCTCGATCCGGTCGCGGCCCGTCGCGAAGACGACGCCGATGCCGGGCTTGAGGTCGCGCAGGCGGCGGGCCAGTTCGAGACCCGATATGTCCGGCAGTCCGATATCGGTCAGCAGGATATCGACCTCGTGACGGCTGGCGATCTCCAGCGCCTGCCGGCCGCTATCGGCCTCCACCACGGCGTAGCCCAGTTCCTCGACCAGATCGACCGTATCCATCCGGATGATGGCCTCGTCCTCGCAGACCAGCACGGTCAGGCGGCGTCCGGCGGCGGGGGAGGGCGGCGGGCTCTGGCTTTCGGTCGGCTGCGCCGGTTCGGCTGCTCCGCGTCTGCCGGTCTGTGCAAGCACCTGCCTGACCTTCCGCGCCAGCGCCTCATGGCTGTAGGGCTTCGAGATCAGGTTGACGCCCTCGTCGAGCCGGCCGCCGTGGACGATCGAGTTCTCGGTATAGCCGGAGGTGAACAGCACGCCGAGATCGGGCAGGCGCTCCTTGGCCTTGCGTGCGAGTTCCGGGCTTTTCAGCGTGCCCGGCATCACCACGTCGGTGAAGAGCAGGTCGATCGGCACGCCGCTCTCGATGACGGCGAGCGCGCTCTGCGCATCGGGCGCCTTCAGCACGCGGTAGCCGAGTTCGCCGAGCAGGGCGATCACGGTCTCGCGCACGCCTTCGTCGTCCTCGACCACGAGAATGGTCTCGTTGCCGCCGCTGACCGGGCCTGACTCGCTCTCGACCAGCACGTCCTCGGCTTGCGTCGAGCGCGGCAGATAGAGTTTCACCGTCGTGCCCTGGCCGGGTTCGCTGTAGATCTTCACATGTCCGCCGGACTGCTTGACGAAGCCATAGACCATCGAGAGGCCGAGACCCGTGCCCTTGCCCTCCGGCTTGGTTGAGAAGAACGGCTCGAAGACCTGCTCCAGAACCTCGGCGCTCATGCCAGAGCCGGTGTCGGTGACCGCCACCATGACATATTGCCCGGGCTCGACATCCGAATGGGTGCGGGCGTAAGCATCGTCGAGAAATGCGTTGCCGGCCTCGATGGTGAGGCGGCCTTGCGACTCCATCGCGTCGCGCGCGTTGATCGCCAGGTTAAGCAGCGCGTTCTCGAGATTGGTCGGGTCGGCCAACGTGTTCCAGAGCCCGCCAGCGATCATGGTCTCGATTTCGACGGCTTCGCCGAGCGTTCGCCGCAGCAAGTCGTCCATGCCGCGGATCAGCCGGCCGATATTGACAACCTTTGGCTCCAGCGGCTGACGCCGGCCGAAGGCAAGCAATTGCGAGGCGAGCTTGGAGCCGCGCCCGACGCCGGCCATGGCGTTGGCGACGCGCTTCTCGGCCTTGTCGTTGCCGGCGATCTCGCGCATCAGCAATTGCAGATTGCCGCTGATCACCTGCAGCAGATTGTTGAAATCGTGGGCGACGCCTCCGGTGAGGTTGCCGATCGCCTCCATCTTCTGGCTGTGGCGCAGCGCATCCTGCGCCTTGGCGAGTTCGGCGGTGCGCTGTTCGACGCGCTCCTCCAGCGTCTCGGCGAGGTCGGCGAGCGCGGCCTCGGCGGTCTTCTGGTCGTCGATATCGGTGTTGGTGCCGATCCAGCGGGTGACCGCGTCGGTATCGCCGCGCACGGGGACCGCGCGCGCGATATGCCAGCGGAAGACGCCGTCATGGCGGCGCAGCCGGAACTCGGTCTGGTAGGGGGCCTCGTCGCGCCGGGCGTTCTCCCAGGCGGCCGCTGCGCTGGCGATGTCCTCGGGATGGACCATGGCGGCCCAACCCTCACCATCGAGTTCACCGGCGCCCAGGCCGCTATAGGCGTAGACCTGCTCGTTGAACCAGTCGAGCAGTCCGTCGGGGCGTGCGGTCCAGGCGTGGTTGGGCATGGATTGCGAGAGGCTGCGGAAGCGCGCTTCGCTCTCGCGCAGCGCGGCTTCGGCCTTCTTGCGGCCGGTGATGTCGAGAAACAGCACCGAGAACCGCTCCGGCCCGAGCCGGCGGGCGCGCGCCTCGAACCACTTGTCCCTGAGCGAGGGCACGTTGATCTCGTAACGCGCCGGCTCGCCTGTATCGATGACCCGCGCATAAGTCGCGATCAGCTCCGGCGGCAGGTTCGGGATCACCTCGCTGACGCGCCGGCCGAGCGCGTCGTCCATCTTCACGTCGGTGCGCGCCTCGAAGGCGGGGTTCATCTCGACGAAGCGGAAATCGACCATCGTCCCGGCTGAGTCGCGCACGGCCTCGCCGATGAAGAAGCCCTCCTGCATCTGTTCGAACAGGTTGCGCCAGCGCATCTCGCTGGCGCGCAGGGCCTCCTCGGCGAGCTTGCGCTGCGTGACGTCGAAGCAGACGCCGACAAACCGCCGCCGGCCGCCATCGGGCGTGGCGACCGCCTCGCCCTGGCGGGCGATCCAGCGGATCTCGCCGGTCAGCGGGTCCAGCCTGCGATACTCGGTGTAGGCCAGCGGGTTGGCCTCGCCGAGACGGTTCGAGCCCGAGAGCGCGCGGTCGTCGGGGTGGAGCATCGAGATCAGAAGCGCGTCGGTGACCTCGATCTCCGGCGGAAGGCCCCAGATCCGGCGGTACGTGTCCGAAACGTCGAGCTTGCCGCTTTCGGGATACCATTCGAAGACGCCGACGCTGCCGGCCTCCTGCGCGATCTTGAGCCGCTGCTCGGCGCGCAGGCGTTCGGTGATCTCGATGACGATAGCGAAGACACCGACCGGCTTTCCGCCCTCGTCGCGGATCGGCATGTAGTCTAGATCGAGCCAGCAATCCTCCATGGCGCCGTGTCGGTTCAGCGTCAGGCGCTGCTCGCGCAGCGAGAGCGTGCCGCCGGCCAGCACCGTGTCCAGCACGCGGCGGTTCAGATCGGCCGCCTCGGGCCAGCCTTCGAGAACCTTCGCGCCGAGCAGTCCGGGGTGGCGGCCGCCGGCGAAGCCGGCATAGGCGTCGTTGTAGATCAGGATGCCGTCAGGCCCCCAGAGCATGACCACCGGATAGGGCGTGCTGAGAGCCAGCGCGACCGTGCTGCGTAGGCTCTGCGGCCAGGCTTCGATCGGCCCCAGCGCGGTCGCCGACCAGTCGAAGCGGCGGATCAGCGCGCCAGTCTCGCCGCCATGGGGAAGGAGGGTGTCTATGTCGGTCACGTCAAGGGGCCGCCACGGGAAAACGGACTGCGGAAAAACGAAGTGGAGGATGTTCGTTTGACGGGATTGCGCGTCATCCGCAAGCGTCCGTCGCCGCTTCGCGCCCATCGGCGTGTCGCAGCCTGCCATCCATGGCCGATCCGGTGCGCGACGACACCGTCTTTTGCTGTGTTTTCGATGCCGAGCCCGCATTGTCGCCGCGACATGATCACGGAATGACCATGCGATGCCCGGCTTGCGACCCAAATGACCCTGTGAACTGCGGTGCTCGTCCATCACCCATCAGGAGATGTTCATGCGCAGGATTTCAACTCTCACGGTCGGCGCTGCCTTCGCGGCACTCGGCGCCTTCGGCCTGCAGGCCCCGGCCATCGCCCAGGCGCCGGCCCCCGCGCCAAGCGAGGCGCCACGCCCGGCGACGCCGCCCGCGATCACCTCGGTGAACGTCGTCGATCTCGACGAACTGCCCGAGGCGACGAAGACGGAGGTCAACAAGGCGCTGGCGTCGCGCACGGCAGACGACCTGCAGAAGCTGCGCAACGCCGTCGAGGCCGCGCCGGAGATCAGGTCGGCGCTGGAGGCCAAGGGCCTGTCCTCCCGCGACGTCATCGTCGCCCAGGTCAGCCAGACCGGTACGCTCACGCTGGTGACGAAGAAGTCGGGCTGAGCGACTACGGTCCGGCGTCAAGCGCCGGACCGTTCGCGATCGATCAGCGAGCTTCATCCTAGCGTAAACGCCTCGTGCACGGCGCTCTGCACACCGCCGCCCATCACCGGGCCGCCACCTGCGACATAAATCGCATCCCCCACCAGCGCCGCGCCGAGGCCGTGGCGCGGCGTCGGCATCGGCGCATATTGCTCCCAGGAATCGGCGGTCGGGTCATAGGCCTCCATCTGGCCGAAGACCCGGTTGGTGCCTTCGCCGCCCATGACGAAGACCTTGCCGCGGTAGAGCACCGCGCCATGGCCCGAGCGGGCGGTCGGCAGCGGGTTGCGCGGGGTCCAGGCGTCCTTGGCCGGGTCGTAGGCGTGGTGCAGATTCGAGTTGGTGTGGAACGAATCGACACGCCCGCCGATGACGTGGATCAGGTTGCCGATCGGCAGCGTGCCGGTGTGGTCGCGCCCCGTCGGCATCGGCTTGCGCTCGCTCCAGCGGTCGGCCTTCGGATCGTAGACCAGATGCCAGTCGACCGAGCGCTTGGTGTCGAAGCTGTCGCCGATCGCGCCGCCGATGGCGTGCAGTACTCCGCCGAGCCCGACGATCGCGGCCGAGCCGACGGCGCGGGGCAAGGGCGCGATCTCGGCCCAGCGGTCGGTCTTCGGATCCCAGACGAAACAGCGTGGATGGGGATTGCGGTTCTGCTCGGTGAAGCCGCCGATGGCGTAGAGCCTGCCGTCGAGAAAGGCGACGCCGACATGGTTGGCGCCGAGCGGCAGCGGGGCGGCGTCGATCCAGCGGTCCTCCTTCGGGCGGTAGACATGGTGGTAGGGCCGGTCGACGCGCTGCTCGGCATAGCCGCCGACGATGTGCATGCCCTCCGCGTCGGCCGCTGCCCAGGCCATTTCCGAACGCGGCAGCGGCAGCAGCGCCTTCGTGCTCCAGCGGCCGGGATTGGCCGCCTTGGGCACAGGCGAGTCGAAGACGTTCTGGCTGTCGGCCAGAGCGGGCTTGGGGATGCGGCCGGGCTGGTTCAGACGCTCATAGTGCCCGCCATGATGCTCATGGCCGGCCTGCTGGGCCAAGGCCGGAACTGCGGCGAGCGCGGCTGCCCCGCCGGCGATCAGATGTCTGCGGTTCAGGCTGGTCATGGCGTATCCTCCCTGCCTACAACTTTATGGTGGCCGGCTCCGCTGGCAAGCGGCTGTCGGCAATGCGCCGGCGGCTGTTCCGCATGCTGCACACGCTGCTATGGTCGGCCCGCCATCTGAAACGGTTTAGCCGAAGAAAAGACGAGGGATACGCATGTCTGGGCACAACAAGGTCGCCATCATCACCGGGGCGGGGTCAGGCGTCGGGCGGGCGGTCGCGCTCGCCTTCCTGAAGGACGGCTACCGGACCGTGCTGGCCGGACGCCGCGAGGACGCGCTCGCCGAGACGATCCAGCTTTCGGGCGCGCCGCCGAGCCAGGCGCTGGCGGTATCGACCGACGTGACCGATCAGGCCTCGGTGCGGAACCTGTTCGCGAAGACCAAGGAAAAATTCGGCCGCCTCGACGTGCTGTTCAACAATGCCGGCGTCAATGCGCCGGGCGGAATCATGCTGGAAGACCTGACGCTGGCGCAGTGGCAGGCGGTGGTCGACACCAACCTGACCGGGCCGTTCCTGTGTACGCAGGAGGCGTTCAAGCTGATGAAGGACCAGACCCCGATGGGCGGCCGCATCATCAACAACGGCTCGATCTCGGCCTACGCGCCGCGTCCGAACTCGGTCGCCTACACCGCGACCAAGCATGCGATCTCGGGGCTGACCAAGACCGCCTCGCTCGACGGGCGCAAATACGACATCGCGGTCGGACAGGTCGATATCGGCAACGCGCTCACCGAGATGGCGCGGCGGATGACGCAAGGGGTGCCGCAGGCCGACGGCTCGATCGCGATCGAGCAGGTCATGGACGTCGACCATGTCGCGACCTCGGTGCTGCACATGGCGAGCCTGCCGATCGAGGCAAACGTGCTGTTCCTGACGGTGATGGCGAGCAAGATGCCGTTCGTCGGGCGCGGGTGAGGGCGGTCGGTTCAGCAACCCGGATACCCTCCGCCGTCATGGTCGGGCTGGTCCCGACCATCCATATCTTGCGACGGCGAGGCCAAGCGTGACACGTAGGCTGCGTGTGCCGGAGTTTCCCGCTTGTCGATCGTGAGTTCGCCCCAGACGCCGAAAGACGTGGATGGTCGGGACCAGCCCGACCATGATGGGGAGGGCACTGCTGGGAGTATGACCATCCCGGCAACCGCTCGGGCCTACACGTTGACGATCTGGGCGATCGCGCTCGGCATCTTCGTGCAGGCGGCGGCGACCGTCGCCTGGGCGCTTTCCATCAGGAACGACCAGCTCTTCAAGGACGGCGTCGACTGGGTCTACGACGTCATCCTCTACGGCATCGCCGCGCTCGTCTTCGGCCGCGATTCCCGCGCCGAAAAGCTCGCCGCGCTTGGCATCGGCGCGGTCATGACGGTCGCGGGCCTGCATACGCTCTACGATCTCTGGGACAAGATCGTCCGCCCGCGCCCGATCGAATTCTGGACGCTCGGCTTCGCGGCGGTCAGCATGGTGATCATCGGCTTCTGCGTCGTCGCGGCGCTGTTCCGCTTCCGGCGCGAGAGCAACCCGGTGATCAAGGCGACCTGGCTCTCGGCCCGCAACGATTCGATCGCCACCTTCGGCTTCGCCATCGTCGGGCTCGTCGCCCGCATATTGCCGGTGCGTTGGCCGGAATACGTCTTCGACGTCGTCGTCGCGTGCTTATGCTTCCAGGCGACCTGGGCGATCTGGCGGTCGGTACGGGCGCAGGCCGCTGTGCGCAACAAGGCCGCGACAGACGCCGCCTTGCCGCTATAAAGGCGGCAACACCTTCCGGGATGCCGCCTCATGCCGATTGCCGCCAAGCTGCCCTCCATCCTGATCGCCAATCGCGGCGAGATCGCCTGCCGCGTCATCCGCACGGCGAAGCGGCTCGGGCTCCGCACCATCGCGGTCCATTCCGACGCCGACAGCGAGGCGCTGTTCGTGCAAATGGCCGACGAGGCCTATCGCATCGGCCCCGCACCGGCCCGCGAAAGCTATCTCGACGCTGACATCATCCTGAAAGTGGCCAAGGAGAGCGGCGCGGCCTGCATCCACCCGGGCTACGGCTTCCTCTCCGAGAACGCCGATTTCGCCGAGGCCTGTCAGGCGGCGGGCATCGTCTTCGTCGGGCCGCCGGCCTCGGCCATCCGGGCGATGGGCCTGAAGGACGCTGCCAAGGCGCTGGTCGAGAAGGCCTCGGTGCCGGTGGTGCCGGGTTATCACGGGACCGAGCAGGGCGCGGATTTCCTGCGCGCCGAGGCGCGGCGCATCGGCTATCCCGTGCTGATCAAGGCGGTCGCCGGCGGTGGCGGCAAGGGCATGAAGAAGGTCGACCGCCCGGAGGAGTTCGACGACGCGCTGGCGAGTGCCCAGCGCGAGGGCAAGAACGCCTTCGGCGACGCGCGGGTGCTGGTCGAGAAATATGTGCTCTCGCCGCGCCATGTCGAAATCCAGGTCTTTGGCGACAGTTTTGGCAATGTCGTCCATCTCTACGAGCGCGACTGCTCCCTGCAGCGCCGCCACCAGAAGGTGATCGAGGAGGCGCCCGCGCCCGGCATGACCGACGAGGTCCGCGCCGCCATGGGCAAGGCCGCGACCGAAGCCGCCAGGGCTGTCGGCTATGTCGGGGCCGGCACGGTCGAGTTCATCGCCGACGGGCGCGATGGGCTGAAACGAGACGGCTTCTGGTTCATGGAGATGAACACGCGGCTCCAGGTCGAGCATCCGGTGACGGAGGCGATTACCGGGCTCGACCTCGTCGAGCTTCAGCTACGGGTGGCGGCCGGAGAGCCGCTGGGGTTTTCGCAAGCCGACGTGACGGCGAAGGGCCATGCCGTCGAGGCGCGGCTTTATGCCGAGGACCCCGAAAAGGGCTTCCTGCCCTCGACCGGCAAGCTCTGGGCGCTGCAATTCCCGGAGGGCGAGGGCATCCGCATCGATACCGGCGTCGAGGCCGGCGACACCGTGACGCCGTTCTACGATCCGATGATCGCAAAGGTCATCGCGCATGCGCCGACGCGTAACGAGGCGCTGGACCGGCTGGCCAGCGCACTTGGCGAGACGGTGGTGGCCGGCCCGCGCACCAATCTCGCCTTCCTGAAGAAGCTGGCGGAGGCGCAAGGGTTTCGCGACGGCCCGTTCGACACCGGCTTCATCGAGCGCAACATCTCAGCGCTTGGGGCCGAGCCGCAGCCGCTCGATGCGGCGGCGGTCGCCGCCGCCGCGCTGCAACTGGAGGAGGAGCGCCAGCTTGCGGGGGTCATGCAGGCGGCCGAGCGGGTCGATGGCGAACACCGTTCGCCTTGGCTCGTTGCGGATAATTTCGCGCTGATGCCGCAGCCGCTGCTGGGTTTGCCGCTGCTGGTCGATGGCGAGCGCGTCGAGGCGCGGATCGAATGGGACGAAGACAGCGCCCGCGTCAGCCTGCCCGGCCATGAGATCGGCGAGGGCGAGCATGAGATCACGCTGGCTCAAGGAGAGCGCGGCACCTATCTCGCGCTGCATCGCGGCCGGCAGACGGTGGTGTCGCTATTCGACCCCTTCAGCGTCGATCTCGACGCGGCCTCGGGCTCGGGCGGCGTCGTCAAGGCGCCGATGCACGGCAAGCTGATCGCGTTGTTCGTGACAGCCGGCGAGGCGGTGGTGAAGGGCCAGCGGCTCGCCATCGTCGAGGCGATGAAGATGGAGCATGTGCTGACCGCGCCGCGCGACGGCACGGTCACCGAGGTCGCGGGCGAGCCGGGCGGGCAGGTGGCCGAGGGCGCGAAGGTCGTGGTGTTGGGCGAGTAGGCGGCCAGCGTCCCAGCCGCCCCCGTCAGATCGCGAAGGACGTCCCGCAGCCGCACGACGCCGTTGCGTTCGGGTTGGTGATCTTGAAGGACTGGCCGACGAGATCGTCGACGAAGTCGATGGTGCAGCCCTCCAACAGGTCGAGCGAGGTCTCGTCGATCAGTACGGTTGCGCCGCCGCGCTCGATCACGAGGTCGCCGGGCGCGGTCTCGCGGTCGACGTCGAAGATGTACTGGAAGCCCGAGCAGCCGCCGCCCGAGACGCTGACGCGCAGCATCGAGCCCGGCGGTTCATGCGCCATCACACTGACGATGCGGGTCGCGGCCTTGTCCGTCACGGAAATGCCGCGCGGCTTCGCCAGAAGATCGGTCGACATGGTGCGCTCCATGGCAGGGGGCGGCTCTTCGCTCACAAGCGCCTTGCACCCCGGTTGTCCGTAAAGGTAATTGCGCCGCAGGCCTGCGGCAAGACGTAGCCCCAGACAGGTCGGCCATGCCTTTTCGAGACAGCTTCGAGACATTGCAGGATCGCGAGCCGGGCGAGCGCTGGCGCGCCGTCTACGCGTGCCGCTCCAGCCTCAGTCGCGGGCGGCTCGTCGCCGAGCCCGGCTCGGCGACGCGCAACCAGTTCCAGCGCGACCGCGATCGCATCATTCATTCGACCGCGTTTCGCCGGCTCAAGCACAAGACCCAGGTGTTCGTGTCGCATGAGGGCGACCATTTCCGCACAAGGCTGACGCATACGATCGAGGTCGCGCAGATCGCCCGCGCGCTCGCCCGCGCCTTGGGGCTCGACGAAGATCTCGCCGAGGCGCTGGCGCTGGCGCACGACCTCGGCCACACCCCCTTCGGCCACACCGGCGAGGATGCGCTGGCCGAGTGCATGGCGGCTTTCGGCGGCTTCGACCACAACGCCCAGACGCTGCGGATCGTGACCAGGCTGGAGCGCCGCTATGCCGGCTTCGACGGGCTCAATCTGAGCTGGGAGACGCTGGAAGGGTTGGTCAAGCACAACGGCCCGCTGCTGGATGCGCAAGGGCTGCCGACAGAGCGCTACGCGCAAGCCGGCATTCCGGCGGCAATCGTGGAATATCAGGCGCGGCAGGATCTCTGGCTCGGCACCTACGCCTCGGCGGAAGCGCAGGCCGCTGCGCTCGCCGACGACATCGCCTATGACGCGCATGACATCGACGACGGTCTGCGCGCGGGGTTGTTCTCGCTCGACGAGTTGCGCGACCAGCCCTTCCTCGCCGGGCTGCTCGACGAGATCGATGTCTTGCATCCGGGGCTGGAGCCGCAGCGCGCCACCAACGAACTGGTCAGGCGCGTCATCACCCGCTTCGTCGAGGACGTCATCGCCGAGTCGCAACGCCGCATCGCGACGCTGGCTCCCGCGGATGTGGATGCGATCCGGCATGCCGCCGCGCCGGTCGTCGCCTTCTCGGAGCCGGTCACGGCAGCCGACCGTGCGATCAAGAATTTCCTGTATCCCAACATGTACCGACATCCGCGCATCAGCCCGATCAGGGCCAAGGCGGCCGGCGTCGTGCGCGATCTATTCGGCCGCCTCAGCACCGATCCCTCCGCGATGCCCGGCGAATGGGCGGCCGGCTGCGACGGTCTCGACGAAACCCGCCGGGCGCGCCGCATCGCCGACTATATCGCCGGCATGACCGACTGGTATGCGCTGGACGAGCACCGCCGCCTGTTTGACGCCACCCCCTCGCTGCGATAGGGGCCGCACTTCGCCACGATTATCAGGCAAGTCAGGCTGCAATGAACCTGTTCGAGAGCTTTTCCGCCCGCATCGCCGCCATTCTGGCGGGGCTGGCCGAGCGCGGCGCGCTGCCGGCGGGTCTGAACCTCTCCCGCGTCGTGGTCGAGCCGACGCGCGACCCCGCCCATGGCGATCTCGCCTGCAACGCCGCCATGGTGCTGGCCAAGGAGGCCGGGACCAACCCGCGCGCACTGGCCGAACTGCTGCGAGACGAGCTCATCAAGGACACGGACATCGTCAAGGTCGAGATCGCCGGCCCGGGATTCATCAATCTCACGCTGAAGCCGTCGATCTTCACCGCGATCCTCAAGGACGCCGTGCAGCAGGGGCCGGATTTCGGCCGGGGAACGCCAAAGCCGCAGCCTGCCGTCAATGTCGAATACGTTTCGGCCAATCCGACCGGGCCGATGCATGTCGGCCATGGCCGCGGCGCCGTGTTCGGCGACGCGCTCGCCAACCTGCTCGCCTTCGCGGGCCATGCCGTGACGCGCGAATACTACATCAACGACGCCGGCGCGCAGGTCGACGTGCTCGCCCGCTCGGCGTTCCTTCGTTACCGCGAGGCGCTGGGGGAGACGATCGCGATCCCCGAGGGTTTGTATCCCGGCGATTATCTCGTCGCTGTCGGCGAGAACCTCGCGAAGGCGCATGGCGACGCCCTGTTGACGAAGTCCGAGGCCGAATGGCTGCCGCTGGTGCGCGCGGCCGCGATCGACGGCATGATGGCGATGATCCGCGACGATCTCGCTGCGCTCGGCGTCGTCCATGACATGTTCTTCTCTGAGCGCTCGCTGCAGGGTCCGCCCGATATCGTCGCCGAGACCATCGCCGATCTGCGCGCCCGTGACCTGATCTATCAGGGCCGGCTGCCGCCGCCCAAGGGCCAGAAGGACGAGGACTGGGAGGACCGCGAGCAGGCGCTGTTCCGGGCCACGCAGTTCGGCGACGACGTCGACCGGCCGCTGCTGAAATCGGATGGCAGCTACACCTATTTCGCCAACGACATCGCCTATCACCGCTCGAAATTCATGCGCGGCTTCCCGGTCATGATCGATGTCTGGGGCGCCGACCACGGCGGCTACGTCAAGCGGATGCAGGCGGCGGTGAAGGCGGTGACGGGGGGCGAAGGCTCCCTCGACGTCCGGCTTTGCCAGCTCGTCAAGCTGCTGCGTAACGGCGAGCCTGTGAAGATGTCGAAGCGCTCGGGCGATTTCGTCACGCTGCGCGAAGTCATCGACGAGGTCGGCCGCGATGCGGTGCGCTTCATGATGATCTTCCGAAAGAACGATGCGACGCTGGATTTCGACCTCGCCAAGGTGGTCGAGCAGTCGAAGGACAATCCGGTCTTCTACGTCCAGTACGCCCATGCGCGCTGCGCCTCGATTTTTCGCCAGGCGCGCGAGGCCTTTCCCGATCTCGACCTCAGTCCCGAAAATCTGACGCAGGCCGAACTCGAACGCCTCGACGACGAGGCCGAGATCGGCATCGTCAAGATGATCGCGGCCTATCCGAGGATGATCGAGGCGGCGGCGCTGGCCTGCGAGCCGCATCGCGTGGCCTTTTTCGTGCATGAGCTGGCGAGCGCATTCCATTCGCTCTGGAACAAGGGCAAAGACTCGCCGCAATTACGGTTCGTTAATCAAACTGATCGAAACTTGACCCTGGCGAGATTGGCGTTCGTTCATTGCGTGCGCAGCGTGCTCGCCTCCGGTCTGGCTGTCGCGGGCGTCGCGGCGCCGGAAGAGATGCGCTGACGGACGCTTTCCGCCGGCGCGCACGAGGTCAGAAATTGACCGCGCAATGCGTTCGGCGTTCCATCGTGGCGTCGGCCCTGTGCTGGAATGGATCATGCCATGAGTGAGCCAGCTAGAAACCGTTTCGCCCTCGATCTCGAAGATCTCGAGCGTCAGCTTCGCGGCGCGGCGCAGCCGCAGCGCCCGGCCAACGCCGTCGATCCGCTTGTCGAGCTGACCCGCATCGTCGGGCAGGATGATCCGCTGAAGGACCTGTTCGCACAGCGCGGCCGTGGTCCCGCTCCGGCGAGACAGGAGCCGAGTTTCGCGGCCGCCGAGCCGCAAGCGCAGAGCGCGCCGCCAGCCCAAAGCGCGCCGCCGGCTGAGCTGCGTGGCGCCCTCGACGAATTCGAGGCTCTGCTGCGCCGCAGCGAGCCCGCGCGCGCCGCGCCTGTCGCAGAGCCTGTTCCGCTGCCTGTCCAGCCCTCTGTTCCGGCTGCGCATCCCATGCCCGATTTCGACAATCTGGTCGCCGAAGCCTATGCCCGCCAGCCGCCGCCCAACGCCGAGCAGCCGCGCGACCTCGACCAGGAGGCAGGCTACGCCCCAGAGGCGCGCTACGACGACTATGCCTATGAGCAGCAGCAGGCTTCGGCAGCGACCTATCAGAACGATGCGCGCGCCGCCGACAACGACATGCCCGAGCTCGAGCCGCAGCGCTCGCGCAAGGGGCTCTGGACGGCGGCCGCGCTGATCGCGGTCGGCGTCATCGGCGTCGGCGCGGCCATGCTGCTGCGCGGGGGGCCTGTCGGCACGAACGGACAGCCGCCGGTGATTTCGGCCGATGCCGGCCCGACCAAGGTCGCCCCCGCCAATCCGGGCGGCGCGGAGATTCCCAACCAGAACAAGCAGATCTACGAGCGCGCCGGCGAGACGCCCGCCAAGCAGGCGACGGTCGTCAGCCGGGAGGAGCAGCCGGTCGATGTCCAGCAGGCGGCTCGCTCGCTGCCGCCGCGCGTTGTGCTGGCCGGTCCCGGCGCCGCGACCGCCGACGCGGCCAGCGGCAACCCGCTGGCGCAGGCACCCGCCGCACCGGAGCGTAGCCTGACCCCGGCCGAGCCCATCCTCACGCCGTCGCCGCCGGTGCCGGGCCTCGGTGAGCCGCGCCGCGTGCGCACCGTCTCGATTCGGCCCGACGGCACGCCCGCGCCGGCCCCGACGGCCAACGCCGCCTATTCGAATGGCACGGCGCCCGCCTCGAACGGGCTTGCAGCGGCCCGTCCGCAGCCGGCCGTGCCGACGACGACCGCCAGCGCTCCGCCGCCACGGCCGCGGCCGGTCGAGCCGCCGAAGACGCAGGAGCGCGCCGCGACCCCTGCGCCCGCCACGACGACCTCGACTCCTGTCCGACTCGCCAGCGCCGCGCCGACGCCCGCACCGGCCGCGACGCCGGCTCCCGCCACGGCGGCGATCCGCAGCGGCTCAGGCGATTTCGTGGTCCAGCTCGCCGCGCCCGGCAGCGAATCGGAGGCTCGCGCCACCTTTGCCGCGCTCCAGCGGAAGTTTCCCGAGCAACTCGGCGGTCAGGCCCCGATCGTGCGCAAGACCGAACTCGCCGGTGGCAAGACGGTCTATCGCCTGCGCGTCGGCCCCTATTCGCGCGAGGATGCGACGTCGATGTGCAGCCAGCTGCAAAGCTCCGGCGGACAGTGCTTCATCGCTAAGAATTGATCGGAACCGGCTTCGATCATCGACCGGCGGCGCCCTGCGCCGCCGGTTTTTTCGTGCGCGCGCCCTGTCTCGGGCGCATGCCCGCCTGCGTTGCGGACGGTTTCTGGGCTGCTTCGATGACTTGTAGCGTCGCACCCGACGCCGCGTCGCGCTTTCGCAAACGAGCGGCCAAGCAAAACCATCCGGAGGAAGACCATGGATCGCCGTCAATTCGTCAAGGCGACGGGCGCAGGTGTCGCGGCGAGCGCCACCATTGCCGCTCCGGCCGTCGCGCAGTCATCGCCCAAGGTGAGCTGGCGGCTGACGTCGAGCTATCCCAAGAGCCTCGACACGCTGTTTGGACTGTCCACGCAGGTGGCCAAACGCGTCGCCGAGGCGACGGACGGCCAGTTCCAGATCCAGCCCTTCGCGGCCGGCGAGATCGTGCCGGCGCTTCAGGCGCTCGATTCGGTGCAGAACGGCACGGTCGAATGCAGCCATACACTGTCGAGCTTCTATATCGGCAAGGATCCGGCCTTCGCCTTCGAGACCTCTCTGCCGTTCGGTCTCAACACGCGCCAGAACAATGCCTGGCTCTATCAGGGCGGCGGGCTCGAACTCTGCCGCGCCTTCATGAAGACGCACAACCTGCACACCATCCCGTCCGGCAACACGGGCGCGCAGATGGGCGGCTGGTTCCGCAAGGAGATCAAAAGCGTCGATGATCTCAAGGGCCTGAAGTTCCGCATCGCCGGGCTGGGCGGCCGCATCCTCGCCAAGCTCGGCGTGGTGCCGCAGCAGATCGGCGGCGGCGACATCTATCCGGCTCTGGAGCGCGGCACGATCGACGCGGCCGAATTCTCCGGCCCGCTGGACGACGAGAAGCTCGGCTTCCAGCGCGTGGCGAAATACTATTATTACCCCGGCTTCTGGGAAGGCTGCGCCAATGTCAGCTTCCTCGTGAACCTGGAAAAATGGGAAGGCCTGCCGCCCGCCTACAAGGCTGTTCTGGAAGCCGCCTGCGCCGAGGCGAATGCGCTCTGCGTCGCAAAGTATGACCATGGCAATCCCGACGCGCTGCTGCGGCTGGTGCAGGCCGGCGCGGAACTCCGGCCGTTCCCGCAGGACGTGATGCAGGCCGCCTTCAAGGAGGCGATGGCGCTCTATGCCGAGCTCGCCGCCAGCAACCCGGCGTTCAAGACGTTCTATGAGTCCTGGCTGCCCTACTGGAAAAAGGAAAACCTCTGGTTCCGGGTCGCCGAACTGCCTTTCGACGCCTTCAACGCCCAGATGTCGCAGCAGATGCGCTGAACCAACAGGACAAGGCGGCGGTTCGCTTGACCGGCGTGCCGCCGCGTCCTTAAGCCTGAGCGATGACCTCGCGCGCCTTCATCGCCGGCTGCCTCGGCACGAGCCTCACCTCCGACGAGCGTGCCTTCTTCCGGGAAGCGCGGCCCTGGGGCTTCATCCTGTTCCGGCGCAATACGCAATCGCCTGAGCAGGTCGCGGCCCTGACGGCGCAGATGCGCGAGGCCGTCGGCTGGCATGCGCCCATCCTGATTGACCAGGAGGGCGGGCGGGTGCAGCGCATGGGGCCGCCGCTCTGGCCGAAATATCCGCCCGCGCGCGATTTCCTGCGAATCAACGATCCCGTGCAACAGCGTGAGATCGTTCGGCTTTCCGCCCGGCTGATGGCGCATGACCTGAAGGCGGTCGGCATCGATGTCGACTGTCTTCCCGTGCTCGACGTGCCGGTCGCCGGCAGCCATGACGTGATCGGTGACCGCGCTTACGCGCATGATCCCGACATGGTGGCGCGGCTCGGCCGCGCCGCAGCGGAGGGCCTGCTGGCCGGCGGCGTCCTGCCGGTGATCAAGCACATGCCCGGTCATGGCCGGGCCGGAGCCGACAGCCATCACGACCTGCCGGTCGTCGAGGCGTCGCTTGCCGAGCTCAGAGCCAGTGATTTCCGCCCGTTTCGGCATCTCGCCGACATGCCGCTGGCGATGACGGCGCATGTCGTCTTCACGGCGCTGGATAGCAAGCGCCCCGCCACCGTCTCGCGAAAAGTCGTGCGCGGGATCATGCGCGACGAGCTCGGCTATGACGGGCTGATCATGACCGACGACATCTCGATGAAGGCGCTGTCCGGCGGCTTCTCAGAAAAGGCCCGCGCCGCCATCCGTGCCGGCGTCGATGTGGTGCTGCATTGCCACGGCATCATGGAGGAGATGGTCGCCATCGCAGGCGCGGTGCCGGAGATGACCGGCGCGCGCGGTCGGCGCGCCGCGACTGCGCTCGGGCGCATCCGGCACGAGCCCGAGCCGCTGGATGTGGACGACGCCCGTGCACGGGTCGCCAGCGCGCTTGCCTTAGTGGCGTGAACGGCGGAACCTGCGACGGGGCCATCGGAACCAAGGGGCTGGCCGCGCATGGCCGCTGAACTGCCATTCGAGGAGGACGGCGCGCTGCGCGACGGCGAGGCTGGGCTCGTCATCGACGTCGACGGCTATGAAGGCCCGCTCGACCTGCTGCTCGATCTCGCGCGCCGGCAGAAGGTCGATCTCGCCCGCATCTCGATCCTTGCCTTGGCCGAACAGTATCTCGTCTTCGTCGAGCAGGCGCGCTCGCTCAGACTCGAACTCGCGGCCGACTATCTCGTGATGGCGGCCTGGCTGGCCTATCTGAAATCGCGGCTGCTGCTGCCGGAACCGCCGAAAGGCGAGGAGCCGAGCGCCGCCGATCTCGCGACCGCGCTTGCGCTGCGGCTGCGTCGGCTGGAGGCCATCCGCGCGGCGGCGCGAAAACTCGCCTCGCGCGAGCGGCTGGGGCACGACGTATTTCCGCGCGGCGCGCCCGAGGAGATCGTGGCGGGAAGCCGCCCGGTCTGGGAGGCCGAGCTTTATGACCTGCTGGCGGCCTATGCGCAGCAGCGCCAGAAGAAGGCGCAAGGGCACATATCCGTCGGCCAGCGGCTGGTCTGGTCGCTGGTCGAGGCGCGGGAGGCGCTGACACGGCTCGTCGGCGAGGCCGGCGATTGGACCGCGATCGACCCCTATCTCACGCGCTACATGGCCTCGCATGGCCTGCCCGCCAGCGAGATGGCGGCGACGGTGCGTGCCTCGGCGCTCTCGGCCATGCTGGAGATGGTGCGCGAGGGCGTCATCGACCTGCGCCAGGACGACGCCTTCGCGCCGCTGCAGGTCCGCCGACGCTCGGCCCGCCCGCCCGTGCTGCCGCTATGAGCGTCGCGGCAAACGAGGATTTCGAGGACGACGACGGCGCGGAAGCCTTCGCACGCGCGCTGCGCATCGTCGAGGCGCTGCTGTTCGCGTCTGCCGCGCCATTGTCGGCCGAGGTGCTGGCGCATTCGATTCCGGCGGGCATCGACATCGCTCGCGTCATCGAGCGGCTGGTGGCGCTCTACGAGCCGCGCGGCGTCAATCTGCGCCCGCTGGCCGGCGGCTGGGCTTTTCGCACCGCGCCCGATCTCGGCTATCTGCTCGCAGCCGAAGCCGAACCGCCGCGCAAGCTCTCGCGCGCCGCGCTCGAAGTCCTGTCGATCATCGCCTATCACCAGCCGGTGACGCGGGCCGAGATCGAGGAAATCCGGGGCGTCGCGACCGCCAAGGGCACGCTCGATATTCTGCTGGAAGCCGGCTGGGTGCGGCTGCGCGGGCGGCGTCGCTCGCCCGGGCGTCCCGTCACATATGGCACGACGCCCGGCTTCCTCGACCATTTCGGGCTCGACCGCATCGACGACCTGCCCGGCCTCGACGAACTGAAGGGCTCCGGCTTCATCGAAGGCCAGTTGCCGAAGGGGCTGAGCGTGCCGGTTCCCGACGACGATCCGTCCCTGCGCGGCGACGAGGACCCGCTCGGCGATCTCTTCACGCCGCTTGACGACGGCGACGCAGCCCCGCATGGGGCGGGAGAGTAATGCGGCGTCTTGACCCCTCCGCCGTCATCCCGGACGCCGCGAAGCGGAGCTCCGGGATCCATCCCAGAGCGCCTTCGTGCCTTACGATGGATCCCGGATCGGCGCTGATACGCAGCTTGTCCGGGATGATGGGGAGGGTAAGACGGAAGTTCGGAGTATTCCTTTGGCTCGCAGCGAAAGCGTGGCGCGGTGGTTGAGCTGGGGCCGGCGCGGCACGGCGGGCGCGTCGATCCCGATGGCGCTCGGATTCGAGGGGGTGACGCAGCGCTTCGGCGACGTGACGGCTCTGGAGAGGGTGACGCTCTCGGTCGAGCCCGGCGAGATCGTAGCCCTGCTCGGCCAGTCCGGCTGCGGCAAGACGACGCTGCTCAGGTTAGCCGCCGGCGTCGAACGGCCGAGCGCGGGCAAGGTGCTGCTGGAGGGCAGGGACGTCTCCTCGCCGGACCGCTTCGTCGAGCCTGAAGCGCGCGGCGTCGGCCTCGTCTTCCAGGATTATGCACTGTTCCCGCACCTCACCGTGCGCGAAAACGTCCGCTTCGGCCTGCGCGGGCTTGACGATGTTTCCGCCGACGCCACGGCGCGACGCGCCATCGCCCGCGTCGGCCTCGCCGATCTGTGCGAGGCCTACCCGCATATGCTGTCGGGCGGCGAGCAGCAGCGCGTCGCGCTGGCGCGCGCTGTCGCGCCGCGTCCTGGCGTGCTGCTGATGGACGAGCCCTTCTCCAATCTCGACCGGCGCCTGCGCGACGTCGTCCGCGACGAGACGGCGGCCCTGCTGCAGGAAACCGGCGCGACCTCGATCATCGTCACGCATGATCCGGAAGACGCGATGCGCATCGCCGACCGCATCGTCCTGATGCGCGCCGGCCGCGTCATCCAGGTGGGCTCCGGCGAGGAGCTTTACCGCCGGCCGGCAAGCCTGTTCGCGGCGCGATTCTTCTGCGATTTCACCGAGATCGCCGGTAAGGTCGCGCGCGGCGCGGTCGATACGCCGGTCGGGCGCTTTCCGGCGGGCAGGCTGGCTGAGGGGGCGGAGGCGATCGTCTGCATCCGCCCGCAGGCGATCACGCTCGTGCCGAAGGGGTTCTGCCTGCCCGGCCGGCTGGTGACGCGCCGCTTCCTCGGCGAGGTCGATCACGTCCTGATCGCCGTATCCGGCCTCGACAAGCCGCTCGCCGCGCGGGTTTCCCGGCCCGGAACCCTGCGCGAAGGCGAAGATGTCGGGGTCGACATCGCGACGGACGAAGTTCTTGTGTTCCCTGCGGGGGACACATAGGTTCCGCCGCAAGCAGAAGGGGCGGGCGTTCAGCCGGTCCGGCCGAGCATGGCGCGAAAAAGCGGGAACCGGTTTTTCGCAAGCAGCCATGCTCTAAACTGAGACGTTCAAGGGAGATCGCCATGGGTGGCGTCAGTATCTGGCACTGGATCGTCGTCGGCGTCGTCGTGATGCTGCTGTTCGGGCGCGGCAAGGTGTCCGAGCTCATGGGCGACGTCGCCAAGGGCATCAAGTCGTTCAAAAAGGGCATGGCCGAGGACGAGACCCCGCCTTCGGCGCAGGCTCCGGTCGATCCCAAGGTGATCGATCAGGTGCAGGCGAGCAACGCGGCGGCTGCCGCCACTGCCGCCCAGGCCAAGGCAGAGCACAAGGCCTGATGGCCCGCTGCCCGCCGGGAGGCGGGTGGCTCACCGGATTGATTAGGCGCGAGGCCTGTCCGGCTGGCTGAGATTCAGCCCGACGGCAGGCGCGCCGAGAGGACGAGCCATCGATGTTCGACATCGCCTGGAGCGAGCTGATGCTGATCGGGGCGGTCGCGCTGGTCGTGATCGGTCCCAAGGATCTGCCCAAGGCCATGCGCACCGTCGGACAGGCGGTGGGCAAGATCCGACGCATGGCGGGCGAGTTCCAGGGCCAGTTCAACGATGCGATGCGCGAGGCCGAGCTTCACGATCTGAAGAAGCAGGTCGAGGATGTCGGCGGCTCGGTCTCCACGGCGATGAATCCCGACTACAAGCCAATCGAGATGCCCAAAGACGATTTCGGCATCACCGATCCGCCGACCTCGACCGTCTCGGCCGGTCTCGACGACGCCGCAATGAGAGATGCCGAGGCCAGGCTCGCGGCGCTGCCGGGGCCTGAGCCGCTGCCCGAGATCGTGATCGATCCGGCCCCTGCCGCCGAGCCGAAGCGCCGGCGCACCGCCAGCGCCGACTCCACGCCGCCGCCCGTCGACACCGACCTTCCGGAGCCCAAGGCTCCGCGCAAGCGCAAGGCTAAGGTCTCCGAACCCGACGATGGGAGCGCGGCATGAGCGTCGCCAATGTGCGCGAGGGCGAGGACGAGATCGAGGCCTCCCGCGCGCCCCTGATCGATCATCTGATCGAATTGCGCTCGCGGCTGATCAAGTCGCTGATCGCCTTCCTGATCATGTTTTTCGTCTGCTTCGCTTTCGCGACGCAGATCTACAACGTGCTGGTGCTGCCCTATCTCTGGGCGGCGGGGCCGGGCGCCAATGTGCAGCTCATCTACACAGCGCCGCTGGAATATCTCTTCACCCAGATCAAGATCGCGGCCTTCGGGGCGGGCTTCTTCGCCTTCCCGGTGATTGCGACGCAGATCTACAAGTTCGTCGCGCCGGGGCTCTACAAGAATGAGCGGCAGGCGTTCGCGCCCTATCTTGCGGCGACGCCGGTGTTCTTCGTCGCGGGCGCGGCGATGGTGTTCTTCTTCGCCATGCCGGTGCTGATGAAATTCTCGATCGGCATGCAGCAGGCGGCGACCGAAGGCACGGCCGGCATCGCGCTGCTGCCCAAGGTCAGCGAGTATCTTTCGCTGATCATGACGCTGATCTTCGCCTTCGGCATCTCGTTCCAGCTGCCGGTGATCCTGACCCTTCTCGGGCAGGCGGGCATCATCGATTCGCAGTTCCTCAAGGACAAGCGCCGCTACGCCATTGTCTTCGTCTTCGTCGTGGCGGCGGTGTTGACCCCGCCCGACGTGATCTCGCAGCTCATGCTCGCCGTGCCGATGCTGCTGCTCTACGAGCTGTCGGTGTTCTCGGTGCGCTATGTCGAGAAGCAGCGCGAGGCGAAGCGGGCGGCTCAGGAGGCGGCGGACAAGGCGGCGGGGCTGTAGTCGCCCACTGCCGTCCTTGCGAGCGCAGCGAAGCAATCCAGCGTCTCGCTCTGCGCCTTCCTGGATTGCTTCGCTGCGCTCGCAATGACGGGGAGCGCGGTGTCCGACCCGCTATGACCACATCGGCAGTTCCCCCGCGCGCGATCCCGGTCTAGAGCATCGGGCGCTGCACTTGGGCAGCGACGGCAGATGCGACGATGTACGATATCAGATGGATTCGCGAGAACGCCGCGGCGTTCGACAGAGGGCTTGAGCGCAGGGGTTTTGCGGAGACCTCGTCATCGGAGCTGCTGGCGCTCGACGATGCGCGCCGCGCCGCGATCGCAAAAGCGCAGAACGCTCAGGAACGCCGCAACGCCCTCTCGAAGGAGATCGGCAAGGCGATGGGCGCGAAGGATTCAGCCCTCGCCGACAGCCTGAAGGCCGAGGTCGCGGCGCTGAAAGAGTTGCAGCCGGCGCTGGAGGCGCAGGAGAAGGCCGCCAAGGAGGCGCTGGATTCGGCGCTCGCCGCGATCCCCAACATGCCCCATGACGACGTGCCGGACGGCGCGGACGAGCATGGCAACGTCGTCAAGTCCGTGCATGGCGATGCGCCGGAGAACGCCGGCGGCCGCCTGTTCGGCCAGAATTTCGCGCCGAAGGAGCATTTCGAGCTCGGCGAGGCGCTCGGCCAGATGGATTTCGAGACGGCGGCCAAGCTCTCCGGCTCGCGCTTCGTCGTGCTGAACTCAGGCGTGGCGCGCCTGAGCCGCGCGATCGGGCAGTTCATGCTCGACACGCATACCGAGGAGCACGGCTACACCGAGGTCAACCCGCCGCTGATGGTGCGGGATGATGCGATGTTCGGCACGGCGCAGTTGCCGAAGTTTAGGGATGATCAGTATGAGAGTATGGGTGAGTTGCGCCGCCTACAAATTGTCTGGGATGCAATGAGGTCACGATTCATTGTAGCCAGAGCGCATGACCGCGAGCTAAGTAGGTTTTATAACAATTTCAATAATTATATGGACGAAGCTAGAAATTCTGGCTATGATGTTAGCTGGTCTTCAAAATCATTCAAAGAATTGTCAGATATATTTAAGGCTCATGTTTCAATATTTGGTGAGTTCAAAACTATATTTGAAGGCTTGGAGCGAAAAAAAACTGAATTGGAGAAGTTGGGATCATCAAATCTCTGGCTCATCCCCACAGCCGAAGTTCCGCTCACTAACCTCGTCCGCGAATCCATCCTCTCCGAGGAGGAACTCCCGCGCCGCTACACCGCGCTGACCCCCTGCTTCCGGGCCGAGGCCGGCTCGGCCGGGCGCGATACGCGCGGGATGCTGCGGCAGCACCAGTTCGAGAAGGTCGAGCTGGTCTCGATCACCGCTCCGGACAAATCGCGCGAGGAGCATGAGCGCATGCTCGCCTGCGCCGAGGCCGTGCTGAAGAAGCTCGACCTGCATTATCGCGTGATGACGCTCTGCACCGGCGACATGGGCTTTGCCTCGCAGAAGACCTACGACATCGAGGTCTGGCTGCCGGGGCAGAAAACCTATCGCGAGATCTCGTCCTGCTCGGCTTGCGGCGATTTCCAGGCGCGTCGGATGAACGCCCGCTACAAGACCAAGGACGGCAAGGGCCCGTTCTTCGTCCACACGCTGAACGGCTCGGGCACGGCGGTCGGCCGCGCGCTGATCGCGGTGATGGAGAATTATCAGAACGCGGATGGGTCGATCTCGGTGCCGGAGGCGCTCGTGCCGTATATGCGCGGCGTGAAGACGATCGAGAAGGCGTGATGCTGTCCTTCATCCATCCGGGCGCGAGTCTCCCTCTCCCGGAGGGAGAGGGGACAGGGGTGAGGGGTCGGACGCTCTCCGCTTGTGGCTCTCGCCAACCGCAGCGTCGTACGGCGGCGACGCCTCACTGGTCACACGTCCTTCACCTCACCCCTGCCCCTCTCCTTACAGGAGAGGGGTTCCCCGCGCTCGACGCCTTCGGGCTGCACCTGATTCCGAAAGCCTGACCCCATGCGCATTCTCGTAACCAACGACGACGGCATCCATGCCGAGGGGCTGGCCGTGATGGAGGCGATCGCCGCCCAGCTCTCCGACGAGGTCTGGGTCGTCGCGCCCGAGACCGACCAGTCGGGCGTCGCGCATTCGCTGTCGCTGTCAAACCCGCTGCGCCTACGCCAGATCGGCGAGCGGCGTTTTGCGGTCGCCGGCACGCCGACCGATTGCGTCATCATGGCGGCGCGCTCGATCATGATCGAGGCGCGGCCCGATCTCGTGCTGTCAGGCGTCAATCGCGGCCAGAACGTCGCCGAGGACGTGACCTATTCCGGCACGATCGCTGCCGCCATGGAGGGCACGCTGCTCGGCATCCCCTCGATCGCGGTCAGCCAGGCCTATGGGCCGGCCGGCCGGGACCAGATCCATTGGGACTGCGCCCGCCACCATGCGGCCGGCATCATCCGCCGGCTGCTGGAGGAGGGCGTCCCCAAGGACATCCTGTTCAACCTGAACTTTCCCAACGTGCCGCCGGCGGAGGTCGCGGGCGTCGCGGTGACGGCGCAGGGGCGGCGCGACCAGGAGCTGATGCGGCTGGAGCCGCGCGCGGACGGGCGCGGCAATCCGTATTTCTGGATCGCCTTTCAGCGCAGCAAGTCCGAGCCCGCCAACGGCACCGATCTGCGCGCGCTATCAGAGAAGAAGATCTCGATCACGCCGATCGAACTCGATCTGACGCATGAACCGACGCTGACGCGGTTCGCGCAGGTGTTTGCGTGACCACGATGCGTCCAGTCTCTCTCCCGTCATGGTCGGCCTTGTGCCGACCATCCACGTCTTTCCTTGTCGCGCGCTATGACGAAGACGTGGATGCTCGCCACAAGGGCGAGCATGACGGGGAGGGTGGCCCCTATGTCATCGCCATCTGAATCATGACCGCGGGGGGCGGGGACATGACGCAAGCGACGGCCAGCGAGGGCGAGCGCACCGTCGCCTTCCTGCTCTCGCTGCGGGCGCAAGGCGTGCGCGACATCGCAGTTCTCCGCGCCATGGAGAAGGTGGCGCGCGAGCGCTTTGCGCCGTCGCGCTTCGCCGATCTCGCGCGGCAGGACGTCTCGGTGCCGCTGCCCTGCGGGCAGACCATGACCGCGCCCCACACCGTCGCCGCCATGCTCGGCGCGCTGGAGATGGCGCCCGGCGCGCGCGTGCTCGAGATCGGGGCGGGCTCGGGCTATGTCGCGGCGCTGCTGGCGGCGATGGGTGGCGAGGTCGTCTCGCTGGAGCGCTACCGCACGCTGGCGCTGGCGGCGCATGAGCGGCTGGCCGGCAGCGGCTTCGGCAAGCTCATCGACCTGCGCCACGGCGACGGCTTGCAGGCGGACAGGACGCTGGGCCGCTTCGACCGCATCCTAATGAACGGCGTCGTCGAAGAGGTTCCCGAGACGCTGCTGGCGCGGCTCTCGCCCGGCGGGCGGCTGGTCGGGGCCCTGCGGGTCGATGGCGTCTGCTTACGCGCCGTGATGACGCGGCAGGGCGATGGCGGCGTGTCCCAGGCCGTCGGTCCGGCCCTGCGGCTTTCGCCGTTGGCGGCCGGAGTAGCCCTGGCGCTGTGAGGCGCGGCCGCCCATCAAGCGCCCCAAAAAGATGAAGAGCGATCGCGGACGCGAAACGGTTTCGTAACCTGAACGCGGCTTTAATGCTGGCTATCGAGTTGCGTTGTTCGCGAGTGCAAGTCATGCGTAGCCAAGTCGTCATGCACAGCCTGTCAGGTTCGGCCAAGCCCGGCGTCCGCTTGCGCCTTTCGGCGGCCTGCGTTCTGGCGCTCAGCGTGAGCGCCTGCTCTTCAGACGCGATGCGCTTCACGGACGCGCCGTTCTCCAGCCCCTTCAAGACGGCCCAGTCTGCCCCGGCGCGCGACCCCGCCACCACGGGCTCGATCGGCCGCTCAGCCAGCCCAGGCGTCACCCAAGATGCGCCCTTGCCGGCGGCTCCCGCCGTCGCCTCGGTTCGTTCGCAGCCGCTGCCGCCGCCGCAATCCGCCGTGGCGCTGCGCAGCGCCGCCCCGATCGCCACCGGCGGCAGCGCCTCGGGCTGGTCGGCAGCCGGCGGCACGCCGATCGTCGTCGCCCAGGGCGAGACGCTCGACATGATCTCCTCGCGATATGGCGTGCCCAAGGCCGCGCTCATCTCGTCCAACGGCCTCAGCAGCCCGAATGTGCAGCCCGGCTCGCGCCTGACCATCCCGGTTTATAACGCAGCCGGAGCGTCCGCACCCGCAGCGCCGCGCCAGACGGCGCAGAGCGCGCAGGTCCAGAGCGACGCCCGTCCCCAACCCGTGCGCACCGCACCGGTCGTGGCCGCCCGCGCCGCCCCGGTTCCGGCCGTCGATCCCAAGGTGAAGGCCGCCGCCGATGCGCAGGCGATGCGCGACTCGCGCGCTCGCTTCGCCGCCGAGGCCAAGGCCAAGGCCGAGGCGAAGAAGGCCGGGGCCGCGCCGGTCGCGGCTGCACCGGCCGCGCCGAAGGTCGTCGAGGCCAGGAAGCCGGCGCCCGTCGCCGAGAAGGCCAAGCCTGTCGTCGTGGCGAGCGCGCCGGCCGAGCCCAAGGCCGCGCCTGTCGCGAAGACCGTCGTCGCCGAGCCCAAAGTTGAAGCGAGACCCGACCCGAAGACCACGGCCAGCATCGCCAAGACCGAGGAGCCGGCCGCCGAGAAGGCCGATTTCCGCTGGCCGGCCCGGGGCCGCGTCATCGCCGGCTTCAGCGGCAAGGGCGGCAACGAGGGCATCAACATCGCCGTGCCGGAAGGCACGCCGATCAAGGCGGCCGAGGCCGGCACCGTCGCCTATGCCGGCAACGAGCTGAAGGGTTATGGCAATCTTGTGCTGATCCGCCATCCCAACGGCTATGTCTCGGCCTATGCTCATAACGGCGCGCTGAACGTCAAGCGCGGCGATACGATCAAGCGCGGCCAGGTCGTCGCCACCGCAGGCCAGACCGGCAACGTCTCGTCGCCGCAGCTTCATTTCGAACTGCGCAAGGGTTCGACCCCGGTCGATCCGACGCCTTATCTCAACAACTGAGTTCAGCAGGTTCCGTCTTCGATCGGCAACCGCGAGACCCCGCCGATCGGAACAGGAGCGGGGCGGTCCCAGGAAAGGCCGCCCCGCCATTTTTTGTCCGCACGGCAACGCCCGAGCGGGCAGACGCCGTTACGCGACCTGTCGACGTTACCTCCGCGCCGCCCTGCAATCTGCCTCCGGCTTGGCCAGCGCCTGCCGATTCTTAGGCGTTGACAAGCGAATTACGCCTATTCAAATTCATAGGTATACAAATGAATTTCCCGGCTGACCCAGCGTCGCCGGCATGCGAAACCTATCAACGAGCGCGGGGCGCTTCGCCACCGGGCCAGAACGGGGAACCAGCGATGACGATCGACCGTAGGAATTTTCTGGCCGGCGCTTCCGCCGGCGTCACCCTCATCGCCGCCCCCTCGCTCGTCAGGGCGCAAGGAACCGGCCCGATCAAGGTGGGCGAGATCAACAGCTATACGGCGCAGCCCGCCTTCCTGAAGCCCTATCGCCAGGGCTGGGAGTTGGCGCTGGAGCAGATCAACGCCGCCGGCGGCGCGCTCGGCCGCAAGATCGAGACCATTTTCCGTGACGATGGCGGCAAGCCCGAGGATGCGGTGCGCCATGCCGGCGATCTTATCAACGCCGAGAAGGTCGATCTTCTGTCGGGCGGCTTCCTGTCGAATGTCGGCCTCGCCATCGCCGATTTCGCGCTCCAGAACAAGAAGCTCTATGTCGCCTCCGAGCCTTTGTCGGATGCGCTCGTCTGGGGCAAGGGCAACCGCTACACCTTCCGCCTACGCCCCTCGACCTACATGCAGGCGGCGATGCTGGTGGAGGAGGCCGCCAAGCTGCCCGCGAAGAAATGGGCCGTGGTCGCGCCGAACTACGAATACGGCCAGTCGGCGGTGAAGTGGTTCAAGGAGTTGCTCAAGAAGGCCAAGCCCGATGTCGAGTTCGTCGCCGAGCAGTTCCCGGCGCTCGGCCGCATCGATGCGGGCGCAACCGTGCAGGCGCTGGAAGCCTCCAAGCCCGACGCGATCTTCAACGTCACCTTCGGCGCGGACCTCTCGAACTTCGTCCGCCAGGGCAATACGCGCGGGCTGTTCGAGGGCAGGGTGGTTGCCTCCATGCTGACCGGCGAGCCGGAATATCTCGATCCGCTCGGGGCCGAGGCTCCGGTCGGCTGGATCGTCACCGGCTATCCGCAGGCGGAGATCAAGACGCCGGAACATGTGAAGTTCCGCGACGCCTATATGGCGAAATTCAACGATTATCCGCGTCTCGGTTCGGTGGTCGGCTTCGACACGATGAACTCGATCGCGGCCGCGCTGACCAAGGCCGGCTCGACCGACACCGAGAAGCTCGTCGATGCGCTGAAGGGCCTGAAGTTCCCCTCCGCCTTCGGGCAGGCCGAGTACCGCGCGGTCGATCACCAATCGACGCTCGGGGCCTATGTCGGCCGGACGGCTGTCAAGGACGGCAAGGGCGTGATGATCGACTGGAGCTATCGCGACGGTGCGAAATACCTGCCGGGCGACGACGTGGTGAAGACGCTGCGCCCGGCGGGCTGAGGGGAGCCTCGACCTGTTCCCCTCCCCCTTGTGGGGAGGGGTTAGGGGTGGGGGGCGAACGACCGGGCGAGAGCTCATTCGTTCGAGCCTAACCTGCATGTCTGGCTCGCCTCTAACTGCTACCGCTCGCTTCGGCCC
>LSIB01000145.1 GCA_001556025.1 Rhizobiales bacterium CCH3-A5
CGGGGCCGACACTTTGCTCGCGCAGATCGTCGCGACCGTCGAGGCGGCGCAGGGCGCAAAGCTGCCGATCCAGGCGGTCGTTGACAGGGTGACGATGTGGTTCGTGCCCGCCGTGATCGGGCTTTCTCTGCTCACCTTCGCGATCTGGCTGATCTTCGGCCCGAGCCCGGCGCTGTCCTACGCGCTCGTTAACGCCGTCGCGGTTCTGATCATCGCCTGCCCCTGCGCGATGGGGCTGGCGACGC
>LSIB01000146.1 GCA_001556025.1 Rhizobiales bacterium CCH3-A5
CTCTAGGGTCAATTCATCGGCGGACGGATCGCCGGCAGCCCTGAAGGAGGCCATCATGACCAAGAGCGTTCTCTCCAAGACCCTTGCCGCCGTCGTCGCCATCACCCTGGTCGCCGGCTCCACCATCTCCTCGGCCGAAGCCAAGGACGGCCGCCGCACCGCCGCAATCCTCGGAGCGCTCGCCGGCATCGCAGGCGTTCTGGTCGAGGCATCCGGCGGCCAGTTCGACGAGGGTCACCGCCCCGTCCGGCACGACCGGGTCAAGCGTCAGCGCTTCGCCGGCGAGAATTTCAACGGCAACCCCTTCCCCGGCTATCGCCACGAGATGCGCGGCCCCCGCTTCGAGGGACATCGCTTCGTCCGCGAAGACCGTCGTGATCATGGCTTCAAGAAGGATCGCGGCCCCCGCACCCGCATCGGCCAGGCCTGGTGCTCCAACCCGGGCGATTGCTGAAG
>LSIB01000147.1 GCA_001556025.1 Rhizobiales bacterium CCH3-A5
GAGCGCAGCGAAGCAATCCAGCGTCTCGCGCTACGCCCTCCTGGATTGCTTCGCTGCGCTCGCAATGACGATTCCACGCGAGCAAGACTGATCGCGATCAAAGGAGCCGCCTCATGATCACCCGCCGCGACACGCTTCGCCTCGCCGCCGCCGCCGGCGCATCGGGGCTCGTCGGGCCCGCCTTCGCGCAAGCGCGACCGATCACCGCCGCCGACTGGCCGGCGATCGTCGCCAAAGCGAAAGGCCAGACCGTCTACTGGAACGCCTGGGCCGGCGACGAGCGCACCAACAGCTTCATCGCCTGGGTCGGGCAGGAGGTGAGCAAGGCCTATGGCGTCACGATCAACCATGTCCGTTTGCGCGACACCGCCGAGGCCGTCACCCGCGTGGTGGCGGAAAAGCAGGCCGGCCGCGAGAGCGGCGGCAGCGTCGACCTGATCTGGATCAACGGCCCGAATTTCCTGGCTATGAAGAACCAGAAGCTGCTCTACGGCCCCTATGTCGAGGCGCTGCCGAACTGGGCCTATGTCGACACCACGAAGAAGCGCTCCAACATCGTCGATTTCACCGTGCCGGTGGACGGTTTCGCCACGCCCTGGCGGATGGCGCAGGTGGTGTTCCTCTATGACAGCGCCCGCACGCCGGCCGCCGGCCTGCCGCGTTCGGTGCCTGCGATGATCGGCTGGGCCAAGGCCAATCCCGGCCGGCTGACCCATCCGACGATCCGCAACTTTCTCGGCTCGACCTTCCTGAAGCAGGCGCTCTACGAGCTCGCGCCCAACCCGGAAATCCTCGACGCCGCCCCCGACGATGCCGGCTTTGCCGCCACCACCGCGCCGCTCTGGGCCTGGTACGACGAACTCAAGCCCAACCTCTGGCGGCAGGGCCGGGAGTTCCCCGAGACCGGCCCGGCCCAGCGCCAGCTTCTGGTCGATGGCGAGATCGACTTCTACATCTCCTTCAGCCCGGCCGAGGCCGCGACCGGCATCGCCAACCGGCAACTGCCCGAGACGGCGCGCGTCTTCGTGCTGGAGCGCGGCACCATCGGCAACACCTCCTTCGTGGCGATTCCCTTCAACGCCGGCAATGCGGAGGGGGCAATGGTGGTCTCCAACTTCCTCTTGGAGCCGGCGACTCAAGCCCGCGCCCAGGATCCGCGCAACATGGGCAATTTCACCGTGCTCGACCTCGACAAGGTCCCCGCCGCCAGCCTAGCGCTGTTCGCCCGGCCCGATGGCGTGCCGTCGCTTCCGACAAACGCCGAGCTCGGCACGGTCCTGCCCGAGCCGCATCCCGGCTGGATGACGCGGATCACGACGGAATGGGAGCGGCGCTATGTGCGGTAACCTCGTCATTGCGAGCACAGCGAAGCGATCCAGCCGGGCGTCGAGCGCGCGGCTCTGGATTGCTTCGTCGCTGCGCTCCTCGCAATGACGGAAAGGCGCGTCGAACTCGGTGTGATCGTCCCGACGCTCAATGCCGCCACGTCCTTGTCCAACAGTCTCACTCAGTTCGAGGCCGCCCGCGCGTCCGGACTCGTTACCGAGATCGTCGTCAGCGACGGCGGCTCGCGCGATGAGAGCGTCACGATGGCGCAAACAGCTGGCGCGATCATCGTGACCGGTCCACCCGGCCGCGGCGGGCAACTCGCCCTCGGTGCGCAGGCCGCCCAAGGCGATTGGCTGCTCTTCCTCCATGCCGACACCCGCCTCGATCCCGGCTGGGAAGCCGCCGTGACCGCCTTCATCGCCGAGAAAGGCGAGGGCCACGCCGCCGCCTTCGCCTTCGCGCTCGACGACGAAGCTCCGGCCGCCCGCCGCCTCGAACGCATGGTCGCCTGGCGTTGCCGCTGGCTCGCACTGCCCTATGGCGACCAGGGCCTGCTGATCTCCCGAAAGCTCTACGACGAACTCGGCGGCTTTCGGCCGATGCCGATGATGGAGGACGTCGATCTCGTCCGTCGCATCGGCCGCAAACGTCTGACGATGCTGGACCGCCGCGCCGTCACCAGCGCCGCGCGCTATCGCCGCGACGGCTATCTCCGGCGAACGGCGCGTAACCTGACCTGCCTCTCGCTTTATGTCTTGGGCGTGCCGCCACGCCTGATCGCAAGGCTGTATGGCTGATCGATGCGGCAAACGCTGATCATCATGGTCAAGGCGCCCATCATGGGGCGCGCTAAGACGCGGCTCGCCCGACAAATCGGCGGCGTCGAGGCGCTTCGCTTCTACCGCTCGGCGACAGCGAGCCTGCTGCGTCGGGTGGCGCGCGATCCGCGTTGGACGACGGTATTGGCGGTCGATCCGCCCCGCGCCTGCCGGTCCAGCGATTGGCCGGCCCGTCTCGAACGCCGCCCGCAATGTCGCGGCGATCTCGGTCGCCGCATGCTGGACCAGTTCGGCAAAGCTCCCCATGGTCCCGCCGTGATCATCGGGTCCGACATCCCAGGCGTCGCGGCGCGCCATATCGCGGCGGCCTTCGAGCACTTGCGCCGGCATGACGCCGTCTTCGGCCCTGCCGAGGATGGAGGATACTGGCTCGTGGGCCTTCGCGCCGGCCATCGGCCCACCAAGGCTCTCGCTGGCGTGCGCTGGTCGAGCGAGCATGCGCTGGCCGACAGCCGCGCCAGCCTCCGTGGCAGCCGCATCGCACTGGTGGAGACGCTGTTCGACGTCGATGACGCGGCCGACTGGCGGCGCTGGAAGGCGCTGCCCGTGCCGGTCGGAGCGCGCTGATGCTGGCGCTGATCCCGCCCGCGACGCTGTTCCTGTTCCTCGCGCCCGTGCTGGTCGGGCTCGCCGGCACGCTCCTGCCCGCCTTCGGCTATCTGCCGGCGATCGGCGCGACCGGCTTTTCGCTCGCGCCATGGCGCAGCCTGTTCGACTGGCCCGGCTTTGACTCGGCGCTGCGGCTGACCGTGAGCGTCGGCGCGCTCGCGAGCCTGCTCTCGCTGGCCGGCGCGGTCGCGCTCGTCGCGACACTGTCGGGCACGCGCTGGTTCGCCCGCTTTCAGGCCGCGCTGACGCCGCTTCTGGCCTCGCCTCATGCGGCCATCGCGCTGGGGCTGGCCTTCCTGCTTGCGCCCTCGGGCTGGATCGTCCGGCTGATCTCGCCGGAGCTCACCGGCTGGACGCGGCCGCCGGGCGATCTCGTCACCATCCGCGACCCTCATGGATTCGCCCTCGTCGCAGGCCTACTGACCAAGGAAATCCCCTATCTCGCTCTCGCGCTCGCTGCTGCGCTCGGCCAGGTTCCGGCGCAGCGCCTCGTCGCCTGCGCCCGCGCCATGGGCTACTCCCGCAACACCGCGTGGCTCAAGCTCGTCCTGCCACGGCTCTGGCCGCAGATCAGGCTGCCCTTCTACGCCGTCGTCGCCTATTCGCTGTCGGTGGTCGATCAGTCGCTGGTGCTTGGGCCGGGCAACCCGCCGCCGCTTGCGGTGCTGGCTGCGCGCTGGTTCTCGGACTACGACCTCGCGCAGTATCTGCCCGCCGCCGCCGCCGGCATGCTCCAGCTCGGGCTGGTCGTGACCGGCCTGCTGCTCTGCCGTTGCGTCGAGTTCGCGCTGGCCAAAACCGGCCGGTTCTGGCTCGAACGCGGCCGGCGCTCTGGCGTGGGCGACTGGCTGCTGCCGCTCGCAGCCGCGCCGACGGCCGCCGTGCTGGCGGCTGGCCTGCTGGCGCTGCTGGCGCTGGCGCTCTGGTCCTTCGCCGCGAGCTGGCCCTTCTCGGCCGCGCTGCCGCGAAGCTGGACCCTCGCCGCATGGATGGGCGCATGGGAACGACTGCAATCCAGCCTCGAGGCCACCTGCCTGATCGCCTGCGCCGCGACGCTGATCGCGCTGATCCTGTGCCTCGGCTGCCTCGAACAGGAATCGCGCCGCGCCCGGAAGCCGGGAAACGGCGTGCTCTGGCTGCTCTACCTGCCGCTGCTCGTGCCGCAGATCGCCTTCCTGTTCGGCCTGCAGGTCGCGCTGGTGCGCCTGCGGCTCGACGGGACGCTCGTCGCCGTGATCTGGGCTCATCTCGTCTTCGTGCTGCCTTATGTTTTCCTGAGCCTCGCAGACCCCTGGCGCGCGCTCGATCCGCGCTATGCCAGAAGCGCCGCCAGCCTCGGCGCGTCTCCAAACCGCATCCTGCTGACGGTCAAGCTGCCGATCCTGCTGCGGCCGATCCTGGTCGCCGGCGCGGTCGGAATTGCCGTCAGCATCGGGCAGTATCTCGCTACCGTTTTCGCGGGCGCGGGCCGGATCGCGACCATCACCACCGAAGCGCTGACACTGGCGAGCGGGGCCGACCGCGCGACCATCGGCGTGCTCGGCTTCGCGCAATCGGTCGTGCCTCTGCTCTGCTACGGCCTCGCATTGACGCTGCCACGCCTGATCTTCGCAAACCGCCGGGGTCTGGCATGACGAACGACCGCACCCGTGGCGCGCTCGCCTTGCACGGCGTCACGATCAGGCTCGGCGGCGCGGCCCTTATCGACCGGCTCGATCTCGTGATCCCGCCGGGCGACGTCGCGACCGTGATGGGGCCGAGCGGCTCAGGCAAATCCAGCCTGCTCGCCTATGTGGCGGGCTTCCTCGATACGCGGGCGTTCAAGGCGCAAGGCGCAATCCTCATCGACGGCGTCGACGTCACGCACGAAAAGCCGGAGCGGCGGCGCATCGGCTTGCTCTTCCAGGACGATCTGCTGTTTCCGCATCTGTCCGTCGCCGGCAATCTGCTGTTCGGCGTTCCGGCGGACATTGCAAACCGGGCCGAGCGGCAGGCTCTGGCCGAGGCCGCTTTGGCGGATGCCGGGCTTGCCGGTTTCGGCGCGCGCGATCCCGCGACGCTGTCGGGCGGCCAGCGCGCCCGCGTCGCACTGATGCGGGTGCTGCTGTCGCGGCCGCGCGCGCTCCTGCTCGACGAGCCGTTCTCGAAGCTCGACGCCGAACTGCGCGGCTCGTTCCGCGCCATGGTCTTCGAACAGGCGCGGCTGCGCGGCCTTCCGGTACTGATGGTGACGCATGATCCCGACGATGCGAAAGCTGCCGGCGGCGTGGTCGTGCGATTGGCCTGACATCACCAGCCTTCGATCGTCACCTCGCCGTCATTGCGAGCGCAGCGAAGCAATCTAGCATCTCGCGCCGCCCTCTGAATTGCTTCGCTGCGCTCGCAATGACGGGGAGCGCTGCATCTGTCGGGCTTGCCGACCGTTGCTGTGATGCATGCAGCCGTCGCGCCGGCGGCGGCTGACAGG
The DNA here is from genome assembly GCA_001556025.1 of Rhizobiales bacterium CCH3-A5. GTDB lineage: Bacteria > Pseudomonadota > Alphaproteobacteria > Rhizobiales > Beijerinckiaceae > Allobosea. The sequence goes on from LSIB01000147.1 coordinate 5,245, forward strand.
GACCGGCTGCGCGGGATAGCCTGCGGGCTCGATCCAGCGACGAGGACTAGCCCCGCATGCGCGCCTTCTACCATCCCGAGCAAGCCCTGCACGATCCGCAGCAATATATGCGCTTCGGCCGGATCGTCGCGCCCAAGGATTTGCCCGAGCGCACGGCGCAGCTTCTCTCGGCTCTTGAGCGGCACGGCATCGCGCCCGAACGGCCCGCCTCCCATGGCAAGGAGCCGATCCTCGCGATCCACAGCGAGGGTTTCGTCACCTTCCTGGAGACGATCTGGTCGCGTTGGCTCGAACTGCCCGAGCGTGGGCCGGAAGCCTGGCCCAACACCTTCCCCTACTGGTCGGGCCGCACCGACGAGGCAATGCGCCCACACTGCCGCCCGACCGGGATCATGGGCCAGCTCGGCTGGTATCTCGGCGATCTCTCGGTGCCGGTCGGCGAGCATTGCTGGCTCTCGACCTTGCGCTCGGCCGAGACGGCGGTGTCGGGGGCAGATGCCGTGCTGTCCGGCGAGCGCGCGGTCTACGCGCTTTGCCGCCCGTCCGGCCATCATGCGCGGGCCGACCGCGCCACGGGCTTCTGCTACATCAACAATACGGCGGTCGCGGCCCAGCGCCTGCGGCAAAAATTCGGCAAGGTCGCGATCCTCGACGTCGACGCCCATCACGGCGACGGCACGCAGCAGATTTTTTACCGCCGCGACGACGTGCTGACGATCTCGGTCCATGCCGATCCGTCTAACTATTACCCCTTCTTCACTGGCTACGCGGACGAACGCGGCAACGGCCCGGGCGAAGGCTTCAACCTCAATCTGCCGCTCGCCCATGGCGCAAGCGGGGCGGCGATGGCGGCGGCGGTCGATGAGGCGGGGAGGGCGATCAGGGACTTCGGAGCGGAAGCCTTGGTGGTCGCGCTCGGCTACGACGCGCACAAGGACGATCCGATCGGCGTGCTCAAGCTGGAGAGCGCCGATTTCGGGACCATAGGCGCGCAGGTGAAGGCGATGGGGCTGCCGACGCTCGTGGTGCAGGAGGGCGGCTACGCGATCGAGGCGATCGGCGGGTGCCTCGATGCGTTTCTGGGTGGGTTCAAAGCCTAACCTTGCCGGATAAAGCACGAGGAACCCCTCTCCTGAAAGGAGAGGGGCAGGGGTGAGGTGAAGGCCCTTGAACCAGTGAGGCGACTCGCGGCCGCCGCAGCGGTTAGGCGTCGCCTCATGCGGAGAACGGCCGACCCCTCACCCTGCCCTCTCCCTCCGGGAGAGGGTTCCCCGCGTCTCGACGGAGAGGAATGCGCTAAATCACCGCCTCGATCAAAAACGGCCCCTTCCGCGAGAGCGCAGCCTTGAACAGCGTCGTAAACTCCTCCGCCGTCGTCGCGCGCGCGGCCTCGACGCCCATGCCCCTGGCCATCATCACCCAGTCGAGCGCCGGCTCGTCGAGGTTCAGCATCAGCTTGGCGTTGCGGCCGAAATCGTTGACGCCGACGGCGCGCATCTCGCCATGCAGGATCTGGTAGGTCCGGTTGGCGAAGACCACCGTGACGATGTCCAGGTTCTCGCGCGCCTGCGTCCACAGCCCCTGCACCGTGTACATGCCCGAGCCGTCCGCCTGCATCCCGATGACTTTTCGGTCCGGGCACGCCACCGCCGCCCCGGTGGCGAGCGGGATGCCCTCGCCGATCGCTCCGCCGGTGAGCTGGATGTAGTCGTGCTGCGGCGCGCGGTGGCATTGCTGGTAGAAGACGCGGCCGGACGACACCGACTCGTCGCAGACGATGCTGTTTTCCGGCAAAAGCGTCGCCACGATGGTGCAGACCTTGTCGGCGTCGAGCGCGCCCGTCGGTAGGCCTTCGCCCGGCTCGGCCGGCGCAGCGATGAAGGCCGGCTGCGCTCTCGTCGCACCAAGTTCGTCGGCGAGCGCGTCGATCGCGCCCGGCAGATCGTCGCCCGGCGAGGCGAGCGTCGTGACGATGCAACCATCATGGATCAGCCGGCCGGGCTTGCCGGGATAAGCGAAGAAGCCGACCGGGACCTGCGCGCCGATCAGCACCAGAAGGTCGATGTCCTTGAGCTGGCCCAGTGCGATGTCGATCGGGTAGGGCACCTTCGGCAGCGCGACGCGGCCCGCCCCGCGCTCGATGCGCCCGTTCGACATCTGGCCGATCATGCGGCAGCCGGTCGTGGCGCAGATGCGAGCCGCCATCGCCATCGGCCCCTCGCGAAGGGATGAGCCGGTCATCATCAGCGCGGCGCGCGCGCCATGCTTGCGCAGGGCCGCCGCGACCTCGCGCACGGTTTCAGCACTGACAACCTTTGCTGTCGGTACGGCGGTCGGCTTGACCTGCGCCGGCTCGATCGGGCCCCAGGCGCAATCGGCCGGCAGGATCACGGTGGTGACGCCCGGCAGCGACATCGCCGCCGCATAGGCCTCGCCGATCGCGGGGCCGACGTCCTCCGGCGTCGCGATGCGACGGACGTAGTGCGACATCGGCGCGGCCAGGCTCTCGATATCGCTGGTCAGCGGCGCGTCATGGACGAGATGGTAGGTCGCGTGGTCGCCGACGACGTTGATCATCGGCGTGCGGGCGCGCCTTGCATTGTGCATGTTGGCAAGCGCGTTCGCCATGCCGGGCCCGCAATGCAAGAGCGTCGCCGCCGGCTTGTCGGCCATGCGGGCATAGCCGTCAGCCGCGCCCGTCACCACGCCCTCGAAGAGACCGAGCACGCAGCGCATCTGCGGCTTGCGGTCGAGCGCCGCGACGAAATGCATTTCTGAAGTGCCGGGATTGGCGAAGCAGACATCGACCTCGTTGACGAGAAGCGTGTCGCACAGGCGGTCGGCGCCATTCATTCGTGAAGTCCTTGGGCTGGTCGGATGAGGCGCGGTGCGCTGGCGGGTGGCAGGGGACGAACTATTTCCCGGCGTGTCAAACAAGAGAAATTCATCGCCTGCCCGCAGGACGCTGATCGACCGCTTGACGTAATTGCATATGCATTTAACCTGCCTTGGAACGAAGGTTGCATCCCGGTCGGCAATGCGGTGCGATGGCTTTTTCGCCACGCCTCGGCCGGATGTCTCACAGGGGAAAGGTCTCGTCATGACAGGTTTTTCGCGTATCGCCGCGCTGGCCGGCACTGGCTTTGCGGCTCTCGTTCTCGCCAACGCGGCGCAGGCGCAGACCAAGGTCTCTATCGGCATTTCGGGCTGGACCGGCTTCGCGCCGCTGACGCTGGCCAAGGAGGCCGGCATCTTCGCCAAGAACGGCCTTGACGTGACGATCAAGAAGATTCCGCAAAAGGACCGGCATCTCGCCATCGCGTCCGGCGACATCCAGTGCGCCGCGACCACGGTCGAGACCTGGATCGTCTGGGATGCGGCCGGCGTGAAGACCAAGCAGATCTTCCAGCTCGACAAGAGCTATGGCGCCGACGGCATGGCCGTGCGCAACGCCACGGGCTCGATCAAGGACCTCAAGGGCAAGACGGTCGCGGCGTCCGCGCCGGGCACCGCGCCCTATTTCACGCTCGCCTGGTTCCTCAAGGAAAACGGCATGTCGGTGAAGGACGTCACCGTCGTCAACATGGAGCCCGGCCCTGCGGCGCAGGCCTTCATCGCCGGCCAGAACGACGCGGCGATGACCTATGAGCCCTTCCTCTCGGCGGTGCGCGACAAGCCGGACGCCGGCAAGATCATCGCCACCACGCTCGACTACCCGATGGTGATGGACACGTTTGGCTGCACGCCGGCCTTCCTCGCCGGCAACGATGCCGCAGCGGCCGCGCTGACCAAGAGCTATTTCGAGGCGCTCGACATGATCGCCAAAGAAAAGGACAAGGCCTACGGCATTATGGGCGCGGACGTGAAGCAGACGGCGGAAGCCTTCGGCAAGTCGGCCGCCTATCTGAAATGGTCGGACGCGGCTGCCAACAAGGCATTCTTCTCCGGCGAATGGCAGGCGTTTTCAGCGAAGGCGGCCGATCTGCTGCTTGAGATCGGGCTGATCAAGACGAAGCCGGATCTGAGCACGCTGGTCGAGACGAAGTATGTGGCGGGCGGCGCAAGCTGACCGGCGTAACCATCATTCAGTCAAGCGCGGGGAACCCTCTCCCGTAGGGAGAGGGCAGGGTGAGGGGTCGGCCCTTTGACGCTGCTGCCATGACCTAACCGCAGCCTCGCTTCGCTTGACTGGTCACACGTCCGACCCCTCACCCCTGCCCCTCTCCCTACGGGAGAGGGGTTCCCCGCGCCCTTCGACGCAGGCGATCGCCCTCCCATGAAACCCCTCCAGCCCGTCTCCGCGCCCTCGCGTGTCGCCTATGGCCTCGCCTTCTTCGCGGCCTTCGTGGCGCTGTGGTCGGTCGCGACCTTCGGCGGCTTCGTCCAGAAGCTGTTTCTCGCCGATCCGTTCACCATGCTGCGGGAGGGCTGGAGCCTGCTGTTCCAATTCGGCTTTGCCTTCGACATCGGCATGACGATCTGGCGCGTCGTCGGTGGCTTCGTGCTGGCGGCGATCGTGGCGCTGCCGCTGGGCATCGCCATGGGGGCCTACAAGCCGATCGAAGCGCTGCTCGAGCCCTTCGTATCGTTTGCGCGCTATCTGCCGGCCTCCGCCTTCATTCCGTTGCTCATCCTCTGGGCCGGGCTCGGCGAGGCGCAGAAGCTGCTTGTCATTTTCATCGGCTCCGTCTTCCAGCTCATCCTGATGATCGCGGTGTCGGTCGGCGGCATCAGGCGCGATCTGGTCGACGCCGCCTACACGCTGGGCGCGACGGACACCTCGGTGGTGCGCCGCGTGCTCCTGCCCAACGCCGCCCCCGAGATCGCCGAAATCTTCCGCCTCGTGCTGGGCTGGGCCTGGACTTATGTCATCGTGGCAGAGCTGATCGGCTCGTCGTCCGGCATCGGCCACATGATCACCAACAGCCAGGCGCTGCTCAACACCGGGCAGATCATCTTCGGCATCATCGTCATCGGGCTGATCGGTCTCGCCTCGGATTTCCTGTTCAAGGCGGTCAACCAGCGCCTGTTTCCCTGGGCGCAAAGATGAGCAAGCTGAGCATCGAGGGCGTCGGCAAGGTGTTTCCGGCGCAAGGCTCCGGCCAGCCCACCCGCGCGCTGACGCCGACCACGCTGGCCGTGGCCGACAACGATTTCATCACCATCCTCGGTCCCTCCGGCTGCGGGAAATCGACCCTGCTGCGCATCATCGGCGGGCTCGAGACGGCGAGCGAGGGCCGCATCCTGCTCGACGGCACGCCGGTCAAAGGGCCGGGCGCCGATCGCGGCTTCGTCTTCCAGAGCTACACGCTGTTCCCCTGGCTCAGCGTGGTCGAGAACATCGCCTTCGGCCTGCGCGAGAAGGGTGTGCCCGAGCGCGAACGGCTGGAGCTGGCGCGCGACTGGGCCGGCCGCGTGGGCTTGAGCAGCTTCATGGACCACTTCCCCAAGCAGCTTTCGGGCGGCATGCAGCAGCGCACCGCGATCGCGCGCGCGCTCGCCAATGATCCAAAGATCCTGCTGCTCGACGAGCCGTTCGGGGCGCTCGACAACCAGACCCGCGCGCTGATGCAGGAGATGCTGCTCGGCATCTGGGAGCGCGAGCGCAAGACCGTGCTCTTCGTCACCCACGACATCGAGGAGGCGATCTTCGTCGGCTCCCGCGTCGTGGTGATGAGCGCGCGGCCCGGCCGGATCAAGGCCGACATCAAGGTCGATCTGCCCCATCCGAGACCCTACACGATCAAAACCTCGCCGGAATTCGTCGCGCTCAAAGAGCGGCTGGTCGAAGAGATCAGGGTCGAAGCGGTGCTGGCGGCCGAGGTGCATTGAGCGCTCCGGCGGTGATGTGGCGATGGACAGGCGTCGGCGATCCGGGCCAGTTATGATTGCAATGGGCCCGGAGACCACAGCTGCCATGACCGACGATCTCTGGACGCCGCTGCGCCTCGCCAGCGGGGCCGTGGCGCGAAACCGCTTCGTCCTCGCGCCGATGACGACCGACGCCTCCGACCCCGGCGGCATCGCGACGCCCGAGGAGTTGGCCTATCTCCGCCGCAGGGCGACGAGCGGCTTCGGCATGGCGCTGAGCTCCTGCGCCTATGTCCATGACGACGGCCGCTCCTGGCACGGCATCGGCGCGGCGGGCCCGGAGCATCACGCCAGCCTTACGAGCGTCGCGCAGGCGTTGAAAGCCGGCGGCGGGCTCGGAATCCTGCAGATCTATGATGGGGGCCGGATTTCGCGGCCTGCCATGGTCGGCGAGGGCCGGATGCGCGCACCCTCCGCCATCCCTTCGGCGCGGCCGGGAGCACAGACGCCGCGTGTGATGGACGAGGCTGAGATTGAGACGCTGATCGCAGCTTTCGGCGCGGCGACGGCACGCGCCGTCGCCGCGGGCTTCGACGGCGTCGAGCTGCACGGGGCCAACCACTACACGCTGCACCAGTTTTCGTCGCCGCGCGCCAACCGGCGCGAGGATGGCTGGGGCGGCGACCGCGAGCGCCGCCAGCGCTTTCCGCTCGCGGTGGCCCGTGCGGCCCGCGAGGCGGCAGGGCCGCAGCGCATCGTCGGCTACCGGATCACGCCCTTCGAGCCGGAGCCCGACGGCTACAAACTCGACGATACGCTGGCGCTGGTGGACCGGCTGGCCGAAGCCGGGATGGATTACATCCACGTCTCGCTCGACAATTTCCGCCTCCAGCAGCCCCAGCGCGAGGACCGCAGCTATATCGTCCAGTCCGCTCCGACCGGCAGCGACGGCAGGAGCCCCATCGCGGCGATCCGCGATGTCGTCGCCGGGCGCTGCGCGGTCATTGCCTGCGGTGGCGTCAGGACGCTCGGCGATGCGCGCGATGCGCTCGCCGCCGGCGGCGACCTTGTCGCCGCGGCCCGCGCTCCGCTGGTCGATCCCGACTGGCTGGCGAAGCTGCGCGACCGGGCCGAGGGCGACATCATGACCGGCCTGCCGCAGGACAGGGACGCCATCGCCAAGCGCTGCGCGATCCCGTTGCGCATGGTCGACTATCTGCTCGGGCGGCCGGGCTGGATTCCGCGCGAGGGGGTGTGAGGCTGCGCGTTCAGTCGGCCCAGGGGTTGAACAGCTTGAGCGGCAGGTCGTCGAAGTCGCGCGTGTTGCGGGTGACCAGCGTGAGGCCGTGAACGATGGCGGTCGCGGCGATGAGAGCGTCGGCAGTGTCGCGAGTGCGGCCCGCGGCAATGATCCCCCAGGTCAAGGCGACTTCCTTCGAGATCGGCAGAATCCGTGGTTCATATCGGGCGACGACCTGACCCAGCCATGCGCGCAGCAAGGCTGCGAAGCGTGCGCCCTTCTGGTTCTGTTTTCCGCGCCCCTCAAAATTTCGCCGAGCGAAATGACGCTGACGAAGGTTTGGTCGAGCGGTATCGTTTCCAACCGACGCTGAACAACCGCGCTGCCTCGTCGTCCGTTCGATATCGCGTTGGTATCGAACAGGAACACGTGCTTATATCAGTCGCGGGCGCTGCGGCTTTTCGACAGTTCGTCGCAGAAATCGTCAGGCCAGGGCGGGCCGCCATTGAGTAGAAAGTCGATGAAGGCTTTATCCGTCACGGGCTTCGATCGAACAGGCGTGCTCGACTGCGCTGTCATGCGTTCGAATTCGGCCAGCGACAAGACGACTGCCTTCGGCTCGCCGCGAACGGTGACTTCTTGCGGCCCCTCCGTCTGGGCCCGCTTCACGACCTCGCTGAACTTCGCCTTCGCATCCTGCAGAGCCCAGGCCATGCCGACCTCCTGACTAGTCTGACCAGTCAGCAAGTTGGGCGCGACCGCGCTCCCCGTCAACCGATCCCCATCCCCGGCAGCCGCAAGCCCTTCGCCGTCGCACACTCGCGCGCGATCTCGTAGCCCGCATCCGCATGGCGCATCACGCCTGTCGCGGGGTCGTTCCAGAGCACACGCTCCAGCCTCTTGGCGGCCTCGGGCGTGCCGTCGGCGACGATGACGATTCCGGAATGCTGGGAATAGCCCATGCCGACGCCGCCGCCATGGTGCAGAGAGACCCAGGTCGCGCCCGACGCCGTGTTCAGCAATGCGTTGAGCAGCGGCCAGTCCGAGACCGCGTCCGAGCCGTCCTTCATGCTTTCAGTCTCGCGGTTGGGCGAGGCGACGGAGCCTGAATCGAGATGGTCGCGGCCGATCACGACCGGCGCCTTCAGTTCCCCTTTGGCCACCATCTCGTTGAAGGCGAGGCCGAGCCTGTGGCGGTCGCCCAGCCCCACCCAGCAGATGCGGGCGGGGAGGCCCTGGAACTGGATGCGCTCGCGCGCCATGTCGAGCCAGTTGTGCAGATGCGTGTCATCCGGCATCAGCTCCTTCACCCTGGCGTCGGTCCTGTAGATGTCCTCCGGATCGCCCGAGAGTGCTGCCCAGCGGAACGGCCCGATGCCGCGGCAGAACAGCGGCCGGATATAGGCCGGCACGAAGCCCGGAAAATCGAAGGCATCCGCGACGCCCATGTCCTTGGCCATCTGGCGGATGTTGTTGCCGTAGTCGAGCGTCGGCACGCCCATCCGGTGGAAGTCGAGCATGGCCCGCACATGCGTCGCCATCGAGCGCTTGGCGGCCTCGATCGTGCCGGCGGGGTCACGCTCCTTGCGCTCCTCCCACTCGGCCAGCGTCCAGCCGGCGGGCAGGTAGCCGTTGAGCGGGTCGTGCGCCGAGGTCTGGTCGGTGACGATATCGGGCCTGATGCCGCGCGCGACCATGTCGGGAAACACCTCGGCCGCATTGCCGAGCACACCGACCGAGACGGCTTTCCCTGCGGCATGCGCCGCTTCGATGATCGCCAGCGCCTCGTCGACGCTGCCGGCCTTCTCGTCGAGATAGCGCGTGCGCAGACGGAACTCGATCGAGGACGGCTTGCACTCGACGGCGATCATCGAGGCGCCGGCCATGGTCGCGGCCAGCGGCTGGGCGCCGCCCATGCCGCCGAGGCCTCCGGTCAGCACCCACTTGCCCTTGAGCGAGCCGCCATAATGCTGCCGGCCGACCTCGACGAAGGTCTCGTAGGTCCCCTGCACGATCCCTTGAGTGCCGATATAGATCCAGGAGCCGGCCGTCATCTGGCCATACATCATCAGCCCGGCCTTATCGAGCTCGTGAAAGTGCTCCCAGTTGGCGTAGGCCGGCACGAGGTTCGAATTGGCGATCAGCACACGCGGCGCGTCCGGATGCGTGCGGAAGATGCCGACCGGCTTGCCCGATTGCACCAGCAGCGTCTCGTCGGCTTCGAGCGAGCGCAGCGAAGCGCAGATCCGGTCGAAATCCTCCCAGGTGCGCGCGGCGCGGCCGATGCCGCCATAGACCACGAGTTCGCCGGGCTTTTCGGCGACGTCGGGGTCGAGATTGTTCATCAGCATGCGCAAGGGCGCTTCGGTGAGCCAGCTTTTGGCGGAAAGCACCGGACCATGTGGGCTGCGGATGACGCGGCTGTTGTCGATGCGGGTCATGGACGGCTCCGTTCGAAGGCCTTGATCAGGAAAAGTGGAATGCGGTTTTCCGTCCGATCAAGGCCGGATGAAAGAATTGGCTGCCGCGTCCAGCGCGGCTTCGATGATGGCGGATAGGGCGGCTTGCAGGCTTACGGCTTTGGTCGGGTCGGAGCTCCAGGGCGGCGCTTCCTCGGCAAGATAGGCCGACAGCGCGATCTCCATCTGGATCGCATGGACTCCGGTTTCGGGCCGGCCGTAGTGCCGGGTGATCCAGCCGCCCTTGAAGCGGCCATTGGTGACCTGAGTGACCGGCTGGCGGGCCATGGCGGCGGTGGCCGCCGCCTCGACCGCAGGCGCGCAACTCGTACCCGAATTGGTGCCGAGATTGAGCGTCGGCAGCGTGCCGGGAAACAACCTCGGGATCACCGATTTGATCGAGTGGCAATCCCAGAGCAGCGCGTAGCCATGGGCTGCCTTGACCCGCGCGATCTCGGCTGCGAGCGCGTCGTGATAGGGCTGGAAATAGACCTTCCGCCGCCTTTCGATCTCGGCCGTGTCAGGCGGCGTCGTCCAGATCGGCGCGCCATCGAACGTTGTCGTCGGCACCAGTTCCGTCGTTGCCTGCCCCGGATAGAGCGAGACGCCGGACGGATCGCGGTTGAGATCGATGACATAGCGCGACAGCCCGGCCTCGACGATCGTCGGCTGGAAGCGCTCGGCGAAGGCGTAGAGCGCGCGCATGTGCCAGTCGGTATCCTCGATCAGCTGGCCGCGCTCGTTGAGGTCGGCATGGATATCCGGGGGTACCCCGGTGCCGGGATGCGGCATAGAGAGGATGAGCGGGGAGGGGCCCGGCGTGACAGTGACGATGGCAGTCACGCGCGCAACTCCGCGAACCCATCCAGCCCCGCCGCCTCGCCGACCGCGCCCGACAGAACCAACTCCGTCGCTGCCGCCAGATCCGGCGCGAGATAGCGGTCCTCGGTCAGCGGCGCGATCCGCGTCCGCAGCAGCGCCGCGACCTTCTCCAAACGCGGACTCGTCCGCATCGGCCGGTGATGCTCGATCGCCTCCGCTGCCGCCATGAGTTCGACCGCGACTATGCTCGCGGCATTCCGCGCCATGTCGAGCAGGCGATACGCGCCATGCGTCGCCATCGAGACATGGTCCTCCTGATTGGCCGAGGTCGGGATCGTGTCGACGCTGGCCGGATAGGCCTTCTGCTTGTTCTCCGAGGCCAGCGCGGCCGCCGTGACCTGCGCGATCATGAAACCCGAGTTCAGGCCCGCGTCGCGCGCGAGAAAAGGCGGCAGTCCGCTCATTACGGGGTCGACCAGCAGCGCCATGCGCCGCTCCGACAGGTTGCCGATCTCGCACAGCCCCATCGCCAGCATGTCGGCGGCGAAGGCGACCGGTTCGGCGTGAAAATTGCCGCCCGAGACGATCTCGCCGCGCCCCAGCACCAGCGGGTTGTCGGTGACGGCGTTGGCCTCGATCGCCAGCGTCGTCGCGGCGTTCCGCATCAGGTCGCCGACCGCGCCCATCACCTGCGGCTGGCAGCGCAGCGAGTAGGGGTCCTGAACCTTCATATCGCCGAAGCGGTGGCTCTCGCGGATCTCGCTGCCGGCGATCAGGTCGAGCAGGGTTGCAGCGACCCTGATCTGGCCGGGCTGGCCGCGAAGCGCCTGGATGCGCGGATCGAACGGCGTGTCGGAGCCCTTCAGCGCATCGACGGTCAGCGCGCCTGCCGCCAGCGCGGCGTCGAAGACGCGGGCGATGTCGGATAGCGCCGCGAGCGCGATCGCGGTCGAGACCTGCGTGCCATTGATCAACGCCAGTCCCTCCTTCGCGCCGAGCGCCAGCGGGGCTTGCCCGATCCGCGCCAGCGCCTCGGCGGCCGGCATGACGATGCCCTTCAGCCTGATCTCGCCGACGCCCATCAGCGCGGCGGTGAGATGGGCGAGCGGCGCGAGATCGCCCGACGCGCCGACCGAGCCCTTGGCCGGCACGACCGGCAGCGCATCGGCCTTCAGCGCACCGACCAGCGCGTCGATAACTGCGGGTCGTACGCCGGACGCACCGCGCGCGAGGCTTGCCGCCTTCATGGCGAGAATCAGCCGGACCACGCCGTCGGGCAAAGCCGGGCCGGTTCCGACCGCATGCGAAAGGATGAGGTTGCGCTGGAGCGTCGCGAGATCGGCATCGGCGATGCGCACGCTGGCGAGCTTGCCGAAGCCTGTATTGACGCCATAGGTCACAGTGCCGGCCGCCACGATGTCGTCGACGATCGCCTGTGCGGCGTCAATCGCTGTCGCGCTCGATGCGTCGAGCGCGACGGATTTGCCATCGAGCACGGCGCGCCAGTCGGTCAGCGCAGCATGGCCGGGGAAAAGGGTCAGGGGCGCGGTCATTGTCCGTTCCAGATGCGGGCGTGAAGCGGGTTGAAGCCGATGCGATAGGCGAGTTCGGCCGGGCGCTCGATGTCCCATATGGCGAGGTCGCAGCGCTTGCCGGCTTCCAGCGTGCCGATCTCGTCCTGGAGCCCGAGCGCCTGCGCGGCGTGTCGCGTCAGCCCGGCCAGCGCCTCCTCCGGCGTCAGCCGGAATAGCGTGCAGGCCATGTTGAGCACGAGCAGCGGCGAGGTCAGCGGCGAGGAGCCCGGATTGGCGTCGGTCGCCAGCGCGATCGGCACGCCATGGCGGCGGAGCAGTTCGATAGGCGGCTTTTGCGTCTCGCGCAGGAAATAGAACGCACCGGGCAGGATGACCGCGACAGTTCCCGCTTTCGCCATCGCGATCACGCCGGCCTCGTCGAGATATTCGAGGTGGTCGGCCGACAAGGCCTCCATCTCGGCGGCCAGTTTCGCCCCGCCGAGATTGGACAGCTGCTCGGCGTGGATTTTGACGGCCAGCCCCCTGGCCTTGGCGGCGGCGAAGACACGCGCGGTTTCCTCCGGCGAAAAGGCGATGCCCTCGCAGAACACGTCGACGGCGTCGGCAAGGCCCTCGGCTGCGACCGCATCGAGCATCGGCCCGCAGACGAGATCGACATACGCTCCCGAGCGACCCTTGAACTCCGGCGGGATCGCATGCGCACCGAGGAAAGTCGTGCGCACGCCAACGGGCCGCTCGCGCCCGAGCCGCCGCGCCACGCGCAGGCATTTCGTCTCGGCTGCGATCTCCAGCCCGTAGCCGGACTTGATCTCGACCGTGGTGACGCCCTCGGCGATCAGCGTCGACAACCGCCTGTCGGCGCTGGCGAAAAGCGCCGCCTCGCTCGCCGCCCGCGTCGCGGTGACGGTCGAAAGAATACCGCCGCCGGCCCGCGCGATCTCCTCATAGCTCGCCCCCTGCAGCCTAAGTTCGAACTCATGGGCGCGGTCGCCGCCATAAACGAGATGGGTGTGGCAGTCGATCAGGCCGGGTGTGATCCAGCGGCCGCCGCAATCGATCGTCTCGCTGGTGTCGAAGCGCGGCGCATCGGCCTGCCTGCCCGCAAAGACGATTCGGCCGTCGCGCGCTGCAATCACCCCGTTATCGATCGCGCCATAGGGCTCGGCACGGCCCGCCGCCATCGTCGCGAGCCGGGCGTTGCGCCACAGCCGGTCGCAGATCAGGATGTCGTCGCGCCGCTGCGTCACCCGCGTTTCCCCTCGACAATCGACCAGGCCTCATGACAGTATCCAATTGCATATGCAATTGGCAAGCGGAGCGATGGCGTGATCTCGACCCTGCATCTCGCGCAGGCCCTTCTGCCGGAGGGATTCGCCGACGGCGTGACGCTGACGATCGCGGACGGCGTCATCACGCAAGTCGTTTCGGGCACGAGCCTTCTGTCTGGAGTCGAGCATCTCGCGGGCCAGACGCTGCCCGGCATGCCCAACCTTCACAGCCATGCCTTCCAGCGCGGCATGGCGGGGCTGGCCGAGCATCGTGGCGCTTCCGAGGATTCGTTCTGGACCTGGCGCGAGGTGATGTACCGCTTCCTCGACCGGCTCGACCCCGACGACGTCCAGGCCATCGCCGCTCAGGCCTTCGTCGAGATGCTGGAGGGCGGGTTTACGGCGCTCGCCGAGTTCCATTACCTCCACCACGACCGGGACGGCCGCCCTTACTCCGACATCGCCGCCATGGCCGCCGCGATGGCGGTGGCCGCCGAGGAAGCGGGGCTGGGCTTGACGTTGCTGCCGGTGCTGTACCGCTTCGGCAATTTCGGCAATGCGCTGCCGGTCCATGGCCAACGCCGCTTCGTCAACGATCGCGACGCTTATCTGCGCCTGATCGAGGCGAGCAAGATCGCGCTGCGGCCGCTTCCCGACGCCCGGCTAGGCGTCGCGCCGCATTCGCTGCGGGCGGTCGCGCTGGACGATCTCGACTGGATAGCGTCCTTGCGACCGGATGCGCCGGTCCATATCCATGTCGCCGAGCAGATGCGCGAGGTCGAGGACAGCCAGAAACTCACCGGCCGTCGTCCGGTCGAGTTGCTGATGGAAAACACCGCGCTCGGCTCGCGCTGGTGCCTGATCCACGCCACGCATCTGACCGATGCCGAGCGCGACGGCATTGCGGCGAGCGGCGCGGTTGCGGGGCTTTGCCCGATCACGGAATCGAGCCTCGGCGACGGCATTTTCGACGGCGTGCGCTACCGCGATGCCGGCGGCATCTTCGGCGTCGGCAGCGATTCCAACATCCAGATCGACGCCGGCTCCGAACTGCGCCAGCTCGAATACTCGCAGCGCCTGCGCGACCGCCGCCGTTCGCTCTTGGCCGAGTCTGACGCCTCCACCGGCGTCGCGCTGTGGCGCGGCGCCTGCCTGGGCGGGGCACGCGCCTGCGGGCGCGACATCGGGCGCATCGCGGTCGGCTGCCGCGCTGATCTCGTCACGCTCGACGCCGATCATCCCGCGCTTGCCGGGCGGGATGGCGCGGCCGCGCTCGATAGCGCCATCTTTGCCGCCAATGCGCTGCCCGTGCGCGAGGTTCGCGTCGGCGGCCGACTTGTCGTCAAAGATGGCCGGCATCAGGCCCGCGAGACGGTCCGCAAGCGTTTTGGCGCGACCATGCGCCGTCTGCTGGCGCGGGAGCAGGACTGACGATGGCGGAGACGCGCGGCGAGGCGATCAGGCTGGACGGAACGGGGCCGGTCTACGACCAGATCCGCCGCGCCATCCGTGATCTGATTCTCGACGGAAGCTGGCCGCCAGGCACGGCCGTTCCGCCCGAACATGCGCTGATGGAGCAACTCGGGGCCTCGCGCATGACGGTCCATCGCGCACTGGTCCAGTTGGCAGGCGAGGGGCTGATCAACCGCCGCCGCCGCTCGGGCACCACGGTGGCGAGCCCGCCGGCCAGCCACGCCATGCTCGACATTCTCTCGATCCCAGACGAGGTGAGGCGGCTGGGACAGGTCTATGGCTACGACATCCTGTCGCGGCAGGATGGCAGGCCATCCGCAGAACTGGCGGAGCGATTCGCCCTCAAACGGACGCGTCCCGTCGCGCATCTGTCGCTGCTGCATCGCGGCAGCGGCCAGCCCCATGTGCTGGAGGAGCGCGTTATCCATCTCGACACCGTGCCCGACGCCGCGACCGAGCGCTTCGCGACGACCCCGCCGGGCGACTGGCTGCTCCAGAATAGCCTCTGGTCGCAGGCCGAGCACGCGATCAGCGCGGTGGCGGCGGCGTCGGCGGATGCCGTGCTGCTTGGGATTGCGCCCGGCGAGCCCTGCCTGCTGGTCGAGCGCCGGACCTGGAATCATGAGGCTCCGGTCACGGCCGTGCGCCTGCTCTATCCGGGCGCGCGCCACCGCTTCGTCGGGCGCTTCGGGCCTTACGGAGCGGTCTGAAGCCGCCAAACTTAAGAAAGGCCCGCCAGGCTTTCGCCGGGCGGGCCTGATCGGGATGGCTGGAGGAGCAATCAGCAGGCGTAGCGCACGCGGCGGCCATACTCGTCGCGGCCGACGCAGACCCGATCTGGCGTCGCTGCCGAGCCGATGATCGCGCCGCCCGCGCCGCCGATTGCCGCGCCAGCCAGAGCGCCGCCGGCGCGGCCGGTGGCGAGGCCGCCGATCACGGCGCCGGTGCCGGCGCCGATCAGCGCGCCAGTGCCGGCATTCTGCTCGCGCGGGGTGCAGGCGCCGATCGAGGCGGCGAGCGCCGCGAGGATGAGGATCTTCTTCATGGTGCTTTGGCTCCCTGGCCTTTTAGCCGGCCGCTGATTGTCGCAGGTCGGCGCTTGTCGTGGCGATGAACGCCGTTCCGCCGGACTTGTTCCCGGCATGGGCGCAACCATGGGCCACACCGCCTGTCGCGATCATGAATGACTATGACTGGCGACGAGCCGACGCTGCGACCATTTCGGCCTCATCCCGCCGCGTCTCTCCCGGAACCTTTCCGGCAACGCACAGTTGTTCGGCTGACGGCGCCGATCGGTTGACGGCGCTCCCGACGGAGGAGGTTCTCATGACCGACCACACCATGGCGACGACGCCCAAAACCATGACAGCCAACCCGCTGATCGCCGGCGCGCGCGTCGCCGGCACGGACGTCTACAACAGCACCGGCGACCATCTCGGCGAGATCTACGACGTCATGCTCGACAAGCAGAGCGGCAAGGTCGCTTACGCGATCATGTCCTTTGGCGGCTTCCTCGGGCTTGGGGAAAAGTATCATCCCATTCCGTGGAGCGTGCTCGATTATGACACCGGGCGCGGCGGCTATGTCGTTCCGCTGACCAAGGACAAACTCGAGGCCGCGCCGATGTATGACAGCGCCGGCGAGCCCGACTGGGACGACAAGGCCTATGGCAAGCGCGTCCACGACTATTACGGCACGATGCCCTACTGGATGATGTAGGCACTGCCCAGACGCAGGTCGCGGCGGTTGCTATCCCCCCAGCCGAACCGTCGTGGCGGCGGGATGCGGGCCGAAAGGCCCGCATCTTCTTTTTTGCGGCATTGCCGGCTCTGTGCGCGGTTGGCGATTGCCGCCTTGCAACCGCCTCATCGCCACCATTTCGGCATGGGAACCAAAAGGCGCGCTGCGCGTCCTGTTGTCGGTAACTCCACTCAGACGTTTTTTGCTCCGGCCCGTCGTCGCCGGGTCTTAGGGAAAACATCATGCAGATCCGGTACGGCTACCGCATTGAACTCCTGTGCCAGCATGATCTGCCGCTGATCACGATGCTGGACGTGCATCCTTCGCGCCGGCACGATCTCGTGCGCCCCGACGAGATGCTGGTGAGATCGCTGGTCGATCCCTCGCTTCACATCCCGGTCAACCAGTATCTCGATCAGTTCGGCAATATCTGCCGCAGGATGGTGGTGCCCGCAGGCGGCGCATTGCTGCAGTCGGACGGCGTTGTGCATGATACCGGCGAGCCCGAGCCCGTCGGCCTTGGCGCGCGCGAGGTGTTGCCGTCGCGGCTGCCCGACGAGGCGCTCGTCTATCTGCTCGGCAGCCGCTATTGCGAGACCGACAAGCTGGCGCCACAGGCCTGGAGCCTGTTCGGCCACATTCCCGCAGGTTGGGAGCGCGTCCAGGCGGTCGTCGATTTCGTCCATAACCACCTGACCTTCGGCTACCATTTCGCCCGCAACACCCGCACCGCCGCCGAGGCTTTCGAGGAGCGGGTCGGCGTCTGTCGCGATTTCGCGCATCTTGCGGTGACGCTCTGCCGCTGCCTCAACATTCCGGCGCGCTACTGCAACGGCTATCTCGGCGACATCGGCGTGCCGAAGGATCCCGCCCCGATGGATTTCAACGCCTGGTTCGAGGTCTATCTCGGCGGACGCTGGTACACGATGGACGCCCGGCACAACCAGCCGCGCATTGGCCGCGTCGTCATCGCGCGCGGACGCGACGCTACCGACGTGGCGATGATGAACTCGTTCGGCCCCCATGTGCTGCAGCGCTTCGAGGTCATCACCGAGGAAGTTGAGGAAGAGGCCGCGCTCGCCCCAATGGTCCCCCGCAACGGTCAATGGCAGCAGCAGGCCGCGCTGTCCTGACGTCATGACGGTTATCCCGCTTGGACGCGTATCTCGCTCGGGAGGCGCGTCCGCGATCCCCGGCGACCATCTTTCCGCAACGAACCCAAGCGACTACCGTCAGGCTGCCATGCGCCACATCGTCGTCGTCAACGCCCGCGCCGGAACCGTGCTCGAAGCCGGGGCCGAGGCTTTCAAGGCGCGCATCATCGCCGCTTTCGAGGCCCATGGCTGCACGGCCGAGGTCAAACTGGTGCATCCGCGCGAGCTCGACGACGCGCTGGCTCTGGCGATCGGCGACGATGACGCGATCCCCGTGATCGCCGGCGGCGACGGCACCATCAATGGCGTGCTCCCGGTGCTGCTGGAGGCCGGCAAGCCGGTCGGCGTGCTCCCGCTCGGCACCGTCAACGTGCTCGGCCGCGATCTCGGCCTGCACGGCACGCTCGAGCATCAGATCGAGGCGCTTTGCAAAGGCGAGCCCGTCACGATGGATGTCGGCGCGCTGAACGAGCGGCTGTTCCATTCCATTTCGGGCATGGGCTTTTTCAGTCTGATGGCGCGCGAGCGCGAGCATGCGCGCCGCCGCTTCCCGTTCAGCCGGGCGATCGCGTTTGCCTTCGCCGCCACGCGCTCGATCCTGTTCACCCGCGCCATCACCGTCGACATCCGCATCGGCGAGGAACGGCAGGTGGTCCAGGCCGACGCTGTGCTCGTCACCATCAACCGCTTCGACGGGGCCGAATGGCGGCGGGACCGCCTCGATGGCGGGGTCTTCGAGGTTCATGTGCTGAAGGCTGGCGGACTGCTGTCGCGCTGCAAGGCCGCGCTCTCGATCGTGTCTGGCGGCTGGCGGCGCTCGGCGAACCTGACCTCGTTCACGGGCGACAGCGTGACGCTGACCCGCCGCGACAAGCGTCGCGGTCACATTACCTTCGACGGCGAGGTCGAGCGCAAGGCCGGGCCGCTGACCTACCGGCTGCTGCCCAAGGCCATTCGGCTCATCGCGGCGCGCAAGGCGTCGGGGCAGGGGGCCGAGCTTGACCGCGCGGTCGCCTGACCCATCTGTAAAACAGCCTGCCGTCAGGGATCAGAATGTCCGCGCTGCACCCCAGAACCGTCGTTCCCGTCGCGGCCGGCGCCGCTTTCGTCGGGTTGGCGCTGTTCATCGCGTCGGGCCGCAGCTTCGGTTTCGATTCATCGCTCGTCCTGTTGCTGCGCGAGGCCAACGACCCGTCGACGCCGCTCGGCCCGGCCTGGCTGCGCGAGGCGATGCGCGACGTCACCGCGCTGGGCAGTTTCGTCGGCCTCGGTTTCATGACGGTCGTCGCCTGCCTGACGCTCAGGCTCTGCGGCTACCGGCATCTCGCGGTCGGCCTGCTGATCAGCGTCGCCGCCGCCACGCTCGTGAGCACGGGATTGAAGATCGCGATCGGCCGCGAGCGGCCCGACATCGTCGAGCATACCGCGCTGACCTTCACCGCGAGCTTCCCCAGCGGTCATGCCTTCCTCTCGGCGGTGACGCTGCTCTGCATCGCCGGCTTCGTCGGCATCGCCTCGAAGCGGGAGGACATGGCGCGGCTGTGCCTCGTTCTGGCCTGGATCCTGATCGTAATGATCGGCCTGAGCCGGGTCTATCTCGGCGTGCATTGGCCCACCGACGTGATCGCCGGCTGGTGCCTCGGCATCGCCTGGTCAAGCGTCGCCGTCGCTTGGCTGGGGCGCATGATGGCGAAGGCAGAGCCGCTGGTGCCGGACGCGATACTGGAACGATGAGCCGAAGGGCAGGAGAGACACGGCCATGACGCGATACCTCCTGCTCTATGCCGCGACGGCGCTGATCCTGTTTCCGCTCGATTTTCTCTGGCTCGGCTATGTCGCGCGCGGCTTCTACACCTCGCGGCTGGGCGATCTGCTGCTGCCGCAGCCGCGGTTGGGGATCGCGGCGTTGTTCTACCTGTTTTATGTGGCGGGCATCGTCTGGTTCGCGATCCTGCCGAACCTGTCGTCGGGCAGCCTGATCGCCACCTTCCTGACCGGCGCCGCGCTCGGCTTCATCGCCTATGGCACCTATGATGCCACGAACCTCGCGACGCTCAGGGGCTATCCGCTTTCGGTCGCGATCGTCGACCTCGTCTGGGGCATGGCGCTGACCGGTGTCAGCGCGGCGTGTGGCCTATATGTCGCAACGCGCTGGTTCGGTGTGACGACGGGCTGAACGGCGGAACCCGAACAGCCTCGCCGGGTTGTGAACCCGTCGCGACATCTGCGACGTGTCATGTCGGAACCCATCGATGCAGTCCTCGCGCACCCTCCTGATCGCCCTCGTCGTCGTCCTCGTCGCAGGCCTCGCCGTCACCGGCTACGCGCTCTATCAGGAGAAGAAGCAGCCCGAGGGCGTCGAGATCTCCGTCGGCAGGAACGGGTTGTCGATCAAGGAGAAGTGAGCTTGTCGCGCGGACGCCACGTGATCCCGGCATAGCGGCGCTCATCCGTCATTGCGAGCGAAGCGAAGCAATCCACAGGGTTGCGCGAGACGCTGGATTGCTTCGCTGCGCTCGCAAGGACGACAGCTTGGGAGCGTAGCTCAGTTCAGCTATTGGCCACGATCATGTTCCGGACGATCGGGTAGATCTGGCCGTCCCATTTTCGGCCCGAGAACACGCCGTAATGGCCGACGCCGGCCTGCATGTGGTGGCGTTTGCGGAAGGGCTTCAGCCCGGTGCAGAGATCATGCGCCGCCGAGGTCTGGCCGAGCGAGCAGATATCGTCGCGCTCGCCCTCGACGGTGAGCAGAGCGGTTTTGCGGATCGCGCGGCAATCGACCCTCTCGCCGCGATAGCTCAGTGTCCCGGCGGCGAGCCTCGCTTCCTGGAAGATCCACTGCACCGTCTCGAGATAGAATTCGGCCGGCAGGTCGAGCACGGCGAAATACTCGTCGTAGAACTTCTTGATCGTCGTCGCCTGTTCCTCCTCGCCCGTGGCGAGGTGGGTGAACATGTCGATATGGGCGTTCACATGCCGCTGCAGGTTCATCGCCATGAAGGCGCCGAGCTGGACGAAGCCCGGATAGACTTTTCGCCCCGCGCCGGGATAGCGCGCCGGCACGGTGGCGATCAGGTTCTTGCGGAACCATTCGATCGGCTTGTCGGAGGCCAGCTTGTTGACCGCCGTCGGATTGATGCGCGTATCGACCGGCCCTGCCATCAGCGTCATGCTGCGCGGCTGAAGCGGGTTGCCGGCCTGCGCCATCACGGCGGCTGCCGTGAGCACCTGGACGCAGGGCTGGCACACCGCGACGACATGGGTGTCTGGCCCGAGCTTTTCGATGAAGGCGATCAGCGCATCGACATAATCGTCATAGCCGAAGACGCCTGCCTCCAGGCTGACGTCGCGGGCATTGTGCCAGTCGGTGATGTAGACGTCGTGGTCGCGCAGCAGCGTCGCGACCGTGTTGCGCAGCAGCGTCGCGAAATGGCCCGACATCGGCGCAACCACCAGCACCTTGGCCTGCGGCAGCTCGGAATCCTTGGCGAAGCGGAGAAGGCTGCCAAAGGGCAGGGTGAGCATCACCTGCTCGGTCACGACCGCATCGCGGTTGCCGTCCCGGACCACATCGATCTCGTAGGGCGGGCGCTCATGGGTCAGGCCCGCGCGCGTCACCATCTCGAAGGCGGCGGCCGCCGCGCGGATATCGACCTGCTGGCCCATCAGAGCTTTTGCGCCGAGCGCTGTCAGCGCCGCCTGGGCCATCATCCGCGCCGGGTTCATCAGGTCCGACTGGGCCTGGTAGGCAGAATAGAGCATCAGCGTGCGACCCCGAACCGAAGCGTCTTGGACCGGGCCGGGCAATCGCCCCGCCAACCGCCCGTCACCGCCGGATCATGTTGCACTGCAAAAGCGAATTTTCGCAAGAATGTTCTGATCCGTCTCATACGATGGAACATCTTTTGCTACGCTCGCCGCCAGGCTCGAGAAAACGCCTGGCAAGAAAAAACCTGCCAACCTGCCAAGAAGAAGCCTGCCGAGAGGATGCCTGCCATGCCCGCCGCCACCCTGACCATCAGTAGCAAGAACTATTCCTCATGGTCGCTGCGTGGCTGGCTGCTCTGCGCCATGGCGGGGCTCGATGTCGAGGAGCGCATGCTCTCGGTCGACGATCCCTCCGCCCGGGCCGAACTGCTGCTGCTGTCGCCGTCCTTCCTCGTGCCCTGCCTGACCCATGATGACGTCAAGGTCTGGGATACGCTGGCGATCGCGGCCTATCTCGACGAGATCAGGCCCAAGGCCGGCCTGTTGCCGAAGGAGGCCAAGGCGCGCGCCCATTGCCGCGCCATCTGCGGCGAGATGCATTCGGGCTTTTCCAATCTGCGCTCGGCCCTGCCGATGAACCTCAAGGCGCATTATCCGGGGTTCAAGGTCTGGGCCGGCGCGCAGGCCGACATCGACCGCGTTACCGAGATCTGGCGCGACTGCCTCGAGACCTATGGCGGGCCATATCTCTTCGGCGCGTCCATGACGATGGCAGACGCGATGTACGCCCCGGTCTGCCTGCGCTTCCTGACCTATGACGTGGCGCTCGATCCCGTCAGCCAGGACTATTGCAGGACGATCGCGACATGGCCCGCGCTAAAGGACTGGATCAGGGCGGCCCATGACGAGCCGGAGGAAATGGAAGAACTCGACGCGGAGTTCTGATCTCGGGCCCGCGATGCGCGAAATGACTGGAGCGATAGCGGCTGCCGCATTGGCCTTTGCGGCCCAAAGGCGCTACCACCGCCGGCGAAATCCATAATCGCCGTGGGAGGCCCGAGATGACGCAGATGTTCAAAAACCTGATCGCCGGCGAATGGACCGGCGCCGGCAACGCCTCGCGCAACATCAACCCGTCCAACACCGGCGACGTCGTCGGCGAGTATGCGCAAGGCACAGTCGATCAGCTCAACGACGCGGTCGCCGCCGCCAAGGCCGCCTTCCCGGCCTGGAGCCGTTCTGGCCCGCAGGAGCGCTACGAGATTCTGATCAAGGCCTCCGACGAGATTCTCGCCCGCAAGGAGGAACTCGGCCGCCTGCTTTCGCGCGAAGAGGGCAAGACGCTGGCCGAAGGCATCGGCGAGGCCGGCCGGGCCGGCCAGATCTTCGCGTTCTTCGCCGGCGAGTGCCTGCGTCTCGGCGGCGAGGCCGTCCCCTCGGTGCGTCCCGGCGTCGGCGTCGAGATCACGCGCGAGGCGCTCGGCGTCATCGGCATGATCACGCCATGGAATTTCCCGATCGCGATCCCGGCCTGGAAGATCGCGCCGGCGCTGGCCTGGGGTAACTGCGTCGTCATCAAGCCGGCCGATCTCGTGCCGGGCTCGGCCTGGGCGCTGGTCGACATCATTCAGCGCGCCGGCCTGCCCAAGGGCGTGCTGAACCTTGTCATGGGGCGCGGCTCGGTCGTCGGCCAGGCGCTGCTGCAACACAAGGACGTCCATGCGATCTCCTTCACCGGCTCGGTCTCGACCGGCCGCAAGGTGGCGGAGGCCTGCATCGCCTCCAACCCGATGAAGAAGGTCCAGCTCGAGATGGGCGGCAAGAACCCGCTCGTAGTGCTCGACGACGCCGACCTCAAGACCGCCGTCGAGGCCGCGGTCACGGGCGCCTATTTTTCGACCGGCCAGCGCTGCACGGCCTCGTCGCGCCTGATCGTGCAGGCCGGCATCCATGATCGCTTCGTCGAGGCCTGCATCGAGCGGCTCAAGGGTGTCGTCGTCGACGACGCGCTAAAGGCCGGCACGCATATCGGCCCCGTCGTCGACCAGAGCCAGCTCGATCAGGACCTGAAATACATCCAGATCGCCCGCGACGAGGGCGCAAAACTCGCCTGGGGCGGCGAACTCCTGAACCGCGAGACGCCCGGCTTCTATCTCCAGCCGGCGCTGTTCACCGAGACCACCAACGCGATGCGCATCTCGCGCGAGGAGGTTTTTGGCCCGGTCGCCAATGTCATCCGTGTCAAGGATTACGAGGAGGCGCTCACCATCGCCAACGACACCGAGTTCGGTCTATCCGCCGGCATCTGCACCACCTCGCTGAAGCACGCGACGCATTTCAAGCGCAACAGCGAAGCCGGCATGGTGATGGTCAACCTCGCCACGGCGGGCGTCGATTACCACGTCCCCTTCGGCGGCCGGAAAGGCTCAAGCTACGGCCCGCGCGAGCAGGGCGCGTATGCGAAGGAGATGTATACAACCGTGAAGACGGCCTACACGCTGGCTTGAGCAGACCCTCCGTCCAAAACGTAGCTGCCGCCCCTAGGGGCGGCAGCGTCCTCACTTACCAGTAATAGCGCCAGCGGCCCCCGCGCCAGACGCGGCGGCGCCAGCGGCGACGCGCCCTGCGGTTGCGGCGGTGCCAGGCGCGGTGAGCGCGCCAGCGCGGGCCGGGCGGCATATGCGTGAATTCGGCGTCCGCTTGCTCCAGTGCCGCGGCCGGAACCTCGATTGGGCCGGCGGCGGCATCGGCCGCAGGCGTCGATCGGGCAAGGGCCGCGCCGCCGGTGAGCGCCGCCGTGCCGCCGATCAGGGCCGCAATGAATGAACGTCTGTGCATCGGTCGTTCCTCCGTTTCGGCTCGTTGCGAGCATGAAGAAAACGAAGTTGGCGCCGGGGCGGTTCCGAGCTGCAGGATTAAGGTTTCGTCATGTTGAGGCCTGAGCCTCAATACGCCAGCCCGACGTAGTTCTCCGCCAGCGCCGCCATCGCATGATCGGACGACACCAGATAATCCAGCTCCGCCCGCTGCATGCGCTGCTCGAAGCCGCTCTTGTCAGGGAAATGGTGCATCAGCGAGGTGAGCCACCAGGAGAAGCGCTCGGCCTTCCAGACCCGCGCCAGCGCCTTGGCCGAGTAGGCGTCGATGCCGGCATCCGAGCGCTCGACATAGTGCTCGATCAGCGTTTCCGACAAATAATGCACGTCGCCGGCGGCGAGGTTCAGACCCTTGGCGCCTGTCGGTGGCACGATATGGGCGGCGTCGCCGGCCAGGAACAGCCTGCCGAAACGCATCGGCTCGGCGACGAAGGAGCGCAACGGCGCGATCGACTTCTCGATCGACGGTCCGGTCACCAGCGCTTCCGCCGAGGCCGGATCGAGCCTGCGGCGCAGTTCGTCCCAGAAGCGGTCGTCCGACCAGTCTTCGACCTTCTCGTCGAGCCCGCACTGTACGTAATATCGGCTGCGCGTCATCGAGCGCATCGAGCAGAGCGCAAAGCCGCGCTCCTCCCCGGCATAGATCAGTTCATCAGAAACGGGCGGTACGTCGGCGAGGATGCCGAGCCAGCCGAAGGGATAAACCCGCTCGAAAATGCGCAGCGCGCTCTCGGGGAGGCTGGCGCGCGAGACGCCGTGATAGCCGTCGCAGCCGGCGATGAAGTCGCAGTCTAGCCGCCTGGTCAGGCCGTCCTCGACATAGGTGACGTAGGGCCGCTCGCCGTCGAAATCGTGCAGCGCGACATCCTCGGCCTCGAACACGGTCGTTCCGCCCTGCGACGCCCGCAGATCCATAAGATCGCGCGTCACCTCGGTCTGGCCGTAAACGGTGACGTGCTGTCCGCCGGTCAGCCTGTCGAGCGCGACGCGGTGGCGCTGGCCGCCGAAGAGCAGTTCGAACCCGTCATGGACCAGCCCTTCGGCATGCAGTCTTGCGCTCGCGCCGACCTTGTCGAGCAGCGCCACCGTGCCCTGTTCGAGCACGCCGGCGCGGATGCGCGCCAGCACATAGTCGCGGCTCTTGCGCTCGACGATGACCGTGTCGATGCCAGCGAGTTGCAGCAACTGGCCGAGCAGCAGCCCGGCGGGGCCCGAACCAATGATGGCGACCTGCGTGCGCACGCGTTTCTCCCAAGCCATGCGGAGCGCCGATAGGCGCGGCCTGCGGCAGGACAATGCCAGCATGCTGCTTCGCAAACAAGTTGTCGTGGCAACTAATTGTAAAAAAGCGCGTGCTCGATGTCGGCGACGCTGCCGAGGCAGAGATCGCAATGGGGAGCGAGCGTCGCGCGGGTTCCGGTCCCGGTCAGCACCGCGATGCGCAGGCCTGCGCCTGCCGAGCGGCCCATCTCCATGTCGTGCCGGTTGTCGCCGATCACGGCGATGCGCCTGGGCGCAAGCCCGGTCGCTGCGCAGAAGGCCAGCGCCATGCCGGGGCCGGGCTTTGCGCCATGGCCGGAATCATAGCCGCAGGAGAAAGCGAGTCTTTCGCTGAATCCGAAATGAGCGGCGGTCGCAGCGACGGCGGCGGCGCTGTCGCTGGAGGCGACGCCGAGCTTAAGCCCGCGCCCGTGCAGCCGCGTGAACAGGCCCGCAAGATCGCAGACGGGGACCATGCGCGTCACGGCGCTCTGGAACAGCCGGTCCAGCCGTCGCGCCAGCTCCGCTTCGGGAAGGGGGCTGCCGGCCGCGCGCCACGCCTGCGCCAGCTCGGTCGTGTTGCCGGCCGCCAGAAGCGTATCGGCCTTCGCCTCGCCGCTGGCCGGATCGGCTCCCGCGAGGCGCAGCAGCGTCGCCGCCAGCACTGGATCGCCTTCTGCCGCCAGCGCGCCTGCCTCGCGGTTGATCGGCGGCCAGCTCGCCGCATAGTCGAGCAGCGTCCCGTCCTTGTCGAAGAGCAGACCTTCGATCGGAGGCAGGCCTGCGCTCCCGGAAAAATTCATCCGACCGGGATGACGTCGACTGCAACGCCGACCTTCTGCGAGCCGGGGCCGACGAGAACGCCGTCCAGAGGCGACACGTCGGCGTAGTCGCGGCCGACGGCGGTGACGATGTGGTCGTCGGCGACAATCAGATCATTGGTCGGGTCGAGCCCGATCCAGCCCGTTTCAGGCCCGCACCAGAGCATCACCCAGGCGTGACTCGCGTCCGCGCCCTCCAGCCGCTTCTGCCCCGGCGGCGGAATGGTGCGGATATAGCCGCTGACATAGGCCGCCGGCAGGCCGAGGCCCCGCAGGCCGGCGATCATGATATGCGCGAAATCCTGGCAGACGCCGTGCCGCTTGGCGAAGGCCTCGGCCAGCGGCGTCGAGACCTCGGTCGCCTCGGGGTCGTAGTCGAACTCGGCGCGGATCCGCGCCATCAGATCGCAGGCGGCCTCCAGCACCGGCCGCAGCGGCGAAAAGCTCTTGCGAGCGTAAGCGACGACAGCGTCGACCTGCGGCGCGAGTCGGCTCGGAAAGAGCTGGTGAGCCGGCGAATCCGGGGCGAGGCTGCCCGAGGCGAGCGCCAGCGCGGCGACCTCCTCCCAATGCCGCGTCAGGCCCGGATGAGGTGCGGGCGGACGATTGACCGTGATGCGCGCCTTCATCTCGACTTTGAGCTCGCGATGCGGCTTCGAGATGATGATCGTCGTCATCCGGTTGCCGAAGAAGCACACGCCGTCGATCCGCTCGGCCGGACGAGGCGAGATCGAAAGCTCGCTGCGCTCGACGCGCTGGCCGCCATCGTTGCGCGGCAGCAGCCGCAGGATGCAGCGCGCGAGCGGGACCGGACGGCTGTAGCCATAGGTCGTGATGTGACGCAGATCGTAGATCACGCGATGCCCGTCAGCCTTGAGCCTTCGGGCGCGCTGTTCTGGAGAAAGTAGCGCTCGGCGATGGCGCTGGAGAGCCCCATCAGCAACTGCTCGAACAGCAGGATGCCGCTGCGGTCGAGTCGGGCGGCCTCCGCGATGCGGCATTCGGCGGCGAGCTTGAGCGCAAGACGGCGCGGCGCCTCCAGCATGCCATCCTCGTTGAGCGAAGGGAGGGTCGCGATCTCGGCGTCGAGCCGATCGATCTGGAAGGCGGCGGAACGCGGATTATAGGGATCGAGCATGACGAGATCGAGCACCGGCTGCAGGCTCGCACCGAGCAGATAGCGCGAGCGGTAGGTGATCTGCGAATCGGTCAGGTCGAGCAGGGCGTCGAGCGCATCGGCCGGCGCGCTCGATTCGGCGAAATGGCGGGCGAAGCGACAGGTGGCGATGCCGCGCTCGATCCGCCTGCCGATATCGAGGAAGCGCCACCCCGGCCCGCGCACCATGTTCTCCTGGCTGAGGCCCGAGAAGGCGGCGAGCGACTTCAGCGCGCGATCGGCGATCTCATAGGCCTCGCCGGCGCTGGGCGGCTTGGCTGACGTGCGGGTCAACTGATGCTGCAGGTCGCTGAAGAGCCGCCAGGCATCGATCGAAAGCCGCTCGCGGATGACTGAGGCCGTGCGCCTCGCCTCCATGACGTTGGCGACGGCCGAGCCGTAATGCTCGGGGTCGTGCAGCGCGGCCGACGCCTGCAGGGTCGCGACTTGCGCCTTGCCGCCGGGCGCCGCGCCCCAGGCGACGAGCAGATTGGCTAGCCGCTTCAGCGTGTCGGAACGGCCGGGCGTCGCCGTATCGGCGTCGATCAGCCGGCCGAGCAGCGCGCGCACCAGCCGAAGCGTCGCCTCGGTCCGCTCCAGATAGCGCCCGAGCCAGAACAGATTGTCGGCCGCCCGGCTCGGCAGCGTGCCGACGAGCCGGCGGATCGCGGTGCGCTCAGGCGTCTGCAGCAGCGTCACCGGTTCGACTGGCGCGTCCGACGTCACCCAGACATCCGAGGAGCGCACGCCGCTCCTCATGCTGACGGCGCGCGCGTCCGGTTCGTCGGAGATGCGGCAGAATCCGCCGGGCATCACCTTCCAGCCATCGGGGGTGGCGGCCGCGAACACGCGCAGCGTCACCGGGCGCGGCTGCAGCCGGCCGTTCTGGAACACCGGCATGGTCGAAAGCCGCACGACCTCCTGCCCGACATAATCCATGCCGCGCGCCTCGATGCGGGCGCGAAGCGCGGCCCGCTCCGCCGCCGGCAGTTCTCCCGCGAGCACCGGGCCGGTGTCGAGCCCGCCGCCCGCCGAACGGAAGGCCGGCGCGATGCTCATCTCGTCGAGACGGTCGAGCACGGCCGCGCGCTCCTTGGGCTGGCCGCACCACCAGGTCGCGACATTGGGGAGGATCATCTCCTCGCCGAGCAGCTTCTCGCCGATCGCCGGCAGGAAGCCCATCAGAGCCCGCGCCTCGACGACGCCGGAGCCGAGCCCGTTGGCGACATGGACATTGCCCTGCCGCACGGCCTGCACCAGCCCCGCCACGCCGAGCTGCGAATGCGCGTTGAGTTCGAGCGGATCGGAGAAATCGCCGTCGATGCGCCGCCAGATCACGTCGGCGCGCTTGGGGCCGGCGATGGTGCGGACATGGATGCGCCCGTCGCGCATCATCAGATCGCCGCCCTCGACCAAAAGAAAGCCGAGATAGCGCGCCAGATAGGTCTGCTCGAAATAGCTTTCGTTCAGCGGGCCGGGCGTCAACAGGCAGATGCGCGGCTCGACACGCTTCGAGCGCGAGACGAGCCCGGCGCGGAAGCCCTGGAAAAAGGCGGCCAGCCGCTCGATGTTCATGGTCCGGAACAGTTCGGGAAAGGCGCGCGCCTGGGCCAGCCGGTTCTCCAGCGCGTAGCCAGCGCCCGAGGGAGCCTGCGTGCGGTCGCCCAGCACCCACCAGCGCCCGTCAGGCCCCCGGCCGAGATCGGCCGCGTAGAGCTGGAGCGAACCGCCGCCGGGCGCGCCCTGCAGCGGGCGCAGATAATCCGGGCTGCCGGTGACGATCGAGGCCGGCAGCAGGCCGTTGGCGATCATCTCCCCGGGGCCGTAAATGTCGTCGAGCAGGCCTGACAGCAGTTGCGCCCGCTGTGCGACACCGGCTGCGATCGTCTCCCATTCCGCGCCGGGAATGAGCAGCGGCACATGGGACAGCGGCCAGGCCCGCTCGCCGGCGAGCGGGTCGCGCGTATCCACATCGCCATGAACGCGGTAGGAGACGCCGGTGTCGCGGACATGCCGGTCGGCAAGCCCGAAGCGCTGGCCGAGTTCGTCCTGGCTGAGCGCGCTCCATTCCAAGAGGAACGGCTCCCAATGCGGCCGGATCGCGCCGTCGCCATCCATCATCTCGTCGCGCGCGCCGGTCAGCGGCCGGTAGCCGGACAACAGGGCGTTGCGCCGTTCCGTCTTCAATCGAGTCGACGAGGAGCGGCCTTGCAGCGCCATCGGTCCCGTTCATCCCCCCATCGGACGCCGCAGATCCAAAGTCATTGGAAAATCCGGGCTGCGTTCTTCCGGCGGAATCGCCAGCGCGCCTGGACTATGACCGATTGACTCGAAACGCGCGAGCCGCCGCGCCTCCGCTTCGTAGGAATTCACAGGCGGCGTCTCGTAATTGCGCCCGCCGGGATGGGCGACATGATAGACGCAGCCGCCGAGCGAGCGCCCGACCCATGTATCGACGATGTCGAAGGTCAGCGGGGCATGGACCGGAATCGTCGGATGCAGGCCGGACGCCGGCTGCCAGGCCTTGAAGCGCACGCCGCCGATCGCCTCTCCTGAACGGCCGGCGGGTGTCATCGGGATGCGGCGGCCGTTGCAGGTCACGATATGGCGGCCGGGCACGAGCCCGCTCGCCTTGACCTGAAGCCGCTCGACCGAGGAATCGACATAGCGCACCGTGCCGCCGATCGCGCCCTCCTCGCCCATGACGTGCCAGGGCTCCAGCGCCTGCCGGATCTCGATCCCGACGCCGCCATGCTCGACCTTGCCGTAGAACGGAAAGCGGAACTCCGCCTGGGCCTCGAACCAGACGGGGTCGAAGGCGTAGCCGGCGCGGTTGAGGTCGGCGAGCACATCGCCGAAATCCTGCCAGACCATCTCGGGCAGCATGAAGCGATCATGCAGCGTCGTGCCCCAGCGCACCAGCTCGCCGGCTTGCGGCTCACGCCAGAACCAGGCGACCAGCGCCCGGATCAGGAGCTGCTGCGCCAGCGACATCCGCGCGTCGGGCGGCATCTCGAAGGAGCGGAATTCGATCAGTCCGAGCCGCCCCGTCGGCCCGTCTGGCGAATAGAGCTTGTCGATGCAGATTTCGGTGCGGTGCGTATTGCCCGAGACGTCGACCAGCAGGTTGCGCAGCAGCCGGTCGATCCGCCACAGCGGGATCGACGGCTCGCCGGGCTTGGGGATCATCGAAAGCGCGATCTCCAGCTCGTAGAGCTGGTCGTGGCGGGCTTCGTCGATGCGCGGGGCCTGGCTGGTCGGGCCGATGAACAGCCCCGAGAAGAGATAGGACAGCGAAGGGTGGCGGTTCCAGTAGAGGATGATGCTCTTGAGCACGTCGGGCCGGCGCAGGAAGGGCGAATCCGGCGGCGTCACGCCGCCCAGCACGACATGGTTGCCGCCGCCGGTGCCGGTATGGCGGCCGTCGACCATGAATTTTTCCGCGCACAAGCGGGACTGCCGCGCCTCCTCGTAGACGCCGCGCGTGATCGCGACCGCCTCGCTCCAGTTTTTCGCGGGGTGGATATTGACCTCGATCACGCCTGGATCGGGCGTGACCTTGATGTTCATCAGGCGCGGATCATGCGGCGGCGAATAGCCCTCGATATGGACCGGCTGGCCGAGCTCCGTCGCCACCGCCTCGACGCTGGCGATCAGGTCGAGGTAGTCCTCCAGCTTTTCGACTGGCGGCAGGAAGACGCAGAGCACGTTGTCGCGGACCTCGAGTGAGAGCGCGGTGCGGACATGCTCGCCGCCGATCTCCTGCTCGGTGCGGTCCTGCGCGCCGGAGCCGGGGGCCGGATCGACGGCGCGCGACATCTGCGGCGAGGCCGGCTGGCCGTCCGAGGTAGCGGCGGCCGCCGCCGGAGCCGGCGTCGCATCCTCCGCTCGCGGCAGCGGCCCGCGCGGTTCCATCGGATCCTGCGGATGGATGTGCGGATACTCGTCCTTCGGCACGACCGGCAGCGAGCCGAGCGGCAGCCGGTAGCCGACCGGCGAATCGCCCGGCACCAGGAAGAGCTTCCCGCGCCGGAGTTTCCATTTCTCCGAGCGCCAGCGCCGGTCGCCAGCCTGCGACTGCCAGCGCTGCACGGGGATGACATAGCCGCGCGGCTTGCCGAGCCCAAGCTGGAACACCTGCGCCATCCGCGCCCGCTCCTCGGGGTCGGCGAGACGCGGATCGAGCGGATCGACATTGTCTGGAAGCTGCGCCTCCTTGAGGAGCCAGTGCCCGGTGTCCTCATAGGCCGGCAGCACATAATCGGCGCCGAGCCCGAGCTTCTCCGACAGGCCAGCCGCGAGCGCCTCCGCGTCGCGGATGGAAGCAGCCTGTTCCAGTTCGCGGTCGCCGCCTGTCCTGGCGCCGGGCTCGCGCGCGATCAAGCCTGCGTCGCGCCAGATCGGCTCGCCATCGGCCCGCCAGTAGAGCGCGAAGGCCCAGCGCGGCAGGCTCTCGCCCGGATACCATTTGCCCTGGCCGTAATGCAGCATCCCGCCGGGCGCGAAGCGCTCGCGCAGCCGCCGGATCAACTCATCGGCTTTCTGGCGCTTGGTCGGCCCCACGGCGTCGATATTCCACTCCGCGCCGGTCTGGTCGTCGATCGAGACGAAGGTCGGCTCGCCGCCCATCGTCAGGCGCACGTCGCCGGCCGAAAGGTCCGCCTCGACCTGCTCGCCCAGCGCATCGAGCCGCCGCCACGACTCATCGGAGAACGGCAGGGTGATGCGCGGGACTTCGTGGACGCGATCGACGCGCATCGAGAAGTCGAAGGTGGTCTCGGCGAAGCTCGCCACGCCAGACACCGGCGCGGCCGAGCGGTAATGCGGCGTCGCCGCCAGCGGCAGATGGCCCTCGCCGGTCAACAGTCCCGAGGTCGGGTCGAGCCCGATCCATCCTGCGCCGGGGATGTAGATCTCGGCCCAGGCGTGCAGGTCGGTGAAGTCCTTGTCGGTGCCGCGCGGACCCTCCAGCGGGTCGATGTCGGCCTTCATCTGGATCAGGTAACCGGAGACGAAGCGCGCCGCGAAGCCCAGATGCCGCATGATCTGGACGAGCAGCCAGCTCGTGTCGCGGCAGGAGCCGGATTTGATGTCGAGCGTATGCTCGGGCTCCTGCACGCCGGGCTCCATCCGGATGCCATAGGCGATGCCGGCCGCCAGCCGCGCATTCAGGTCGACGATGAAGTTGACGGTGTTGGTCGGCTCGCGCGGGATCGTCTTGAGATAGGCCTCCAGCAGCGGCCCCGGCGGCTCGGTGACGAGATAGGGCGCAAGCTCGGCGCGCAATTCATCCGGATAGGCGAAAGGGAAGATCTCGGCGTCGGTCTCGACGAAGAAGTCGAACGGGTTGATGACCGACAGCTCGGTGACGAGATCGACCTCGATCCGGAACTCCTGCACCGGCTCGGGAAAGACGAAGCGCGCCAGCCAGTTGCCGCTCGGATCCTGCTGCCAGTTCACGAAATGCTCGGCCGGCGTGACCTTGAGCGAATAGGAGTTGATCGCGGCGCGGCAATGCGGGGCCGGTCTCAGCCTGATGATCTGCGGGCCGAGCGTGACCGGCCGGTCATATCTGTAATGGGTGACGTGGTTCAGCGCGGCGATGATGGCCAAGACGGACCTGCTTCATAGGCGCGAGGCGTGAGCGCCAGGCGAGGTCACGTTAGCGGCGGAGAACGGGCGCGCAAAGCCGCAACTTGCGCAAGTCAACGCCGGCAAAGCAGGCCTCTGCGCAAGAATCAGGCAATCTCTTCCCGGCTGCCTCACACCCCGGGTGGCGGCGCTGGACAACGCCTGCCGAGTGGTTCCACATTGCACGAAGAGCTGCGGCCATCGTGCGAAACGAGCCGCTGGCCCGCAACAGATGGGGATTTTCATGCGTCACGTCACCAAACTGATGGTCGCCTCCGCCTTTTCGGCGCTGATGGCGACGACCGCGTTCGCGCAGACGCCCAGGGACACGGTCGTCATGGCCAAGCAGATCGACGACATCATCACGCTCGATCCTGCCGAGGCGTTCGAGTTTTCCGGCGTCGAGGTCGGCGCCAATGTCTACGACAAGCTGATCGGCGTCGATCTCGCCAAGGGCAACGCGCTCGTCGGCGAACTCGCCGCGAGCTGGACGGTCAGCCCCGACAACCTGACCTACACCTTCAAGCTGCGGCCGGGCGTCAAGTTCCATTCCGGCAACGCCTTGACCGCCGCCGACGTGGTCTATTCCTTCCAGCGCGCCGTGACCCTGAACAAGTCGCCCGGCTTCATCCTGACCCAGTTCGGCTTCACCAAGGACAACGTGCTGGAGAAGGTCAGGGCGAGCGACGATTCGACCGTCGTCATCACCGTCTCCAAGCCCTTCGCACCGACCTTCTTCCTCAACTGCCTGACCTCGGGCGTGGCGTCGATCGTCGACAGCAAGCTGGTCAAGGCCAATGAGAAGGACGGCGATTTCGGGAATGGCTGGATGAAGCTGAACTCGGCCGGTTCGGGTGCCTACAAGGTTCGCGCCTACCGTCCCAACGAGCAATATGCGCTCGACGCCAACGAGGGCTGGTACAAGGGCGCGCCCAAGAACAAGCGCGTCATCGTGCGCCACGTCGCCGAACCCGCCTCGCAGCGCCTGCTGCTGGAGAAGGGCGACATCGACATCGCCCGCAACCTGTCCAAGGATCAGCTCGCCGCGGTCAAGACCAACAAGGATATCGAGATCGTCCAGGGCGACAAGGGCTATATCCTCTACCTCGGCCTGAACACGAAGAACCCGAACTTCGCCAAACCGGAGGTGCGCGAGGCGCTGAAATGGCTGGTCGACTACAAGTCGATCGAGACCAACATCGTCGAGGGCACCTACAAGCACCATGAATCGTTCCTGCCCAAGGGCTTCCTCGGCGCGATCGACGACAAGCCCTACAGCTTCAATCCCGCCAAGGCGAAGGAACTGCTCGCCAAGGCCGGCCTGCCTAACGGCTTCTCGGTCACCATGGATGTGCGTTCGGTCTCGCCGATCACCGATATCGCCCAGGCGGTGCAGGCGAGCTGGGCCCAGGCCGGCATCAAGCTCGAGCTGATTCCCGGCGACGGCAAGCAGACCCTGACCAAGTACCGCGCCCGCACCCACGACATCTATATCGGCCAGTGGGGCCCGGACTATCTCGATCCGCACACCAATGCCGAGACCTTCGCCATCAACGAGAACAATGGCGAGGACGCCAAGTCGAAGACGCTCGCCTGGCGCAATGCCTGGGACATTCCTGACATGACCAAGGTCACCCAGGCCAACGTGCTGGAAACCGACGCCGCCAAGCGCGCCGCCGTCTACGGCTCGCTCCAGCGCGATCACCAGATGGTCTCGCCCTTCGTGATCATGTTCCAGCAGGTCGAGGTCTCGGCCGAGCGCAAGGGCGTCAATGGCTGGGTGATCGGACCGAGCTCCGACACGAATTTCTACGCGCCGATCGCGAAGAACTGAGCTTTCGAGCCGCCACCACCCGCCGCGTCCTCGCCGGACGCGGCGGGTTTTCCGCTTTTGTCGAACGCAAGCCGGACGCATGATCGAGCCAGAACCCGCCACGCCCGCTTCGCAGGACAGGATGCGGCGATGACCAGCTTGACCGAAACGCCGATGGCCGTCCCGGCTCCGAGCCGGAAGCCCGGCGCGGGCCGTGCGGTCCGCTGGGGCAGGCTGGTCTGGCGCGAGCTGACCACTGTCGCGATCACGATCTTCGGCCTGCTGCTGGTGACCTTTTTCATCGCCCGCGTCATCCCGATCGACCCCGTCCTCGCCGTCGTCGGCGACAATGCGCGCCCCGATGTCTACGAGAACGCCCGCATCGCGCTCGGCTTGGACAAGCCGCTCTGGCAGCAATTCGCAGCTTACGTCGGCAAGGTCTTCACCGGCGATCTCGGGCGCTCCGTGCTCACCTCCAACACCGTCGTCGACGATATCAAGCGCGTCTTCCCGGCGACGCTGGAATTGGCCACGCTCGGCACGCTGATCGGTGTTCTGCTCGGCGTGCCGCTCGGCATCGTAGCTGCGGTCAATCAGGGCCGCTGGCCCGACCAGTTCGCCCGCATCGTCGGGCTGATCGGCTATTCGATCCCCGTCTTCTGGCTCGGCCTGATGGGGCTCCTGCTGTTCTACGCCAAGCTCGGCTGGGTGTCCGGCCCGGGCCGCATCGGCATCGCCTATCAGGACTTCGTCGACCCGATCACCAACATCATCATGCTGGACGCGGCCCTGCAGGGCGAATGGGACGCGTTCCGCAACGCCTTCTCCCACCTGATCCTGCCGGCTTCGGTGCTGGGCCTGCTCAGCGTCGCCTATATCAGCCGCATGACCCGCAGCTTCATGATCACCGAGCTGCAGCAGCAATACGTCATCGCCGCCCGCGTGAAGGGCCTGTCGGAATGGCGCGTGGTCTGGCGGCACGCCTTGCGCAACGCCGCCGTGCCGCTCGTCACCGTGATCGCGCTCTCCTATATGCACCTGCTCGAAGGCTCGGTGCTGACCGAGACGATCTTCGCCTGGCCGGGGCTCGGCCGCTACATCACCAATTCCCTGCTCAACGCAGACATGAACGCGGTGCTCGGCGGCACGCTCGTGGTCGGCGCGGTCTTCATCGCGGTCAACCTGTTCACCGACATCCTGGCGCGCATCGCCGATCCGAGGGCGAGGTGATGGCCGTGACCTCCCGAACCGCCTGGCTCACCACCGACTCGCCGACCTCCCGCCGGCAGGCGCGGCTGGGTCAACTCTACCGTCAATGGCTCGCCTTCCGGCGCAACCGACTGGCGTTGGCAGGGCTCGGCATCGTCGTGGCGCTGCTGCTGGTCGCGGCCTTCGCGCCGCTGCTGGCGCCGCAGGACCCGCTCGCGCAGAACCTGCCAGGCCGGCTCCAGCCGCCCTCATGGCAGCATCTCTTCGGCACCGACTCGCTTGGCCGCGACATCTACAGCCGCATCGTCTACGGCACCCGCGTCACGCTGGTCATCGTCATCCTCGTCGTCATCCTCGTGGGGCCGATCGGCCTCTTGATCGGCGCGGCCTCGGGCTATCTCGGCGGCTGGGTCGACCGGCTGCTGATGCGCATCACCGACGTCTTCCTCGCCTTCCCCCGGCTCGTGCTGGCGCTGGCCTTCGTCGCCGCGCTCGGGCCGGGGCTGGAGAACGCGGTCATCGCCATCGCCATCACCGCCTGGCCGCCCTATGCCCGCGTCGCCCGGGCCGAGACGCTGATCATCCGCAGCCAGGACTATATCGCGGCCGTGCGCCTTCAGGGCGCCTCGCAATGGCGCATCGTCTGGAAGCATGTCGTGCCGATGTGCATGCCCTCGCTGATCGTGCGCACGACGCTCGACATGGCCGGCATCATCCTGACCGCCGCGGGCTTGGGATTTCTGGGCCTCGGCGCGCAGCCGCCGATCCCGGAATGGGGCGCGATGATCTCGGCCGGCCGCGAGCAGATTTTCGACCAGTGGTGGGTGGCTACCTTCCCCGGCATCGCGATCTGCATCGTCGCGCTCGGTTTCAACCTCTTGGGCGACGGCCTGCGTGACGTCATGGATCAACGATGAGCACGCCCGTCGCCGCCAACGCCAACGAGCAACCCTTGCTCGAACTCGCCGATCTCCGGGTCGATTTCCATACGCCCACCGGCATCGTCAACGCCGTGCGCGGCCTGTCCTTCACGCTCGGTCGCGAGCGGCTCGGCATTGTCGGGGAGTCCGGCTCCGGCAAGTCGATGACCGGCCGCGCGATCCTCGATCTGATCCCATATCCCGGCGTCATCAGCGCCGATCGCATGGCCTATCGCGGGCAGGACCTGCTGACGATGGACAAGCGCAGTCGCCGCAAGTTGCGTGGCCGCCATATCTCGATGGTGATGCAGGATCCGAAATTCTCGCTCAATCCGGTCCAGACGGTCGGCACGCAGATCGCCGAGGCCTATCGCGTCCATCACAAGGCGAGCGCCCGCGAGGCGAGGGAGCGCAGCCTGTCCATGCTGGAGGCCGTGCAGATCAGGGAGCCCGCGCGCGTCTACGACCTCTACCCGCACGAGGTTTCGGGCGGCATGGGTCAGCGCGTCATGATCGCGATGATGCTGATCGCCGAGCCCGACATCCTGATCGCCGACGAGCCGACCTCGGCGCTCGACGTGACCGTTCAGCTGCAGGTGCTCAAGATCCTCGACGACCTCGTCACCAGCCGCGGCATGGGGCTGATCTTCATCAGCCACGATCTGCACCTCGTGCAGTCCTTCTGCGACCGCGTCATCGTGATGTATGGCGGCAAGGCGATGGAGACGCTGCCGGCGGCAGAACTGGCGGACGAGAGCGCGCGCAGCCGCCGCCACCCCTATACGCTCGGCCTGCTCGGCTGCCTGCCGGAGCTCGACAGGCCGAAGGGCAAGCTCGCCACGCTGAAGCGTGATCCGGCATGGCTGGCATGAGCGCGAGCATGAGCGCCACTCCTGCCATCGCCGTCGAAAAGCTCAACGTCTCTTTCGGCGACAGCCATGTCGTAAAAGACCTCTCCTTCACCGTTTCGCCCGGCGAGAGCTATGGCATCGTCGGCGAATCCGGCTCCGGCAAATCGACCGTGCTGCGCGTGCTGGCGGGACTGAACCGCGACTGGAGCGGCGAGGTTGCGATCCTCGGCGAGAGCCAGCCTAAGGTCAGGAGCAAGGCGTTCTACCGCTCGTCCCAGATGGTCTTTCAGGACCCTTACGGCTCGTTGCATCCCAAGAAGACGGTGGACGACACGCTGGCCGAGCCACTAACGATCCATGGCCTCGGCGATGCGCAAGCGCGGATCGCGCGCGCCATGAATGACGTCGGCCTGCCGGCCTCCTTCCGCTTCCGCTATCCGCACCAGCTCTCGGGCGGGCAGCGCCAGCGCGTCGCGATCGCGCGCGCGCTCGTGCTGGAGCCGACGATCCTGCTGCTCGACGAGCCGACCTCGGCGCTCGACGTCTCGATCCAGGCCGAGGTGCTGAACCTGCTGACGACGCTGCGCCACGAGCGCAAGCTGACCTACATCCTCGTCAGCCACGATCTCGCAGTCGTCGCCCATATGTGCGAGCGGCTGCTGGTGATGCAGTTCGGCGCCGGCGTCGAGGAGATGACGGCGGCTACGCTGGCGGGGCGCGACCCGAAGACGGATTACGCCCGGCAATTGCTCACCGCGAGCGAAGGCTTCAGGCGGGCTGGCTGAAATACCCGTCATTGCGAGCGCAGCGAAGCAATCCAGGGGTAAGCGCGAGACCTCTGGATTGCTTCGCTGCGCTCGCAACGACGACAGGGCGACGATGCCCGTCGTCCAAAGCGTTTGGCATCGGGCCTGCTTGGTCGCATTGTCGTCGCAGCTCTGGGTTCGATTGCGCCGGAGCCGATACGGAGCCTGAGAATTCATGGACGCCATCGCAGACCGCGCCATCCGCCCGGAGGCCGCGCCGCAGCGCACGCCGGTGCCGCCCTTCGACCTCGTCATCTTCGGCGCCAGCGGCGACCTCGCCTTGCGAAAACTCTTTCCGGCGCTGGCGCAGCGCAATCAGGAGGGCGTGCTGCCGCCCGAAAGCCGCATCCTCGCCATCGTCCGCAAGGACGATGATGTCGTGGGGCTTCCGAACCAGATCGCCGAAAGGCTGCAGCAGGAGGGGCTTGCCGCCGATCAGGTCGAGGGCTTTTTGCGCCGCCTGACCATGGTGCAGGCCGATGCGCTGAAGCCCGAGACGTTCAAGGCCCTCAAGAAGGCGCTGGGCGACACCGACCGGGTGCGTTCCTTCTACCTCTCGACCCCGCCTGATCTCTTCATCCCGATCTGCCAAAACCTCGCCAAGGCCGAGATCCTGACCCCGACCTCGCGCGTCATTCTCGAAAAACCGCTCGGGCGCGACCTCGCCTCGGCCCGCGAGATCAACGATGCGGTCGCCGCGATCCTGCCTGAAAGCCGGACCTACCGGATCGACCATTATCTCGGCAAGGAGACGGTCCAGAACCTGCTCGTGCTGCGCTTCGCCAACACGCTGTTCGAGCGCTCTTGGTCGAGCCGCGACATCGACAACATCCAGATCACGGTCGCCGAGACGGTCGGGCTGGAGACCCGCGCCGGCTATTACGACAAGGCCGGCCATATGCGCGATATGGTCCAGAACCACGTCATGCAGCTGCTCTGCCTGTTCGCCATCGAGCCGCCCAACATGCTGGAGGCCGACGCGGTGCGCGACGAGAAGGTCCGCGTGCTCAAGGCGCTGCGCCCCATCGTCGGCCCGGATGTCCAGCGCGCCACGGTGCGCGGGCAGTACGGGCCGGGCCAGAGCGAGGGGCAGCGCGTGCGCGGCTACGCCGACGAACTCGGCCATGCCAGCAATACCGAGACCTTCGTGGCGATCCGCTGCGAGCTCGACACCTGGCGCTGGGCCGGCGTGCCGATCTATCTGCGCACCGGCAAGCGCATGGCGCAGCGCTATTCCGAGATCGCGGTCACCTTCAAGCCGGTACCGCATTCGATCTTCGGGCAGGGCGGCGGCTGCGACAGGCTCGACGCCAACCGCCTCGTCATCCGGCTCCAGCCCAATGATGGCGTCCAGCTCCAACTGATGATGAAGGTGCCCGGCTCAGGGAAGCTCAAGATTGTGCCGCGCCAGCTCGACCTGCGCTACGAAACCGCCTTCGACGTGCGCACGCCAGACGCCTATGAGCGCCTGCTGACCGACGTCATCCGCGGCGACCAGACGCTGTTCATGCGCCGCGACGAGGTCGAGCAGGCCTGGGCCTGGGTCGATCCGATCATCGCCGGCTGGCAGGAATACGCGCCGCAGCCGCACCGCTATGCGGCGGGCTCCTGGGGCCCCTCGCAGGCGATCGGCCTGATCGAGCGCGACGGCCGCTCTTGGGCCGATCCGGATTTCGTCTGATGGCCGTTCATGACGCGGCGGCGGGGCCGGTCGCCTGGCATCGTTTCGAGACACTGGGCGACGCGTCGGAAGCGCTGGCCGAGGCCGTCGCGATCAGGCTTGCAGCGGTGATAGAGGCGCGTGGCGGAGCGCTGCTGGCCGTACCGGGCGGCACGACGCCGGCGCGCTTCCTCGCGGCGCTGGGCGGCCATGATCTCCCCTGGGAGAACGTCACGCTGCTGCCGACCGACGAGCGCTTTGTCGCGCCCGACGACGCCGCCTCGAACGAGCGCATGATCCGCGCGAGCTTTACGCCGCTGGCTGAGGGCAGGGCGCGCTTCCCGTCGTTCCACGGGCAGGGCGGCGATCTCGAAACCGCTGCCGGCGCGGTCTCGGCCGTGCTGGCCGGCCTGCCGCCGATCGACATCCTCGTCAGCGGCATGGGCGCGGACGGTCACATCGCCTCGCTCTTTCCCGGCGATGACCATGCGCTGGGCGCAGACCCGGCGCATCACGCCGTGGCGGCTCGCCCGCCCGGACTGCCGGAACGGATATCGCTCTCGCCGTCACGGTTGCAGGCGGCAGATTGGGCGGCCCTTCTTGTAGCAGGCCCTGAAAAGCAGCAGACGCTGGCGAGCGCGCAGGCCCTGCCCGCTGCCTTCCCGGTCGGACTGCTGCTAGGCCGTCCGCAGGGGCTCGACGTCTACTGGAGCAAGGTCTAAGCCGTCCTCGTCCTTTCAATCGATTGAAGAGTTCCGCCATGGATGAAGCAGCCGCCATCGCCCGCCTTCAGACCTGCGGCGTCGTGCCCGTGGTGGTGATCGAGGACGCCCATCTCGCGATTCCGCT
This sequence comes from Rhizobiales bacterium CCH3-A5, assembly GCA_001556025.1. Lineage (GTDB taxonomy): Bacteria > Pseudomonadota > Alphaproteobacteria > Rhizobiales > Beijerinckiaceae > Allobosea. The sequence continues at coordinate 46,310 of LSIB01000147.1, forward strand.
CGCCCGCGCACTGCTGGCTGGCGGCATCGACGTCATAGAGGTCACGCTGCGCCGCCCGGCCGCCCTCGCCGCGCTGGAGACCATCGCGCGCGAGGTGCCAGGCATCCTGCCCGTCGCCGGTACGGTTGTGACGCCGGCACAGGTCGTCGATGTCAGTGAGGCCGGCGCACAGGCCGTAGTCAGCCCCGGCTTCAGCGAGGCGGTCGACGATGCGATGCGTGCTGCCGGCCTGCCCTGGCTGCCGGGCGTCGCCACCGCGTCCGACTGCATGCGCGCCGTCTCGGCCGGCCGGCTGACCTGCAAGTTCTTCCCGGCCGAACAGGCCGGCGGCACGGCGACCCTCAAGGCGCTGTCTGGCCCGTTCCCGCAGATGCGCTTCTGCCCGACGGGGGGCGTCGGTCTCGCCAATCTCGGCGACTACCTCGCTTTGAAGCAGGTCCTCTGCGTCGGCGGCTCGTGGCTCGTGCCGGCGGATGCCATCGCCAACCGCGACTGGGCGCGGGTGACGCAACTGGCGAAGGAAGCGCGCGAGGCGGTCGCCGCGCTGCGAGGGTAGTTCAAATCCGGACCGCTGCGAGCGTCACCGTCATTGCGAGCGCAAGCGAAGCAATCCAGCGTCTCGCGCCGACCTCTGGATTGCTTCGCTTGCGCTCGCAATGACGAATGGATGGTCAGCCGCCGTCGCTCACCTGCGGCAGGCGAAGGGCAGAAACGTGCTCGCCATGCCCTCGTTCATCGCCATCACGACGAGGATATTGGCGAGGTCGAGCTCTTCCTTCGAGCGCGGGCAGACATCGCCCGGCGTTGGGCAGCCCGAGGCGAGGAAGGCCTCGTGTCGCGCGATGAACTCGGGACCCAAGCCGGTCCTGCCGCGCTTCGCCAGCGCCTGCGTCCAGGCCTTGCCATAGCGCTCGCATTTCACGGCGGGCCAGTTCTCAATGCGGCTGACCTGCGCCGTAGCCGGCGCAAGCCCGGCGAGCAGCAGGCCGAACGCTGCGATCGAAACCGCGCGCCTCACGCCAGCCGCTCCACCACGAGGTCGGCAATCGCCAGCGAACTGGTCAGGCCCGGACTCTCGATGCCGAGCAGATTGACGAGGTTCGCCACGCCATGGACGGCCGGCCCGTCGATCCGGAAATCCGGCATCGGTTCGCTTTGCGAATGCAGCTTGGGGCGGATGCCGGCATAGTCGGCGACCAGCGCGCCGTCGGGCAGCGCCGGCCAGTAGGTCCGGATCGCGGCGTAGAACTTGTCCGCCCGCGCCGGATCGACGATCAGATCCTGATCGTGCTCGACCCACTCCACGTCGGGCCCGAACTTAACCCGGCCCGCCATGTCGATCGTGGCGTGAATGCCCAGCCCCGCCGCCTCGGGGATCGGATAGACCAGATGCGAAAAGGGCTGCTTGCCGAGCAGCGAGAAGTAGTTGCCCTTGGCGTAGTGCTGCGCAGGCACATGCTCTGCCGGAAAGCCGGCGAGCTTGCCGAGCAGGCGCGGCGCGCCATGGCCGGCAGCGTTCACCACGGTCGTCACCGTGTAGGTCGCTGGATCCTCGCCGCCGAAATCGACGCTGAAACCCTCGGCCTCGCGCCGCCAGCCGGCGATCGGTGTGTTGAGCGCAAGCGATCCGCCCGCCGCCTCGCATTCGCCCAGCAGTGACAGCATCAGCGCATGGCTGTCGACGACGCCGGTCTCTGGCGAAAGCAACGCGATCTCGCAGGACACCTCCGGCTCTAGCGCTCTGGCCTCTGCCGCGTCGACCCAGCGCAGGCTGCCGACGCCCGATGCCGTGGCGCGCGCATGGATCGTCTCCAGCGCCGGCCGCTGGCTGGCGGATGTGGCGACGATCAGCTTGCCGCAGGCCTTGTGCGGCAGGCCGCGCTCGCGGAGATAGGCGTAGAGCTTCTGGCGGCCTTCGACGCAAACGCGCGCCTTCAGCGAACCCGGCGGGTAATAGATGCCGGCATGGATGACCTCGGAATTGCGCGCCGAGGTCTGCGTGCCGATGCCGTCCGCAGCCTCGGCGATCACGACCTCGCGCCCGGCCAGCGCCAGCGCGCGGGCCGTGGCGAGGCCGACGACGCCGGCCCCGATGACGAGGCAGTCGATATCGCTCATGGTCAGTGGCTCAGGCGTGCCTGGGCATCGCCATTTCGACGAGGCTCGCCCAATAGGTCACGCCGACCGGGATCGCCGCGTCGTTGAACTCGTAGGCCGGGTGGTGGACGCCGGCGGAATCGCCGTTGCCCATCATGATGTAGGCGCCGGGCCGCTCCTCCAGCATGAAGGAGAAATCCTCCGAGCCCATGGTCGGCGGAACCTCGGTGTCGATCGCGTCCTTGCTGAAGGCGCTGCGCACCGCGCTCGTCACGAAATCGGTCTGGCCGGCATGGTTGAAGGTCACCGGATAGCCGCGCTCATAGTCGATCTCGGCGCTCAGGTTGAACGCCAGCGCCGTGCCGTTGACGATCTCGCGGAAGCGCTTCTCGGCGAGGTCGCGCATTCCGGCTGAGAGCGTGCGGACCGTGCCCTTGATCTCGACATGCTGGGGAATGACGTTGAAGGCCTCGCCCGCCTTGAAGGCCGTCACCGAGACGACGACGGAGTCGAGCGGATCGGCATTGCGCGAGGAGATCGTCTGCAGCGAGGTCACCATCTGGCAGGCTGCGACCAGCGGGTCGATCGTCTCGTGCGGCTTGGCGGCGTGCCCGCCGCGGCCCTCGAGCTTGAGCAGGAACTTGTCGGCAGCGGCCATCATCGCGCCCTTGCGGATGGCGAACTGGCCGATCGGGATGCCCGGCATGTTGTGCAGGCCGTAGACCTCCTGCACGCCGAAACGCTCCATCAGCCCGTCCTGGCACATCTCGCGGCCACCCGCGCCGCCCTCTTCGGCCGGCTGGAAGATCATGATCGCCGTGCCGTCGAAATCGCGCGTCTGGGCCAGATACTTGGCCGCGCCCAGCAGCATGGCGGTGTGCCCGTCATGGCCGCAGGCGTGCATCTTGCCGGGCACCGAGGAGCGGTGCTCCAGATTGGTTTCCTCGTGGATCGGCAGCGCGTCCATGTCGGCCCTCAGGCCGATGACCTTGCCGGAGCCCGCGCCCTTGCCCTTGATCACGCCGACGACGCCGGTGCGGCCGATGCCGGTGACGACCTCGTCGACGCCCCATTCCCGCAGCTTATCGGCAACGATGCCAGCGGTGCGCTGCACGTCGTACATCAGCTCGGGATGCTTGTGGAAGTCGCGGCGGATCGCGGTGATCTCAGGGCTGAGCGCGGCGATCAGGTCGGATTTGGGCATTGTCGTCCTCGGGCGAAAAAGCGCGGCGGGCTGTCTGCAAGGTGCGCAAGCTAGCGGCGCGGCGAGGCGCTGTCCAAGCCGATTGCCGCATGAGGGGGCGGAGCGGGCGGAATAGGGCAGGCGACTGGCGCACGGGAGCGCAAATTCGCCGGCGGCGGAATCGAGTCGCGTAAGATGATCGTGCCGAAATCGGTCTCGGGCCGTGTGCCATCAGACAAGAGCGAGAGTGGCGCTCAGATTCGTCGCCATGATTTGGCCTTGTGTTGTCAATAGGTCGCCGGATCAGCGCTCGGCCAGACCAGATTTGGTGGCCTGAGCTTTCCTCTCCTCCCATCTCATGTCTGGATTGAAATGCGTCTTCTGATGACGGCCGCCTTTATTGCGGCCAGCGTTCCCGTGTTCGCGGCCGATGTTGCCACGCCCAAGCTCTCCTTCCAGCCGCAGGTCAAAGGCACCGCCTGTCTCAAGCGCGAGACGCTGGCGATGATCGACCAACTCGTCGCCAAGATCGGCCCGATCCAGATCACCTCGACCTGCGGCGGCCGCCACGCCCGCCGCTCGCAGCACTACAGCGGCAAGGCGATCGATTTCCGCCCGCTCGCGACCTCGCCGCGCAAGGCGGCTGCCGCCGCCCGATCACTGGAGAGCGTCGGCGGTGTCGGCACCTATTCCAACGGCCTCGTCCATGCCGATGTCGGCGAGCGGGAGATTTCGTGGCATGGGCACAAGCGGACGAAGCGCAGGTATGCACAGGCGCGATGATGCGCCTTCGCCGCCGCCCGCCTCTCGGCGTCGGTGATCAATCAGGGGGCTGGCGGAGCGCCGCGAGGCGCGAGAGACAATCCGCATCCGTTGAGCCAGGATGCGGCGCGGGCAGGTTGAGCCACTGCCCGCACGCCCCGTGGCGCTCCGCTCGTCGGCGTTTTTCGTCTCCGGGCCGCGCTTATCGGGTCGTTGGCCAGCCTCCGCCGCGAGCCCTTTCGACGCCAGTGCCCCTCATCGGGTTGTCGCGTCTACTCGGGCGTTGGACGAAGGCGTGATGCCGCCGACCGTTCCAGCGAGCTCCTCGCACAGGGGCCGTAGTACCCCCAGGGCGGTGCCCCGAAGCCTCCCGGGAGCGGGGTGCAAACCCGCCCGCAGGCGCCGCCCCCATCCCGGTCGCCAGCATGCCTCCGGACGGCCGCCCCTCGGGGA
>LSIB01000148.1 GCA_001556025.1 Rhizobiales bacterium CCH3-A5
ACTGTAATCCATGATTGAATCGGCTTCGTGAGCAACGCGGCCAACCCACTGACCAACGATCCGATCGCGCTTCGGGCGATGCTCGCGGAGGAGCGCGCCGAGAACGAGCGGCTGCGTCAGATCATCAAGGAACTCCAACGCCATCGCTTCGGGCGCCGAGCCGAGAGCCTGCCTATCGATCAGCTGCTGCTCGGGCTCGAGGAGGCCGAGCAGATCGAGGCCGAGGGCCTCGCCGGCGAGGAAGCGGCTGATCCCGCCAAGCATGCCGACCGGGCCAGGAAGCGTCGCGCCAACCGTGGATCGCTGCCGGCGCACCTCCCGCGGGTCGAGCAGATCATCGACGTCCAGGACAAGACCTGCCCGTGCTGCCGGGGCGAGCTACATGCGATGGGCGAGGACGTCTCCGAGCGTCTCGACATCGTCCCTGCCCAGTTCCGCGTGATCGTAACGCGCCGGCCGAAATACGCCTGCCGGGCCTGCGAGGAGGTCGTGGTGCAGGCGCCGGCACCCGCCCGGCTCGTCGAGGGCGGCATCCCGACCGAGGCGACCGTCGCCTACGTTCTCGTCTCCAAGTACGCCGACCACCTTCCGCTGTACCGGCAGGCCCAGATCTATGCCCGGCAGGGCGTGAACCTGGACCGCTCGACCCTGGCTGACTGGGTCGGTAAGGCGGCCTTCCTCCTACGCCCGGTCCATGAGCGCCTGTTCGAGCGACTGAAGGCGTCGACCAAGCTCTTCGCCGACGAGACCACGGCGCCGGTGCTCGATCCCGGACGCGGCCGGACCAAGACCGGCCAGTTCTTCGCCTATGCCCGCGACGAACGGCCCTGGGGCGGCGCCGATCCGCCGGGCGTGACCTATCTCTACGCTCCCAACCGCAAGGCCGAGCAGCCGATCCGGCATCTTCAAGGCTTCACCGGCGTGCTCCAGGTGGACGGCTATGCCGGCTACAACACGCTGGCCGGGAAGAATGCCGTGAGCTTGGCATTCTGCTGGTCTCACGTCCGGCGGAAGTTCTACGATCTCGCGCAGGGCGGGCCCGCGCCCATCGCTTCGGAAGCGCTGCTGCGCATCACCGAACTCTACCGCATCGAGAGCGATATCCGCGGACGCTTCGCCGAGGAGCGGCGCGACGTCCGTCAGGCTCGAAGCCGCCCCATCGTCGAAGCGCTGGAGCCGTGGCTGCACGCCAAGCTTCTCCTCGTCAGTCAGAAGAGCAAGCTTGCCGATGCCATACGCTACGCCCTCTCGCGATGGGCGGGTCTCAGTCGCTTCCTCGACGACGGCCGCGTCGAGATCGACTCCAACGTGGTCGAACGCGCCATCCGGCCGATCGCCCTCAATCGCAAAAATGCACTCTTTGCCGGATCAGACGGCGGCGCCGAGCACTGGGCCGTCGTCGCCTCGCTCATCGAAACCTGCAAGCTCAACGGCGTCGACCCACAGGCCTACCTCGTCGACGTCATCGCCCGCATCGTCGACGGCCATCCGCAGAGCCAGATCGACGATCTGCTGCCATGGGCCTATGCGCCTCAGCCGCTCAAGGCCGTGGCCTGAGAACACCGCTTACGGTGGCTGTCCTGACACGGTCACCAAAAGAGCCTTCGATCGCTGACTGCACGCAGGCGAATTCGAGAGGTTCACCGCGGCGGTGAACGGCCCCCCGGGGAAAATGGCGCTCTCGGAGCGAAAATTTGTAACGCTCCGAGCGATCGACCCGAACTCATGATCAGAAGCGCACGAGCAGCTTCACTTCGGCCCTCCGTTGGACGGACCCCGAGCTGGCCGGGTTTGAGGAGAATGTCATGAATGCAAGCATCAAGTCCCCAGGCGCAGGCATGTCGACTGCGGCAGCCCGGCTAGGGTCATCGTGGCTTGGACGCCGCCGGACCTGGCTGGCCGTTGCCGCAGCCGCGCTGGTCAGTGGCGCCGCGTTGAACTGGGGCTGGCTGGTCGCAGTCGGCGCCGCGCCTCTTCTGCTGGCGCTCGCACCCTGTGCCGCGATGTGCGCCCTCGGCCTCTGCATGAAGCGGGGCGGCGACGGCTGCAAGAAGCAGGATGCGGTCGTTGGCCCAACGGCAGCGCCGGCTTCAGCCGAAGCCGGCGAACGCAGTCGCGCTTGAACATGCAAGCGCGACGCTCCGAAACCACACTCTCACCTTAGGAGATACAGACATGAGCACGATCAAGAAGATGACCCTTGCCGGCCTCGCTCTTGGCGCAGGTATGGCTCTGGCGCCTTTCGTTCATGCGCAGGACACCTCCGGCGCGAACCAGCCGAAGAAGCCTGACATCATGGATCATGGGGCGATGAAAAGCGGCGGCGACATGAGCGCCATGATGAAGATGATGGAGAACTGCAACCGCATGATGCAGAGCATGAATAGTCACTCTCCGCAGGACCCGTCGGCGCCTGCCACCCCCGGCAAGGGGGGCTAGGCGAGCGCGATGGCGCGACCGCCGGGGCCTCCTCGCGACCCCGGCGGTCGCATTCTTTCTCGCACTTTGACGATCCAGCGACAACGAACCGATCGACGTCCATGGAGTTCGGTCGGAGCCGAGTTGGCTCCGCAGATTTTGGGCCATGGTTTCGAATACGAGCTTCCTTGCTTCGCAGATCCATGCGCCCTTCGGCGACAATCTGGGACGGGTCATAGTAAGGAGATCAGAGGAACCTCAATCCCGCTGAACGTCGATGACGTTCCCGTCGCCGGAAGCCGCCACCGCAAGCAGGATCGCCAGGGAGAAAATGAAGGCGCGCTGATGCCAGCACAGGTCGCACGGAGCTTGTGCCGACGACTTCGCCGAAGAAGTACGGGTCCAGGCTCGCTGCGAGGGCGATGATCCAGGCGATGAAGAGGTATAGCCAGCGGTCGTTCCCGCTGGCAGCGGGAACGCTATAGGTCATGTGTCAAACGGCACGCAATATTGCCCCATCCGCCTCTTTAATGCGTAAATCAAGAATTATGCACAAAGCTCTCGACGTCGCGATATCAGCAGCTTACGCTGTGCAAATTATATGTGCGCAATGCGAGCTTGATTCATGCCCTTCACCTATGGCTATGCCCGGGTCTCGACCGACGGTCAGACGCTCGACGCTCAGGTCGCGCAACTCGAGGCCGCCGGCGCGACGCGGCTGTTCAAGGAGAAGGCGTCTGGAGCCAAGCGCGATCGCGTCCAGCTCGACAAGATGCTGTCCGCTCTGAACGCCGGCGACGTCGTGATCGTGACGCGTCTCGACCGCTTGGCGCGATCGACGCGGGACCTTCTCAACATCCTCGGCGTCGTCGCAGACAAGGGCGCAGCGTTCCGCTCTTTGGGCGATGGCTGGGCAGACACCACGACCGCTCACGGCCGGCTGATGCTGACGGTGCTGGCTGGCCTGGCGGAATTCGAGCGCGAGCTGATCCGCTCCCGCACCGGCGAAGGACGCGCTCGCGCTAAGGCGCGAGGCGTGAAGCTCGGCCGACGATTCAAACTGACGCCCCACCAGCGAAGTGAGGCTGTCCGTCGCCGCGATGCCGGAGAGGAATCGATGACCGAGATCGCACGAAGCTACAACGTGTCGCACTCGACCATCTCAAGATTGGAGCGCAACGATCGATTTAACAGCGGACCGTCGGTCCGTTGAAAACGGTAGGATTTTAACGAGAGATCGTGGCCAGGGCAGCGATATTCAACGACATGACAGAGAATTCCGCCCCGCCATCCCTTCCATCGTTCGATGTAGGCGACCTTGATCACGTTACAGGCCGCCCGACGCGGCAGCGCTTTGTCAAGGATTGTGAAGCCGGAAAACACCATCGCGCTCAGAGCATCGTGCTGATCACACTCTCCGATGCCCGGCAGTTCAATGAGTTGCTCAGGGCCCTGGGGCATGACTGCGCCGACGATTTCGTCCGTGCGGGCGCTGCCTTGATCGCTGGCGTGATTGGTCCCCAAGTGAAGCTGTACCATGTGAGCGTGCTGAGTTTCGCTATCCTGATCGACCTGCACGCCGGGCAAGCCGCTCCTCCCTTGGCCAAGGAAATTCAGAGAGCATTTGCTGAGCCGGTTTTGGTGCAGACCATCCCTGTCAAGACTCGCCTTGGTATTGGCATCGCCGTCAGGGAGGTTGGATCAAAACCGGGGGAGGCTCTGCGGGCGGCACTGGCTGCGGCCCAAGACAGCCGTATTAGCCAAGAGGGATATGCGTTTTACGATCCCAAGTCCGACAATGCGCACCGTCGCGCCTTTCGACTGCTACGTGATCTCGAGGGTGCATTGCAGAACGGGGAACAGCTCTCACTGCATTATCAGCCCCGGCTGGAGCTGGTGTCGCAGCGCTGCTTCAGCGCCGAGGCCTTGCTCCGCTGGACGCACCCGGAATTTGGTCCCATTTCGCCGGGCGAATTTGTTCCGCTGGCTGAGGCGACCGCGTTGATCAGTCCCCTGACGGACTGGGTCCTTTCAGAGGCAATCAGACAAAGCGCAGAGTTTGCGCGCATTGGCCGCGCGATCAGAATTTCGGCCAATGTGTCACCGCTTAATTTGCTGGATCGTAATTTTGTTGCAAAACTCGAGGAGTCGCTGGTCGGCCATAGACTCGACCCGGGCGGCATCGAAATCGAAATCACCGAGGGGGCAATCGCCACGGGCGACGATCAGCTCAAGCGGCAGATGAACGCAATTCGCGATTGCGGGATATCAATCGCGATCGACGATTTTGGAACGGGCTATAGCAGCCTGAGCTATCTCGTCGATGTGCCGGCAGATATGCTCAAGCTCGATCGATCGTTTCTCCGTTCAATCCGACAGGACGAGCGCCGCCGCCTGTTGTTCGCGTCGATCATCGACTTGGCTCACGCGCTCGGCTTGCGTGTCGTCGCAGAGGGCGTGGAGGATCTCGAAACGATGCGCCTTGTGGAAAATCTTGGCTGCGACGAAGTACAGGGTTTTTATGTCGGCCGGCCGATGACGCCAGAAGTTTTCTCGGAGTATATTCAACAAGATCGCGTTTAGTATTGAGCGCGTTATCGCGAATGACGCATATAAATTCTATATCATGTCAGTTCTACGTATCCATCGATATGGCGCGGTTGGTTGACTTACTGCTGGCGTCGCTAGATGGTATTACTTCTATTGATCTCAATATCCGCAGCAATCACCAGCCCTAACCTCTTCTCAGAAAGATCATTAATGTCAGCCGCACTCGACATATCAGATGGCAAAAACAAGCGGATCGGCCTCCTTATTGCCGTTCTGGCCTTATTGCTCGCGTTCTCAGAGATCGGCGGTAAAAACGCCGAACAAGACGCGCTCGCAAAGAATGTTGAGGCGTCGAATCTCTGGGCCTTTTTCCAGGCAAAGACGATCCGTGGCACGACGCTGCGGACGGCCGCCGAAGCGATGGAGATCGAATTGGCGGGCGTGACCGATCCCGCAGCGCGCGAGCGCATGCAAAAGCGCATCGATAGCTGGAAAGCCACGGTCGCGCGCTACGAATCGGAACCCGAAACCAATGATGGCCGCAAGGAATTGATGGCGCGGGCAAAGGCCGCGGAGGCCCAGCGGGACATCTCGTCGGCCCGGGACGACAAATATGATGTCGTCTCGGGTCTGTTCCAGATCGCCATAGTCGTCTCATCTGCGGCGATCATAACCGGCGTTGCCTTTCTGGCCTTCACCGGCGTCGGCCTGGGGCTGCTCGGCGTCCTCCTGATGGCTGTCGCGCAATTCGCCCCGACCGCATTGTTTTGAGGCACTAGAGCCTTTCGTTGGCGGCTGTTTCAATGTTGGACGACGTGATCGCTGTCAGAGAGCGTCGCAGCCGAGGATCCTGGAGCTTAAAAGTGGATAAAATCGACGCCGTTGCAGCGAGCGGAATGGTTTCGTCATCAGTGCTGGCCGCTCTCATTCAGATGTTGTTTGCGAAGGGTGCGCTCTCGCTCGAAGAAGTTCAGTAGGTCAATGAAACCGCTTTGTTCATTCTCGAAAAGCAGCAGGCGGGAGTCAAGCCAGAAATCGCTAAGGTGTTCAACGCCGCACGTTTGGTGATCGACGAGATGGTACGTCGCGAGCTGAGTAGCATTTGAGGCTATCGGAACAAGCTCGGCGCAGGGCCGTTCTTTGTGTCAAAGAGGAGGTCCACATGCGAGTTTTGATCTTCGTTTGCACAATGACCGCGATTATTGGCGCAAGCACCGAAACTGCGTTGGCTCAACATGCTCTTCGTGAAAGCAGCCGGCAGGCCGCTCCGCTGTATGGGGAAAGTAAAGATCGGTATCGGATTGATATCGACTGGGGTTACAGCCGTCGCCTATCTGGGAACGCACACGCGCTTTTCAAATCGGAGCATCCCAGTTCTCAATCCGCTGCCATTAGCGGCGGTATGGTGCAAGGTGGACAAGTTCTTGAGCGCGATACGAAGGCGTGTGATCCGCTAATCGGTGCAATTAGCTCACCGATGACACCGTGAGTAAATTAAGTACTATGCACGAAAATAAGCTCTGTGCGCCAGGGTATCCTTCCATCGTTCGGCAGGCTATCTGATGAATTCCGAGTGACTAGTGCCAAGTTGCGAGGAGAGATTCATCTGCCAAAGAAACTGATATAGCCTATAGAGCCCAACATTGTCGCGGCAGTTAACGTGAAAATAAATAGAGATATTGGCATCGTCTGAACAAGCCCGCGTTAGTGGTTCTGCATGCACACATATGGCATTGGCAGAACGAACGGCGAGGACGCATAGTTCCGTGTGGAACCGAGAGCGCACACAAAAAACGGGTACCAGGCCGAAAATGTTCCTCCAACCGGTCTGTCTCGGTGCGGCTGGAGATCACGCCAGAAGGATAGTAGTCGGAGTAGATAGTGAATATTCGTTCATGTAAAGAGGATGACCTCGATCGTGAATAAATATTCATTACACAGAGTACTATTCACAAAGCCGTGTAGACACGATTGAATGCAACTAACGGCCATATTTGAGCGTTCTCATATTGTCGTAGTCCACGCCGTCCAAATCCGGATTGTCGCTGGTATTACGTTCATGGCAAAAACTCGCCAAAACGTGGAGCTGTCCTATGAAACAATCTGGAACTGCCGCGATCTGCGCGGCGCTGGGCCTGTTTGCCGTCGCAGCCGGACCGCTGGCGCTGCCGGCTCGCGCCCAGGCGCCGGTGACCGTCGGCGGCGCGCCGATGTTGCCGACGAAGAACATCATCGAGAACGCGGTGAACTCGAAGGACCACACCACGCTGGTTGCGGCCGTCAAGGCGGCCGGTCTTGTCGAGACATTGTCGGGCACCGGACCGTTCACGGTCTTCGCGCCGGTGAACGCTGCCTTCGAAAAACTGCCGAAGGGCACTGTCGAGACGCTGCTGAAGCCTGAGAGCAAGGCGACCCTGACCTCGGTTCTGACCCATCACGTCGTCGCAGGCAAAATGTCGGCAGCCGATCTGATGGCGGCGGCGAAGGCCGGCGGCTCCAAGGCGATGCTCAAGACTGTCCAGGGTGGGACCCTGACGGTGGCGACAGTCGGCAACAAGGTGGAAATCACCGACGCCAAGGGCGGAAAATCCATGGTGACCATTGCCGACGTGAACCAGAGCAACGGTGTCATCCACGTCGTCGACACCGTCTTGATGCCCAAGTAAATAACAATAAGCCGGGCCGACAGAAAATATTGCGGTCCGGCTTATATCACGTAGTACATTATAATCGAGGCGTTTATCAACCGTCTGATATGAGATATTCATGGGCCGTGCATCTAAATTCAAGTGAGTTTCAATGAATGTTAAGCTCTCGAATCTTAATTGTGACGGCCGAACACAGGCGTAGCTGAATATAACTGACACATCGTCTCTCTAGGCAAGGAGATAAACCAATGTTACGCAAAATCCTGACGGCGTCCGCTTTGGTCGGCGCATCGCTGCTGAGTATCCCGGCCCAAGCTCAGGTCAACCTGGAATTCGGGTTTGGTCCGCAGCCTCGCTATGGCTCACCCTATGACTATGAGCCGCGCGGCTTTCGGCAGTTCGACGACCGGCCACGGTATCGCGGGCGAAGAGCAATTGCCGAATTTGATGGCGGCGATTGTCGGATTATCGTCCGCCGTCGTGTCAATCGCTTCGGCGAATATGTCGTAAGGCGAATTCGCGTGTGCGATTGAACTGATAGCCCCTCTCTCCGCGTGGTTCAGACAGATACGACACGTTACGGCGTTGAGTAGGCTTGTCGAATGATCAGGCTGAACTGTGCCGAGCTCGCCGACGGCGACGGGCGTGGCAAAGCGCGTTGAGGGTGCAGTGACGCGCTTTCGCCCTTAAGGCTGGTCGCTCTCGATTGCGCGTGTTTGCTGAGTTCGGCGTTTCGGGCCGTCGAGGTTGACGGATAACAGCACTGCGCCAGAATGAGACCCAGCCCGCAACGTTTCCTCCGAGACGCGGGTCAGCCGCCGGCAACCTGGAATCCACGCAGGTCGCCGGCGGCGTCAAGATGGCAGACGGGGTCGGAAATATGCTGGCGATCGTTACATTGGTATTCAGCGCACTCGTCACGATGACCAGTGCCCAGGCGCAGTACTATGGGTACCCACCGTACGGGTATCGTCCGCCGCCGCCCCTCTTGTACGGCTTCGGCCCGCCGATCGTGGAGTTTGATTATCCCCCGCCGCGTCTTTACGCGCCCAGGCCCGTCCAGGACATGAGCAACGTCTGCGAGACACCGCGTGGAGGATGTGAGATCACGCTCGCCCCACGAGGCTCCAGTTGCCGCTGCTTCTTCAAGGGCTCTGGACCAAAAGCCGGCGTGGTCGACTGATCAAATTGGCTTTCGATCGAGCACTGTCGCACTGCTTCTACGCAGAAACATAAATGCGCCGACCCACGAGAACAAATGACAATAGGCCATGTTATGCATCGTTCGACGGCCTGGGTGATCATCAGTATACCGATACCGGTTATCCTTATACTGTGGTTTCTTCTCCGTTAAGGCGTTTCCGATCACGCAGCGTCGGATCTTGTGGCGTTAGGAAGTTACCCTGTTGCTGAGGCGGCTGACGGTGCCCCTAGCCGTGGAGCTTCGCTCCACGGCCTTTCGCAGACGGGCCTTGAGCTTCTGATGTGTCAGTTTGCGGGGATCAGATCACGTCGAGAAGGCGTTATCGATCGGGTTAAATCCGAGCTATAGCGCGAGAGATAGAGCAGGTTGGCGCCGAGAACCTCGACGGCCTCACCGACCCGTCTACCCTTAATGTGCTTTAAGCTTTTTGATCTGAGCCGCCACTGACCGACCGAAATGCTCGCTACTCGGGCCTGAAACCCTGGCGAGCTCTTCTTTAGCTAAAACGCCAGCTCGGGCCCGACTGTTAGCGACTCGCTGAGAGCATCCAAGATCGCGCAGCGCGGGGCGTCGCCACCCTCGCAAAGCGCTGCCGTACTTGCGAGAGTCCGTTCCATCCGGCGCAGATCGGCAATCTTGCCCCGGATGCTGCCCAGATGTGACAGGGCCGCCGCCTTGACCTCGCCGCAGGCATGGCCGCCCTCCACCAGACCAAGCAGGTTGCGGATTTCTTCGAGGGTGAAGCCGAGCTCTCGGCTGCGCCGGATGAATGTCAGTGTTTGTACTTCAGCCGGCCCATAGACCCGGCGACCGCCTCCGGTGCGCGGCGGGGCCGGGAGCATTCCGATCCGCTCATAGTAGCGGATCGTCTCGATATTCACGTTGGCCAGGCGAGACAGCTCCCCGCTGGTGAATGATGCGGCTCTCGAAGGCGTGATCGCATCCATGGAAAATTCCCTTGCTCCTGTAGTCGCTACAGGAAGCACGATAAGCAAGATCGACCGAAAGGGACAGGAAAATGCGAACGTTGGCTCATTTGAAACCAGAGGCCTCAGGGCTTCAGGTCCACGATGCCGCGCCCGGAACCGGCAACGGGGTGTTGGCGGCTGGAGGCATCATCGCGGCGCTCGGCGCCTCATCCTGCTGCATCCTCCCGCTGGTGCTTTTCAGCCTCGGAGTCAGCGGGGCCTGGATCGGCAACCTGACCGCGCTCGCGCCCTATCAGCCCGCCTTCTTCGCTGCTGCGCTGGTGTTTCTCGGGTTCGGCTTCTGGCGCCTCTATCGCCGGCCGGCATCGGCCTGCGCGGATGAGAGTGTCTGCGCCAGACCGGGATCAAACCGCATGACGAAGATCGGCCTGTGGGCAGCGACAGTGCTCGTCCTTGGGGCCGTCAGCTTTCCCTACATCGCGCCCCTGTTTCTTTGATTTCGGATTTCATCCTCACCCCAGGAGACCAGACATGAAAACCCTGTTTCGCACGGTCATGACCGTTGCCGCCTTGGCCCTCACCGGGGCAGCTTTCGCCGCACCGCGCACCGCTACGCTTGAAGTGCAGAATGTCACCTGCGTGACCTGCGCGCCGATCGTGAAGAAGACGCTGTCGCGCATCTCCGGCGTCAGCCAGGTCGCGATCGTCGAGCGTGGCGGCCTGGCGACCGCGACAGTCACGTTCGATGACGAGAAGGCGACGGCAGAAGCGCTGGCGCAGGCTGTCACCAACGCGGGCTTTCCTGCGACCGTCAAGGACGTGAAGAGCGCGCGGTCGTCTGCGCCACTCTACACCGCCCTGGTGCGTTGATCCCGAGATCGACATGAAGGACCGCACCCTTATCCGTGCAGGCGCCGTCGGCACAGTCGTCGCGGCATATGCTGCGCAACTCCTATCCTCGCGGTCTCGCTGGGGCTTGTCGGGCTTTCGGCGTGGGCGGCCAAGGCGGATTACGTCTTGATCCCGATCCTGATTGCCTCGATCGCGCTGGTCGGCATTGGACTTTACCGGCGAAAGCTCTCCTCCTCGGCGGCTGTCGATGGCTGTCAGACCGATCGAAACACCAGAAAGTTGACGTCATGAGTGATTGCTGCGCCGTGAGCGCGAAGAATGGCAACGGCCGCTACGATCTGGTCGTGGTCGGAGCCGGCTCAGCTGGATTCTCAGCCGCGATCACCGCGGCCGAGCAAGGGGCCCAGGTTGCCCTGATCGGCCATGGCACGATCGGTGGCAGCTGCGTCAATCTCGGCTGCGTGCCATCGAAGGCGCTGATCCGGGCTGCAGAGGCGGTGCATCACGCCAACGCTGCTGCCGCAAAATTTGCGGGCGTCGCGGCGCAGGCGCGCGTGACCGATTGGAAGGCGCAGGTTGCCCAGAAGGACGCTCTGGTCGCCGGACTGCGCCAGGCGAAATACGCTGATCTCCTGCCGGCCTACAACAACGTGGCGTATCACGAGGGCCGCGCGCGCCTGGTTGAAGGCGGCGTCGAGGCCGGCGGCCAGCGCTTCGCCAGCGATCGGATCATCATCGCGACCGGGACCCGGCCGGCGCTGCCCACAATCCCCGGCATCGCGGATGTGGATCCTCTCGACAGCACGGCGGCGCTCGAGCTGACCGAGCTGCCGTGCTCCATGATCGTATTGGGTGGAGGCTATATCGGCGTCGAGCTTGCCCAGACCTTTGCCCGCGTCGGCGTCGAGGTGACGCTCGTCTTCCGGAGCCGCTTGCTCCCGGAGGCGGAGCCGGAGATCGGCGCAGCGCTTGCCGGCTACCTGGAGGACGAGGGCGTCACGGTGATCGGCGGCCTGGCCTACGAGTCCGTTCGCCGCACGCAGGACGGGGTTATGCTCACGGTCATTCGTGACGGGCGGCCCGAGACGATATCAGCCGAACGGGTTCTCGTCGCGACCGGGCGCGCGCCCAACACCGAGGAGATGGGGCTGGCCGAGGCCGGCGTCGTCCAGACGCCCTCGGGCGCCATTCTGGTCGATGACCGCATGCGCACTTCCAAGGCCGGCGTCTACGCCGCCGGCGACGTCACCGGCAAGGACCAGTTCGTCTACATGGCAGCTTATGGCGCAAAGCTCGCCGCGAAGAACGCGCTCAACAGCGACAGCCTGCGCTACGACAATTCGTCGATGCCGGCAGTGGTGTTCACCGACCCGCAGATCGGAAGCGTCGGGCTCACCGAAGCACGGGCGCGGGCCGCCGGATACGACGTGCGCACGTCGGTGCTCTCCCTCGACAACGTGCCGCGCGCACTCGCCGCCCGCGACACCCGTGGCTTGATCAAGCTGGTGGCGGATCGCGGCACCCGCAAGCTGCTGGGAGCGCACATCCTGGCGCCAGAAGGAGCCGACAGCATCCAGACAGCGGCGATCGCGATCCGGTGCGGGCTCACGATCGATGACCTCACCGACGCCATCTTCCCATACCTGACGACCGTCGAGGGCCTCAAGCTCGCGGCCCAGACATTCGATCGCGATGTCAGCAAGCTGTCCTGCTGCGCGGGATAAGAACGACTCTCGAAGAATTACGTGATCAGCTTCGGAGGTACTTCACGAGAGCGGCGGCTGCGAGTCCGAGAACTGCGAGCAGAAGCAGGCAAACTAGCGCCATGCCCCACGACATCGGCCCGTTCATCATCTCTTGCATCATGACTTGTCTCCCCTTTGCCGCTGTTTCAGATGGTCGGGTGATAGGAGAACCGGCGGTTTGATCGAATCGGCGAGGCAGTGAATTCCGCGGCACCCTCCATGGGTAAACAAAGCCGGAGTTGGTACAGGTTCCACGCGCAGAGAAAATAATGACTCGTCTGATTGGCCTGCTGCCGGTTTCGTGGACACCAAGATTGGGGGTTTCATGAAGCCGGAGGTGGCAGATGCAGCGAAGACGATTTGGGCGTGAGTTCAAGATCGAGGCGGTTCGCCTGATCAGGGAACGCGGTGTGAGCGTCGCGCAAGCGGCTCGGGACCTGGAGGTCCACGAGAACGTGCTGCGCAAATGGGTGAAGGAGCTTGCCGCCGATGCGACACAGGCCTTTCCCGGGCATGGGCAGATGAAGCCGGAGCAGCTTGAGATCGAGCGGCTACGGCGCGAGGTGACCAAGCTCAAGGCGGAGCGCGACATCCTAAAAACGTATGGCCCGCCCCGTCTGCAAGGGTGTTTTGGTTGGCATG
>LSIB01000149.1 GCA_001556025.1 Rhizobiales bacterium CCH3-A5
CAGACCGATCATGCCAACCAAAACACCCTTGCAGACGGGGCGGGCCATACGTTTTTAGGATGTCACGCTCCGCCTTGAGCTTGGCGACCTCCCGCCGCAGCTTCTCGATCTCGAGCTGTTCCGGCTTCATCTGCCCGTGACCGGGAAAGGCCTGCCCAGGATCGGCCGAAAAGAGCTTCACCCATTTGCGCAGTTGGTTCTCGTGGACATCCAGGTCCCGTGACGCCTGCGCCACGCTCACCCCGCGGTCCTTGATCAGGCGGACCGCCTCGATCTTGAACTCACGCCCAAATCGTCTTCGCTGCATACGCCACCTCCGGCTTCATGAAACACCCAATCTCGGTGTCCACGAAACCGGCAGCAGGCCACCAAGCGTAGAACGGCAACGCCGTATCCCGCTCCTGCAAGCGGGACTTCAACCGTTTTCAACGGGGTTTCTAGCCGGGGCTCGTAAAGGAGCTTGTGGATCTGCTCCCCCAAAACAGGGCTCTTATTCTTGGCCTCGTGGTTCGAAAAATGATCCCAATAAGCGTGACCAGCGCCTCCGCGTGCGATCGCTCGCGTTGCAATGGAAAGCCCGGAGCGCCCCGCCTGCAGTATTCTCGTTTCGAGGGTGTCTATCTGCGTGCCGCCTTGATTAATCCGAATGAAGGCCTTTGCTGCCTGAGCGGCCGTACGCCCCTCGATCCATTGGACATCAAGCGTTCTCAGGCTGCTTATGCCATGCTGAGCTTTGTAGTCGGGCCAAAGTCCAACGGAATCGCGAACCAGCGCTAGCGTCTGGTCGTGCATGGCACGTTGAACCTCAGGGATGTTGCCACCGAACATTTGGAGCGATTTGCTCCCGGCACCAAAATCGCTTTGAACCCAGCCGATAAGAGCGCTGAGACGGTGAGCCCCATCGACGACAAATAGGCTCGTTCCGTTTTCCCAGAGGATGATAGCCGGGATGATGTCGGACTCTGAGAAGGTCTGAATCAGGCGCGCAACTTGTGTAGGCGTCCAATTCGCAGTTTCACGCTGGAAGTCCGGCTTCCTGAGCAGATTGTACGTTATGCCCGGCTCAAGGTCGGTAATGCGTATGTTTCGGTCGAGTTTACCTGGCATCGACTGCTCGAAGAGGTCCGCTCTAGCAATCAAGGCATCAAGATAGACGGCGTTCTTCCCATTCTGTGCCATTTCGCCCGCCCATCCCCATTCCGGTTGTTGGCTCACGCTAAACGCTCCCATGGCGGAGTCCAGCGCAATGGGTACGGGAAGTATAATATCGCGTTCAAAATCCTAGGATTATGATCTTTGCCGGTCCGGGCTACGAAATGCCCGATGGACTGCGCCTTCCTGCTCCGGCAGATTTGCCGCAACGCACCATGGAGCCAAAAATGACGGTCAAGACGCCGCGCCAGTTCTTCAAGCCGCTCGCCATCGGCGCGCCCGAGCCGTTTCGCGAGCTGCCGCTCAATCTGGAGCGGATGATCCATTTCGTGCCGCCGCATCTGGAAAAGGTTCGCGCCAAGATCGGAGATCTTGCCGGCCAGGTCGACATCGTGCTCGGCAATCTCGAGGACGCGATTCCCGTCGAGGCCAAGCAGGCGGCGCGCGAGGGCTTCATCGCGATGGGCAAGGCGGTCGATTACGGGAAGACCGGCCTGTGGACGCGGGTCAATGCGCTGAACTCGCCCTGGTTCCTCGACGACATCACCGCGATCATGGCCGAGATCGGCGGCAAGCTCGATGTCGTGATGGTGCCCAAGGTCGAGGGCCCATGGGACATTCATTACGTCGATCAGCTTCTGGCGCAGTTCGAGGCGAAGCACCAACTGCCCAAGCCGGTGCTGATCCACGCGATCCTCGAGACGGCCGAGGGCGTCAAGAATGTCGAGACGATCGCCACCGCTTCGCCGCGCATGCACGGCATGAGCCTCGGGCCGGCCGATCTCGCGGCCTCCCGCGCGATGAAGACGACGCGCGTCGGCGGCGGCCATCCCGAATACAAGGTAATCGCCGACCCCTCGCCCGAGGGCGGCGCACGCGCGGTCGCGCAGCAGGATCTCTGGCACTACACGCTGGCCAAGATGGTCGACGCCTGCGCGGCAGCCGGGATCAAGCCGTTCTACGGCCCGTTCGGCGATTTTTCCGACGAGGCCGCCTGCGAGGCGCAGTTCCGAAACGCCTTCCTGCTCGGCTGCGCCGGGGCGTGGACGCTGCACCCCTCGCAAGTTCCCATCGCCAAGCGGGTCTTCAGTCCCGATCCAGCCGAGGTGGCGTTCGCCAGACGGATCATCGAGGCGATGCCGGACGGTTCGGGTGCCGTCATGATCGACGGCAAGATGCAGGACGACGCGACCTGGAAACAGGCGAAGGTGATCGTCGATCTGGCCGCACAGGTCGCAGCGCGAGACCCGGACCTGGCCGCGCGCTACGGAATGTGACGAACGGTCCCGTTCGGGACCGGTTGATTTCGACGCATTTGCGACGCATTCCTAAAGCAAGCGCAGGAGCTTGCGTTGCCGGCAAAGCCCGGCCCACCACGGATCACAGCGTTATGGAAGCAAGATCGGCGAAATTCCGCATCGGACAGGTGGTCAAGCACCGCGTCTATCCGTTCCGCGGCGTGATCTTCGATGTCGATCCGGTCTTCGCCAACACCGAGGAATGGTGGATGGCGATTCCGGAGCATCTGCGCCCGTCGAAGGACCAGCCCTTCTACCATCTCTTCGCCGAGAACGACGAGACCGAGTACGTCGCCTATGTCTCCGAGCAGAACCTCGTCGTCGACGAGACCGGCCGGCCCGTGCGCCATCCGCAGGCCAAGGAGTTCTTCCGCCGCGACCGCAAGGGCCGCTATATGATCGACAGGGCCGGGCTGAACTGAAGCCGGGTGGCGGCGCTTCACTCTCAGCCTCGCTGGCATCAACCCATAAAAAAGGCCGGCCCCTTGCAGGGCCGGCCTTTCGTGTTTCGACACGCGGCGATCAGGGGCGCGGCGCGGCGCCCGGAGCCGGCGTCAGGCCCGGGGGCGGCGCAGGGGCCGCGCCGGGAAGCGCGCCCGGCGCACCGGGGGCCGCATTGGCGCCGGCGCCGCCGAGGCGCTGGCGCAGCTCCTCCTGGCGCTTGGCGAGTTCGTCCTGCAACTGCTTCTGCTGCTGCTCGAGCACGGCGGGGTCGATCGGCGCGCCGTCGAAGCCCTTGGCGAAGTCGGTCAGCGGGATGGAGAACGAGACCTCGCGCGCGCCCTGGTTCTGGACGCTGACGCTCAGCGCGTTGCCGCGCTTCATGGAGTTGATGAAGTCGTCCTTGACCTGCGCCTCGGCGAAGCAGCCGTTGGGGAAGCAGATCGCGTAGCGGCCCGGCGTCGGCTGACCGGTATCGACGCCGAAGCGGATGCCGGGCTGCAGCAGCAGGCCGAGCGGCATCAGAAAGCGCACGATCTTGTTGGGGTCGCCCTTCACATCGTAGACGGCGACCGCCAGCACAGGCTGGCCCTGGTCGGAGACGAAATCGCGGGTGGTGTAGCAAATCTCCTTGTTGGCGGCCTGGTCCTTGCCGCAAACCTTGGTCCAGCTCGTCTGAGACGGCTCGGGCTTGACCTGCACGATGGTCGGGCCGGTCGGGGCGGCCTGTCCGGCGGGGGGCTGCGCCGGCTGGGCGGGCTGGGCCGGCTGGGCGGCGGGGCGCTGCGCCGGACGCTGCGGCTGGGCCTGCTGCGCGAACGCGGCGATTGGCGAAAGCGCGAGCGAAGCGCTCAGGGCGGCGGCAAGGCCGCGCGAAATCAGGCGAAACGAAGCGGACATCGGTCTTCCTTACATCAGGCGAATTCGGGGATCACGACTTCGCAAGCCGCGCGCATCATCATCGGCGGCCCAATCACTTTCCCGACTCGGACCATCTGCGCCCGAGCACATCGTCAGGGATTGAGGCGTTTGCATGACACCGTGCGACGGCTTTAGCGAGTTCCGTTGCGGGATTCCAGCCCGAATAGCTGCGCGACGGCGCTTCGCGCGTGTTATCTTCATGGCCGGGAATCAGGATCGGCGATGGATATCTCTCGCGCAGGGCGGGCTGCCCTGCAGGCCATGACAAGGACGAGCCTCGTTCTTGCCGCGCTCGCCGCGCTGGCGGGATTGCCCCTTTTCGCCCGTGCCGCGGAGCCGACGCATGCGATCGCCATGCATGGCGAACCCGCGCTCGCGCCCGGCTTCAGCCATCTGCCCTATGCCGATCCGGACGCGCCCAGGGGCGGGCGGATCATCTTCGGGCAGCAGGGCACCTTCGACAGCCTGAACCCGCTGGTCGTGCTCGGCGTCGCGCCCGACGCCGTGCCGCGCTATGTCCAGCAGAGCCTGCTGTTCCGCTCGGCCGACGAGCCGTTCACGGCCTATGGGCTGCTGGCCTCGCGGATCGAACTCAACGACGAGCGGACCAAACTCGCCTTCGAGATCGACCCGCGCGCCCGGTTTTCCGATGGCAGGCCGGTGACTGCCGAGGATGTGCTGTTCACCTATGAGATGCTGAAGACCAAGGGCAAACCGTTCCACCGCTCCAGTCTCGCCCGCATCACGAAAGCGCAGGCCCCCTCGCCCTCCCGGGTCGAATTCGAGCTCGGCGACGGTTCGAACCGCGAACTGCCGCTGGTGATCGGCGCGATGCCGATCTTCGCGAAGCACGCCACCGATGCGGAAAAATTCGGCGACACCAGCTTCAGGCCGGCTCTGGGCTCCGGCCCCTATCTCGTCAGCGAGGTCAGGCCGGGCGAGGCGCTGACCCTGAAGCGGCGAAGCGATTTCTGGGCTGAGGACCACCCGCTGACGCGCGGGCTCTTCAACGTCGACGAGATCCGCTACGATTTCTATCGCGATTCCAATGCGTTGTTCGAGGCGTTCAAGGCCGGGCTCTACGATGTGCGGCTGGAAGCGGATACGACGCGCTGGACGACCGGCTACGACATCCCGGCCGTGCGCGACGGGCGCATCATCCGCGATACGCTGCGGTTCCGATCGCCCAAGGGCATGACCGGGCTTGTCTTCAACACACGTCGGCCGCTCTTTTCCGATGTCCGGGTGCGCGAGGCGCTCGGCCTGATGTTCGATTTCGAATGGGTCAACCGCAACCTGTTCCACGGCGTCTATCGCCGCGCCGGCAGCTTCTTCTCCGATTCGGAGCTTTCGGCGCTGGGTGTGCCGGCCGACGCGCGCGAGACCGCGCTGCTCGCCGCCTTCCCCGGCAGCGTGCGCGCCGACATCCTGTCGGGACACTGGTCGCCGGCCGCCAGCGACGGCTCGGGCCGCGATCGGGAGCAGGCCCGCAAGGCGCTCGATCTCCTGAAAAGCGCGGGCTTTGTGCTGTCGGATGGCGTATTGCGCCGTCAGGGCTCGAATGAGGCCTTCGCCTTCGAGATCACCGTGACCAACCGGCCGCAGGAGCGGCTGGCGCTGAACTACGCCACTTCGCTCGGTCGGATCGGCGTCGCGGTCTCGGTCAGGCTGATCGACGACGTGCAGTATTGGCGCAGGCTCTCGGCCTTCGATTTCGACATGATCCAGTGGACATGGGCGGCATCGGCCTCGCCCGGCAACGAGCAGATCGGGCGCTGGGGCTCCGCCAATGCCGACCGCAAGGGCGCGCTGAACTATGCCGGGGTGAAGTCGTCCGCGATCGACGCCGTGCTGCAGAGGCTGCTCGGTGCGCGCGACCATAGCGATTTCGTCGCCGCTGTGCGCGCGCTCGACCGGCTGCTGCTCTCGGGCTTCTATGTCGTGCCGTTATACTACCTGCCGGAAACGTGGCTGGCGCGTTCGCGCGACATCGTCCTGCCCGAGCGGCGACCGGGCTATTTCTTCTCGACCGAGACCCTGGCGCGCGCTCCGTCGCCGCCGGCTCCGGCCAATTGAAAGCGCGATGATGAAGGCGGAACCGGATGAGGCCGTGGCCGCGCTGCTCGAAGGGCTCGATCTCGATTCGCTGTTGCAGGCGCTGACCCGCAGCCGCGGCTACGAGGCCGCCCTGCGCGACCCGCCGGGCCGGCGGGGCTGGAGCGACGCGATGCCGACCTCGCTGAGCTTCATCCAGCTCGAGGAGCGGGTCGATCAGCTCGCCCGGCTGCTGACGATCAACAAGGCGCAACCCGGCGCCAGCGTCGCGATCCTCGCTCCCATGGGTCAGGAGGCGCTGGTCTCGATCCTGGCCTGCCTGCGCGCCGGCCTCTCGCCGCTGATGCTGCCGCTGCACGGCAACGAATTGGAGCTGCTTCGCCTGATCGAGGCGTCGGGCGCGGTGATGGCGCTGGGCACGGCGCGCGTCGGCCCGTTGCGACCGCTGCTGATGCTGCGGAACCTGGCCGTGCGCGCCTTCTCGACCCGTTTCGTCGGCGGGTTCGGCCATGAGGTGCCCGAGGGCGTCGCCGCTCTCGACACGCTGATGGCGAGCGCTGCCGGCCAGCCGCTGCCCGTCGGCCAGCCTCGTCCAGCCCTGCAGGTCGTCGATGCGCGGACCTTCGCGGGCCCGCTGCCGGTCTCCGAGAAGATGGTGCTGGGCCGCGCGCTGGAGATGTCGCGGCTGGTCAAGCCGCTCGCCTCCTCGCGGATCGTCACCGCGCTCGTCGGCAGCGATCTGGCGGCGCTATCCTGCGGACCGGGCATGTCGCTTTTGACAGGCGTTGAACTGCTGCCGCTCGGCCTGTTCAGCCTGGGCGATCTGCAGGCCTGCCTCGAAGGCGGCCGCAAGGCCCATCTCGTGCTGCCGGCCGCAATGGAGCCCTCTCTGGCGCGCTCGAAGCTTGCGAGCCATCCGGCGCTGGCGAGCCTCGTCTTCGTCCAGCGCGAGCTGAGCGCGCGCGCTTTGCCCGCGATTGACCGGCCGGACATCGCGATCGTCGATGTGGCGGTCCGTTCGGCCGCCGAGATCTCGCTCAGCCGCCGCTGACGCTCACGCCGCCTTCTTTCGTTCGGCGATCCGCGTCAGATCGGTCAGGAGCCGGCGCGTGCCTTTCAGCCGCTGCTCGGCGGTCTCGAAATCGTCGATGAAGACGACGCGCATGTCGGGGCGCACCTTCGCCAGCGTGCCGATCTTCGCGACATAGGAGACGAGCCCCTCGGGATTGGCGAATTCGTTGTCGCGGAACGAGACGATGATGCCCTTGGGCCCGGCCTCGACCTTCTCGACATTGGCGCGCTTGCACAAAGCCTTGATCGCGACGATCTCGAGCAACTGCTCGACCTCTTCGGGCAGCGGCCCGAAGCGATCGACCAGTTCGGCCCCGAAGGACTGGATGTCGCCGTCGTCGTCCATGGTCGAGAGGCGCTTGTAGAGCGTCAGGCGCAGCGTCAGGTCGGTGACGTAATGCTCCGGGATCATCACCGGCGCGCCGATCTGGATCGCTGGCGACCATTGCGTCGTGCTCTCGAAATCGACGCCCGATTTCAGCGCGGCGACGGCCTCCTCCAGCATCTGCTGATAGAGTTCGTAGCCGACCTCTTTGATGTGGCCCGACTGCTCATCGCCCAAGAGATTGCCGGCGCCGCGGATGTCGAGATCGTGGCTGGCGAGCTGGAAACCGGCGCCCAGCGTGTCGAGCGACTGCAACACCTTGAGCCGCCGCTCGGCCTGCTCGGTCAGCTTGCGGTTCGCCGGCAGGGTGAACAGCGCATAGGCCCGCACCTTCGAGCGTCCGACGCGGCCGCGAAGCTGGTAGAGTTGGGCCAGGCCGAACATGTCGGCGCGGTGGACGATCAGCGTGTTGGCGGTCGGGATGTCGAGACCGGATTCGACGATCGTGGTCGAGAGCAGCACGTCGTACTGGCCCTCGTAGAACGCCGTCATCACGTCCTCGAGCTGGCCTGCCGCCATCTGGCCATGCGCAATGCCGACCTTGGCCTCCGGCACCTGCTTGTCGAGGAAATCCTTGACGTCGGCGATGTCCTCGATGCGCGGCACGACATAAAACGAGCGCCCGCCGCGATAGCGCTCGCGCAGCAGCGCCTCGCGCACGATCAGCGGGTCGAACGGCGTGACGAAGGTGCGGACCGCGAGCCGGTCGACCGGCGGCGTCGCGATGATCGAGAGTTCGCGCACGCCGGTCATGGCGAGCTGGAGCGTGCGCGGGATCGGCGTCGCCGTCAGCGTCAGCATATGCACCTCGGCGCGGAATTCCTTCAGCCGCTCCTTGTGGCCGACGCCGAAATGCTGCTCCTCGTCGACGATGACAAGGCCGAGATCCTTGAACTCGACGCCCTTGCCGAGCAGCGCATGCGTGCCGACGACGATGTCCATCGTGCCGTCCCTGACGCCGGCCTTGACGGCCTTGAGATCGGCGCTGCCTACGAAGCGCGAGGCCTGCCCGACATTGACCGGCAGCCCCGAGAAACGCTCGGCGAAATTGCGGTAATGCTGGCGCGCCAGCAGAGTCGTCGGGACCACGACCGCGACCTGCTTGCCGTTGAGCGCGGCGGTGAAAGCGGCCCGCAGCGCCACTTCCGTCTTGCCGAAGCCGACATCTCCGCAGACCAGCCGGTCCATCGGCCGGCCTGCCGCCATATCGTCGAGCACGGCGTCGATCGTGGCCTGCTGGTCTTCGGTCTCCTCAAAGGGGAAGCGGGCGCAGAACTCGTCATAGAGCCCGGCTTGCGGGACGAGGCGCGGCGCTTCCTTGAGCGCGCGCGCGGCGGCGATCGCGATCAGCTTACCGGCCATCTCGCGGATGCGCTGCTTGAGCTTGGCCTTGCGCGCCTGCCAGCCACCGCCGCCGAGCCGGTCGAGCGCGACCTCGGTGTCCTCCGAGCCGTAGCGCGAGAGCAGCTCGATGTTCTCGACCGGCAGGAAGAGCTTCGCGTCCGATGCGTAATGAATCTCGAGGCAATCATGCGGCGCGCCGGCCGCCGTGATGGTGCGCAGCCCGATGAAGCGGCCGATGCCGTGATCGACATGGACGACGAGATCGCCGGGCGAGAGCGAGGACAGCTCGTTGATGAAATCCTGCGGCCGTCGCGATTTTTTGCGCGGGCGGACGAGCCGGTCGCCGAGAATATCCTGTTCGCCGATGACGGCGAGCTTCCCGGCCTCGAACCCCGTCTCGAAACCCCAGACGGCGAGCGCGACCGTGCCGGGCTTGAGGTCGAAGGCCGCCCGGAGCGAGCCTGTGGTCTGCACGGACTTGAGGCCGTGATCGGCCAGCACATGTGCGAGACGCTCGCGTGAGCCCTCGGACCAGGCGGCGAGAATGACGCGCCTACCATCCTTCTCCAGCGCCTTCACATGGGCGACCGCCGCGTCGAAGACGCTGCCGGCATTGTCGGCGCGCTCGGCGGCGAAGCTACGGCCTTGGCGGGCGCCGAGGTCGACGATGAGCTTGCCGTCGCTGTCGGGCAGCTGGAATGGCGTCAGAGAGGCGACGCCCGCCTGGTCGATGACCGTGCGCCAGTCGGCTGGAGACAGGTAGAGCGCGTCGGGTTTCAGCGGCTTGTAGGGAATGCCGCCCGCGCTCGGCTGCTCCATCGCCGCCTTGCGCGCGTCGTAATAGTCCTTGATCTGGCTGAAGCGCTCCCCGACCGCATCCTCGGACTGGTGGTCGAGCACCAGCGGCACATCGGGCAGATAGGCAAAGAGCGTGTCGAGCCTGTCGCTAAGCAGCGGCAGCCAATGTTCGAGCCCGGCCGGACGACGGCCTTCGCTGACCGCTTCGTAGAGCGTGTCGTCGCGGCCCGGCGTGCCGAAGGTTGCGATATAGCTCTGGCGAAAGCGCTTGATGCTCTCGCTCGTCATCTGCGCCTCGGACATCGGCACGAGGTCGAGGCCACGCATCTGGCCGGTGGTGCGCTGCGTCTCCGGATCGAAGGTGCGGATCGATTCCAGCGTGTCGCCGAAGAAATCGAGCCGGATCGGCGCAGGCATGCCCGGCGGATAGAGATCGACGATGCCGCCGCGCACCGCGAACTCGCCGGTCTCGCGGACGGTCGAGGTCCGGAGATAGCCGTTCATGTCGAGCCAGCGCGCGAGCTGCTCGGTATCGACCATGTTGCCCGGCGCGGCCGAAAAGCTCTCCGACGCGACCTTGGAAAAGGCCGGCACACGCTGGAGCGCGGCGTTGACAGTGGTCAGCAGCAGGCGCGGCTTGTCGCCGGATTTGGTCTTCGCCAGCCGCGACAGGGTCGTCATACGGTGCGCGACGATGCTGGGTGCAGGCGAGACGCGGTCATAGGGCTGGCAGTCCCAGGCCGGGAACGACATCACCTCGAGATCGGGCGCGACGAACTGGAGCGCGTTCTCCAGCACCTGCAGGCGCTGGCCGTCGCGGGCGACGAAGACGAGCATGGCCGCGCCTTCGGCCTTCTTTGCCCGGGCGCGGGTCAGGTCGGCGAGGAGGACGGCGTCGAATCCGTCCGGCACGCTGGCGAGCGTCGGCTTGTCGCCGCGATTCAGCGCATCGAGGATGCGGTCGAGCTGGAGTTTGGCGAGCTGGGCGGGAGGAGCGATGCTCATTTGAAAGGCGTCATTCTCGGGCTTGCCCCGAGAATCTCAGGACGAGAGGTCACTGGTTTGAGAGACGGTCGGGTCAAGCCCGCCCATGACGAATTTGATAGTCACACATGGATCGGCTTGCCGTGGTGGTGGAACGCCTTCAGCCGCCTGAACACATCCGTGTCGTAATTCGACGGCACCTGCGCCTCGCCGGTGATCCACGAGATCAGATCGCGGTCCAGCACCTCGATCAGCGCTTCGAACGCGTCGAGCTCGGCCTCGCTGAGATTGCCGATCTCGGCGTCGGCGAAGCGGCCCATGATCAGGTCGTTTTCGCGCATGCCGCGATGCCAGGAGCGAAACAGGATTTTTCGCCGGCGCGGGTCGAGATCTGCGCTGGAGCGGGTCGAGCCGGACATGAAAAACCTCGGGATCGCCAAATGCAAAGAAGGCCGGCCCCGTCGCGGAGCCTGCCGTCGCGGGCTATATAGCGTCGGAACCTCGTGAAGTCAGCGGCCCGGTGGCGGCAAACTTCGCGCTCCTGACAAAGCCACGAGAGCCCGCTTGCGCCCGACCTCGCTCGATCCGCTGTTTGCCGCCGTCACCACGCTGCCGGGCGTTGGCCCCAAGACGGCCAAGGCGCTCGACAAGCTGCTCGGCGACGAAGCGCGGCCAGCGCGCGTCGTCGATCTGCTGTTCCATCTGCCGACGGGCGCGATCGACCGCCGGCCGAGCCCGACCATCGCGGACGCGCCGATCGGCGATGTCGCAACCTTCAACGCGCGGGTGACCGAGCACCGCCCGCCTGCCGCGACGAAAGCGAAAGCGCCCTACCGCATCCTCGTCGAGGACGAGACCGGCGACGTGACGCTGGTGTTCTTCCACGCCGATGTCCGCCACCTGCTCCAGACCATGCCGATCGGCGCGTACCGGCTGATCTCGGGCAAGCTCGAGCTCTGGGAGGGCATGCGCCAGATGGTGCATCCCGACCGCATCCTCGATCCCAAGCTCGCCGCGACCATGCCCTCGATCGAGCCGGTCTACGGGCTGACAGAGGGCGTCGGCCCGCGCGTCATGACGCGGATCGTGGCGGCGGCGGCCGAAAAGTGCCCCGTGCTGGCGGAATGGCAGGATCCGGCCTTCGTCGCCAAGGCGGGGTTCCCCTCCTTCGCGCAGGCAATGCAGGCGCTCCACCACCCGATGGATCTGAAAGCCGTCGAGGGCGACACCAACGCGCGACGCCGCGTCGCCTATGACGAGTTGCTGGCGAGCCAGATCGCGCTGGCGCTGGTGCGACGGCAGCAGAAGAAAGCGGCCGGCCGCGCCACGGCGGGCGACGGGGCATTACGGGCCAGGATCGAAGCCGCCCTGCCCTTCACCCTAACCGACGGCCAGAAGCAGGCGCTCGCCGACATCCATGACGATATGGAGAGACCCGAGCGCATGCTGCGGCTGCTGCAGGGGGATGTCGGCTCCGGCAAGACCGTTGTCGCGCTTCTGGCGATGGCCGCCGCGGCCGAGGCCGGGCGGCAATCGGTGCTGATGGCCCCGACCGAAATCCTCGCGCGCCAGCACGCCGAACGTCTGGCTCCGCTGGCCGAGGCCGCCGGACTGAAGCTCGCTCTGCTGACCGGGCGCGAGAAGGGTCCGGGCCGCGCCCGCGTGTTGGAGGGGCTAGCCAGCGGCGAGATCACCATCGCTGTCGGCACGCATGCGCTGTTCCAGGAGGGCGTCGCCTTCCGCGATCTCGCGCTCGCCATCGTCGACGAGCAGCACCGCTTTGGCGTGCATCAGCGCCTGCTGCTCGGTTCGAAGGGCGAGGCGGTCGATGTGCTGGTGATGACGGCGACGCCGATCCCGCGCACGCTGTCGCTGACATGGTTCGGCGACATGGACATCTCGGTGCTCGCCGAGAAGCCCGCCGGCCGCAAGCCGATCGCGACGAAGGCGCTGCCGCTCGAGCGCTATGACGAGGTCGTCGCCGGGATCAGCCGCGCGGTCGAGGCCGGGGCGCAGGTCTACTGGGTCTGCCCGCTGGTGCAGGAATCCGATCTGCTCGACGTCGCCGCCGCGCAGGAGCGTTACGAATCGCTGCGCGAACTCTTTGGTCCGCAGGTCGGGCTGTTGCACGGCCAGATGCCGGGTCGCGACAAGGATGCGGCCATGGACGATTTCGTCGCCGGACGAACGCGCATTCTGATCTCGACCACGGTGATCGAGGTCGGCGTCGATGTGCCCAACGCGAGCGTCATGGTGATCGAGCACGCCGAGCGCTTCGGCCTCGCACAGCTCCACCAGCTTCGCGGGCGGATCGGGCGCGGATCGGCCGCCTCGACCTGCCTGCTGCTCTACAAGGGTCCGCTCGGCCCGGTCGCGGAGGCGCGGCTCTCGATCATGCGCGAGACCGAGGACGGGTTTCGCATCGCGGAAGAAGATCTGCGCCTGCGCGGCGAGGGCGAAATGCTTGGCACCAAGCAGTCGGGCTCGCCGGATTGGCGCATCGCGCGCCCCGAGACCGATGGCGACCTGCTGGCGGCGGCGCGCGACGACGCCCGCCTGCTGATCGAACGCGACCCGCATCTGGAAGGGCCGCGCGGCGAGGCGGTCAGGACCCTGCTCTATCTGTTCGAGCGCGATGTCGCGATCAGGCTGCTGCGGGCGGGATAGTGCCTTGCGGAAGTTTAGGCGCGGCCTCACCCGGCTGGATCAGCCCCGCCGACATGATCAGCTTGGCCCCGTCCTCGACCGAGATGGTCAGTTCGACCACCTCCCTGCGCGGCAGGTAGAAGAAGAAGCCCGTCGTCGGATTGGGCGTGCAGGGCAGAAAGACGCCGATCATGTCCCCACCATCTGGCAGCTTGCCGGCGATGTCGACCGGCGCTTCCTGAGCGATGAAGACGATCGACCACATGCCCGGCTGCGGGAACTGCACCATGCCGACCTTGCGGAATGAGGTTCCCGACTGCGAGAAGATCGTCTCGAAGACCTGTTTGATGCCTTTGTAGAGGCTGCGCACCACCGGCATGCGATTGAGGATGGCCTCGCCCGCATCGACCAGAGTGCGCCCGACCAGATTGGCGGTGAGGAAGCCGAGCAGCGTCAGCCCGATCAGCCCGATGACGATGCCGAGGCCAGGTATCGGGAACGGGAGATAGGAATCCGGCAGATAGGCGGCGGGGATCAGCGGCTTCACCCAGCCGTCGATCAGGTTGACGAACCACCAGGTTACGGACGCCGTGATCGCGAGCGGGGCCGCGAGCACCAACCCGGTGAAGAAGTAGCGCCGGAAGCGCGTGCCGAGCGAGGGCCGCAGCAGGTCGGTCTGGATGACGAGGCGGGGGTCGATCGGGCTTGGGTTCATCTGTGATCCGGAGACGTGGCGATCGCCACTGGGCAGTCTTTTGCAGGCGACGCTGCGCCGCAATATGCGCAAGATAGGCGAGTCGATGGCTTATGCCACCCTCACCTTTCGCGATTCGGGACCGGGCCGGTTTGGACAGCAAACGACCATTTCGGCTTCGGCGCCCGCTCCTGCTCGCCGCCGGCTGGCTCTTCACCGCGCTCGGCGTCGTCGGGCTCGTCCTGCCGCTATTGCCCGGCACGGTGTTTCTGATTCTCGCGGCCTGGTGCTTTTCGCAGTCCTCGCCGCGCTTCGAGCTCTGGCTGCTCGACCATCCGAGGCTCGGTCCGCATGTCCGGCGCTGGCGCGATACGGGCACGATCGGCCGCAACGCCAAATACCTGGCCTGCGGCTCGATGCTGGCGAGTTTCGCGTTGCTGGCGGCAACGAATGCCCCGCCGGTCGCGCTATGGATCAGCGGCGCGGGGCTGCTCGCGGCGGGAACCTATGTCGCCAGCCGGCCGGAGCCGGCTGGCGAATAGCCTCACTCGACCGTGACGGATTTCGCCAGGTTGCGCGGCTGGTCGACGTCCTTGCCCATGAAGACGGCGGTCTGATAGGCGATCATCTGGATCGGCAGGGCGTAGACGATCGGTGCGAAGACCGGGTCCATCTCCGGCAGGATGATCGTCGCCTCGGGCTCGATGCCGCATTCGGCCGCGCCCTTGGCGTCGGTGATCAGGATGATCCGTCCGCCCCGCGCTGCGACCTCCTGCATGTTCGACGCCGTCTTCTCGAACAGCGCGTCATGCGGGGCGACGACGATGACCGGCATCGCCTCGTCGATCAGCGCGATCGGCCCATGCTTGAGCTCGCCGGCCGGGTACCCTTCGGCGTGGATGTAGCTGATTTCCTTGAGCTTCAGCGCGCCTTCCAGCGCCAGCGGGAAGGATGTTCCGCGGCCGAGATAGAGCACGTCCTTGGCCTTTGAGAGCTCGCGCGCGAGCTTCTCGATTTCCGGCTCCAGCTCAAGCGCTTTGGCCATCAGGCCCGGCAGTGCGATCAGGCTCTGGACGTGCCGGGCCTCTTCCTCGGCAGAGAGTGTTCCGCGCGCCCGTGCGGCCGCCAGTGCAAGGCAGGCCAGTGCAGTAAGCTGGCAGGTGAAGGCCTTGGTCGAGGCTACGCCGATTTCGGGGCCCGCCAACGTCGGGGCGACCGCGTCGCTCTCGCGCGCGATCGTCGAGGTCGGCACGTTCACGATCGAGAGGATCGTCTGCGCCTCCTGCCGTGCGTAGCGCAGGCAGGCGAGCGTATCGGCCGTCTCGCCCGATTGCGAGACAAACAGCGCCAGACCGTCCTTGGGCAAGGGCGCCTCGCGATAGCGGAACTCGGAGGCGACATCGATCTCCACCGGCAGGCGGGCGAGCCTCTCGAACCAGTATTTCGCAGTCAAGCCGGCGTAGTAGGCCGTTCCGCAGGCAGAGACCGAGAGGCGCGAACGGTTAGCCCAGTCGATCCTGTCGGCGAAGGGCAGCCGAACCTTACCTTCGACCATGTCGAGATACTGCGTTAGCGTGTGGCCGACGACCTCGGGCTGCTCATAAATCTCCTTCGCCATGAAATGGCGGTGGTTGCCTTTCTCGACCAGGAAAGCACCGGCGGCGACGCGCTGCGCCCGGCGCTGCACCGGCCTGTTGTCCTTGTCGAAGAAGCTCGCGCCCTTGCGGTTGAGCACGACCCAGTCGCCCTCTTCCAGGTAGGCGATCAGATTGGTGAAGGGGGCGAGCGCCAGCGCGTCGGAGCCCAGATACATCTCGCCGTCGCCAACACCGACCGCGAGCGGCGAACCCTTGCGCGCGCCGATCAGCAGATCCTCTTCGCCTTGGAACAGGAAGGCGAGCGCGAAGGCTCCGCGCAACAGGGGCAGGCTCGCGCCGACCGCATCGACGGGGTTCTTGCCGCGGTCGAGTTCGCGCGTCACCAGATGCGCGACGATCTCGGTGTCGGTTTCGGTCGCGAAGACGTAGCCGTCCGCCTGCAACTCGGCTCGCAGTTCGCGGAAATTCTCGATGATGCCGTTATGGACGACGGCGAGCTTTTCCGTCGCATGCGGGTGGGCGTTGGTCTCGTTGGGCTTGCCATGGGTCGCCCAGCGGGTGTGGCCGATGCCGATCAGCCCGTCGAGCGGTTCGTTGGAAAGGCGGATCTCAAGGTTCCTGAGTTTGCCCTCGGCGCGGCGGCGCGTCAGCAGGCCGTTCTCCAGCGTGGCGACGCCGGCCGAATCATAGCCGCGATATTCAAGCCGCCGCAGTGCCTCGATCACTTGGGTCGCGACCGCTTCCTTGCCCAGAATCCCCACGATGCCGCACATGCCAGAACCTCATCAGCCATTGCCGTTGGCTTTCGCTTAGCCGCGAAAGGCCATCGTGAAAAATCACTCTAGATGTCGAACTATGAACGCCGGCTTGCGCGAAAGCCCGGTTTGCCGCGCTATTCAGACGGTTTTGGCTTGGCTGCGGCCTTCTTGGCCGATGCCTTCTCACGGAACGATTTCGCCCAGCCCTCGCGCTCGATCTGGCGCGCGCGCGACACCGCCAGCGCGTCGGACGGCACGTCCTTCGTGACGACGGAACCCGAGCCGACATAGGCCCCCTCGCCGATCGTCACCGGTGCGACGAGCGACGAATTCGAGCCGACGAAGGCCCCCGCGCCAATGACCGTGCGGTACTTGAAGAAGCCGTCATAGTTGCAGGTGATCGTGCCGGCGCCGATGTTCGCGCCCGCGCCGACGCTTGCGTCGCCGATATAGGTCAAATGGCTGATCTTGGCGCCCTCGCCGATCTCGGCCGCCTTCACCTCGACGAAATTGCCGACCTTGGACTTGGGGCCAAGCTTCGCGCCCGGCCGCAGCCGGCCATAGGGACCCACCGTCGCGCCCTCGCCGACGAACGCGCCCTCCAGATGGGAGAAGGCGTGGATCACCGCGCCGTCCGCCACCGTGACGCCGGGTCCGAACATGACATGCGGCTCGATCACGACATCACGGCCAATCGCCGTGTCGAAGGAGAAGAACACCGTCTCGGGCGCGATCAGCGTCGCGCCGGCCAGCATGACCTCGCGGCGCTTGCCACGCTGGAATTCCGCCTCGACGGCGGCAAGCTGGACCCGGTCGTTGACGCCCTGGACTTCCGATTCGGGCGCTGTCAGCGCTACGGCTTTGAGCCCCTTCTCCCGCGCCACGGCGACGGCATCGGTCAGGTAGAACTCGTTTTGCGCGTTGGCACTGCCGATTCCGTCAAGGATCGCCAGCGCGTGGCGGCCGTCGAGCGCCATCAGGCCGGCATTGCAGAACGTGATCTTGCGCTGGGCTTCGCTGGCGTCCTTGTGCTCGACGATCGCCTCCAGCACGCTGTCACGAACGACGAAACGGCCATAGCCGGCCGGATCGCGCGCCTCGAAGCCCAGCGCGGCGACGGCCGCGCCATCGCCAAGCGCGCGACGCAGGGCCGCGAAGGTCTCGGGCCTGACCAGCGGCGTGTCGGCGAAGGCGACGAGGATATCGTCATGCCCCCGCGCGATCGCCTCGCGGGCTGCGAGCACGGCATGGGCCGTCCCCTTGCGCTCGACCTGCACCACGACGCCGGCGGCAGGCAGCACAGCCGCGACCTCGGCTGCGACATCGACGCGATCGGGACCGATCACGACCACGACCTCGTCGGCTCCGGCCTGCGCGACGGCGGCGAGCGCATGCCCCAGCATCGAGCGGCCGGCGACCTCATGCAGCACCTTGGGCCGGCGCGACTTCATGCGCGTGCCTTCTCCGGCCGCCAGGATGATGGCCAGGCAGGACCGGCCGCACTGCATTTCCGTCATGATTGTCGTTTCCCTTGCAGCCCGCGTCTGGCGGGCGGCTGCCGATCACACGCATGGTCGCCCTGCGGCGACAGTCGATAGCCGATCTTGCCGGCCTTTGCCAAAATCGACACGCGCGGCGTCTCGTCCGGCCATGGTCTTGCATGCCGCATCGGCAGGGGCGACGCGCATTGAGAATGACGCGGAACAATGCTCGCCTTCGGCGAATTCGGAGCCGCAGCGGCTTTTCAGCCGGCGGCAAAATGATCTAGAAGCGCATGGGGGCGAGGGCGTCGCCCGCCCAAGTTGGATATGATGGCGAAATCGTTGAATCGGCGGCAGTTTCTCGAAAGCTCGACAGGGGGGCTCGCAGCCGCTTCCGTGATTGGCGCAGGGTCGGCATGGGCTCAGGGCGCGCCGCCTGCACCGCCTCAGCCGACGCAGGGCGACGGACAGCGATTCGACCCGGCTTCGATCGTGGAACTGGCGCGAGTGCTGGCGCAGAAGCCGCTCGTGCCGCTGGCCGCCAACGACTTGCCTGACGGCTATGCCACGCTGCCTTTCGACCAGTTCGCCGGCATCAGGGCGCAACCCGGCGGATTGATCTGGGCCGGAGAGAACCGCGGCTTTACGGTGGAGCCGCTGCATCGCGGCTATGTCTTCACGCGGCCGGTGAGCCTGTTCACGATCGAGGACGACATCGTCCGGCGCGTCGCCTTCGACCAGGCCAAATTCGATTACGGTCGCGTCGCGCCGCCGCCGGCGGGCCAGGATCTGCAGTTTTCCGGCATGCGCATCGCCACCGGTCTGGAGCGGCCCTACGAGGTCGCGATCTTCCAGGGCGCGACCTTCTTCCGTTCGCTGGCGCGCGGGCAGAATTACGGCTCCATGGCGCGTGCCCTGATCCTGCGGCCGGGCGAGACGCGCGGCGAGGAAATCCCGTTCTTCCGCGCCTTCTGGATCGAGCGCCCGAGTCCGGCGTCCGGTCTCCTCGTCATCCATGCCCTGCTCGATTCCGAAAGCCTTACGGGCGCGTTCCGGATGACGCTGCGGCCCGGCGACGTCACGCTGATCGATGTCGAGATGACCCTGTTCGCCCGGCAGGCGCTCGACCATATCGGCTTCGGCTGCACCATGGGCACCTTCCTCTCGAGCCCGCAGAGCCGGCGCACCTTCGACGATCTGCGCCCGGCCGTGCATGAGATTTCAGGCGTCCAGATGCTGTCTGGCGCTGGCGAATGGATCTACCGGCCGGTCAACAACCCTGCGAATCTGCAGGTGTCGTCCTTCATGGATGGCAATCCGCGTGGGTTCGGCCTTGTCCAGCGCGAGCGCGATCCGGCGGCGTTCCAGGACGACGACCAGCGCTACGAACTCCGGCCCAGCGTCTGGACCGAGCCGCTCGGTGAATGGGGCCAGGGCTCGGTGCAGCTCATCGAAATCCCGAGCGATTCGGACATCAACGACAACATCATCACGTATTGGCGGCCCCGCGCGCCGCTGGCGGCCGGCAGCGAGACGACCATCGCCTATCGCCAGGCCTGGTGCTGGCAGCCGCCTGAGCGGCCGGGGCTCGCGATAGCGAGCCGGATGCGTCAGGGGCGCGGCTCGCAGGGCCGCAGGCGGCGCTTCATCGTCGATTTCAATGGAGACAGGCTGGCCGACGCGGCCATTGTCGCAGCGACGCGCGCCACCATTTCGGCGACGCCGGGCGTCGTCCACAATGTCCGGCTCTGGCCCTATCCGGAGCGCAAGCTGATGCGCGTCGGCTTCGAGGTCGATCCGGGAACCGACACTCTCAGCGAGCTCAGGCTCGTGCTGCAGGCAGGCGGTCAGCCGGTCTCCGAAACATGGCTGGACCGATGGACGTGGTGACCGCAGCGCGCCCGGAGGCCGCCGCCAGACCGATCCCGGACGCAGCCTTCGTCGATGCTCCGGCAACCCCGCCGGAAAACCGGCTGATCATGCCGGTGCAGTCGTTCCGGAGCTGGCAGGCGTCGGAACGGCGTAGGCCTACCGCGCCCGCGCAGTGGACGACGCCCTGGCTCAAGCGCCTCTTCGTCTTCGGCGGTGCGCTGCTGCTGACGGGCTACGGCGCGTGGGAAATGTACAACGTCGTGTCGGTCAGCAGCACGACCTCGCTGCAGTACGCGCTGCTCGTGCTGTTCACGGTCAACTTCTCGTGGATCGCGCTCGCCTTCACCAGCGCCCTGCTCGGCTTTTTCGGGCTGCTCTTCGGCAAGGGGCTGACAGGCCGTGTTGAAAGCCTTCAGCACCGCACCGTCGTGGTGATGCCGATCTACAACGAATCGACGGCGCGGACCTTCGCTGCGCTGGCGGCGATCCGGGAGTCGGTCGAGGCGACGGGATTGGGCGCGCATTTCGACTATTTCATCGTGTCGGACACCACCAATCCGGACATTTGGATCGCCGAGGAGCGCGCCTTCCTGGCCCTGCGCCGGCGGCTCGGGCCGGATGCGCGCGTCTATTACCGCCACCGCCCTAAGAACCATCATCGCAAAGCCGGCAACATCGCCGATTTCGTGACGCGCTGGGGCGGGCACTACGAGCACATGGTCGTACTCGACGCCGACAGCCTGATGACGGGCGCCTGCATCGTCAGGCTGGCGGGAGCGATGGAGGCCGATCCCGATTCCGGCATCATCCAGTCGCTGCCGCTGATCATCAACCGCAATACCTTCTTCGCCCGGCTCCAGCAGTTCGCGGCGCGGGTCTATGGACCCGTCATCGCGACCGGGCTCGCGATGTGGTCGGGCCGCGACGGCAACTACTGGGGCCACAACGCCATCATCCGGACGAAGGCCTTCGCCGATCATTGCGGCCTGCCCGACCTGAAGGGCAAACCGCCCTTCGGCGGCCATGTGCTCAGCCATGATTTCGTCGAGGCGGCGCTGATGCGGCGCGCCGGCTGGTCGGTCTATATGCTGCCGGACCTGACGGGCTCCTATGAGGAAAGCCCGCCTTCGCTGATCGATATCTCGGTACGCGACCGGCGCTGGTGTCAGGGCAATCTGCAGCATTCGCGCATTCTTGGCGCGAAAGGGTTCGTCTGGTCGACGCGGCAGCATTTCGCCACCGGCATCATGGGCTATCTCGCCTCGCCCTTCTGGCTGATGCAACTCGTGGTCGGCATCCTGATCGTGCTGCAGGTCAGCTACGCCCGGCCGGAATATTTCACGCAGGAGTTCACGCTCTTCCCGATCTGGCCGCGTTTCGACCCCGAGCGCGCGCTGAACCTGTTCGCGCTGACCATGGCGATCCTGCTCGCGCCAAAGCTGTTCGGGCTGCTGCTGACCCTGTTCAACAACAAGCTGCGGCGCGCCGGTGGCGGCGCGATCAGGCTCGTGCTCTCGGCCGTCATCGAGGTGCTGTTCTCGGCCTTCTTCGCGCCGATCATGATGCTGATCCAGTCCGGCTCGGTGTTCCAGATCCTGCTCGGGCGCGACACGGGCTGGAACCCGCAGCGCCGCGACGACGGCTCGATCCCGCTCAGGGACATCGTCCGCCGCCACCGGACCCACACCGCGCTCGGCCTCATCACCGGCATCTCGGCCTTCCTGATCGCGACCTCGCTATTCGCCTGGATGTCGCCCACCATCGTCGGCCTTGTGCTGGCGATCCCGCTGTCATGGGCCTCGGGCCAACTCGCGCTCGGGCTCTGGCTGAAGCGCCACAAGCTCCTTCTGACACCCGAGGAAGGCGATCCGCCGGCGATCGCGCTCAGGGCCAACGCGTTGCAGGCCGAATTCGCGCAGGCCGGCTTCGACGAAGGCGACGGGCTGGCTGCGCTCCATGCCGACCCGGCGCTGCGCGAGGCGCATCAGGCAATGCTGCCTGCGGGCCAGCCGCGCCGGCGCGGCGACATCGAGCCCGACCGTGCCGTGGCGCAGGCCAAGCTCGTCGACGCCGAGACGATCCAGGACGCGACGATCTGGCTCAAGCCGAAGGAGCGCATGGTCGTGCTGCACGACCGCGCGCTGATCGGGCTGCTGGCCTCGCTGCCGGCCGAACGGTCCGCCACGTCCTGAGTCTTCAGAAGCTCATCGCGGCGGCGTTGATCACGCCCGCCGCGAGCGACGCCGCGCCCAGGAACAACGCCGAGGCGAGTTCGCCCGAGGCGATGCGCGAGGACAGATTGGGCAGGATGAGCCTGACCAGCCAGTAGACCGTCAACTGCACCACGATTGCGACCAGCCCCCAGATCGACAGGTCGACGATCGTGGTGGAGTGAACGACGGCGCTCGACAGCGGGAGCGCAAAGCCGGTCAGGCTCAGGCCCAGCGACAGCGCCGCCGCGACATTGTTCTGCCGGATCAGGCCGAATTCGTTATGCGAGGTCGCCAGCGTGTAGACCAGGAGATAGACGCCGACCAGCGCCAGCGACACGGAGAAGAACAGCGCGAAATCGGGCAGTTTGGTCAAGGCCGGCACGAGCATGGTCTGTCCGATCTCCCGTCCGATGCAGGGTCCGCTCAGGCCGCCTCAAAGGCGATCACGCAGCCGAAGGCGGTCTCGGGCGCAAGCGAGATGCGCTCATCACCATGATGGTACGGGATGTCGGCCTCCGACAAGCGCCGCTCGACCACCCCCAGATCGGCGACCGTGACGGAAAAGCCGAGGAAGCGGGCCGGCGTCGGATCGGGCGCGACATGGTAGATCGCGGCGGCGGCTTCCGCGTCGAGGACGTCGATGCGCCCGCGCGGCAGCCCGAGGACGAAATCCGCGTTCCCGTCGATGATTTCCGCGCCGCCGGTAAAGGCGGTCAGGAAGGCGCGATGCGCAGCCGGCTCGCCTGTCACCATGATCGCGCTCGCCAGGCCCTTCGCGCCGTTCTCGTGCTGCTGGAAGGCGGGGTTCCAGAAGTTCTGCGGCTCGTGCTGCTGACAGACGAAGAAGCCGCATTCCGGCGCGGCCTCGTCGGCCGCGAATGCGAGCGTGAAGGCGACGCGGACCTGCGAGCCGTCCGGTCTCACGCCCGTCCGCTCGAAGAAGAAGGGCTCGAAATCGCCGATGCCGGCGGCCTTGTAGCGCGCCGAATCAGCCTTGGCGTCGGCGCTCTCCAGGACCAGCATCGACATGCCCTCGCCCCGCCCCAGCGCCTCGCGCACGAAAGCTCCGAAGGAGAAACGGCCCGGCGCATGCTCGGGAATCAGCGACGCATCGCCGATCGTCACCAGTTCCAGAAAACTGCCGGGGAACTGGACGATGCGGTTCTCGGTGCCCCAGGGATGCCTGTTGCGCGCGCCCACCCTGAAGCCGAGCCGGGCGTAGAACGCGCCGGCCGCGTCGAGATCGCGCACGCCGATGACGAGATGGTCGAGTCCGCGCGGGCTGGTGCTGGTCTGGTCAGGCATGGCTCCGGCTTTCGGCTTGATATCGATGTATGTTGTCTATCAGGCGACGGCGGCACGGTCATGACGCAGGCGCTAGCGCGTCACGGCTCGATGTAATGCGGCACGAAGCGCGAAGTGTTTTTGGTGATCGGCGTGACGTCCTCGCGGACGCACAGCCCGCAGGCCTGCGAGGCGACGAGCCAGGAGCCGATCACGGCGTAATTCCCATTCGATTGGAACAGGTTGAGCGCGGCATCCTGCAGCACAAAGCCCTCCGCGCCATAGGGACCGTCATCGCTGTCGAGTACCGCGCCGCGCTCCATCAGCGTGATGTTGGCCCCCTCGCGCGAATAGAGCGGTTTTCGCACGCGCCGGGCCGAGAGCGTGTCGCAGCGCGGATCGCCCTCGAAGAAGGCCGGCAGCAGGTTGGGATGGCCGGGCTCCATCTCCCAGAGGCAGGCGAGCAGGCCCTTGTTCGACACGATCGCCTTCCAGGGCGGCTCGACGAACTGGCAGCGCGCGTTTGCCAACGCATCGGCGTAGCGCTCGCGGAACAGCCACTCCCATGGGTAGAGCTTGAACAGGGTCTCGATCGGCTGGTTGGCGCCGTCGCAGAAGCGGCCGTCGGAGAGCAGGCCGATTTCCTCGACATAGGTGAAGCGCGCGTCGAGCCCGGCCTGTTTCGCGCAGTCCATCAGGTAATCGACCGTGCCCTTGTCCTCGTTGCTATCCTGCACGCTGGAGAGGTGGAGCCGGTAGGGCGAGGGTTCGCGCAAACCGGCGAAGGCCGCGATCAGGCGCTCATGGATGGAATTGAACTGGTCTGAGCCGCGCGGCAGCGTGCCCAGCGCCATCGCCTGCTCCAGCCAATCCCATTGCACGACGGCCGATTCGAACAGGGCGGTTGGTGTATCGGCGTTGTATTCCAGCAGCTTGGCCGGGCCCCTTCCATCATAGGCGAGGTCGAGACGGCCATAGAGATTGCGGTCGCCGCGCCGCCAGCTATCACGGATGAAATCCCATTGTGCCGGCGGAATCGCGAGCTTCGCCAAATGCGTCTCGTCGCCCAGCGCCTTGTCGATAAAGGCGAAGCAGAGCTGCTCGATGGCGTCGGTCGGCGCTTCGATGTCGCGTTCGATCTCTTCGAGCGTGAAGGCATAGGCCACGCTCTCGTCCCAATAGGTCGCGCTGTCGATGGTGTGGAAGGCGAAGCCCAGCCGCTCGACCTGGGTCTGCCAGTCAGGGCGCGGAGGCAGCGTGACGCGTCGCATCGCTCAGGACGAGGAGGACGAGGAAAAGGAGCGCGCGGTCGAGCCGAAGCCGCCGCGCGAGGCGACGCTCAGGACGCTGGCGACGCCGGTCGAGGAGACATTGCGCGCGACCAGCGCCTGCCCCGACGTGGTCGAATAGGCGCGCGAGCGGCTGCCGCTGCCGCTGTAGCCGCCGCCCGACGATGACGAGGACGAGCGGGCCTGCTGGCACTCGGGCTGCTGGCTGCCGGGCGGACAGGCCTGCTGCGTCGGCGGCAGCAGGGGCTGCGCCGCGCCGCCGCCCTGCGCCAGGCCGCGCGCCAGCATGATGCCAGCCAACGCCGGGATGAAAACCTGCGCGCCGTTCCAGACGCTGCTGCGGCAGGAGCCCGCGCCGTACTCCGTCTCGCAGCTCGCGTTGCTGCTGAACTTCTTGGCGTCGCGCAAATGGTTGGCCGAGGCCTCGTTGAAGCGCTGCTCGCATTGGCTCGCCGAGAGTTGCCCGCCAGCGCGGCACTCCGCGAGAGAGTTGTAGACGAGGCTCTCCTCCTCGTCCTTGCCGCCGCCAATAAAGGACCAGGCGGTAGCGACCAGCACGATCCCGACCGCAGCCAGTCCGATCTGCTCGGAGCGCTTCATTGCCGCCCCTCCCCGCTTAAGCCGTCATGCTGGCGGCCGCCAGCGTACCGGAGATCACCGCGATGACGGCGAGCATCGCCGCAGACGGCAGACGGTCTTCCTCGATCTTGCGCGAGAGGTCGGGAATCAGGATGCGGGCCAGCCCATAGGCCGCGAACTGGATCAACATGGCGGCAAGCGCCCAGATGACGCAATCTGGGATGCTGCTCGCCTGCGCGATCGCCTTCTCGAGCGGTATCGAGAAGCCTGCGACATTGCCGCCGAGCGCGATGGCGGCCGAGAGGTTGCCGCCCCGGATCAGCGCGATCTCGTCATGGGCGGTGAATTTCAGATAAGCGACCGTGAAACAGGCGATCAGCGCGACGCCAAGACAGAAATACAGCAGGAACGCGGGCAGCCCCGCCATCGAGATCGCCATCGTGCTTGCCCCCAAGCCGCGAAAAGGATCAGTGGTCAGCTCACTATACGTCAGTCATGCGCGCGGGGAACCCCTCTCCCGGAGGGAGAGGGGCAGGGGTGAGGGGAAGGCTCTTCAACCAGCTGCGCGAGGCTTATCCGCTGCCTTGCTTCCTTGTAGTGCTCCACTGGTCCAACGTCCGTCACCTCACCCCTGCCCC
This sequence comes from Rhizobiales bacterium CCH3-A5, assembly GCA_001556025.1. Classification (GTDB taxonomy): domain Bacteria; phylum Pseudomonadota; class Alphaproteobacteria; order Rhizobiales; family Beijerinckiaceae; genus Allobosea. Next base: position 25,502 of record LSIB01000149.1, read on the forward strand.
TCTCCTTACAGGAGAGGGGGTTCCCCGTGCGTCGGCTCGCGGCCGCGCCAAAGTCTCCGCCCACGCTTATGCGCGTCGGTAATCATGAGGGGCAGCGGAGCGCCGCGAGGCGCGTTGTTATCGAACCGCAACCATTGAGCCAGGTCGCGGCGCGGGCAGATTGAGCCACTGCCCGCACGCCCCGTGGCGCTCCGCTCGTCGGCGATTTTTGACTCCGGGCCGCGCTTATTGGGCCTGTGGCCATCCTCCGCCGCGAGCCCTTTCGACGCCAGTTCGGCTCATCGCCTTGTCGCGTCTACTTGGGCATGGGACGAAGGCGTGATGCCGCCGACCGTTCCAGCGAGCTCCTCGCACAGGGGTCGTAATGCCCCCAGGGCGGTGCCCCGAAACCTCCCGGGAGCGGGCTGCAAACCCGCCCGCAGGCGCCGCCCCCATCCCGGCCAACGGCATGCCTCCGGACGGCCGCCCCTCGGGGATGAGGTGGGTGGATTATAGGGGTGGTGCGTGGGGGCGGGGATACGATTGTTTCGTTTCCCCGGTAGCCGTGACGCGACTCCCCTCTCCTGTAAGGAGAGGGGCCAGGGGTGAGGTGACGGCCATCTCCGCCTATGGCTTTGGTCGGCAGCAGTGAGGTCGGCGCTTAGCTGGTCCAGCGTCCATCGCCTCACCCCTGCCCCTCTCCTTACAGGAGAGGGGTTCCCCGCGCTTTGTCCGTCATGGTCGGGCTTGTCCCGGCCATCCGCGTCTTGACCACGTCCGAGCTACACACCGCCGTCAGACGGCTCGCCCGCCATCAGCGTCGCAAGACGTGGATGGTCGCCACAAGGGCGACCATGACGGCGGCAGAATCTTCCGGCACACTGCGGTCATTCGCTGCCGCATTCGCGACGTCTCTGCTCGCTATCGACGATATACTGCGGCGCGGAGTTATCCGCGCATCGACTGATATGCTCATTGGCGGCGTGCAAAGCAGTAAAGAACAGTAGATAGCCGGAATAGGCTGCGATCACGCCAACCGCAGCTATCATTAGATATCTGTTCCGCCGTTGCATTCTGGGAAAGCGCCCCGCCTCTCGCCTCACACCAACCGGCTCTGCACCAGCGCCGCCTCGACGAAGCTCGCAAACAGCGGGTGCGGCTCGAAGGGGCGCGATTTCAGCTCGGGATGGTACTGCACACCGATGAACCAGGGGTGGTCGGGATACTCCACCGTCTCGGGGAGCAGGCCGTCCGGCGAGAGCCCGCAAAAGCTCAGGCCCTTGGCCTCCAGCCGCTCGCGATAGCCCATATTGACCTCGTAGCGGTGGCGGTGGCGTTCGGAAATCTCGGTCGCGCCGTAGATTTTTGCGATTTTCGAGCCCTCGGCGAGCGTCGAGGCATAGGCGCCCAGCCGCATCGTGCCGCCCATATTGCCCTCGGCCTCGCGCTTCTCCAGCTCGTTGCCACGAAGCCATTCCGTCATCAGGCCGACGACGGGCTCGTCCGTGGGGCCGAACTCGGTCGAATTGGCATCCGTGATTCCGGCAAGCGACCGCGCCGCCTCGATCACCGCCATCTGCATGCCGAAGCAGATGCCGAAATAGGGCACTTTTCGCTGCCTTGCGAAGGTCGCGGCCCTGATCTTGCCCTCTGCTCCGCGATGGCCAAAGCCGCCAGGCACCAGAATGCCGTGGACATGCTCGAGGAACGGCGCCGGGTCCTCCTTCTCGAAGACCTCGGACTCGATCCAGTCGAGGTTGACCTTGACACGGTTGGCGATGCCGCCATGCATCAGCGCTTCGATCAGGGATTTGTAGGCGTCCTTCATGCCGGTGTATTTGCCGACGATGGCGATGGTGACCTCACCCTCGGGGTTCTTGACCCGCTCGGAGATGCGCTTCCAATTCGAGACATCGGGCTCGGCCGAGGCGTCCATGCCGAAGGCGGCCAGCACCTCGTTGTCCAGCCCCTCGGCGTGATAGGAAAGCGGCACGTCGTAGATCGAGGCGACGTCGCGGGCCTCGATCACGGCGGTCTCGCGGACATTGCAGAAGAGAGCGAGCTTGCGGCGCTCCTCGCGCGGAATCTCGCGGTCGGTGCGGCAGAGCAGAATGTCGGGCTGGATGCCGATCGAGCGCAATTCGGCGACCGAATGCTGCGTCGGCTTGGTCTTCAGCTCGCCCGCAGTCGGGATATAGGGCAGCAGCGTCAGATGCACGAAAATGCACTGGCCGCGCGGAAGCTGCTGGTTGACCTGTCTGATCGCCTCGAGGAAGGGCAGGCTCTCGATGTCGCCGACCGTGCCGCCGATTTCGACCAGCGTGAAATCGTAGCCCTCGTTGCCGTCGAGGATGAACTCCTTGATGGCGTTCGTGACGTGGGGCACCACTTGAATAGTCGCGCCAAGATAATCGCCGCGGCGCTCCTTGGTCAGGATGTCCATGTAGATGCGGCCGGTGGTGATGTTGTCGCCCCTGTTGCAGGGCCGGCCGGTGAAGCGCTCGTAATGACCGAGGTCGAGATCGGTCTCGGCCCCGTCATCGGTGACGAAGACCTCGCCGTGCTGATACGGGCTCATCGTGCCCGGATCGACATTGAGATAGGGATCGAGCTTGCGCAGGCGCACCGTGTGTCCACGGGCCTGCAGGAGGGCGGCCAGCGCCGCCGCCGCCAGGCCCTTGCCCAGCGAAGACACCACGCCGCCGGTGATGAAAACATACCGCGTCATGGGAGGTCACCTCTAACCGACAGAGTTCGATTCGCTAGGCCCGACAGCGCAGGCAGGGCCTGCGCGGCGTGCTTGTCCACAAAAGAGACGGGCCGGTTTCCCGGCGCTCTCGCCTTCAAAAGAGAAGGGCCGGTTTCCCGGCCCCTGCCCTTCTATCACTGCTGCGGCGTCGCGGGCGGCGTCGGCGGTTGGGCGCCGCCGGACGGGCCCTGCAATTGCCGGAGCTGGTCGAGCACGCCGCCGGCGTTGGGGGCGCTCGGGCCGGTCGGACTGGCAGGCGCGGTCGCGCCGGGCGCACCGTCGATGATCGAGCGCTGCGTGCGCCCCTGATTGGCGAGAACGGCGAGCGCGATCGAGGTCAGGAAGAAGGCGCCGGCCAGGATCGCGGTGGCGCGCGTCAGCGCGTTGGCCTGGCCGCGTCCGGTCATGAAGCCGCCGGCACCGCCGCCGCCCGAACCCATGCCGAGCCCGCCGCCCTCGGAACGCTGCAGCAGGACGACGCCGACGAGCGCGACCACAATGATCAGATGGATGACGATGAGAACGTTCTGCATGGGCTCACAGGGACGATTGCGCTCACGAAATGGGTATGGAGCGCGCCGACGCCAAGGCCCGCCCGCTCCGTCCATTCCCGCTTCGGCGCGGCCAATAGCACGCGCATCGGGCGCGCGCCACCCGGCATGTGTCGACGGCTCAGCCGCAGGCCCGCGCGATGCCCAGGAAATCCTCCGCTTTGAGGCTTGCCCCGCCGACCAGCGCGCCGTCGACATTGGCGACATTCATCAGTTCGGCGGCGTTGGAGGGCTTGACGGAGCCGCCATAGAGCAGGCGCACACCAGCCGCCGCCTGTTTGCCGAGCAGGCGCGCAAGCTCCGCGCGGATCGCCGCATGCATCTCGGCGACGTCGGCCGCCGTCGGGGTCAGGCCGGTGCCGATCGCCCAGACCGGCTCGTAGGCGACGACGAGAGTCGCCGCCGTCGAGCTCTCGGGAACCGAACCGCGCAACTGCTTCTTGACGACGGAGAGTGCCTTGCCGGCCTGCCGCTCGTCCTGCGTCTCGCCGACGCAGACGATCGGGACCAGCAACGCCTTCTGGGCGGCTTCGGCCTTGGCCTTCACCGTCGCATTGCTCTCGCCGTGCAGGGTGCGGCGCTCGGAATGACCGACGATGACGTAGGTCGCGCCGGCATCGGCCAGCATCGCGGCAGAGAGATCGCCGGTGAAGGCCCCGCTTTCCTGCCCGGCGCAATCCTGGCCGCCAGTGGCGATACGCGCGCCGATAAGGGCAGCCGACGCCGCGAAAAGAACCGTCGCGGGCGGACAGATCGCCAGGTCGACGACGGCCTTCAGCGTCGCGTCGTAGCCTTTCGCAACCTCGGCCGCGATGGCGAGATCGGCCTTTAGCCCGTTCATCTTCCAGTTGCCGGCCACGAGCGGCCTGATGCTGCGCGTCATGTGTCGTCGTCTCCTGAAATCCCGGCGACGGCTCTAGCAATGCTGCGCCAAAGCCGCAATTGCGCGCGACATTCGCAACCGATTGCGGGTTGCGGCGCGGCTTCCTATAAGCAGCCGCGACAAAACACCGGGCGCGCGCTCCTCGGCGTCATGTGGCCTACAGGGAAAGATCGACACGATGATGATGACGGGAATCCGCAAGGCCGGGCAAAGCCTGATCGGCAAGGCGGTCATCTTCGTGCTGTTCGGCTTCCTGATCTTCTCCTTCGCGATCTGGGGCATCGGCGACATCTTCCAGGGCTATGGCCGCAATTCGGTAGCCCGCGTCGGCAAGACCGAGATCGGGCTGGAGCAGATGCGCACCGCCTACCAGAACGAACTCCAGACCCTGACGCGACAGCAGCGCCGGCAGATCACGCCCGACATGGCGCGCGCGCTCGGGCTCGACCGGCAGGTGCTGTCGAAGCTCGTCACGGAGGCGACGCTCGACCAGACGGCCCGTAGCATGCGGCTCGCCGTTTCCGACGAGACGATCCGCAACCTGATCTTCGAGGACCCGAATTTTCGAGACGCCTCGGGCAATTTTTCTGCGCCGCGCTTCAACGAATTGCTGCGCAGCAACGGCTTCACCGAGGCGACCTATGTGCGCGAGCAGCGCGCCACCATCCTGCGCCAGCAATTGGCCGAGATGGTCGTCGGCGTCGTTTCCGCACCGGTGGCGCTGCAGGAGATCGGCCACCGGCTGCGCAACGAGCGCCGCGACGTGACGCTGGCGCGCCTGCCGGCGAGCGCCGCCGGCGAGATCGCGGCCGCGACCGACGAGCAGCTCAAGAGCTTCTTCGAGGCGCGCAAGTCAGGCTTCCGCGCGCCGGAATATCGCAGCGCCAACGTGCTTTCGATTTCGGCCGAGACGCTTGCCGACCCGACGCAGGTCTCAGACGACGAGGCCAAGGCGCGCTACGAGCAGGTCAAGGCCCAGCGCTTCGGCTCGCCTGAGACCCGCACGATCCAGCAGATCAGCTTCCCGACACTCGAAGAGGCGCAGGCCGCCAGGGCGAGGATCGAGGAGGGCGACACCTTCGAGGCGGCGGCCTTTGCGCGGGGCGTCCTCGAAAAGGACCTGACGCTCGGCACCTTCAACCGCACGCAGGTCGTCGACGCCGCCGTGCGCGACGCCGCCTTCGCGCTCGCCGAGGATGTCGTCAGCGCGCCTGTCGTTGGCGGTTTCGGGCCGGTGCTGCTGCGCGTCACCACCATCAATCCCGAGCGCGTACGTCCCTATGACGAGGTCGCGGCCGAACTCAAGCAGGAGATCGCCACGACCAGGGCGTCGGGCCGCATCACCGAGTTGCACGACAAGATCGAGGACCAGCGCGCCGCCGCCAAGCCGCTTGCCGAGATCGCCAAAGAGTTCAACCTGCCGCTGCGCGCGCTTGGGCCCGTCGACGCCTCGCTGCGCAAGGCCGACGGTACGCAGGAGCCGGCGCTCGCGGGCGGCGACGCTGCGGTGCAGGCGATCTTCCGCTCCGATGTCGGCGTCGACAACGAGGCGATCCGGCTGCCGCGCGACACCGGCTATGTCTGGTTCGACCTGACGAAGATCGACCCGGCACGCGAGCGGACCTTCGAGGAATCGAAGGCCGAGGTCGAAGCGCAGTGGCGCGCGGACGAAATCGCGACGCGGCTCTCGGCCCGGACGCGCGAGCTGGTGCAGCGGCTCGACAAGGGCGAGGCGTTCGACGCGGTCGCGGCCTCGGCCGGCCTGACGATCGAGACGGCGGCGGGTCTCGGCCGGCAGGACCAGCGGCCCGATCTGCCCGCCAATGTCGTCAGCCTTATCTTCGGCACGGTCGCCGGCAAGAGCAATTCGGCCTCGGTCGCGGATGGCGGGCGCATCCTGTTCAAGGTCGAAGCGGCCTTCGTGCCGCCCTATGCGCGCACCACGCAGGAGGCCGAGAACTTCTCCCGCCTGCTCGGCAACAGCGTCAGTGAGGACATCCTGACGCAATATGTCGCCAAACTGCAGACCGATCTCGGCGTCGCGATCAACGAGACCGCGTTCCGCAACGCCACCGGCGGCGCGCAGAACTGACCATGTGCGCCCTGCCGGAGTTCGAGGCTTTTGCGCGCGGCTACGAGCAGGGACAGCCGCAATTGCTGCGGCAGATTCTGGTCGGCGATTGCGAGACGCCGGTCGCGGCGTTCCTGAAGCTGCGCCACGCGGTCGAGGGGCCGGCTTTCCTGCTGGAATCGGTCGAAGGCGGCGCGGTGCGCGGGCGCTATTCCATGATCGGGCTGAGGCCGGACCTGATCTGGCGCTGCGAGCGCGGGCAGGCTTCGCTTTGCCGGCTGGCCGATGGCGAGGCTTTCTCGGCGGATCCGCGCCCGGCCTTCGAGAGCCTGCGCGCGCTGCTCGATGAAAGCGCCATCCCTGCCGGGGCCGACCTGCCGCCCATGGCGGCCGGCGTGTTCGGCTATCTCGGTTACGACATGGTCCGGCTGATGGAGAGGCTTCCAGAGCCAAAAGAGACCGGCACGGGCGTACCGGACGCCATCCTGATGCGGCCGACCGCGATGGTGGTGTTCGACGCCGTGCGCGACGAGATCCATGTCGTGACGCCGGTCAGGCCCAGGTCCGGCCTATCGGCGCGCGCCGCGCATGAACAGGCGATGGAGCGGATCGAGGCGGTCGTCGCCGCGCTGGAAGGCCCCCTGCCCCCCGAGGCGGCGATCGACATTGCGGGCCTGCCCGAGCCTGCGATCGCCTCCAACACCGGCGAGACTGAATTCCACGCGATGGTCGCGACCGCGCAGGACTATATCCGCGCCGGCGACATCTTTCAGGTCGTGCTGTCGCAGCGTTTCGAGGCGCCATTCGCGTTGCCGCCCTTTTCGCTCTATCGGGCGCTGCGGCGGGTCAATCCGGCGCCCTTCCTGTGCTATCTCGATTTCTGCGACTTCCAGATCGTCTGCTCCAGCCCGGAAATCCTGGTGCGCCTGCGCGACGAGACGGTCACGATCCGCCCGATCGCCGGCACGCGCCGGCGCGGCGCGACCCATGCCGAGGACGAGGCGCTGGCGGCGGAACTGCTGGCCGACCCCAAGGAGCGGGCCGAGCATCTGATGCTGCTCGATCTCGGCCGCAACGATGTCGGCCGCGTCGCCAGAATCGGCACGGTGAAGGTGACGGATTCCTTCTTCGTCGAGCGCTACAGCCAGGTCATGCACATCGTCTCGAACGTCGAAGGGACGATCGATCCGAAGCACGACGCGCTGGCCGCGCTCGCGGCGGGCTTTCCGGCCGGCACCGTCTCCGGCGCGCCGAAGGTGCGGGCGATGGAGATCATTGACGAGCTGGAGCACGATGCGCGCGGCGCTTATGGCGGCTGCATCGGCTATTTCGGCGCCAATGGCGAGATGGACACCTGCATCGTGCTGCGCACGGCGGTGGTCAAGGACGGCCGAATGCATGTCCAGGCCGGCGCGGGCATCGTCTACGATTCAGACCCGGCCTCCGAGCAGCAGGAATGCGTCAACAAGGCCAAGGCGCTGTTCAAGGCGGCAGAAGAGGCGGTGCGCTTCGCGGCCGTAGCGCGACGGGGGCAGTGAAACCGAGAGGGACGTCGATCCCGTCATTGCGAGCGCAGCGAAGCAATCCAGCGTCTCGCGCAAACCTCTGGATTGCTTCGCTGCGCTCGCAATGACGGCGAGGCAAACTTGACCGCCTGCCCTGTCAGCGGGCATGACCATCGACCGAAACGCGACACCGAACCCATGCGCATCCTGCTGATCGACAATTACGACAGCTTCACCTGGAACCTCGTCCACCTGATCGGTGGCTTGGGCGCGCAGGTCGATGTCGTGCGCAACGATGCGCTCACGGTCTCCGAGGCTCTCGCGAGCGGGCATGACGCGATCGTGCTATCGCCCGGCCCCTGCACGCCCAACGAGGCCGGCATCTGCCTCGATCTGGTCCGCGAGGGCGCTGGCAAGGTTCCGCTGTTCGGTGTCTGTCTCGGCCTGCAGGCGATCGGCCAGGCTTTTGGCGGCGAGGTGATCCGCGCGCCGCTGCCGATGCACGGCAAGATCTCGACCATAAGCCATCATGCTCGCGGGCTCTTTCGCGGCATCAACGGCCCACTCAAGGCGACGCGCTATCATTCGCTCGTCGTCGAATGCCGGAGTTGCCCGCCGGAACTCGACATCGAGGCGACGACCGAGGACGGGCTGATCATGGCGCTGTCGCACCGCGACCTGCCTGTGCATGGCGTGCAGTTCCATCCCGAGAGCATCGCCTCCGAGCATGGCGCGACGATCCTGCGGAATTTCCTCGAGATGGCGGAACGATGGTCGCAGACGCACCGCGCGCCCGCCCTTTCCGAGACAGCCTGAGCAGACCAGAGTTCCATGGACGATTTCAAACCCTTCATCGCCAAGGTCGCGACCGGCGCCACGCTCTCGCGCGACGAGGCGCGCGACGCCTTCGAAACCATCCTCTCGGGCGGCGTCACCAACGCACAGGCTGCCGCCTTCCTGATGGCGCTGCGGGTGCGCGGCGAGACCGCCGAGGAGATCGCCGGCGCGGTTTCGGCCATGCGCGCGAAAATGCTGACCGTGAAGGCCCCGGCCGAGGCCATCGACATCGTCGGCACAGGCGGCGATTCGTCCGGCTCCTATAATGTCTCGACATTGGCCGCGATCATCACGGCCGCCTGCGGCGTGCCCGTCGCCAAGCATGGCAACCGCGCCGCCTCCTCGCGCTCAGGCGCGGCCGACGTGCTGACCGCGCTCGGCGTCAAGGTCGGGCTCGATCCGGCGGGAACGGAAGCCTGCATCGCCAGGGCCGGCGTCGGCTTCATGTTCGCGCCGACGCACCACGCCTCGATGCGCCATGTCGCGCCGGTGCGCACGGAGCTGGGCACGCGCACGATCTTCAACCTGCTCGGTCCGCTCTCCAATCCTGCGGGCGTCAAGAAGCAGTTGATCGGGGCGTTCTCGGAGACCTGGCTGGAGCCAATGGTCAAGGTGCTGGCCTCGCTGGGCTCGACCCGGATCTGGGCGGTGCATGGTTCCGATGGGCTCGACGAGATCACCACCACGGGGCCGACCCGCGTCGTCTCCCTCGATCATGGCAAGATCGAGAGTTTTCAGATCGGCCCGGACGATGTCGGGCTTGCGCGGGCGAAGCCCGAGGATCTGCGCGGCGGCGAGCCGGCGCAGAACGCAGCCGCGCTGACGGCGGTGCTGGATGGCGAGAGGACCGCCTTTCGCGACATCGCCGCTTTCAATGCGGGCGCTGCGCTGCTGGTGGCGGGCAAGGCGAGCGACCTGCGCGACGGGCTGGCGCAGGCTGAAAGTGCGCTCGATTCGGGCCGCGCCAAGGCCGCGCTGGCGGCGCTCGTCTCGGTCTCGAACGCGTGAGGCGGCCATGAGCGATATCCTCGCCCGGATCGAGGCCTATAAGCGCGAGGAGATCGCCGCGGCCAAGGCAGCGATCCCACAAGCGGAGATCGAGATACTGGCCCGGACCGCGCCGCCGCCGAAAGGGTTCGCGGCGGCGATCGCAGTGAAGCATGCGCAGGGCAAGCCGGCCTTGATCGCCGAGATCAAGAAGGCGAGCCCGTCCAAGGGGCTGATCCGCGCCGATTTCAACCCTCCCGCGCTGGCCCGCGCCTATGCCGATGGCGGCGCGGCCTGCCTCTCCGTGCTGACCGATGGCCCGTCCTTCCAGGGCAGACCCGAATTTCTGATGCAGGCGCGCGAGGCGAGCGGCCTGCCGGCCCTACGCAAGGATTTTCTCTACGAGCCCTATCAGGTCTACGAGGCGCGGGCCTGGGGTGCGGACTGCATCCTGATCATCATGGCCGGCGTCGACGACGCCACCGCCCGCGCGTTGAACGAAACGGCGCTCGAACTCGGCATGGACGTGCTGATCGAGGTGCATGACGAGGCCGAACTCGACCGGGCGCTGCCGCTGGGGGCAAAACTGCTCGGGATCAACAACCGTGACCTGCGCAGCTTTGCCGTCGATCTCGCCGTGACCGAGCGGCTCAGCCCGCGCGTGCCGGGCGACCGCGTCATCGTCGGAGAAAGCGGCATTTTCGGCCACGCCGACATCGCGAGGCTCGCACGCTGCGGCGTCAACACCTTTCTCGTCGGCGAAAGCCTGATGCGTCAGGAGAACGTCGCCGCCGCCACGCGTCAGTTGCTGACCGGCTCGGCGCAGGAGGAAGCGGCGTGACCGGGCTCAGCCATCTCGACGCAAGGGGCCAGGCCCATATGGTCGATGTCGGGGGCAAGGCCGAGACGGACCGCATGGCGGTCGCCGAGGGCTGCGTCGTGATGGCGGCGCAGACGCTTGCCATCGTGCGTGCCGGCGATGCGAAGAAGGGCGACGTGCTCGGCACCGCGCGGCTCGCCGGGATCATGGCCGCCAAGCGCACCCATGAGTTGATCCCGCTCTGCCACCCGCTGCTGATCAGCAAGGTCTCGGTCGATCTCGCCATCGACGAGGCGCTGCCCGGCGTGCGCGTCACCGCCGAGGTGAAGATGAAGGGCCAGACCGGCGTCGAGATGGAGGCGTTGACGGCGGTCTCCGTCGCGTGCCTCACGGTCTACGATATGGTCAAGGCGGTCGATCGCGGCATGCGGATCGAAGGTGTGCGGCTGCTGCACAAATCCGGCGGCAAGTCCGGCGTGTTCGAAGCCAATCCTTCGGAAGCGGAGCCCGCCTGATGGCGCTGACACCGGTCAAGGTCGCTCTGAGGGCGCTGCTCGATAGCGTGCCCGGCGCGATGGCGGCCGAGACGCTGCCGCTGTCGCAATGCGCCGGCCGCGTGCTCGCGCAGGATATCGCGGCGCTGCGCACGCAGCCGCCATTCGCCAATTCCGCCATGGATGGCTACGCGGTTCGCGCCGACGATCTCGTGCCGGCAAACGAATTGCGCGTCATCGGCGAATCGGCTGCCGGGCGTAGTTTTGCTGGAAAGCTTGGCGAGGGCGAGGCGGTGCGCATCTTCACCGGCGCCCCGATTCCGGAAGGCGCGGATACCATCCTGATCCAGGAGAACGCCGACGGTGTCGGCGAGGCGACGATCCGCGTCCGCGAGAGCACCCCCAGGGGACGCCATGTCCGGGTCGCCGGTCTCGATTTCAGCGAGGGCGACGTCCTGCTGCCCGCCGGACGCGCACTCGACAGCGCGGCTCTGGGCCTCGCGGCCGCGGGCGGTCATCCGACGCTGGCGGTGCGAAAGAAACCGCTCGTCGCGATCCTCGCCACGGGCGACGAACTCGTCCTGCCGGGGGAGCATGTCGGTGCGGACCAGATCGTGGCGTCGAACAGCTTCTCGCTCGCCGCGATCGTCGAGGCGGCCGGTGGAACCGTGCTCGATCTCGGCATCGCGCGCGACAACCATCCCGACCTCGCCCAGCGCATTGCGCGCGCCCGGGACGCCGACGCCGATGTGCTGATCACGCTGGGCGGCGCGTCGGTCGGGGCGCACGACCTCGTGCAGGAGGCGCTGAAGCGCGCCGGCATGGACCTCGGCTTCTGGAAGATCGCGATGCGGCCGGGCAAGCCGATGATGATGGGCCGACTCGGTCGGATGGTCGCTGTCGGCCTGCCGGGAAATCCGGTCTCCTCCATCGTCTGCGGCCATCTGTTCATCGTGCCGCTGATCGAGGCCCTGCTCGGCCTCGCCGATCCCGAAAGAGATCGCAGTGAGCCCGCCATTGCCGGTATCGATATGCCGGCTAATGACGAACGGGAGGACTATCTTCGGTCCGATCTCAGCTATTCCGAGGCCGGCTGGATCGTTACCCCCTTCCAGAAGCAGGATTCCTCGATGCTCGGCACGCTTGCGAGAGCGAGGGCGCTCACCATCCGTCCGCCATTTGCCGAGCCGGCAAAGCAGGGCGAGCCCTGCCGGATCATCCGGCTGCGCTGAAGGCCCTTGCGGAACACAACGCGAACCTGTACCATGTTCGTGATTTGTTTCGACTCTTCGCTTCCGGCGAACCGGCGGGAACCATGCTGACACGCAAACAGTTCGAACTGCTCCGCTTCATCCATGAGCGCCTGCGCGAGAGCGGCGTGCCGCCCTCCTTCGACGAGATGAAGGACGCGCTCGACCTGAAGTCGAAATCCGGCATCCACCGCCTGATCATGGCGCTGGAGGAGCGCGGCTTCATCCGCCGGCTGCCGAACCGGGCCCGTGCGCTGGAGGTGATCAAGCTGCCCGACGGCGTCGCTGGCGCGCAGGCCCCTCGCGGCCGCTTCAGCCCGTCCGTCGTCCAGGGCGGGCTCGGCAAGGTGAAGCCGGCGAGCAGCCCTCCCGAGGAAGATGCGCGCGCCACGATCGCGATCCCGGTGATGGGGCGCATCGCGGCCGGTACGCCTGTCTCGGCGATCCAGAGCCGCAGCCACAACGTCTCCCTACCGGCCGACATGCTGGGCGCCGGCGAGCATTACGCTCTGGAAGTGCGCGGCGATTCGATGGTCGAAGCCGGCATCCTGGACGGCGATACCGTCGTGATCCGCAAGCAGGACACAGCCAACACCGGCGACATCATCGTGGCGCTGATCGACGACGAGGAGGCCACGCTCAAGCGCCTGCGCAAGCGCGGCTCTTCGATCGCTCTAGAGGCGGCCAATCCAGCCTATGAGACCCGCGTGCTCGGACCCGATCGCGTCAAGATTCAGGGCCGGCTGGTCAATCTGATGCGGCGTTACTGAACAGGCTGGGTTCATACGAAAGCACGCCGTCATCTCGGGCGAGCGAAGCGCAGACCCGGGATCCATTCCGGAACCTGTCCGGATGCGTTCTGGAATGGATGCCGGATCGGCGCGGCTTCGCCGCTTGTCCGGGATGACAGGTCGGTTTGGGAGAGTGTTTTTTAGAGTCGGTCCGCGGTCTCGTCTTCAACGGGCTGTGCAGCGGGCAATGCCGGAGCTGCGGCTGACGGCCGGGTGCGGTTCCATGGACGGCCGCCCTCGCCGCTTTCGGCGGCGAGCCTGCGCCAGGGCTGTTGGCCGGGCAGTATCGCGCCTGAGCGCATCAATGCGGTGGCTCCGTCGCGGCTCAGCGCCCCCCGGTCGATCAGCATGGCCCTGCAGGGTGCGCTCCACGGGATCGGCGTCACCACAAGGTCGGCGCGGCGGCAATCCTCGACCAGCGCCGGCCGGTCGCGGACATAGGCGACTCTGCGGCCGTCCGCTGTGGCGATGACGCAGCCTTGCCCGTCGCAGGCCGCGCCCTCGCGCAGGCTGGCATCGCCGGGCTTGCGGCTGTCGCCATCGGCGTTGAGCCATTGCTGGAGCACGAAGGCGCTCGGCCGCCCGGCGACGACGAGACGCCCGTCCTTGCCCCGCACGGCGATGCCCGATCCACTGCGTTCGATCAGGATTTCGGGTCGCTCCGGTTTGGCGGCGACGGCGACGCCTGTGGCCAGCGGAAGGATGGCGAGGAGACGCAGCTTCGTCGTCCACAGCGTCGCCCAGAGCAGCGCGAGCGCGAAGCAGGTCAGCGCCGCCGCCCCGAAAGCCGGAACCACCAGAGTCGAATGGTCGATGCTCGCGACCCAGTTTGCGAGTTTCAGCACCGCCTCAGAGGCCATCCCCATCAGCTTCCAGGCCGGCCAGTCGAGCCCGAACGGATAGGTCAACACGCCGAACACCGCTGCGGGCATGACGAAGAGCGAGACGAAGGGCAGTGCCAGCGCGTTGCCGAGCAGGCCGAACGGGTTGAAGGTCTGGAAGTGATATGCGCCAAAGGGCGCGGTCGCAGCCGTGGCGAGCAGCGTCGTGACGACGATGCCGATGGCGGCGAGCCAGATCGTCCGCAGCGGCCATGGCAGCAGCGACGGCGGCTGCGTCCGGTCTCTGCCCTCCCAGCGCTCGGCGAAAGCGACCAGCGCCGCCACCGCGCCAAAGGACATCTGGAAGCTCGGGCCGAGCAGCGCCTCGGGCTCGCGCAGCAGCACGATGATGGCGGCGAGCGCGAGATTGCGCATGCTCAGCGCCGGCCGGTCGACGAGGATCGCGCCGAGCATGACCAGCGTCATGATCAGCGACCGCACGGTTGCGACCTCCGCGCCGGAGAAGACGCAGTAGGCGGTCGCGCCGAGCATGGCCGCGAGCGCCGCGATCTTCTTGACCGGCCAGCGCAGGGCGAGCGTTGCCGACAGCGCCAGCAGCGCCCGCACCAGCCAGAAGATCGTGCCCGCCGCCAGCACCATGTGCAGACCGGAGATCGAGACGATGTGGTAGATGCCGGCAGCGCGCAGATCGGCATTGGTCGTCTCGGTGATCAGACCGCGCTTGCCGGTGACCAGGGCTGCTGCCATCGCGCCCGCCTGCCCGCCGCCGATTTCGGCGATGCGTTGCGTGAGAGCGTTGCGGGCGCGGTCGATCGTGACGGTAAAGGCGAGGCTTTTCGGCGGGGGAGACGGCGGCGGCGTCAATGTGATCTTGCCCGCGACGCTGCCGACCGCGCCGAGGCCGCGAAAGAAAGCGTCGCGGCCGAAATCATAGCCGCCCGGCCTTGCCGGTCCCGGCGGGGGAAGCAGGCGCGCCACAGCGGAGATGTGGTCGCCGGGAGCGACAGTGCCGCTGCGGACATTGACGCGCACGCGCCTGGGCTGATTGCCGGCCTCGACGCCCGCGAGGCCGGTGACCAGCAGCACGATCCGCGCGCCGGCGTCCCGCGCCTCGACAGATTCGACAAATCCCGTCACGACCCCGATACGCGGCCGGTCCAGTATCGGCGCGGCGATTTCCGCCGTGCGCCAGGTCGCGGCGGCGAAGCCGGCGAAGATCGCAGCCAGGGCGATGCAGGCGATGAATACAAGGCGCTTCCGGCGCGAGGCGAGCGCTCCGGCGGCCGAGGCCGCGAGACCCGCGAGAGGCGCGGCCAGTGCCGGCTCCCGGTCGGCGGCGAAGTAGAGCATGATGCCCACGCCCATCATCACCGGGAGCCAGAGGAAGAGCCGGCGGCGTTCGGCTTCGGCTTCGAGCGCGGCGTGCAGGGTCTGGCCAGCTTCCGCGAGCCGGAGCGACAGGTTGACGCCGCGCAATCGCCAACCCTGCGGCCAAGCCAGCACAGCGCCCGCAGGCGCGGCGCGCAATCCGGACTGGCTTTCGGGAGGCTGGCGCATGCGGGTGTCCGCAGGTTTCCGGCGCTGCAGAGGTTGAGCTTAACGTTGCCGGGTTTGCCATGTTACAGGGGCCGCGCCGGATGTCATGCGGTCTCCGGCCGAATTCGTTCCCGTCCCCTCGCGGGCGTCATTCCAGCGGGTCGGCAGCCAAAAGCCGGCCGGAGCCTTAGCCTTCATGAGCGATGCCGTCGTCACGCGCTTTGCCCCCTCGCCCACCGGGTTCCTGCATATCGGCGGGGCGCGGACGGCGCTGTTCAACTGGCTCTATGCCCGCCACCATGGCGGCAAGATGCTGTTGCGGATCGAGGACACCGACCGCGAGCGCTCGACGGAGCCCGCCATCGCGGCGATCCTCGACGGGCTGAGCTGGCTAGGGCTCGATTGGGACGGAGACACCGTCTACCAGTTCGCCCGCGCCGAGCGGCATCGCGAGGTGGCGCATCAGATGCTGGCGTCGGGCAACGCCTATCGTTGCTACGCGACGCCGGCCGAACTCGACGAGATGCGCGAGAAGGCCAAGGCAGAGGGCCGGCCGATGAAATATGACGGGCGCTGGCGCGACCGCGACCCGGCGACCGCGCCTGCCGGCGTCAAGCCGGTGATCCGCCTCCGAGCGCAGCAGACCGGCGAAACCGTGGTCGAGGACGAGGTTCAGGGCCGTGTCGTGTGGCAGAACGAGAACCTCGACGACCTGGTGCTGCTGCGCTCG
Organism: Rhizobiales bacterium CCH3-A5; assembly: GCA_001556025.1. Taxonomy (GTDB): domain Bacteria; phylum Pseudomonadota; class Alphaproteobacteria; order Rhizobiales; family Beijerinckiaceae; genus Allobosea. Next base: position 41,527 of record LSIB01000149.1, read on the forward strand.
GACGGCAACCCGACCTATATGCTCGCCGTCGTGGTCGACGATCACGACATGGGCGTCACCCATGTCATTCGCGGCGACGACCACCTGACCAACGCCGCCCGCCAGACACAGATCTACCAGGCGATGGGGTGGCGCGTGCCGAGCATGTCGCATATCCCGCTGATCCATGGCGCGGACGGGGCCAAGCTCTCGAAGCGCCATGGCGCGCTCGGCGTCGATGCCTATCGCTCGATGGGCTATTTGCCGGCGGCGCTGCGGAACTATCTGCTGCGGCTGGGCTGGAGCCATGGCGACCAGGAGATCTTCTCCACCCAGGAGATGATCGCGCTGTTCAACCTCTCCTCGATCGGCCGCTCGGCGGCGCGCTTCGACTACGCCAAGCTGGAAAACCTGAACGGGCTCTATATGCGCCAGTCCGACGACCGCGAACTGCTGGCGGCGCTGAAGGTCATCCTGCCGGAGATCGGCCCGGCGCGGGGAATCGCCGCCGCGATGTCGCCCGAGCTGGAAGCCCGCTTCCTCGCCGCGATGCCCGGCCTGAAGGAGCGCGCCAAGACGCTGATCGAGCTGCTCGATTCGGCCTATTACCTTTATGCCGCCCGCCCCCTTCAGCTCGACGCCAAGGCCGCCGCACTGCTGGATGAGGCCGGGCGGCAGCGCCTTCCGGGCCTTTCCGCAAAGCTGGCCGCGGTCGACGACTGGTCGCTCGGGGCGCTCGAAACGGCGGTGCGCAGTTTTGCCGAAGAGCAAGGGCTGAAGCTCGGACAGGCGGCGCAGCCCTTGCGCGCGGCCCTGACCGGGCGGGCGATGTCGCCAGGTCTTTTCGACGTAATGGCGGTGCTCGGCCGCGCGGAAACTCTTGCTCGCCTCACCGACCAAAGCTGAGCAATCGGCGACGCGATCGCCTTTCGGCTCGGTTGAAGCGCTATCGCAAATGGTCTAGTGACGCGTCATGTGAATCCTCCCGCCAGTCGGCGTGAGGGGCACGAATATTGCTTGAATATCAGTCGGATGCTCCTGTCCTCCCGTCCGTATGCGCATTTGCCGTTCCGTCACCGGGCCGTCACCTCGGGGCCCTCGAATGATGGTTATGTCTCCTGCGCGGCCGTTCGGTCCCGGGCCGCCAGGAACGGCGATTGACTACAGCGAGCCTGAAAGGATCGGCATCGATGAGCGGAAACAACGGACAGCTCCAGGTCGGCGACAAGACCGTCGACATGGCGATCAAGAAGGGCTCGATCGGCCCTTCCGTCATCGACATCGCCAAGCTCTACTCGCAGACGGGCATGTTCACCTATGACCCGGGCTTCACCTCCACGGCGAGCTGCGAGTCGCAGATCACCTATATCGATGGCGACGAAGGCGTGCTGCTGTATCGCGGCTACCCGATCGAGCAGCTGGCCGAACATGGCGACTTCCTCGAGACCTGCTACCTGCTGCTGGAGGGCGACCTGCCGACTGCCGCGCAGAAGGCCGATTTCGACTATCGCGTGACCCGCCACACCATGGTCCACGAGCAGATGGCCAGGTTCTTCCAGGGTTTCCGCCGCGACGCGCATCCGATGGCGGTCATGGTCGGCTCGATCGGCGCGATGTCGGCGTTCTACCACGACTCGACCGACATCTCCGACCCGCATCAGCGCATGGTCGCCTCGATGCGGATGATCGCCAAAATGCCGACGCTGGCGGCGATGGCCTACAAATACACGATCGGCCAGCCCTTCATCTATCCGCAGAACTCGCTCGACTACACCTCGAACTTCCTGCGGATGTGCTTTGCGGTACCGGCCGAGGACTACAAGGTCAATCCGGTGCTTTCGCGCGCGCTCGACCGCATCTTCATTCTGCATGCCGACCATGAGCAGAACGCCTCGACCTCGACGGTCAGGCTCGCGGGCTCGTCGGGCGCCAACCCCTTCGCCTGCATTGCGGCCGGCACCGCCTGCCTCTGGGGTCCGGCCCATGGCGGCGCCAACGAGGCTGCCCTGCAGATGCTGCAGGAGATCGGCTCGGTCGAGAACATTCCGAAGTTCATCGCCAAGGCGAAGGACAAGAACGACCCCTTCCGCCTGATGGGCTTCGGGCACCGCGTCTACAAGAACTACGATCCGCGCGCCAAGATCATGCAGAAGACGACGCATGAAGTCCTGGCCGAGCTCGGAATCAAGGACGACCCGCTGCTCGACGTCGCCATGGAGCTGGAGCGGATCGCCCTGTCCGACAGCTACTTCATCGAGAAGAAGCTCTATCCGAATATCGATTTCTACTCGGGCATCACGCTGAAGGCGATGGGCTTCCCGACCTCGATGTTCACCGCGCTCTTCGCGCTCGCGCGCACCGTCGGCTGGATCGCGCAGTGGAAGGAGATGATCGAGGATCCGTCCCAGCGCATCGGCCGGCCACGCCAGCTCTATACCGGCGCGCCGCAGAGGGACTACACCCCGATCGGCCGTCGCTGACGCGACCGGCAGGCCGTCCTCACGCATGACAGGGCCGCGGCATCAGCGCCGCGGCCTTTTCGTCTTCAGGGTTTGTCCGGGCGTTCCCGTAGAACGGCGAGGGCCTCGGCGACGGCTTTCGCTGCCGGGCTCGGGCCCGCCGCGGCCATGATCGTCTCGACCTCGGCGAAGCCGGCGAGCTGGCTCTCGCGAGCGGCGCCTTCGGCGAGCGCCGCCGTGAGGTGGCTGGCGAGCGCATCGGCGGTCGCGGTGTCCTGGATAAACTCCGGCACGACGCTGCGGCCGAGAATGAGGTTCGGCAGGATGACGCTGGGCAGCTTGATCAAACGCCTTGCAAGCGCCGCCTCCCAGCTCGCGCCGCGATAGGCGGCGACGGTCGGCACCTGCGCCAGTGCAAGCTCCAAAGTGACGGTGCCCGATGCCGCCAATGCGCCGCGGGCCGAGCGGAAGGCGGCGAGCTTGGCCGCCTCGCCCATGACGATCTCCGGCGGGACCGGCCATTGCGCCGTCATGTCGCCGATCAGCGCCGCCAGATGCGGCACCGCCGGCAGAACGAAGCGTGCGCCCGGCAAAGCGGACGCCACGCGGGCGATCGCCTCGCCGAAGACCGGCAACAGATGGTTGATTTCGGAGCGGCGGCTGCCGGGCAGGATCAGGACAAGCGGGTTGTCCGCATCAGCCCGCTGGGCCGCTTCGATCGCGTTGGGCCGCATTTCCCCGAGCCGTTCCATCAGCGGATGGCCGACATACACCGTCTCAGGGCCGTGCAGCCGCGCCAGCGCCGCAGGCTCGAAGGGCAGCAGCGCCAGGATACGGTCGACATGCGGGGCCATCCGCTTCGCTCGGCCCGAGCGCCACGCCCAGACGCTGGGGCAGACCCAATGCACGATCGGAATTGACGGAGCGCGCCGGCGCAGCTTCTTCGCGACGCGCAGCGAGAAATCGGGCGCGTCGATGGTGAGCAGGAGATCGGGCGCAAAGGCCGCGACGCCACGGGCCGCATCCTCCATCCGACGCAGCAGCAGCGGCAGGCGGGCGATGACCGGGCCGAAGCCCATGACGGCGATGTCGGCCTGCGGAAACAACGGAGACAGGCCGGCGTCGATGAGGCCCTGCCCTCCGACGCCCGCCATCACCAGTTCGCGCTCGCCGAGCCGCTCGCGTAGAGACGCCACGAAGCGGAGGGCCAGTGCATCGCCCGAGGCCTCGCCCGCGACGATCGCCAGCCGGAACGGGCGCGTCACGGCACGCCCTCGATAAAGATATTCTGGCGATCGGCGAGCGCGGCCAGTGCAGCCCCGTCGCCGACCAGAACCTGCCCGGCGCGCAGGCCGATGCCGGACAGGCCGGCGTCCTGAATGTGCTCGAGCGTGCGCAGGCCGATGGCCGGCATGTCCACCCGCAGATCCTGGCCCAGCTTTGGCGCTTTGACCAGAACGCCGTCGCCCTTGGCGATCTTCAGCCGGCCCGAGGACACCATGCCGGCGACACGCGCGATCATCGCGTCGGTGCCTTCGGCCGCCTCGATCGCGATGATGCGATGGTCGGCGAGGATCGCGGCCTGTCCGACATCGAAGGGCGACAGGGCCGACAGCAGCGAAAAACCGCGCTGGATCAGTTCTTTCTGCTCTGTCGTTGCAGTGCGCCGGCCAAGCGCGCCGGCTTGCGCCGTGAGTTCCGGTGCGATCGCGGAAGGTCCATGAACGCGAAAGCCCTGCGCCTCGAAGAATTCGACGACGCCGCGCAGCAGGCGGTCGTCGCCGCCTTTGAAGGCTCGGGCGAAATGCGGCAGGTATTTCAGCGTCGAGGCTTCAGGGCGTAAACCCGAAAAACTCGGCCGCGGCAGCGAGCCGAGCAGAACGAGATCGCCGATCTCGCGCCGGCGCAGCACCTCGAGCAGGCGGCCGAGCTGGCCGAGCCGGAACATCTGGATATCGGACAGCGCGAAGGCGTCGGGATCGGCCGCGCCCTCAAGTCCGGCGACGAAGACGGCATGGCCACGACCAGTGGCCAGCCGCGCAAGCAATGGCGGGTAATCGCCGCCGCCCGCGATGATGGCGAGCGGTCCGCGCAGCGGCGGCGCATCTGCCGGTTCGGCGGTCACCGGTCGGCGGTGTTGACGTCATGGGGCACGCAAATCGCGCGCTCGCCGCCATTGCGGATGAAGTCGAGGATCTCGTGGATCAGCGGGTGCGAGGCGAACTCGCTCGCGACATCCTCGACGCGCTCCGACAAGGTGCCCTCGTCGGCGAACAGCAACCGGTATGCGCGGCGCAATTCGTGGATCTGCTCGCGCGTGAAGCCGCGCCGGCGCAGGCCGACGAGATTGAGCCCGGCAAGATGGGCCGGATTGTCGCGCACCATGCCGAAGGGAATAACGTCGTGCATCACGCCGGCGCCGCCGCCGATGAAGGCGTGGTCACCGACGCGGATGAACTGGTGCAGGCCGGTGCCGCCGCCGACGATCACGAAATTGCCGACCCTGACATGACCGGCGCACATGACGTTGTTGGAGAAGATCACGCTGTCGCCGATCTGCGTGTCATGGGCGACATGCGAATTGGCCAGAAAGAAGCATTTGTCGCCGACGACGGTCTTCATCCCGCCGCCCTCGGTGCCGGGATTCATGGTCACCCCCTCGCGGATCATGCAGTCGGCGCCGATCGTCAGCGTCGAGGGCTCGCCATGGTATTTCAGATCCTGCGGCGGATGGCCGATGGAGGCGAAGGGATAAATTTTCGTGCGCGCGCCGATCGTGGTGTAGCCGGCGACGGCGACATGGCTGACGAGTTCGACGCCATCGCCCAGTTCGACCTCGGGGCCGACCGTGCAGAAAGGGCCGACGACGACGCCCGCGCCGAGACGCGCGCGAGGATCGACGACCGACATCGGATGGATGGTGGCGCTCATGCGGAGGCTGTCCTGATTTTGGTTTCTTGGCGGCTCAGACGACCATGGCGGAGAGGTCCGCTTCCGCCACCAGCGCACCATCGACCCGCGCCTCGCCCCTGTAGAACCAGAGATTGCGCTTGCGCGTGATCTTGGTCAGGTGGAAGCGCAACTGGTCGCCCGGGACGACGGGTTTGCGGAACTTCGCCTTGTCGATCGTGGTGAACAGCACGCTGGTAACGCCAGGATCGACGCTGCCGCGCGCGTTGACGACCAGAACGCCCGCCGTCTGCGCCATGGCCTCGATCATCAGCACGCCGGGGAAGACAGGCCGGCCTGGAAAATGGCCGGTGAATTGCGGCTCGTTGATCGTGACGTTCTTGATGCCGACGCCGGATTCGTCGCCGACGATCTCGACCACGCGATCGACCAGCAGGAACGGGTAGCGATGCGGAATACAGGCCATGATCTTCTGGATATCGACCACGCCCAGCGTCGTCTGCGGATCGTTCATCGTCTCTCACTCTCCCAAACGGGCCGCAACCTGGCCCATCCCCTCACGGCCGCGTTCCAAAGCCGCGATCTCTGCCGCCGACAGCATGCTATCTCTGCCGATGTGCCGGAAACAGCACCCGGCCGGCAAGACAAATCGACATGAGGGGGCCGCCCGATGAGCACGTCGCCCGGCGGACATCTCAGCCTTCGGGGCGGTCCGTGGTCTTGCCGCGCCTGGCCACGAGCGATTTGAGCAAGGCAGCTTCGCGCGCCCAGCTCAGCGCGGGCTGCGCCGGATAGCCGCCATATTTCGCGCCGCGCGGAACATCGCCGGCGACGCCGCTCTGGGCGGCGACCTGCGCGCCCATGCCGACGGTGAGATGTCCGGCAAGGCCGACCTGGCCGCCGAGCACGACGAAGTCCTCCAGCGTGGTCGAGCCGGCGATGCCGACCTGCGAGACGATGACGCAATGCCGCCCGATCACGACATTATGGCCGATCTGGACCAGATTATCGATCTTGGTGCCTTCGCCGATGACCGTGTCGCGGCTGGCGCCGCGGTCGATGCAGGTGTTGGCGCCGATCTCGACATCGTCCTGGATGATGACCCGGCCGATCTGAGGCACCTTCATGTGCCCTTTCGGACTCATCGCAAAGCCGAAACCATCCTGCCCGATCCTGACGCCGGGATGGATGATGACGCGGTTGCCGATCAGCGTGGATTGCAGCGTGGCGCCAGCGCCGATGGCACAGTCGCGGCCGATGCGCACCTGCGGCCCGATCACGGCATGAGACTGGATGACCGTTCCCGCGCCGATCTCGGCGCCGGGGCCGATCACGGCGCCAGGATCGACGCTGACGCCCGCCTCGAGAACCGCCGTCGCATGGACGAAGGCGCCGGGCGCGACTCCCCCCTGAGATCCGAACACGGAGCCCGGCCGCAAAGCCTGCGGGAACAGCCGAGCCAGCACTTTTGCGAAGATATGATAAGGAACCGGCGTGACCAGCGCGACCGTTTCGGCGGGAACGCGGGCCGCGAAGCGCGGCGAGACCAGACACAGCCCGGCCCGCGTCGCGGCGAGCGCATCGGTGTATTTGGCGTTGTCCATATAGGCGAGGTCGTCTTGCCCCGCCGTATCGAGGGGTGCGACGCCCTTGAGGCGGCGCGCGGTATCGACGCCGTCAGGCAGCGCGACGCCGGACATGACCGCGACTTCGCCGAAATCGAGCGCTGTCGCGGCCGGAAAGAAATTTGGCTCTGCCATCAGGAGAGGTCCGGGACGGGGCGCGAGAGCGCCCCGCCGCGTCAGAAGCGCGTGCCGCCCGAGAAACGGAACGCCTGCAGACGGTCGCCGCCGAACTTGCGGCCGAACGCATCGCGCTGCCCATCATCCTTCGACAGAGCAAAGGCGTAGTCGAAGCGGATCGGGCCAAGCGGCGACTGCCACAACAGGCTCGCGCCGACAGACGAGCGGATGACGTTCTTGTCGCGTACGCAGGCAACGTTGGTCTGGTAGATCGACGTCGTGGCGACGTTGAACTGCCGCGCCTCCGAGCCCACCGGGCAGGCTGTCGGCGTGGTAATCGTCTTGGAGCCGCCATCGTAATTGAACAGCGTGCCGGCATCCGCGAAGACCGCGCCGCGAAGGCCGAGATCGCGCGGCAGACCGAAGATCGGGAACTGGATCTCGAGCGAACCGCCGAAATAGGTGGTGCCGCCGAGTGCGTTCGCGGTCGGGTCGTTCAGCACGTCGCGTGGGCCGATGCCGGACGGCGCGAAGCCGCGAACCAGGGTCGGTCCGAGGAAGTAGTGGTCGATCATGCGCAGATTGCCGCTGGTGGCCTGCACATGGCCGGCCTGGCCGCGGATGAAGCCGACGACATCGTCGAAGATCTCGCGATAGTAGCGCGCATCCGCGGAGACGCGCAGGAACTTCGAATCGCCGCCCACGCCAGCGAATTCCGGCTTGAGTTCCGCGACAAATCCGTTGCGCGGGTTCTGCACATTGTCGAGCGAGTTATAGTTGAAGTTGACGCCGACAAGCGATGTCAGGGTGGTGCCCTGCGCTTCCTTGACCGCGATCGTCGCCTCGCCATTGGTCAGGCAGTTGATGGCGGCGTTCTCGGGCAGACCGGAGCCGAGCGTTCCCGGCGTCACGCCGATGAGCGGCCGCGTACAATCGTTGAACGGATTGGAAGTCGTATTCGGGATCTCGATCTCGGTCGTATAGATCGAGTAGCGCGGCGTGATCGAGAACTCTTCCGTGATCGGGAAGGTCGCGCGGATCTGGCCGCCCGTCACGCGGCTCTCAAAACGGCCGGTGTTGTAGTTGTCGTTGAACTTCGAAAACAGATCGAAGCCCGCCGCGATGCGCCGGCCAAGGAAATAGGGCTCAGTGAAGGAGAAATCGACGCCCTTGCTGCGCTGGCCGAGCGTGCCCGCGATGCGGACGAACTGGCCGCGGCCGAGGAAGTTCGATTCAGACAGCGAGACTTCGCCGATGACGCCGTCCGAGGTCGAATAGCCGCCGGCGATCGAGAACGAGCCGGTCGCCTTGTCCTCGACATCGATGTTGACCACCACACGGTCAGGCGCGCTGCCCGGCTCGTTGGTGATGCGGACCTTGTTGAAGAAGCCGAGATTGTTCAGCCGGCGCTCGGCGCGGTCGATCAGGACCTTGTTGTAGGCGTCGCCCTCGCCGAGATCGAGCTCGCGGCGCACGACATAGTCGCGCGAGCGGGTGTTGCCGCGCACGTTGATGCGCTCGACATAGACGCGCGGGCCCTCGTCGACGACATAGGTGATGCCGATCAGCCGACCTGCGGCGTCGCGGTCACCGCGCGGGCGGACCTGGGCGAAAGCGTAGCCACGGCGCGAGACCTCGGTCGTCAGGCTGACCAGAGACTTCTCGACCGCCTCGGCGTTGTAGGTGTCGCCCGCGGACGTCGCGACAAGGCGCTGCAGCGCGTTCGGGTCGAGGTCGCGCAGGCGGGAATCGACGTTGACGCTGCCGACGCGATATTGCGGGCCTTCATCCACGACGATGTCGATGATCCAGCCCTGGGCGGCGTCGTCGAAACGCGCCGTGTTCGAGACGATCTGGAAGTCGGCGTAGCCGTTCTTCAGGTAGAAGCGCCGGACCAGTTCGAGATCGGCCGCGATGCGGTCGGCGTCATAGACGTCCGAGGTCTTGATGAAGCTGAGGAAGTTCGATTCGGTCGACTGCATCAGACCGCGCAGGCGGCCCGACGAGTAGGTGCCGTTGCCCGAGAAGTTGATGCTCTTGATGCCGGTCTTGCCGGTCTCGACGATGGTGAACACCACGTCGGGCCGGCCATTCGGCAGTGGAGCCACGCGGGCGGTGACCGACGATGCGCCATATCCCGACCGCCGATAGGCTTCCTTGATGCGCTCGACGTCGGAATCGATCAGCGCCTGGCTGATCGGCCCGCGCGCCTTGGTCTGCACGAGTTGCAGAAGCTGGTCGCTCTTGACGCGGCGGTTGCCCTCGAAGGCCACGCGATTGATGGTGTCGTTCTCCTGGACGGAGATGACGGTCTGCGAGCCGCGACGGCTGACCTGAACGCTGGAAAACAGCCCAGTCGCCAGCAGGCTCTGGCGAACCTCCTGAGGGCCGCCCTGATTGGCGTAGGAGCGGATCGTCTCCGCGTCGACTCGCCTGTTGCCTTGGACAATCACGGCCTGCGCGAACGCCACGCCGCCGCTGACGGCCAGCATGAAGGCCGAAAGTCCGACTGATCGAGAGAGCCGAGTCTTGGAGGGCCGGCTCTTTTGGGTCGACGTCATCGGGTCGCCTATTCCATCTCTAAGGTCGCCACCCCAAGCGGGGGTTCCGGCCACTAAGCCGAAGCTCGGGAACTTTGCAGTCCAATCGCTTCTACAAAGTTTCCCGCAGGGTGCAAACCGGGTTTGTCGTTAACGAAATATTTTTAGCCCCCGCGTGGCCATGAGGCCACGGAAGCTGCCGCGATTCCGCCGCAAACTGGCGATCGCGCGTCTGGAATGGTCTCAAAGCAGCGATTTTACGTGGACGAGGTCGTTCCAGGTGACGAAAAGCATCAGCATCAGCACGAGGCCGAGCCCGAACCGGAAGCCGAGTTCCTGGGCCCGATCGCTGAGGGGCCGGCCACGCAGCGCCTCGATCGCATAGAACATCAGGTGGCCGCCATCGAGCATCGGCACCGGGAGCAGATTCATCAGGCCGATCGAGACCGAGAGAATCGCAGCGAGGTTGATCAGCGCCATGATGCCGCCGCTGGTGGCCACCACCCCCGAGACCTGGGCGATCCGGATCGGCCCCGAAAGCTGGTCGGTCGATTCCCGCCCGGTCACCAGCTTGGCGACATAGTCGTAGGTGCGGTCGACGACATACCAGGTTTCCGACAGACCAACCTTCAGCGCCTCCAGCGGCCCGTAGCGCTGCGTCGTCCAGTCCTCCGCCTTGCGCGAGGCCTGGACGCCGATCACGCCGATACGCTGCTTGCCGACCGGCGTCGCGGTCTCGACGAGGCTGGGCGTGACCGGCAGCGTCAGCCGTTCGCCGGCACGCTCGACGATGATCTGCAGCACCTCGTCGGGGCGGCCAGAGACGGCGCGCTGCATGTCGTTGAAGCTGCGGATCGGGCTGCCGTCGATGGACAGGATAAGGTCGCCGGCGCGAATGCCGCCGCGCTCGGCGGCGCTGCCGGCGACGACCTGCTCGATCCGCGGGGTGAGCACCTGCTTGCCGAAGAAGAAGACGGTGCCGGCAAAAATCACGATCGCCAGCAGGAAATTCGCGATCGGTCCGGCCGCGACGATGGCGGCGCGCTCGCCGATGGACTGGGCCGGGAAGGAGCGCGCGCGCTCCTGCTCGCTCATTTGCGAGACCCCGGCATTGTCGGGCGCGCTCGACGCATCAGCGTCGCCGGAGAACTTCACATAGCCGCCGAGCGGAATCAGCGCGAACCGCCAGCGCGTGCCATGCTTGTCGTCGAAGCCGAAGATCTCGCGTCCAAAACCGATCGAGAACACCTTCACATCGACGCCGCACCAGCGGCCCACAAGGAAGTGCCCGAGTTCATGGACGAAGACCACGACCGTCAGCACGAACAGGAACGGCAGCAGATAGGTCAGCAGAAAGCCGCCCGCGCCCGTGATCGCCGCCGCAATGTCCATCATCGTCTCCAGAACTGTCTCAGCGGCGGATCATCCCGAGCCCGCTCTTGCGAGCGGCTAGCTCAGGATTGGCGCGAAAAGACGACCGATCGTCACTCCGCCGCCTTTAGGTGACAGCCGTCGCGGCCTGCGGCAAGAGCACCGCCGCGCGTTTTCTCGCCTCTTGGTCAATGGCGAGCGCAGCGGCGACATCGGCGGGCGAGGCCTGGTCGGCGAAGGCCATGGAGCAAACCTGCTCGACCAGCCGCGCTATGCCTGGAAACGGCAGGCGCCCTGCTAGGAAGGCCGCGACCGCGACCTCGTTGGCCGCATTGAGGACCGCCGGCGTCGCGCCGCCAGCCCGCAGCGCCGCGATCGCCAGGCCGAGCGCCGGAAAGCGAACGAGATCGGGCCGTTCGAAGCTCAGCGGTGCGGTCTTCGCCAGATCGAGGAACCGCGCCGGCGGCGCGTCGAGCCGGCCATCGACACCAAGACAATGGGCGGCGGCGACGCGCATATCGGGCATGGCCATGCCGGCGCTGACCGAGCCGTCGCGAAAGGCGATCAGCCCGTGGACGATCTGCTGCGGATGCACCAGCACTCCGAGCTGGTCGGGCCGGACCCCGAACAGGAAGCAGGCCTCGATCAGCTCCAGCCCCTTGTTCATCATGCTGGCCGAATCGATCGTGATCTTGGCGCCCATCGCATAGTTGGGATGGTTCAACGCCTGCTGCGGCGTCGCGGCCGCAATCTGCTGCGCGTCCCAAGTCCGGAACGGCCCGCCCGAGGCGGTCAGGATCATGCTGGCGATCGACGAGACCGGCTCCGCGCCCAGCACCTGGAACAGCGCGTTGTGCTCGGAATCGAGCGGCAGGATGCGTGCGCCCACCGCCTGTGCGCGGGCCATTACCGCAGCGCCCGCGCAGACCAGGCTCTCCTTGTTGGCGAGCGCCACGACCCGGCCCGGCGCCAGCGCCGCAAACGTCGCCTCCAGCCCGGCCGCGCCCGAGATCGCGCTGACGACGATGTCGCTCTCCATCGCAACGGCATCAAGCACCGCCGACCGCCCTGCCCCGCTGGCGATGCCAGTCCCTGACAGCGCCTCGGCCAATGCAGGGCCGGCGGCTTCGTCGGCCAGCGCCGCGAAGCGCGCGCCGGTCTCGACCGCGACCCGCGCCAGAGCCGCAGCGTCGCGCCCGCCGACCACGGCGAGGATGGCGAGACGATCGGGATTCTCGGCGACGACATCGCGCGTCGAGCGGCCGATCGAGCCTGTCGCGCCCAGCAGAGTGACGGTTCGGCGCATGCAGCCTCACCCCTCGATGCGGGAGATGAAGAGAACGAGACCGGCGAAGACGAGCACCGCCCAGTAGCCGTCGAGACGGTCGAGAAAGCCGCCATGGCCCGGAATCAGCCGACTCGAATCCTTGGCGCCGAAGCGGCGCTTGATCGCCGATTCGAACAGGTCGCCGGCCTGGCTGACAACCGAGGCGAAGAGCGATGCCGCGATGGCGGTCCCGGGACCGACCAGAGTGGCCGCCGCTGGCACCAGCCACCAGATCGCAAGGCCGCCGAGCGTTCCCGCCAGCGCGCCGCCCAACGCTCCGGACCAGGTCTTCTTTGGGCTGACGCTGGGCATCAGCTTGGGGCCGCCGAGCCGACGCCCGGTGAAATAGGCCGCGATATCGGTGAGCCAGACCACGGCGAAGCTCCAGATGATCAGCGCCAGACCGAGTTCGGGCACGCCGCGCAGCGCCGGCGCAATCAGGGCGAAGGCGAGCGCATAGGCGACGCCGCAGGCTTCCAGCAGGCGGCGGTCGCTCACCAGCGGCGTCAGGACCGCGCCGAGCAGGGCTGCCAGCGCCGCGACTCCGGCCAGCGCCGCGGCGCTGACCGGCGCGAAGCCGAGCGCGAGCCCCGCCAGCGCCACGCCGATGCCGCCGGGCGCCGCGTTGCGCCGGCTGACGATGGCGAGCCACTCATAGGCGACGAGCCCGGCGACGAGCGCCCAGACCAGCCGGAACGGCCAGCCGCCCCACCACGTCGTCAGCAGCACGCCGGCCGCCAGCACGAGCGCGGAGATGATCCTGAGCCGGAGTTCGCTCGCGCCCGGTCTGGCGTCGCTGGAGTTCGGCTGGCCGGGGAGCGGCGCGGTCACGCCGCGCCCACATTGCGGTCTTCAGCGTCGCCGAGCCCGCCGAAACGGCGCTCGCGCCGGCGGAACTCGGCCAGCGCCTCTTCCAGGGCGGCCTTGTCGAAATCCGGCCAGAGCACCGGGGCGAAGACGAATTCGGCATAGGCCGCCTGCCAGAGCAGGAAATTCGAAATGCGCGTCTCGCCCGATGTGCGGATCACCAGCTCAGGGTCGGGCAGGTCGGCGGTGTCGAGCCAGTCGTCGAGCAGGGCTTCGGTAATCGCCTCGGGCTTCAGGCGGCCGGCGACGGCCGCCTCGGCCATGCGCCGGGCGGCTCGGGCGATCTCGTCGCGCGAGCCGTAATTGAAGGCGACGACGAGCGTCATGCCGCCATTGCCGCGCGTCAGGGTTTCGGCCCGCTCGATCAGCATACGCAGATCGGGCGCGAGATCGTCGCGGCCGCCAATGATGCGGACGCGGACGCCCGATTCATGCAGTTCGGCGAGATCGTTTTCGACGAAACGCCTGAGCAGCCCGAGAAGAAACGACACCTCGGTCTGCGGACGCCGCCAGTTCTCGGTCGAAAAGCTGTAGAGCGTCAGCACCCGGACGCCGAGTTCGCCGGCGTTACGAACGGTGCGGCGCAGAGCCTCCAGCCCGCGGCGATGGCCTTCCTGGCGCGGCAGCCCGCGCTGCTTCGCCCAGCGGCCATTGCCGTCCATGATGATGGCGACATGGGCCGGGGAGGCTTGAGGCGACGCGGTCTGCACCGGATTTGTGCCCCGTTCCGGCTGGCGTTGGCCTGCTGACATTCCCTGAAGCCCCGTTCGACCAGCCCCGTATGAGCGCCGCGGATCAGCCCCGGCGCGGTGGAGCGATCAGACGCTCAGGATTTCCTTTTCCTTCGCCGCCAGCGCCTGATCGATCTCGACAATATGCTGATCAGTCGCCTTCTGCACGAGATCGGACTGACGGGTCACGTCGTCCTTGGTGAAATCGCCGTCCTTTTCCACCTTCTTGATGATGTCGATGGCGTCGCGGCGGACATGGCGCACGGCGATCTTCGATTCCTCGGCGTATTTATGCGCGACCTTAACCATCTCCTTGCGGCGCTGCTCGTTCAGCTCCGGGATGCGGATGCGCAGCACGGCGCCTTCGGTCTGCGGATTGAGGCCGAGATCGGATTCGCGGATCGCCTTCTCGACGGCGTTGACCATGCTGCGGTCCCAGACCTGCACCGAGAGCAGGCGCGCTTCCGGCACGCTGACGGTGGCGAGCTGGGAGAGCGGCGTGCGTGCGCCATAGGCCTCGACCATGATCGGATCGAGCATGTTGGCGGAAGCCCGCCCGCTGCGCAGCGAGGCGAGATCGCCCTTGAAGGAGGTGACCGCGCCGTCCATGCGGCGCTTCACGTCGGCGAGGTCGAATGTCGTCTGGGCCATCGTCTTCAAGACCTTGGAGTTTATACGAAACCGGGCGCGACCATGGCGGCGGGCCCCGACAGGGTCAAGGATTTCCGCAACGGGTCGACGTTTTCATCTTACAGGCACTCGGTCACGGCGTCACATAGGTCGCCCGGCCCTCAGCCCGCAGGACGGCGGCGAGCGCCCCCTTCTCCGCGATCGAGAACACAACGATGGTGAGGCCCGCGTCGCGGGCGAGCGCGAAGGCGGCCGTGTCCATCACCTTGAGATCGCGCTTGATCGCCTCTGCATGCGTCAGCGTCTCGTAGCGGGTGGCGGAGGGATCGGTCTTGGGGTCGGCGGTGTAGACGCCGTCGACCTGCGTCGCCTTGAGCAGATGGCTGCAGCCGAGTTCGGCGGCGCGCAGCGCGGCGCCCGTATCTGTGGTGAAGTAAGGGTTACCGGTGCCGCCGCCGAGAACGACCACCTTGCCATGGCTGAGATGGTCGAGCGCGCGCTTGCGGGCATAGCTTTCGCAGAGCGAGGGCATCGGCACCGCCGACATCGCGCGGGCCGGGGCTCCGGCGCTCTCGATCGCATGTTCGAGCGCGAGCGCGTTCATCACCGTGCCAAGCATGCCGATCGAATCGGCGCTGGTCCGGTCGAGCCCCTTGTTCAGGCCCTGTACGCCACGAAAGAAATTGCCGCCGCCGACCACGATGGCGATCTCGACGCCCTCGCGCGCGGCATGGGCAATGTCATCGGCAAGGGCGACGAGCGTCGCGCCGTCGAGACCAGATCCCGCTTGCCCCGCAAGGGCTTCGCCGGAGAGCTTCACGAGGACGCGTTTGGGTCTCATCGGTCGTCTCCCGGTCTCAACGCCAGTTCCACGCGTCGCCGATTCGGCAGCGCGCGAGCCTTCTTACACAAAAAAGGCCGCGCGGGGCGCGGCCTTTCGATGACGCTATCAACCGGCCGATCAGCCGGTCGTTCCGCCCGCGGCCGCGACCTCGGCGGCGAAGTCCTGCTCTTCCTTCTCGATGCCCTCGCCGAGCGCAAAGCGCGCGAAGCCGGTGAGTGCGACGGGCGCGCCGAGCTTGCCTTCGCTCTCCTTGAGCACCTGGGCGACGGACTTGGAGCCGTCATGGATATAGGCCTGCTCGAGCAGGCAGTATTCCTTGGCGTAGCTCTTCAGGCCGCTTTCGGTGATCTTGGCCAGAACATGCTCGGGCTTGCCGGCGTTCTTCTCGGCCAGGATCGCCTTTTCGCGGGCGAGCACCTCGGGATCGACCGAGGCGAGATCGAGCGCGATCGGATTGGTCGCGGCGACATGCATGGCGAGCTGGCGGCCAAGCGCAGCCAGTTCGTCCGCCTTGCCGGTCGATTCCAGCGCGACGATGACGCCGATTTTGCCCAGACCGTCGGCGACCGCGCCATGGACATAGGAGCCGATCATGCCGGCCTTGACCTTGAGCGCGGCGACGCGGCGCAGCGTCATGTTCTCGCCAATCGTGGCGATGGCGTTGGCGATGGCGTCGGCGACCGTGCCGCCGCCCGGATAATGATGGGCGAGCACGGCCTCGACATCGCCGCCGCGCTCCAGCGCGACATTGGCGATGCCATGGGCCAGCGCCTGGAATTCGAGGTTGCGGGCGACGAAGTCGGTCTCGGAGTTGAGCTCGATCACCACGCCGTCATGGCCCTTGACCGCGACCGCGACGAGGCCCTCGGCGGCGACGCGGCCGGCCTTCTTGGCGGCCTTGGCGAGGCCCTTGGTGCGCAGCCAGTCGATCGCGGCCTCGATGTCGCCGTCGACCGCCGAGAGCGCGGACTTGCAATCCATCATGCCCGCGCCGGTCTTGTCGCGGAGTTCCTTCACCATCGCGGCGGTGATCGCAGCCATTTTGCCTTGTCCTTATCCTTGTACGAGCCGGCGCCTCGCAGGCGCGGCCACGTACCCTGTTAAAACCTTGCAGTCTTGAAACCTTGCCGGAAGAACCAACGCCGACGCTCCGTTTCCGGCCGCCGGCGCTCGTCTCGCATCACTGAAGAATGCGCTTTCGCGACGCGCTTGTGACGCGTCGCCGAAATCGGCTCAGGCGTCGGCGAGTTCGCGCGCCTGGGCGACCCAGCCGTCGCGCTCGATGCGGCCAGCGAGCTTCAGGTCGTGATCGACCTTGGTGACATCGGCCGGAGACATGGCGGCGATCTGCCAGAAGTGGAACAGGCCGCCGTCGTTGAGCTTCTGCACGAGCTCAGGCCCCATGCCCGAAAGCTTCATCAGGTCGTCGGGCGCGCCGCGCGGAGCGGTCAGCAGCTCGAACGCCACACCGGCTTCCGCTGCGGCCGGCTCGGCCACAGCCTGCTCGGCCAAGGCCTCCTCGACCACCGGCGCGACGGATGCGCCGATGTCCTCACCACGGTCGCCAGAGGCGCGGCCGATGCCGTCGATCGCCGAACGGGCGATCAGGTCGCAATAGAGCTGGATGGCGCGGCCGGCATCGTCATTGGCCGGAACCGGGAAGGTGATGCCGTCGGGATCGGAGTTCGAATCGACGATCGCCGCGACCGGGATGCCGAGGCGCTGGGCCTCCTTGATCGCAAGCGCTTCCTTGTTGGTGTCGATGACGAAGATCATGTCGGGCGTGCCGCCCATGTCCTTGATGCCGCCGAGCGCCTTTTCGAGCTTGTCGCGCTCGCGCGCCAGCATCAGGCGCTCCTTCTTGGTCAGGCCCGTGCCGCCGCCAGACAGCAACTCGTCGACCTTGCGCAGGCGCTGGATAGAGGCCGAGATGGTCTTCCAGTTGGTCAGCATGCCGCCGAGCCAGCGGGAGTTGACGTAATACTGGGCCGAACGCTTGGCTGCGTCGGCGATGGAGTCCTGCGCCTGGCGCTTGGTGCCGACGAAAAGGACGCGGCCGCCGCGGGCGACGGTGTCGGAGACCGCCTGCAGGGCGCGCGACAGCATCGGCACCGACTGCGAGAGATCGAGAATGTGGATGTTGTTGCGCGTTCCGAAGATGAACGGCGACATTTTCGGGTTCCAGCGGTGAGCCTGGTGGCCGAAATGCGCGCCGGCTTCGAGGAGCTGGCGCATGGAAACGTCGGGCAGTGCCATGGTGGTGTTCGTCCTTACCGGTTGAGCCTCTGGGGTGCGAATGAACGAGGCATAAGCTGCCAAGCCACCGGAACGCCTTTCGAATGAAAGGCGGTGCACCCCATGTGGAATGCGGTGGGCCATATAGCGGATAGGGCGGGAATGCAAGGTCGGGTTCGACGCTCGCGGAGGCAGCGCGCGATCTGCCCGTTCAGCCTAGCCCCAACTCGCCCAGCACCCGCTGCTCTATCTCGGCCTTGGGCAGCTCGACCGGCACGACGAGCGGCCGCTCGTCGTCGCCTGGCTCCTCCAGCGCGGCGAACTGGCTGTCGAGCAGGGCCGGCGGCATGAAATGATGCTGGCGGGCGGCCATACGGCCGCCGATCAGCTCGCGCGAGCCCTTCAGATAGACCAGCGCCACGTCCGGGCGGTCGCCGACGATGATGTCGCGATAGCGCTTCTTCAGCGCCGAGCAGGTGACGATGCCGTTCCTGCCCGAGCCGCGCAGATCGTCGATCCAGGCCGCGATCGCGGCGAGCCAGGGCTTCCGGTCGTCGTCGTTGAGCGGCGTGCCGCCCGACATCTTGGCGACGTTCTCGGGCGGGTGGAAGGAATCGGCGTCCCGGAAGGGCCAGCCGAGGCGCTTGGCCAGACGCTCGCCGAGCGAGGTCTTGCCGGAACTGGCGACGCCCATGACGACGACCACCGTCGGGCGGGCGCGCTTTTCAGATGCCTGCATGACGGCTCGACCTACTTCTTCGGCTCGACATGGCCGCCGAAGCCGGCCCGCATCGCCGAGAGCACCTTCTCGGCGAAGGTGTGGTCCTTGCGCGAGCGGAAGCGAGTGTAGAGCGAGGATGTCAGCACTTCGGCCGGCGTCGCGGTCTCAATCGCGGCCTGCACCGTCCAGCGGCCCTCACCTGAATCGGAGACGTTGCCGCTGTAGGACGAAAGCTCCTCGTCGGCCGCCAGCGCCTCGGCGGTGAGATCGAGCAGCCAGGAGGTGACGACCGAGCCGCGCCGCCAGACCTCGGAAATTTCCGCCACGTCGAAGTCGAAGCCGTATTCCGGCGGCAGGCCGTCCTTGGCGGAGGCGTTTCGCAGCAGGTCGAAGCCTTCAGCGAAGGCCTGCATCATGCCGTATTCGATGCCGTTATGGATCATCTTGACGAAATGGCCGGCCCCGACCGGGCCGCAATGCAGATAGCCCTGCTCGGATGTCGGATTGCGGCCGTCGCGGTGCTTCGTCGGCTCGATCTCTCCCTTGCCCGGCGCCAGCGCCTTGTAGATCGGCTCCAACCGCTCAAAAGCCTGACGGTCGCCGCCGATCATCAGGCAATAGCCGCGATCGAGGCCATGAACACCGCCGGAGGTGCCGACATCCATATAGTGGATGCCCTTGGCGGCCAGCTCCCGCCCCCGCCGGACGTCGTCCTTCCAGAAGGCGTTGCCGCCGTCGATCAGCGTGTCGCCGGGGGCGAGCATCGCCGCGAGTTCGGCCAGCGTTTTCTCGGTGATCTCACCAGCCGGCAGCATCACCCAGATCGCGCGCGGCGCGTTCAGCTTCGCGACCATGTCCTTCAGATCGGCCGCTACGACGGCCCCATCGGCGGCCAAAGCCGCGCCCGGCTTGGGATCGCGGTCATAGACCACGCAATCATGCCCGGCGCGCATCAGCCGGCGCACGATGTTGGCGCCCATGCGGCCGAGGCCGACCATTCCAAGCTGCATCGTATCGCCCCTTCATCGCCGGTCGCAGGGCCGCAAGCTGCGACCCGTCAGAGCGCTTCTCGCATCCCGGCGGCCTCGGCGACAAGCCAGTCGCGCAGCAGCACAAAAGCGGGACTCGGCTGACGGTCGGCGGGATAGGTCAGCCAGTAGCCATGGCGGCTGCGAAAGCCGAGGCCGGCGGGGTTTACGAGCTGGCCGCCGGCCAGTTCCTCGCCGACCAAGGCGCGCGGGACGAGCGCAAGCCCCTGCCCGGCAATCGCTGCCCGAATCACCAGCGCGTAGAAGCCGAAGCGGATCACCCGTTGGGGCTTCAATCCCTCGACGCCGTTGGCCTCACCGAATTCGCTCCAGCGCAGCGGGGTCTGGAAATGGTCGAGCACGGGGAAGCGCGCGACATCGGCCGCATGTCCTATTCCGCCGAAGCGCGCGATGGCGTCGGGTGCGCCGACCAGCGCGACGTCGCGGCCGAAGAGGTCGTCGCAGATCTGCCCCGGCCAGTCGCCCTCGCCGAAGCGAAAGACGGCGTCGGGCGCCTCGCTCGTCTCCTGCGTGACGAAGGTGGTGAACTGCACGTCGATCTCCGGATGCAGCTCGGCGAAGTGCGAAAAGCGCGGCACCAGCCAGCGATCGCCGAGGATCGGCAGGACATGCAGCCTGACGCGATGCTGGGCCGGGCGGAACGGCGCGAGCCCCGCCACCGCCGACACCAGCCCTGCCAGCACTGCGCGCGCCGGCCCGATGAAGGCTCGGCCGGCCTCGGTCGGCTCCAGCCCACGCCGGTTGCGCAGAAACAAAGCCGTGCCGACGACCTGCTCCACGGCCTTGAGCTGCTTGCTGACGGCGCTCTGCGTCATGTTGAGTTCTGCCGCCGCGCCGGAGCACGAGGCGTGCCGCGCCACCGCCTCGACCACGCGCAGGCCCGTCGTCGATGGCAGGACATGTGGATTGCCAGTCATGCCCGATCCTACAAACGGATCGGCAGCGAGGCAAAGTGCTATTCCAGATTGGAATGGGAGCTGGAAATCATCTCCTTTGCCGACATTGGCGCGCCGGCTCTACGCTGACCCAGCGACATCAGCGGAGATTTCACCGTGAACCAGCCCTTGCGCCTCTGGGGCGGCCGTTTCACCGCCGAGCCCGACCCCGCGCTGACCCGGCTCTCGCGCTCCGAGCCGAGCTATTTCCGGCTCGCGCCCTATGATCTTGCCGGCTCGCGCGCCCATGTCCGCGAGCTTGGCCGCGCCGGGCTGCTCGACGACGCCGAGATCGCGACAGTGTTGAGGGCGATCGACGAGGTCGAGAGGCAGTGTGCTGCAGGCCCGATCGAGCCCTGGGCCGAGGACGAGGACGTCCATACGTTTCTCGAGCGCGTGCTGACGCAAAAACTCGGGCCGCTCGGCGGAAAAATCCGCGCCGGGCGCTCGCGTAACGACCAGGCGGCCAACGATCTCAAGCTGTTCCTGCGCCACCGCGCCCGCACCCTGATGGCCGATCTGCTGGCTTTGCAGGAGGCGATTGTCGCGCAATCGCTCGCCCACAAGGCGACGCCGGTTCCCGGCGTCACCCATCTACAGGCGGCGCAGCCGATCACCTTCGGCCACCATCTGCTGGCCCATGCGCAGGCGTTCTCGCGCGATGCCGGCCGGCTGATCGACTGGGACAGGCGAAACGCCATCTCACCGTTGGGCGCGGCCGCGCTGGCCGGCTCGGCCATCGCGCTCAACCCCGAGTTGTCCGCCGAGGAGCTCGGCTATGATGCGTCCTTCGAGAACTCGGTCGATGCGGTCGGCGCGCGCGACCATGTCGCGGAGTTCCTGTTCGTCGCGGCGATGCTGGCGGTCAACCTGTCGCGGCTGGCCGAGGAGATCGTGATCTGGTGCAGCCAGCCCTATCGCTGGATCTCGCTGCACGATTCCTTCGCGACCGGCTCCTCGATCATGCCGCAGAAAAAGAACCCCGACATCGCCGAACTGACACGCGGCCGTTCGGCCCGGCTGATCGGCGGGGTCACGACGATGCTGGCGGCGCTCAAGAGCCTGCCGCTCTCCTACAACCGCGATCTCGCCGAGGACAAGAAAGCAGCTTTCGACGCCGTCGATGCGCTGGCTCTGGTGCTGCCGGCGATGGCCGGCATGATCGCGACCATGACCGTGAACACAGCGACAATGCGGACGGCCGCCTCGCAGGGCTTCACGCTGGCCACGGAGGTAGCCGATTTCCTGGCACGCAAGGGCGTGCCTTTCAGCGACGGCCACGACATCACCGGCGCGCTGGTCAGGCTCTGCGAGGAGCGCGGCTGCGAACTCCACGAGATCGATGATGCCGGCCTGGCGGGCGTCGATCCGCGCCTGACCCCCGACATTCGCGCCCATCTTACGCTCGAAGCCGCGCTGGATGCACGGATGGCACGGGGTGGCACGTCGCCTGCACGGGTGGCCGAGCAGATCGAGCGGCTGATGCAGGTGCTCGCCCTGCACCGCGCCTGGGCGCTGGACTACCGGGGGCCGACGCCATGACGGATAGACGTGCGCAGGCTCTGCTCTTCGACCCAGCCATCCTCGCCCTGCCCCGCGTCGGGCGGCTGCATCTCGGGCGCTGGCTGTCGGCTGCGCTCGTGCTGCTGGCGCTGGCGCTGGTGATCAAGGCCTTCGCCGAGGGCGACATCGCCTGGAAGGTGGTGGGCCAGTTCTTCACCGCGCCGGCGATCCTCGGCGGCCTCGTCAACACCGTCATCATGACGATCTGCGCCATGGCGCTGGGCATCACGCTGGGCGTCGTTTTCGCCATCATGGCTATGTCGCCCAATCTGGTGATGCGCGGCTGCGCCGCCTTCTACATCTGGTTCTTCCGCGGCACGCCGCTGATCCTGCAATTGCTGATCTGGTTCAACCTCGCGCTGGTCTTCCCGACGCTCGGCATTCCCGGCCTCTTCTCCGTCCGCACCATCGACGTGATCGGCCCCTTCATGGCGACGCTCTTGGGCCTCGGCATCAACCAGGGCGCTTACACGGCCGAGGTCGTGCGCTCGGGCATTCTTTCGGTCGATCACGGCCAGACCGAAGCCGCCAGGACGATCGGCATGACGCGGCTGACGACGCTGCGCCGCATCGTGCTGCCACAAGCGATGCGGGTCATCATCCCGCCGGTCGGCAACGAGGTCGTGAGCATGGTCAAGCTGACCTCGATCGCCAGCGTGATCCAGTTCTCGGAGATTCTGCGTAACGCCCAGACGATCTACTACGCCAATGCCCGCGTCATCGAACTGCTGATCGTTGCGGCCGGCTGGTACCTGATCGTGGTCACGATCCTGTCGCTCGGCCAGATCGTGCTGGAGCGGCATTTCGCCAAGGGGCGCGCGGGCGCGGGAGCGCGCAATGGCTGAGACCGCCCTCTCCGCCCCCATGGTCAAGGCGCTGTCCGTCACCAAGCGCTTCGGCACGCTGGCAGCGCTCGACGACGTCTCGCTGGAGATCGCGTCCGGCGAGGTCGTCTGCATCGTCGGCCCGTCGGGCTCGGGCAAGTCGACCCTGCTGCGCTGTATCAACCAGCTTGAGCGCATCGACGCCGGCGCGATCTGGGTCGACGGCGAACTGGCGGGCTATCGTCAGGATGGCGGCCGGCTGGTCGAACTCACCGACCGCGACATCGCCCGGCAAAGGCTGGCGAGCGGCATGGTCTTCCAGCGCTTCAACCTGTTCGCCCATATGACCGCGCTGCAGAACGTCATCGAGGGGCCGGTCACGGTGCTGAAGCAGCCCAAGGCCGCCGCGATTGCGGAGGCTGAAGCGCTGCTCGCCCGGGTCGGCCTCGCCGAGAAGCGCAACGCCTACCCCTCCGAACTCTCCGGCGGGCAGCAGCAGCGCGTCGCGATTGCGCGTGCGCTGGCGATGAAGCCTCGGCTGATGCTGTTCGACGAGCCGACTTCGGCGCTCGACCCGGAACTCGTAGGCGAGGTGCTCGCCGTGATGCGCGACCTTGCCAAGAGCGGCATGACCATGGTCGTGGTCACCCATGAACTCGGCTTCGCGCGCGAAGTCGCCGACCGGGTCGTCTTCATGGATCAGGGCCGGCTGGTCGAGCAGGGCCCGCCGGCGCAGGTGCTTGGCGCGCCGCAGCACCCGCGCACCCGCGATTTCATCGCCGCCGTTCTGTCGTGACCCGTTTCCGATCCGCAGCAAAGGAGCTTCCCATGCCGACATTGTCCCGCAGCCTGATCGCCGCGCTCGCCATCGCGCTTCCCGCCGCCCTCTCCGCCCAGGAGTTGCCGGCCCGGATCAAATCGGCCGGCAGGATCGTCGTCGCGACGCAGCCGAACTATCCGCCGATCATTTTCAAGGATCCCGCGACGAACACGCTGACCGGCCTCGACATCGAGATCGGCGAGGCGATCGCGGCCGAACTCGGCGTCAAGATCGAATGGCAGGAGACGGCCTTCGCGCAGATGCTGCCCTCGCTCCAGACGGGACGCGTCGACATGGTCATGGCCGGCATGTCCGACAATGCGTCGCGGCGGGAGACCGTCGACTTCGTCAATTACTTTGCTTCGGGCGCGCAGTTCTACACGATCACAGCGCTGGCGGCGGGCGGCATCAAGACCACCGACGACCTTTGCGGCAAAAGCGTCGGCGCCAGCCGCTCGACGACCTGGCCCGCCGCGATGGAGACGTGGAGCAAGGAGAACTGCGTCGCCAGGGGCAAGCCGGCGATAACAGTCGTCGGCACGGAAGGCTCGGTCGATGCCCGTACCCAGCTCAAGACGCAGCGCCTGCAGGCCGCCGTGCAGGGCAGCGAGACGATGCCCTATTTCCTGAAGCTCGAACCCAACACCTATGTGCCGCTGGGAACGCCCTTCACCGATGTCCGCGCCGGCATCCCCTTCGTCAAGACGCCCGAGGGCAACCAGCTCCGCGACGCCGTCAAGGGCGCGCTCGACCGGCTCAAGGCCAAGGGGACCTATGACGCGATCTTCGTGAAATACGGGTTG
The DNA here is from genome assembly GCA_001556025.1 of Rhizobiales bacterium CCH3-A5. GTDB lineage: Bacteria > Pseudomonadota > Alphaproteobacteria > Rhizobiales > Beijerinckiaceae > Allobosea. The sequence continues at coordinate 65,877 of LSIB01000149.1, forward strand.
CAGACGAGCGCGCTGCCGAAGATCACGGTGAACGAGGGGAAGTGAGACTGAGCACCGGCGTTTACGCAGCGCGTTGCAGAGCGCGCCAGCGGCCCGGCGTGACGCCGAAGGTTTTTCGGAACTGCCGCGTCAGATGGCTCTGGTCGGCGAAGCCGCAGGCGGCGGCGATCTCCGCCAGCGGGTCGCCGGTGCGCAGCAGCGTCCGCGCGCGGTCGAGCCGGCGCATGACGAGATAATGATAGGGGCTTGTGCCGAAGCTCAGGCGAAAATGCCGCGCCAGCGCGAAACGATCGAGCCCCGAAATCGCCTCCAACTCGCAGGAGGCGACGTTGCGCTCGATGGTCTCGTCAAGGAACTGCCTGACGCGCTCGGAGGCGGCCAAGGCCGTTGCGCCGACCGGCCTGCGCGTGATCGCCGGATCGAGCGCCAGCATCGCCTCGGCGAGGGCGAGCACATGATCGTCGCGTTCGATAGGCGCGAACGGCCGGTCAAGATCGCTCAGCGCGCCGCCGATCGCGCCGACCAGTCCCGGATCGGACGAAACGGCCGCCGGCACGAAGGGTAGAGCCCGCGCCCGCTCGCCGACCGCCGCGCGCACCAGCCTGGGCTCCAGATAAAGCATGCGGTAGCGGAAGCCGGTCTCGACGCCCGAGCGGCCGTCATGGACTTCGTCGGGATGCAGCACGATGGCGTTGCCCGAGACGCTGTCGCGCCGCGCGCCGCGATAGTCGAAGCGCTGCACGCCGGTCAGCGTTAGGCCTAGCGCATAGCTGTCGTGGCGATGCGGATCGAAGGCATGGCCGCCGAAGAACGCCTCGATCCGCTCGATGCCGGGCGCACTGAGACCGGGACGGACCCAGTCTCCGACCGAGGGTCCGCACGATCGTTCAAGACCGGCGGGTGCAGGCGGCGATAAATCTCGATCCATGCGCTACGACACCAAGATCGCCATCGTGGTCGGCGAGGATCTCGCGACCTGGCAGAAACTCAACGCCGCCAGCTTCCTTGCCGGCGGACTCGTCGGAGCCTACCCCGAACTCAAGGGGGAAAACTACGCCGATGCCTCGGGGCGCTTCTACGGCCCGCTGATCCGCCAGCCGATCCTGATCTTCCAGGGGACGCCGGAGCAGATGAGGCAGGTCGTGAAGCGCGCGCAGGATCGCGGCGTCAGGCCATCGATCTACACGCGTGAGCTGTTCTCGACCGGAAACGACATCGACAACCGCGCCGCTGTCGCGGCTGTGACGACGGACGCGCTCGATCTCGTCGGGCTCGCTGTCCATGGCGAGCGCAAGGAGATCGACAAGATCGTCAAGGGCCTGATGCTGCACGCTTGAGACGGCGCGGATCGAGCAGCTCACTCTTAATCAGCGGGTCTAGCCCTTACACCTGAATCAGCCGCTGCACCTGACCGGCGTCGAGGTCCTTCATCGGCCCCGACAACACGACCTCGCCGCGGTCCATCACGAACATCGTATCGGCCAGCTCACGGGCGAAATCGAAATACTGCTCGACCAGCACGATCGCCATGTCGCCCCGCGAGCGCAGGAAATCGATAGCCCGGCCGATATCCTTGATGATCGAGGGCTGGATGCCCTCGGTCGGCTCGTCGAGCACCAGCAGTTTGGGCCGGGTGACCAGCGCCCGCGCGATGGCGAGTTGCTGTTGCTGGCCACCCGAGAGGTCTCCGCCGCGTCGGCCCAGCATGGACTTGAGCACGGGGAAAAGGTCGAATAGTTCGTTCGGGACGAAGCGCTCCTTGCGAGCTAAGGGCGCAAAGCCGGTCTCGAGGTTTTCCTTCACGGTCAGCAGCGGAAAAACCTCCCTGCCTTGCGGCACGAAGCCGATGCCGGCTCGCGCACGGTCTTCCGTGCGCATGGTCGAGATGTCCTGTCCGCCGAACGAAATCTTTCCGGCGCTGATCGGCTGCTGGCCGACGATGGCGCGCATCAGCGTCGTCTTGCCGACGCCGTTGCGGCCCATGACGCAGGTGACTTTTCCGGGCTCGGCGGCGAGCGAGACGCGGCGCAGGGCCTGGGCGGCGCCGTAGTGGAGATCGATGGCGTCGACGCTCAGCATGCTCACCGCCCCAGATAGACTTCGACGACGCGCTCGTTGGCGCTGACCTGATCGAGCGGGCCTTCGGCCAGCACCGAGCCCTCGTGCAGCACCGTGACCTTGACGCCGAGTTCGCGGATGAAGCCCATGTCGTGCTCGACCACGATGACCGAATGGTCCCTCGCGATCTCCTTGAGCAGCACGGCGGTCTCGGCCGTCTCTCCGTCGGTCATGCCGGCGGCGGGCTCGTCGACCAGCAGGAGTTTTGGATCCTGAGCCAGCAGCATGCCGATCTCGAGCCATTGCTTCTGGCCGTGCGAGAGCGAGCCAGCGAGCCGATCGCGGGCATCGCCGAGCTTGATGATGCCTAGAATGTCGTCGATGCGCTTCTGCTGGCTCGGGGCCGTGTGCCAGAACAGCGTCCGGCGGACGTCGCGCGGCGCTTTCAGCGCCAGCAGGATGTTGTCTTCGATGGTGTGGAAGTCGAACACGGTCGGCTTCTGGAACTTGCGGCCGATGCCGAGATTGGCGATCGCCGCCTCGTCGAGCTTCGTCAGATCGACCTTGCCGCCGAACATCACCGTGCCGACATCGGGCTTGGTCTTGCCGGTGATGATGTCCATCATCGTGGTCTTGCCGGCGCCGTTGGGTCCGATGATGGCGCGCATCTCGCCGGGCGCGATGGTGAGAGACAGCCCGCGAATGGCCTTGAAGCCGTCGAAGGAGACGCTGACGCCGTCGAGATAGAGCAGCGAGGAGGTCAGCGCGCCGGGATTGGGAGCGTTCATGGCCGTCACTCCGCCGGCGCCGGCGCGGGGGAGGCCGCAGGAGCCGCCTTGCGACGCTTGCCCCACCACTCCTGCGCCGTGCCCAGAATGCCCTTGGGCATGAACAGCGTGACGAAGACGAACAGCGCGCCGAGTGCAAACAGCCAGTATGGCGCCATGAAGCCCGAGGTGAAGACCGTCTTGGCCCAGTTTACGACGACCGCGCCGAGCGCAGCCCCAACAAGTGTGCCGCGCCCGCCGATGGCGACCCAGATCACGGTCTCGATCGAGTTGGCCGGGTTGAACTCGCTGGGATTGATGATGCCGACCTGCGGTACGTAGAGCGCGCCGGCCACGCCCGCCATGCAGGCCGAGACGGTGAAGACGAAGAGCTTGAAGCGATCGACCCTGTAACCGAGGAAGCGCGTGCGCGATTCCGCATCCCGGATCGCGATCACGACCTTGCCGAGCTTCGAGACGACGATGCCGCGCGCAATCAGGAAACCTGCGATCAGCATGACGCAGGTCATGGCGAAGAGCGCCGCCCGCGTCGTCTGCGCCTGCACGTTGAAGCCGACGATATCCTTGAAGTCGGTCAGGCCGTTATTGCCGCCGAACCCCATGTCGTTGCGGAAGAAGGCGAGCAGCAGCGCATAGGTCAGCGCCTGGGTGATGATCGAGAGATAGACGCCGGTGACGCGGGAGCGGAAGGCGAACCAGCCGAAGACGAAGGCGAGCAGGCCAGGCACGGCCAGAACCATCAGCATGGCGAAGGGAAAGGACGAAAAGCCGTACCAGTACCAGGGCAGTTCCTGCCAGTTCAGGAAGACCATGAAATCGGGCAGGACCGGATTGCCGTAGACGCCGCGCGAGCCGATCTGACGCATCAGATACATGCCCATGGCATAGCCGCCGAGCGCGAAGAACGCGCCATGGCCGAGTGAGAGAATGCCGCAATAGCCCCAGACGAGATCGAGCGAGATCGCAAGCAGCGCGTAGCAGAGATATTTGCCCCAGAGCGACATGGTCGAGGTCGGGACATGGAAGGGCGAACCGATCGGTAGCAGCAGGTTCGACAGCGGCACGAGAACGGCGAGCGCGGCGATGAGCGCGAGGAAGACATAGCCGCGCCGGTCCATCTTCTGCAGCAGGAAGCGGGTGATCATGCCTCCACCGCCCGGCCCTTGAGCGCGAACAGGCCGCGCGGGCGCTTCTGGATGAACAGGATGATGAGGACGAGCAGCCCGATCTTGGCCAATACCGCGCCGGCATAGGGTTCGAGCAGCTTGTTGGCGACGCCGAGCGTCATCGCGCCGACGAGCGTGCCCCAGAGGTTGCCGACGCCGCCGAAGACCACGACCATGAACGAGTCGATGATGTAGCTCTGGCCGAGATTGGGGCTGACATTGTCGATCTGGGAGAGCGCGACGCCCGCCAGTCCCGCTACGCCCGAGCCGAGCCCGAAGGTCAGCGCATCGACACGGCCGGTGCGGATGCCCATGGCCGAGGCCATGCGGCGGTTCTGGGTGACGGCGCGCATCTGCAGGCCGATAGGCGTCAGCCGCAGGATCGCCAGCAGCGAGGCGAAGACCAGCATGGCGAAGACGATGATCCAGAGCCGGTTCCAGGTGATGGCGAGACCGCCGAGCTCGAAGGCGCCCGACATGAAGGCGGGCGCGCCGACCTCGCGGTTGGTCGGCCCGAAGGCGGTTCGCACGGCCTGCTGTAGGATGAGGCTGATGCCCCAGGTCGCGAGCAGCGTCTCCAGCGGTCGGCCGTAAAGGAAGCGGATGACGCCGCGCTCGATGGCGATGCCGACAAGCCCCGCGACGAGAAAGGCGAGCGGCAGCGCGATCGCCAGCGAATAGGGAAACAAGCCCGGAAAACTCGTGCGGATCACCTCCTGCACGATGAAGGTGGTGTAGGCCCCGAGCATGACCATCTCGCCATGGGCCATGTTGATGACGCCCATCACGCCGAAGGTGATGGCGAGCCCGATCGCGGCCAGCAGCAGAACGGAACCGAGCGAGAGGCCGTACCAGAGGTTCTGCGCTGCGCGCCAGAGCGCGAGCCTGCCCTCGATCTCGGTGATGGCGCGGGTTTGCGCCTCCCTCAGGGCCTGCGAGGCGTCGCCCGGCAGCGAGCGCAGGGTCGCCAGCGCATCCTGATCGCCGCGTTCGCGCAGCACATCGATGGCCGCGATGCGATCGAAGGGCGGGGCGTCGGTCTTGGCGATCAGGATCGCGGCCTGGGCCTGGCGCAACGCGGCCCGAGCTTTCGCATCGGTTTCCTTTGCGATGGCGGCCTCCAGCACCGGAAGCAGGCTGACGTCGCGCGATTTGAACACAGCCTCGGCGGCGAGCGTGCGCTTGCCCGCATCGGGATTGAGCAGGCCGAGCCCGCCAAGCGCCGCCTGGACGACGCGGCGCAGATTGTTGTTGAGACGAACCGGGTTCAACCCGGCAGGTTGGGCCGACAGCGTCTGGCCGGTGCGGGCATCGACAAAGCCGCCCTCCTTCGTCCTGACGACCACCGCGCCGCCGCCGGCCAGAAGCCGGCTCTCGGCAAGCGCCTCTATGATCGGCGCTGCCTGCGGATGGGCGGTCGCGATCAGGATATCGACCGCGCGGGCGGTGTCGGAAAAGCTGTCGGCGTTGAGGCGGGTGAAGGCCTCGTCGGCGGATTGGGCGAAGGCGCCGAAAGGCGCAAATGCCATAGCCGCAGCAAGCAAAAGGACGCGCAGGAGGCGGTCAAGCAACGGCATTGGCTCGTTTCACCCGAGGCTAACGACAGAAGATGAGGCGCTGGAGGAACCCCTCTCCCTCAGAGAGAGGGGTTCCTCGCGTTACGTGTTCGGAGGATGCGATGAGAAGAGAGACGGGATGCCGTCTCCCCCTCAACCCATCACGCCCCGCCGCACTTGCCGGTCTTGACGTTGAAGTTGCCGCACTTCTTCTCGACCCAGTCGCCGATCAGGTCCTTGGAGCCTTCGAGCTCCTTCGACCAGGCGTCGCCCGCGACGAGGCCGGTCTTGGAGACCACGTCGAACTGGCCGTCGGCTTTGATCTCGCCGATCAGCACCGGCTTGGTGATGTGGTGGTTCGGGAGCATCTTAGAAATGCCGCCGGTCAGGTTCGGGGCCTCGATGCCCGGCAGTGCGTCGATGACTTTGTCGGGATCGAAGCTCTTGGCCTTCTCGACCGCCTTAACCCACATGGCGAAGCCGATGACATGGGCCTCCATCGGGTCGTTGGTGACGGCCTTGGGGTTCTTCTTGAACGCCTGCCACTGCTTGATGAAGGCCTCGTTCTCGGGCGTCTTGACCGACTGGAAGTAGTTCCACGCGGCGAGATGGCCGACGAGAGGCTTGGTGTCGATGCCGGCGAGTTCTTCCTCACCGACCGAGAAGGCCACGACCGGGATGTCGGTCGCCTTGACGCCCTGGTTGCCGAGCTCCTTGTAGAACGGCACGTTGGCGTCGCCGTTGATGGTGGAGACCACGGCGGTCTTCTTGCCGGCGGTGCCGAACTTCTTGATGTCGGAGACGATGGTCTGCCAGTCGGAGTGGCCGAACGGGGTGTAGTTGATCAGGATGTCTTCCTTGGCGACGCCCTTGGCGAGAAGATAGGCTTCGAGAATTTTGTTGGTGGTGCGCGGATAGACATAGTCGGTGCCGGCGAGCACCCAGCGCTGAACCTTCTCCTCCTTGGCGAGATAGTCGACGGCCGGGATCGCCTGCTGGTTCGGCGCGGCGCCGGTGTAGAACACGTTGCGCTCGCTCTCCTCGCCCTCGTACTGAACGGGGTAGAACAGGATCGAGTTCAGTTCCTTGAAGACCGGCAGGACGGACTTGCGCGACACGGAGGTCCAGCAGCCGAACACGGCCGAGACCTTCTCCTTGGTGATCAACTCGCGTGCCTTTTCGGCGAAGAGCGGCCAGTTCGAGGCCGGATCGACCACGACGGCCTCAAGCTTCTTGCCGAGCACGCCGCCCTTCTTGTTCTGCTCCTCGATGAGCATGAGCATGACGTCCTTCAACGTCGTCTCGGAGATCGCCATCGTGCCCGAGAGCGAGTGCAGGATGCCGACCTTGATGGTCTCCTGCGCGGCGGCGGGCAGATAGCCGCCGATGAAAGTGGCGCCGGCGAGTGCGGCCCCCAGAATGACGCGACGTGTTGTGTTCACGGATAAATCCCCCGAACGATCCCGTTTGGCCGGCCCCGATGCGGATGCCGACAGGCCTCCCTGGCCCTGATGATGGGGCTCGCAAGCGACGTGCCAACGATGCCAGGCGCACGTTCAGGCTGCAAAATACCGGCGGAAACGCCGCTATACGGGGCATTTTCTGCGTCAGGACGGCGGGTTGACGCAATCTTTCCGCCTGTCGGCCTTCGCTGCCTGTTATTTGGGCGGCCTTTGTCCGCTGTTGGGCAAAAGGGGCGGAGACCGCCGAGCGGACGACAGCACGCGCCGTCGAAGCGACCCCGGAGCCCTTGACGGTTGGTGGGCGACGCACATCTTCGCGGCATGACCCAGCTCGGCGGCCTCACCGAACCCCAGATGCGCCTGCTCGCCTTCGCGCTGATCTTCGGCGCCATGGCGCTGTGGGAGTTCCGCGAGCCCTGGCGCGCCTCGGTGCAGGGCCGCATCGTCCGCTGGCCCGGCAATCTCGGCATCTTCGCGATCGACATCGTCGTGGCGCGCCTTCTGTTTCCGGCGTCGGCGATCGGATTTGCGACTTATGCGCAGGCACAAGGCCTCGGCCTGTTCAATGTGCTTGGACTGCCGGTGTGGCTGGCCGGGATCGCCGGCTTCCTGCTGCTCGATCTCGCGATTTACGCCCAGCATGTCGTCTTCCACCATGTGCCCTGGCTCTGGCGTCTGCACCGAATGCATCATGCCGATACCGAACTCGACGTGACATCCGGTTTTCGCTTCCATCCTGTCGAGATCGTCCTGTCCGTGCTTATCAAGGGACTGGTCATCGTCGCGCTCGGCATACCGCCCGGCGCGGTCCTGGCTTTCGAAATCGTGCTGAACGGCTCCTCCCTGTTCAATCACGCGAATGTCAGGCTGCCTGCGCCGCTGGAGCGCGTGCTGCGCTGGCTGATCGTCACGCCGGGCATGCACCGGGTCCATCACTCCGTCGTGATCCGCGAGACAAATTCGAATTACGGCTTCAACCTGCCCTGGTGGGACCGGATCTTCGGCACCTACCGGCCGGAAGCGGCTGTTGGCGAGGCGGCGATGACGATCGGGCTCGATGAATTCCGCGATCCTGCCGAGCAGCGGCTCGACCGCCTGCTGACGCAGCCGATCCGCGACGAGCGCGGCTGAGCCGGCAAAGCGTGCCGCAGCGCCTGCCTTCTGCCGCGATGCTGTGCAAAACGAATGCCTGAAAAGCAGGCAGGCCGGTCCGGGCGCCGCGATTCAGCGGCCCTGCGGCGCTTTTCGCGAGAAGGCGCAGCGCGTTTTTTGACGTTTACGCAGTCGGGAGAATCGCGCAGCCTGTCCCTGTCGGTAACAACTGAAAGGAGGTGATCCAGTGTCTCATTGTCATCAACCGCTGGAGCAAAGCGGGCGGACCTGGACTCATTCCCAGTGGGGGTCTTGTTCCGCGTGAGTTTTCGCGCCTTTGGGTCCGGTTCTCCGGGCCGCGGTTCGACAATGGAAGGGCTGCTCGCAAGGGCGGCCCTTCTTTCGTTGCACATCCGCCCATCCGGCCCGGTTCTGGCGTTGCCCTCCAGCGCGTGGCAAACAGGCGGGGTGCCTGCACCGCCCTGCCCCCAACCGACGAGCCGATATCGTGCCCTCCTCCGCGCCTGAACCCAGCCGCGAGGCGATCGTCGATTTCATCACGTCCGAACGCTTAGCAGGCCGGGAGGTGGGCCGGCGCGAGATCGCGCGCGCCTTCGGGCTCGATGCCGGCGGCAAGATCTGGCTCAAGCGGCTCATGAAGGAGCTGCAGGAGGACGAGGCGAGCGAAGGACCGGACCCGGCCGCGAAGACCGGCCATCCGCGCGGCGCCCTGCCCCCGGTCGTTCTGTCCGAGATCAAGTCGAAGGATCGCGATGGCGACCTCGTCGCCGTTCCCTTGGAGTGGAACGAGGCCGACCAGGGCGCAGCTCCGCGCATCCTGATCGAACGCCCGCGCGAATTCCGCGCCAAGCGCCATCAGGCCTCGACCGCGCCGGGCCTCGGCGACCATGTCCTGCTCAAGCTGACGCGGCTGAAGGGTATCGACGGCTTTTCCTATTCCGGCCGCGTGCTCAAGGTGATGGGCAAGGGCAAGGCGCAGGTGCTCGGCATTTTTCGCGCTTTGCCCGATGGTTCGGGCCGGTTGATCCCAATCGACAAGAAGGCGCAGGGGCGCGAGGCGCTCATCCCGCAGGGCCGCACTGCCGATGCGCAGGATGGCGACCTCGTTTCGGTGTCCTTGCGCAACGAGACGCGCTTCGGCCCGCCTGAGGCGCATGTCCGCGAGCGGCTGGGGTCGATCAAGTCGGAGCGCGCCGTCAGCCTGATCGCGATCCATGCCCACGGCATTCCCAACGAATTCAAGCCTGCGACGATCGCGGAGGCCGAGGCCGTCCGTCCCGCCGGCATGGCCGGGCGCGAAGACTGGCGCGCGCTGCCGCTGATCACGATCGACCCGGCCGACGCCAAAGACCATGACGACGCGGTTCACGCCGCGCCCGATGACGATCCGGACAATCCCGGTGGCCATGTCGTGACCGTCGCCATCGCCGATGTCGCGGCCTATGTCCGGCCGGGCTCGGCGCTCGACCGCGAGGCGCTGGAGCGCGGCAACTCGGTCTATTTCCCCGACCGCGTCGTGCCGATGCTGCCGGAGCGCATCTCGAACGATCTCTGCTCGCTGCGCGGCGGGGAGGACCGGCCGGCGCTTGCCGTCAGGCTGGTGCTCAAGGCCGACGGCTCGAAGAAGAGCCACTCCTTCCACCGCATCCTGATGCGCTCGGCCGCCAAGCTCTCCTACCAGCAGGCTCAGGCCGCCATCGACGGCAAGCCCGACGAGACCACGGGTCCTATCCGCGATGCGATCCTGATGCCGCTCTGGGCCGCCTATGGCGTCGCCTCGCGGGCGCGGGACGCGCGCCAGCCGCTCGATCTCGACCTGCCCGAGCGCAAGCTGATCCTCAAACCCGACGGCGCGGTCGATCGCGTCGTGGTGCCCGAACGGCTTGCGGCGCATAAATTGATCGAGGAGTTCATGATCCTCGCCAATGTCGCCGCCGCCGAGACGCTGGAGAAGGCAGGCAGCCTGCTGATCTATCGCTGCCATGACGAGCCCTCGCTGGAAAAAATGCGGGCGCTCGGCGAGGTGCTGGCCTCGATCGGGATCAAACTGCCCAAGGACGGCGTGCTCAGGCCGGTGCTGTTCAACCGCATCCTGGCGATGATCAAGGGCTCGGAGAACGAGCTTTTCCTCAACGAGGTCGTGCTGCGGACGCAGGCGCAGGCCGAGTATGTCGCGGAGAACTACGGGCATTTCGGCCTGAACCTGCGCCGCTACGCCCATTTCACCTCGCCGATCCGGCGCTATGCCGACCTGATCGTGCACCGCGCCCTGATCGCGGGCTTGCGCTTGGGCGAGGATGGGCTGCCGAAGAGCACGACGCTCGCCGAACTGCGCGAGGTCTCGACCCGCATCTCGGCGGCCGAACGGCGCGCCATGGCGGCCGAGCGCGAGACCACCGATCGGCTGATCGCGCATTTCCTCGCCGACCAGATCGGCTCGTCCTTCGACGGGCGGATCGGTGGGGTCAACCGCGCCGGCCTCTTTATCAAGCTCGACGGCACGGGCGCGGACGGCTTCGTGCCGGCCTCGACGCTGGGGGCGGACTACTACCGCTACGACGAGGCCGGTCACGCGCTGGTGGGCGAGCGCAGCGGCGAGAGCTTCCGGCTCGGCGACCGCGTGCATGTCAGGCTGGTCGAGGCCGCGCCCGTTGCGGGCGCGCTGCGTTTCGAGTTGCTCTCGGAAGGCCGGCATGTGACACCGGGCCGCTCTGGAACGCGGGCGGCGCGGCCACCACTTCCGGGGCGCGGGCGAGCGAAGTCGTCCGCCTTCAAGCCGGGTTCGTCGAAACCCGGCAAACAGAAGTCCGGCAAGGCCAAGCCGGGGAAGAGGCGCTGATGTCGGTGCAGGTTCACACATCCATGGGGCGGCCAGCGGAGCGCGACTGGCGACTGGCGATCGGCCGCGGGCTGATCGGCAAATGCCCGCATTGCGGCGAGGGCAAGCTGTTTCGCGCCTTCCTCAAGCCCGTCGACGCCTGCGAGGCCTGCGGGGAGCCGATGCATCACCAGCGCGCCGACGACCTGCCGCCCTATGTCGTCATCACAATCGTCGGTCATATCGTCGTAGGCGGCCTGCTGATGGCGGAAAAATACGCCGCCTGGCCGATGTGGCTGCATATGACGGTCTGGCCGGCGCTGACGATCCTGCTGGCCATCCCGATGATGCAGCCGGTCAAGGGCGGCGTGGTCGGCCTGCAATGGGCGCTGCGCATGCACGGCTTCGGCGGCGAGCCGCCCCGGCCCGAGCGCCAGCCCGGTCCTGCCAAAACATTGCCGGCGCCCCACCCGTGAGCGACCACGCCGTCACGCTGACGAAGGCCGAGCGCGCTCGCACAGCCACCAATCTGCGCCCGCGCGACGCCGCGACCATGCTGATCATCGACCGCACGGAGAAGAAGCCGCGCGTCCTGATGGGCAAGCGCCATGCGAGCCACAAATTCATGCCCGGCAAGTTCGTCTTTCCAGGCGGCCGGGTCGACCCCGGCGACAGGCGCATGGCGGCCACGGGCGCGCTCGGCCAGATTTGCGAGGACCGGCTCGCCGCGCGCGTCGTGCGCCCGAGTTCGGGCAAGGCCCGTGCGCTGGCGCTGGCCGCGATCCGTGAGACCTTCGAGGAGACAGGGCTTTTGTTCGGCACGCGCGAGTTTGGCACGCCCGACAGGCCGCCCTCCGGCACATGGGCGGAATTCGCCGCCCATGGTGTCTATCCGGACCTCTCCGCCGTCACCTATGTCGCCCGCGCGATCACGCCGCCGCGCCGGCCAAAGCGCTTCGATACCCGCTTCTTTGCGGTCGACTTTAACGGCGTCGCGGCCAAGGTCGAGGACGTCGTGGGTCCCGACACCGAGCTGGTCGAACTGGTCTGGGTCGATTTCGACGAGGCGAAGGAACTGGACCTGCCGACCATCACCAAGGTGATCATCCAGGAGGTCGAGTCCCGCCTCTCAAGGGGCTTCGGCCCGCATCTGCCGGTGCCATTCTACTGGGAGAAGAACGGCATCTTCGTGCGCGAGGAACTGTAGCGCGGACACCGGGGCGACAGCCCGCCTCCCGCGCCGGCGCGACAGGTCGCGGCGGCATTCTTTCTTGACTTCGCCACCGGGTTGCGGCATCCCCGGCGCACAGTTTGCCGGGGCCTTGCCCGGCCATTTCTTTTTTCGGGCCTCGAGCGGCCCACAAGCCCGGGGATATCGCCATGGCCAAGGCCGTGACCATAAAGATCAAGCTGCTCTCGACCGCCGACACCGGCTTCTTCTATGTCACCAAGAAGAACTCGCGCACGATGACCGAGAAGATGTCGAAGAAGAAGTATGACCCGGTCGCGCGCAAGCACGTCGAGTTCAAGGAAACCAAGATCAAGTGATCCTGGCTGCCCGTGTTTCGGCACGCTTCCGGCACGACACGACCTTTCGAAAGACCGCCCGGCTTCCGGGCGGTTTTTCGTTCAGGCCCGCGCGTCCTGGTCTCGCCTGCTATGAGCCGGGTTTCGGCACGAATAGGCAGAACGGCTTCTCGGTCGGCGCGATCACGGCGCCGCTGAGCATGCCGGCCCTGCGGCAGACGTGGAAGCGGCCGTCCTTCGAGACGCGGGTGGCGCCTTCGGGCACGAACGTTCCGTCATGGGTCATGTACCCGCCGGGCACGATCCGAGGATCGGGCTCCTTGGCGTCGCGGTCGAGGCCCATGGGCCAGCAATCGCGGTCGCTGCAGCAGTCGTAAGGGTACCAGCTGTGCGCATGAACAAGCCCTCCGCCCCACGGTAATGCCGTGAGACAGAGCGCCAATGCGAATTTACGCATGGGTCGCTCCATTGATTGAGGATGTCAGGCCAGTCTCTTCGCGCTCTGATGAGAGCTTCGAATCGTCATCAAACTATCATGCGGATGGTTAACGGGGATTAACCATGCTGCGCTGCAGCACAAGGTAGCCGGCAGAGTGGCGTCATTCTCTTCGTTTTTGGAAAGAATGTTGCATTTATACCACGATTTTGGGCCGCGCCGCTATCAGGATTGCCTTAAAGTAAGCCCATCGACGCAGGCGCGGCGGCAATGCCGGCGACAGGTGCCGCACTGCAGCGGCCGGGACGGATCAGTTGAGCATCGATCGCAAGGACGACCAACCTCCGCATGCGCCCCACGGGCCTGTGCGCAAAATGCTGCGGCTGATCGTGGAGAGCGACAGTTCGCGCTATCTCGGCCACAGGGTCGTCGCCTCGTTGGCGCTGATTGGGCTGATCGCCCTGTTCGCGCTTGCGGGCTACGGGGTGCCGGCGCTGCTGGCGCACTACTTCTGAAAGGGAATTGGCGAGAGGTGGTCGGCCGACGACAGGTCTGAGGAGGCCAGATTGTCCCGTCGCCGACCGACCGAGCCCAGCGGTTTCCCAGGAGATGCGGCGGACCTGAGCACCCGGAGGGCGTTTCGCCAGCGACCGGTTGCGGCCGCTGCTGGAAAAGACCCTACAGCCGCACCGCCCCGAATCAATCGAAGATGGTTGATTCACCAATGTTCATCGATAGTTAACCCTACCTCGAAAGATTAACGCCCGCGACCGCTCGTCATGTTCAGGCAGCGTTGGCGACGATGACGCGGTTGCGGCCGGCGGCCTTGGCCCTGTAGAGCGCGTCGTCGGCGCGCTTCATCATCTCGGCGGAGGACGCGTCGCCGGCCCGACGGCTGGCGACGCCGATCGACACAGTCACTGGGATCTGGCGGGCGTTGGAATGGATCGCGAAGGCTTCGGCCTCGACGCGCTCGCGGATGCGTTCGGCCACGGCATGGGCCGCTTCCAGCGTGGTATCGGGCAAAACCACCACGATCTCCTCGCCGCCCATGCGGGCGACGAGATCTATCCCGCGCGTGCAGGCACGGACCCGGTCGGCGAACTCGCGCAGCACCTCGTCGCCGGCGTCGTGCCCCCAGCTATCGTTGACGAGCTTGAAGCGATCGACATCGAGCACAAGCATCGCCAGCGAACGGGCGCGCAGGGCCGATTCGTCGAACATCACCGAGAGGCGGCTGTCCATGAAACGGCGGTTATGCAGCCCGGTGAGCTGGTCCATCACCGCCATCTCCATCGATGACTGGACGCTGTCGCGCAGTTTCTCGGTGAAGCGCTTACGGCGGACTTGCGTGCGTACGCGCGCCAGCAGTTCGTTGCGGTCGATCGGACGGATCAGGAAGTCGTGCGCGCCGATCTCCAGCCCGCGCAGGATACGGGCGCGGTCCTCGGCCTCGCCCAGCATCAGCACGGAGATGTTGCGGGTGCGCTCCAGCGAGCGGAGCTGGCTGCAAAGGCGCAGGCCGTCGTAGGATTTCAGGTCGAGACTGACAAGAACGCTGTCGAAATCGCCCTCCGCCGCCCGGACCAGCGCCTGCTGCGGATCGGCCTCGACCTCGACGGCATGAAACGCCGACAATGCGGTCTGGAGGCGCTCGACGACGGTCGGGCGGTCCTCGACCAGGAGAATGCGGCCGTTGAGCCCCGTCTCGGACGCCGCGGCTGCAAGCGGGTCGGCGATGCCGAGCCGGCGCGAGGCGAGCGCGCGGTTGCGCAGTTCGTCGGTGACGGATTTCAGGCGCACCAGGCTGCGCACGCGCGCAAACAGCGCCGTGTCGTCAAGCGGCTTGGTCAGGAAATCGTCGGCGCCGGCGTCGAGCCCCTTGAGCCGGTCGCTCGGCTGGTCGAGCGCGGTGACCATCACCACCGGAATATGCGCGGTGGTGGCGCCGCTTTTCAGCCGGCGGCAGACCTCGAAGCCGTCCATGCCGGGCATCATCACGTCGAGCAGGACGATATCGGCCTCGCCGCGTTCGCAAACGCTAAGCGCATCGAGCCCATTCAGGGCGGTCACGACATCGAAATACTCTGCCGAGAGCTTGGCCTCCAGCAGCTTCACATTGGTGATGATGTCGTCGACGACCAGGACGCGCGCGGACATGAGGCTGCTTTCGGCTGTTCAGGCTGCACCGGCATAGGCGCGTACGGTTTCCAGAAACTTGGCCACCGAGATCGGCTTCGAGAGATAGGCCTCGCAGCCGCCGTCGCGGATGCGCTCCTCGTCGCCCTTCATGGCGAAGGCGGTGACCGCGATGACCGGGATGGACTTGAGGGTATCGTCTTCCTTGATCCATTTGGTCACCTCCAGCCCCGAAACCTCCGGCAACTGGATGTCCATCAGGATCAGGTCGGGATGATGCGCGCGGGCGAGCTCGATCGCCTCGATCCCGTCGGCCGTCTTCAACGTGGCGTAGCCATGCGCCTCCAGCAGGTCGTTGAAGAGCTTCATGTTGAGCTCGTTGTCCTCGACGATCAGAACCGTCTTCATCGTGCCGCCCTTTATCCGCGACCTGTCCGATCCGGATCGTTCCGGATTGTCCAGGCTGGCGGCCTCGTTCAAAGATCACGCTAGCATGCGAGCCGTTGACGAAACGCAAACCGAACCCCCGAGAAGGAGCCCCATCCCGCCATGGCCAAATCCATGACCACCGAGGCGGCCGAGGGGCTGGCCCTGCGTGCACTCGGCTTTCTGGCTGCCGAACCAGAGCGTATCGAGCCGTTTCTGGCCACGACAGGGCTCGGACCCGCGACTTTGCGCGCCGCCGCCAGCCAACCGGGCTTCCTCGCCGCCGTGCTCGACCATCTTGCCGGCAGCGATTCGCTGCTGCTGGAGTTTGCCGGAAATTTAAGCCTGAATCCGGAAATCGTCGCGCAGGCGCGCTCCGTCCTGTCAGGAGCCGACTCGGGCGAGTTCGCCTGACGATGGCCGGGCGCGCCGCAGCGGGCCGGGTGCTCTGTCTCGACTGCCTCGCCGATCATGACGAGACGGCCGCCTCCTTGCGCCGCTGCCCGGCCTGCGGCTCGCCGCGCCTGCTGCGCCATGCCGAGCGCGATAGCTTAAGCCTCGCCCATATCGACTGCGACGCCTTCTATGCCGCGATCGAGAAGCGCGACGATCCAAGCCTTGCCGACAGGCCGGTGATCATCGGCGGCGGTCGCCGCGGCGTGGTCTCAACCGCCTGCTACATCGCGCGGACCTATGGCGTGCGCTCGGCCATGCCGATGTTCAAGGCGCTGAAAGCCTGCCCCGAGGCGGTCGTCGTCAAGCCGGACATGGCCAAATATGTCGCGGTCGGCCGGCAGGTCCGGGCGCTGATGCAGGAACTCACCCCGCTGGTCGAGCCGATCTCGATCGACGAGGCCTTTCTCGACCTCGCCGGGACGGAGCTGCTGCACCACGCCAGCCCTGCCGTGACGCTGGCGCGCTTCGCCCGCCGCATCGAAACCGAGATCGGTATCACCGTCTCGGTCGGCCTGTCCTATGCGAAGTTTCTGGCCAAGGTCGCTTCCGACATGGACAAGCCGCGCGGTTTCTCGATCATCGGCCGAGCGGAAGCGATCGCTTTCCTCGCGACCAGGCCGGTCGGGCTGATTCCTGGCATCGGCCAGGCGAGCGCGAACAAGCTCGCCGAGGCAGGCTTCCGCCTGATCGGCGATCTGCGCGACGCTCCGGTCGAAAAGCTGTTCAGGCTCGCCGGCAAGGACGGGCCGCGTCTGCGCAATCTCGCCAACGGCATCGATGCGCGCAAGGTCACGCCAGAGCGCGAGACCAAGAGCGTTTCCAGCGAGACCACGCTCGATGTCGATCTCGCCAGCTTCGAGGCGCTGGAGCCGGTGCTGTGGCGGCTCTGCGAGAAGACGTCGAAACGCCTGAAAGGCCAGCAGCTTGCAGGCCGTACCATCACCCTGAAACTGAAGACGGCGGAGTTCCATTCCATCACCCGCGCCGCGCGTCTGCCCGAGCCGACGCAGCTCGCCGCCAGGCTGTTTTCGGCCGGCCGCGACCTGCTAAGGCGCGAATGCACCGGGGCGCGCTACCGGCTGATCGGCATCGGAGCCAGCGATCTCGGCCCGCCGGAGGACGCAGACCATGGCGACCTCGCCGATGTCGCGACGCCGCGCCTGAAAGCCATGGAGGGTGCGGTCGACAAGCTCCGGGCCCGCTTCGGCGACGATGCCATCGGCAAGGGAGTGGGCTTGGGCCTGAGCCTGCGCGAGCCGCAGCGCCGCAGCTCCGCGCCTACTTCGCGCAGTCCTGGGCGGGAAGAAGATCGAGACGGGTGAGCGTGCCGCGCAGCGCGAACGCGCCGTAGTCGAGCTTCACCGCGCCGGTGACGCCGTTCTCGTAGAGTTCGAACGAGATCGTGTAGGTCGGCGTCGATTCGCCCGACCCGACCTTGAAGTAGGAGATCGTCACCGGCCAGCGCGCGATGCTCTCGAACTCCGGCCGTTGCAGCGGGGTTTCGCTAGGCTTGCCCTCGATCCGCTTCCCGATGACGGAGAGCGTGTCGTAGACTTCCTTGCCGTTGTTGGCGCCGTCATAGAGCCTGACGTTGAGCGTGGTCTGCCCTGCCTTCGCCGCGGCGATCACCGCCTTCATCTGGGCATTTGGAAACAGCGCGTCGGCAGGCTCGCGATGGGTCTCGGGCTTGGGCTGGCGCAGCTTGACCTCGTAGCCGCCATTGCCCTTCTCGGCCGTGCCATCGACGATCTCGGCCGGGCCTGCGCCGCTCGAACTCTCGGTCTTGAAGCGGTAACTCGCGCCGTCTCCGGCCTCGAAGCTGGTGGTGCGGGCGTCGATGACGCGCGGGCCCTGCTCGCTGGTCAGTTGCGTCACCTGCCGGAACGAGAGCGCATAACCTTCGCAGGCGTCCCCGGTGAAATCGAATGCGATGCGCCCGCGCGCCGCCTCGATGCTCTTGGACGGCTTGCTGGTGTCGAGGACGAGGTCGTAGATCGCCTTGTGAGGCGTCAGCTTGATCGCGCCGCCGGCCACAGGCGTCTGCGCCATGGCCGAAGATGCGGCGACAAGGATCGCAAGGCTGCCACTGGCCGCGAGGGCCGATCCGAATCGTGTCATCTGCCGCTGCTCCGCTTCGGGACTGTGGGAATCTAGGTGCATTGCGGCAATGGCGCAAACAAGGCGTCGGCGCAGACCAGCCCGGCGGACAGCTCCTTGCCGCAAGCCCGGCCATCGGCCATGAAAGCTCGCATTCTCTCGCTGCGGAGCCCGACTCATGAACGCGATCGACGCGAAACTCGCCGAACTCGGCATCACCCTGCCCTCGCCTGCAGCTCCGGTCGCGAACTATGTTCCTTATGTGATCACCGGCAACCTGCTGGTGATTTCGGGGCAGCTTTGCTTCGGGCTCGACGGCAAGCTGTCGGACAGCCACAAGGGCAAGCTCGGCGTCGAGGTCTTCAACGAGGCCGGGCTGGAGGCGGCGCGTCTGTGCGCCATCAACGTGCTGGCGCAGGCCAAGGCGGCGCTGGGCGGCGATCTCGGGCGGATCACGCGTTGCGTCCGGCTCGGCGGTTTCATCAACGCCTCGCCCCATTTCGCCGCGCTGCCGGCCATCATGAACGGCGCATCAGACTTGATGGTTGCCGTGCTCGGCGACAAAGGCCGCCATGCCCGCTCGACGATCGGCGTCGCCGAACTGCCGGCGGATGCGGCCGTCGAGGTCGAAGCGATGTTCGAGATCGCCTGATGGCGCATGACCTGTCGACCCAAGCGGCGAAACCCGATCTCGGCTGGCTCGTCGCCCGGCCGATCGCCCATCGCGGCCTGCACGATCTCGCGGCGGGTATCGTCGAGAACAGCATGGCTGCGGCGGACGCCGCGATCGCACATGGCTTCGGCATCGAATGCGATGTCCAGCTCAGCGCCGACGGCGAGGCCTTGGTGTTTCACGATTTCGTGCTGGACCGGCTGACGGGCGAGATCGGCGCGGTCGCCGATCGCACGGCGCAGGCGCTGGCGGCGGTTCCACTGAAGGGCGGCGGCGGGACGATTCCGACGCTGGAGGCGTTCCTCGGCCGCATTGCGGGGCGCGTGCCGCTGGTGATCGAGATCAAGAGCCGCTTCGACGGCGATCTCAGGCTGACGCGACGCGCGGCCGGGATCGTCGCGGCCCATCAAGGCCAGCCGATCGTGTTCAAATCTTTCGATCCCGTCATCGTGACGGCGCTGCGCGAGATCGCGCCGACAATCCCGCGCGGTATCGTCGCCATGCTGGACTATTCCTATCCCGACTACGCCCATCTCGATGCCGGCCAGAAGTACGCGCTGGCGAATCTGCTGCATTTCGGCGAGAGCCGGCCGGATTTTCTGTCGTGGAAGGTCGCTGACTTGCCGTCCGCCGCGCCCTATCTCTGCCGGGAGGCGCTGGGGATGCCGGTGATGAGCTGGACGGTTCGGACGCCGGAGGATGTGAAGAAGGCGAGCGCGCATGCCGACCAGATGGTCTTCGAGGGCCTCATACCTTGAGCGCTGAGGGAGATGGCGACCTCAGGGTGCGCGTCTCGACCTCGCTCAAGGCGATCCCTGCCGCCGCCTGGAACGCCTGCGCCAATCCACGAGCCCTGCGCGCTGCAGCGCAGGCCGCGGACGACGACTGCGCTGGGGAGGCTGGCGGCGATCCTCTTTCCGCGCGCGACGACGACAACCCCTTCGTCAGCCACGAATTTCTCTCGGCGCTCGAGGATAGCGGCTGCACCGGCGGCCGCAGCGGCTGGTCCCCGGCCTATCTCATGGTGGAGGATTCAGCCGGCCGGCTGCTCGCCTCCGCCCCCAGCTTTTTGAAGAGCCACAGCCAGGGCGAGTACGTCTTCGACCATTCCTGGGCCGACGCCTACCAGCGCGCCGGCGGGCGCTACTACCCCAAGCTCCAGCTTGCAGCCCCATTCACGCCCGCCACAGGCCCGCGCCTGCTGGTTGCTGATGGGCCGCGCGAGGACGAGGCGCGCGCGGCGCTGATCGCAGGGCTGGAGGCGCTCCGGGCGCAGACGCAGGCCTCCTCCGTCCATGTCACCTTCGCGCAGGAGCCCGATCTCTCTGCGCTGCTGGCGGCAGGCTATCTCGAGCGCAACGACCTGCAGTTCCACTGGCGTAACGACGGCTTTGCGAGCTATGACGATTTCCTCGCGACGCTCGCCTCGCGCAAGCGCAAGGCGCTCAAGCGCGAGCGGCGCGAGGCGCTGTCGGCCGGCGTCACGGTCGAGGTGCTGAGCGGCTCCGACCTGACCGAAAGCGTCTGGGACGCGTTTCATTCGTTCTACGAGGATACCGGCGCGCGCAAATGGGGCCGGCCCTATCTCAACAGGGCTTTCTTTTCGCACGTCGGCGCGGCCATGGGCGAACGCATCGTGCTGATGATGGCGAAGCGCGCCGGGCGCTACATCGCCGGCGCGATCAATTTTCGCGGGGCGAGCACGCTTTACGGCCGCAACTGGGGCTGCATCGAGGAGCACCCCTTCCTGCATTTCGAGCTCTGCTACCATCAGGCGATCGATTACGCGATCGCGCACGGGCTCCAGCGGGTCGAGGCCGGCGCGCAGGGCGAGCACAAGCTCGCGCGCGGCTACCGGCCGGTGATAACGCGCTCGGCGCATCACCTCGCCGATCCGGGGCTGGCGCGCGCGGTCGCGGCCTATCTGCGGCAGGAGCGCCGGGAGATCGCCCATGCGCAGGAGGCGCTTGCTGCCGAGAGCCCCTTTCGCAAGGGTGGCGGCGATGACATCTGACGTTTCGGGCGAGGCCGTTGCCTTCTGCGACGATGCGATGCTGGGCTACCAGCGTAGCCGAACAGCGTTCGAACCCGGCTCGGCACTGATGCTGGACGATACCTACAGGCTGGCGCATCTGCCGCTGGTCGCACCAAACCACCCGGCCGTGATAGCGAGACAGGAGGGCAAGGGTTACGAGTTCGGCCGGCACGCCCGTATCTTCTCGCTCGTCCTCCCCATCGACGATGCGGCCTTGCGCGCCTGCCCTGGCTTTCGGGCGCTCGAAGACGATCTGCGCTCGTCGCCCTTCGCGAGAAAGATCGCCTGGGCGTTGCTGCCGCGCCGGGCCGACCGGTTGCACGCCACGATTTGCGGCTCTCTGGCGATCGATCGGGCCCCCGAGATCACGGCCGCCCAGCGTCGGGCGCTGGCAGCGATCGGACCCGTCGCCGTCCAACTGCGCGGCGCGTTTTCGGGCACCATCAATCGCGGCCGGCTCTACCTGCGCGCCTATCCGCAGCATCGCGACGGGCAAAACCTGTTCCACGCGATCCAGACGGCAATGGGCCGGCCGACGACCGGGCTTTATCTCGTCGGTCTGTACAACCTGATCGACGATCTCGATATCGCCGAAACGGCGGCGCTGGCGGCGCTGATCGAGCGATATTGGGACATAACGTTGTTGACCTTCGAGGCCGACGCGCTCTGGCTGCTGGGCTCCCGCGATGACCTCGTGCTCGACGCGACGGTCGCGGAGATGGTGCCGCTACATGCCGATGCGGCGGATCGGCATGCCGGCATCGTGCCTTGACGCCGCGCATGGGCCCGCCACAGGTTGCCGGCTCGTTCCACCGTCGCCGGATCGCGCCATGACCGCCCAAACGCCCACCTATGATTCCGCCAACGTCTTCGCAAAGATCCTGCGTGGCGAGTTGCCGTCGCAGACCGTCTACGAGGATGCTGACACGCTGGCGATCATGGACATCATGCCGCGCGCCGACGGCCATGTGCTGGTGATCCCGAAAGCCGCCTGCCGCAACGTTCTCGATGCCCCGCCCGAGGCGCTGAAAGCGGTGGCGCTGACGACACAACGGCTCGCGCGGGCGGTGAAGGCCGCCTTTGCTGCTGATGGCGTCACCATCCAGCAGTTCAACGAGGCCGCCGGCGGTCAGGTCGTGTTCCACCTGCATGTCCATGTCATGCCGCGCCATGACGGCGTGGCGCTCAGGCCTCATACCGGCGCGATGGAGAAGCCCGACGTGCTGGCGGCCAACGCCGAAAAAATCCGGATGGCGCTGGCGGGCGGCTGAGCCGCTCAGCTCAACGCCCAAATCCCGCCCATCAGCGCGGCTTCGCCGGCCAGGACCGCGACCACGATCCGGCGTCGCCAGAGCAGGATGATCGCCAGCGTGACGCCGAGCGCTCCCACGCGCAGCCAGAGCGGCGCGACCCCGAGCACACCGGGCGGCGCGATGATCAGCTTGGCGACGACGCCGGCGAGCAGCGCGGTGGCGACCGCCCTGACCCAGTCGAGGACGGCTGAATCGGGGTCGATGCGGCGCGACAGCGCGACCGCCAGCCAGCGCCAGATTTCAGTCGGCAGGAAGGCGAACAGGATCAAGGCGAGATAGGGCCAGAGCGGCCCGTCCAGCCAGGGAATCGGCTGCGTCATGGCCGTGCAACCCGCCTGCGGCCGACCACGAAGGCGATCGTACCGCCGACGAGCCCCGAGACGATCAGGTCGAAGCCGCCGCCGATGAAACGGTCGGAAATGGGAGCGAAGGCGAGGCCGAGCGCGATGGCGAGCCCGTCGCGCAGATCGCGGCTGCCGGCGACCAGCGAGGTCAGGAAGAAGATCGGCGTCAGGCAGAGCAGTCCAGCCGCCAGCGCGACAGGCAGCGCGCCCAGAAGGTAGTAGCCGGCGAAGGTGCCGATTGCGCTGACCGTCATGCAGGTCTGGCAGAAGGCGATAAAATAGACCACACGCTGCGGCGGCGGAATGGCTGGCAGGCGGCGCAGGCCCTCGGCCCAGCCGGTCACCGCGACGTAGTGGGCGAGGATGAGCTGCGTGCCGAGGCCCTGCCCCGGCTTGCGCAGCAGCGGCAGGATCGCGACCGTCATCGGCAGGAAGCGCAACGAGGCGAAAGCGATCGCGAGCGCGACGGCGCTCCAGGCCGCTCCCGCCGCGATCGATGCGAAGAAGATCACCTGCGAAGGTCCGGCCCAGACCAGGATCGTCGAGAGCACCGCGACCTCGACCGGATAGCCGACATCGCGCGCCAGCGAACCGATGCCGACCAGGCCAAAACCGACCATCCAAGCCGGGAAGGACAGAGCGGCGCGCATGCCGGCCAGCGCCACGCGCTGCCAGCCCCAATCGGGCGATACGGTCATGAAGCGGTTTGCATGCCTGGATAACGCGCTTTCGCTGTCGCCGATGAGGCGCAACCCGTTCTTAGACCGGCTTTTCGCAAAATCAGAGCGCACATTCCGCGCGGCCGGCCTGCGGCCCATGCAAAGCCTCAGCCATCATCGCAAGAGCAGCGAAGCAATCCGGAGGTCGGCGCAAAACGCTGGATTCCTTCGCTGCGCTCGCAACGAAAATGCGATCAGCGCCCGCCTTTCAGGACGATGCCGACGATCTCGTTGCCGAAATCGACGATCTCCTTGGGCACGCCGCCGACCGCCTTGACGCCGAGATAGACCAGATAGACCAGCGCCGGCACCAGGATCCAGCCGAGGATTTCCTCGAAAAGCTTGCGACGCCGCCTGCGCCGGTCACGCTTCTCGAACCAGCTCAGCCTCGTCTTGCGCGCAGGCGCAGGAGCGGCCGTTTCCGGCTCCGGCGCCTGAGCCCACTGGGCCGGAGCTTTACGTTTGAACCACACGGTCGATCAGGCCTTCGTCAACGGGACCTTGGGGACCGACCGCAGCGCCTTGGGCGGCTCGGACGGTCCGCGCCCGGCCGGCGGCTTTCCATCGCCGCCGCCGGACGCACCGCGCCTGGGCGGCGCTTTGGTCGCCTTCGCGTCGTCGGCGGCCTTAGCCCTCGGCTTGCGCTTGGCGGCAGCGGCGGCGACGTCCCGTTCGGGCTTCGGCTTGACCGGCCCGTCGGGGAATTCGAGCCCCAGAACCTTGATGCCGGTCTCGGACTGGACAACGACGACCTTGACCGTGCCGCCATTCTTGAGGCGGCCGAACAGCACCTCGTCGGCAAGCGGCGTCTTTATGGTCTGCTGGATCAGCCGCGACATCGGCCTGGCGCCCATCGCCTCGTCATAGCCGTTCTCGACCAGCCATTCGCGCGCTTCGTCGGAGAGCTCGATCGTGACGTTGCGGTCGGCGAGTTGGGCCTCGAGCTGGAGCACGAACTTGTCGACGACGCGCGCCACCACCCCCTTGGGCAGATGGCCGAAGGAGACGACCGAATCGAGCCGGTTGCGGAATTCCGGGGCGAACAGCTTGTTGATCGCTTCGGTGTCGTCACCCTCGCGCTTGCTGCGGGTGAAGCCATAGGCGTTGCGGGCCATGTCGGCCGCGCCGGCATTGGTGGTCATGATCAGGATGGTGTTCCTGAAATCGACCTGTTTGCCGTTGTTGTCGGTCAGTTTGCCGTGGTCCATCACCTGCAGCAGGATGTTGAACAGGTCGGGATGGGCCTTCTCGATCTCGTCGAGCAGCAGCACCGAATGGGGATGCTGGTCGACCTTGTCGGTCAGCAAGCCGCCCTGGTCGAAGCCGACATAGCCCGGAGGCGCGCCGATCAGCCGCGAGACGGTGTGGCGCTCCATATATTCCGACATGTCGAAGCGGATCAGCTCGACGCCCAGCGAGGTGGCGAGCTGGCGGGCAACCTCGGTCTTGCCGACGCCGGTCGGGCCTGCAAAGAGATAGCAGCCGATCGGCTTCTCGCCGTCGCGTAAGCCCGCGCGGGCAAGCTTGATCGAAGAGGACAGGGCCTCGATCGCCTTCTCCTGCCCGTAGACGGTGCGCTTCAGCGTGGTCTCGAGATTGCGCAGGACCTCGGCATCATCCTTGGAGACGGTCTTGGCCGGGATCCGCGCCATGGTCGCGATCGCCGCCTCGATCTCCTTGACGCCGATGGTCTTCTTGCGCTTGGCCTCGACGAGCAGCATCTGCGAGGCGCCGGTCTCGTCGATCACGTCGATCGCCTTGTCGGGAAGCTTGCGGTCATGGATATAGCGGGCCGAGAGCTCGACGGCCGCCTTGATCGCGTCGTTGGTGTAGCGGAGCTTGTGGAACTCCTCGAAATAGGGCTTCAGCCCCTTCAGGATCTCGATCGTATCGGGAATCGAGGGCTCGTTGACGTCGATCTTCTGGAAACGGCGGACCAGCGCCCGGTCCTTCTCGAAATACTGGCGGTATTCCTTGTAGGTGGTCGAGCCAATGCAGCGTAGCGAGCCTGACGCGAGCGCGGGCTTGAGCAGGTTCGAGGCGTCCATCGCCCCGCCCGAGGTCGCGCCGGCTCCAATCACCGTATGGATCTCGTCGATGAACATGATCGCCTTGGGGTGGGCCTCGATCTCCTTCATCACCTGCTTGAGGCGTTCCTCGAAATCGCCGCGATAGCGCGTGCCCGCCAGGAGCGTGCCCATGTCGAGCGAAAAGACGGTCGCGTCTTCAAGCACCTCGGGCACCTCGCCCCGGATAATTTTCAGCGCCAGACCCTCGGCAATGGCGGTCTTGCCGACGCCAGGATCGCCGACCAGCAGCGGGTTGTTCTTCTGACGCCGGCAGAGAATCTGGATGGTGCGCTGGACCTCGGCCTCGCGGCCGATCAGCGGGTCGATGCGCCCGTCGCGCGCCTTGCGGTTGAGATTGACGCAATAGGCGTCGAGCGCGCTTTCCTTCTTCTTCTTGTCCTTGTCGGCGTCGTTGCCGCCGCCCTGATCCGCCGCGCGTTGGTCCCGGCCCTGCTCGGGCTCCTCCTCGACGCCGCGCACGGGCCGCGTTTCGCCCGCGCCGGGGCGCTTGGCGATGCCGTGGCTGATGTAGTTGACCGCGTCGTAGCGGGTCATGTCCTGCTCCTGCAGGAAATAGGCGGCGTGGCTCTCGCGCTCGGCGAACATCGCCACGAGCACGTTCGCGCCCGTCACCTCCTCGCGGCCCGAGGACTGGACATGGATCACCGCGCGCTGGATCACGCGCTGGAAGCCTGCTGTCGGCTTGGAATCGTCGCGCCCGTCGGTGACGAGGTTGGTCAGTTCCGCGTCGATGTAATCGACGAGATTGCGCCTGAGCGTGTCGAGATCGACGCTGCAGGCGCGCATCACGGCGGCCGCGTCCTGATCGTCGACAAGCGCCAGCAGCAGATGCTCCAGCGTGGCATATTCGTGGTGGCGTTCGTTCGCGAGGGCGAGAGCCCGGTGAAGCGCCTGTTCGAGACTGCGCGAGAAACTCGGCACTGATTGCGCTCCTATTGAGAGGCCGCCGAGGCGGCCGAATCTGGAAATCCGATCCGCAACGCTACTTCTTTTCCATCACGCATTGGAGCGGATGCATGTGCTTGCGTGCAAGATCCATGACGAGAGTCACCTTGGTCTCTGCGACCTCGTAGGTGAACACCCCGCATTCGCCGACGCCGTTCTGATGCACATGCATCATGATCTCGGTCGCCGCCGCGCGGTCCTTGTTGAAGAAACGCTCCAGCACGTGAACGACGAACTCCATCGGGGTGTAGTCGTCGTTCAAAAGCAGGACGCGGTACAGATTGGGCTTGCGGGTCCGGGTGCGGGTCAGAACGGCGGTACCGACCGCCCCAACCGCCCCGCCATCGCCGGGGCGCTTGGGGCGGTCGGCCATGCCGGTGGGCGGACGAGACGGCCGCCGGCCCATGCTGCCTTCGTCGGGTCCGATCCGGTCTGATATGGAGGCTGAACGTCTCAAGCTCTGGTCCCTGGTCGAACGACCGAGATAATGCGTCGGCGAGGAATTTACAGACCTCTTGGCCGCTTGCCCAGTGCGTTTGACAGGATCGCGCGAAATCCGGCGGCCCGCTTCTGAACCGCAGCGCTTGACCCCGGCCCGCTCCCGGACTTAAGCCCGGCCGCCTCCCAGCCGCGGACCCCTGAGCCCATGACCGTCAACGCCATCGTCACCATCGGCGCCGATCTCGCAAGCCCCGTGCGCTTCGGCAACGGCCTGCCGCTGGCGCTGATCGCCGGGCCCTGCCAGATGGAGAGCCGCGACCATGCGCTGGAGATCGCCTTGTCGCTGCGGGAGACCGCGGAGACACTCGGCATCGGCATTGTCTTCAAGGCTTCGTTCGACAAGGCCAACCGGACAAGCGCGAAGGGCCAGCGCGGCATGGGGCTGGCCGCCGCCCTGCCCGTCTTCGCCGAGATCCGCGAGCGCACCGGCATGCCGGTCCTGACCGACGTGCATGACGCCGCCCAATGCGCGCCTGTGGCCGAGGTGGTCGACGTGCTGCAGATCCCGGCCTTCCTCTGCCGCCAGACCGACCTGCTCGTCGCAGCGGCGCAGACCGGCCGCGTCGTCAACGTCAAGAAGGGCCAGTTCCTCGCGCCCTGGGACATGGTCAATGTCGCTGCCAAGGTGACGGAGAGCGGCAACCCCAACGTGATGCTGACCGAGCGAGGCGCGTCCTTTGGCTACAACACGCTGGTCTCCGACATGCGGGCGCTGCCGATCATGGCCGAAATCGGCGCGCCGGTGATATTCGATGCGACACATTCGGTCCAGCAGCCCGGCGGCAAGAGCTCGTCGACCGGCGGGCAGCGCGAATTCGTCGCCGTGCTGGCGCGCGCAGCGGTCGCGGTCGGCGTGGCGGGCGTCTTCATCGAGACCCATCCCGACCCCGACAACGCCCCCTCGGACGGCCCCAACATGGTGCCTCTCGCCGACTTCCCTGCGCTGATCGCAGAGCTGCAAGGCTTCGATCGCCTTGCCAAGCGTGCAGCGCAGCATACGCTGGCGTATGTCTGACGCCACGGCCGCAACGCCAGCCACGCCGCAACCGCCCAAATCGCTGCGCCCGCTGATCCTGGTGCTCGGCGCCTGCGGCTTCGCCTCGACCTTCACCATGCGGCTGGTCGATCCGCTGGTGCCGACGCTCGCCGCCGAGTTCGGCCGCTCGATCGCGCAGGTGGCGGCGATGGCGACCGCCTTCTCCTTCGCCTATGCGATCGGCCAGCCTTTTCTCGGGCCGATCGCCGACTCGGTCGGCAAGATCAGGACGATCGCGGCGAGCCTATCGCTCTTGGCGCTGCTCTCGGTCGCGGCCGCTTTTTCGGCGGGCTTCGACATGCTGACGGCGATCCGCGCCGCGACCGGCATCGTCGCCGGCGGCATCATTCCTGTCGCCATGGCCGCGATCGGCGACCGTGCGCCGATGGCCGAGCGGCAGGTGCTGCTTGGACGCTTCCTCGTCATCATGATCGTGGGACAGATGGCGGGCGCGGCCTGCTCGGGACTGATCGCCGAGCATTTCGGCTGGCGCAGCGTCTTCGTCGTCGCCGGCGCAATCTCGGCGGTGGCGGCGGTGCTGGTGCTGGCCGTGCTGAAGCCGCGCGCCAACGCCGATCGCGCGCCGCTGAGCTTTCGCGGCGCGATCGCCCGCTACGCCGCGATCTTCGCCAATCCGCGCAGCAAGCTGCTCTACGGGCTCGTCATCACAGAGGGCAGCCTGATCTTCGGCATGCCGCCCTATGTCGCCGCGATCCTGCAGGAGCGCGCGGGCATCGGGCCGTCGCTCGCAGGCCTCGTCATCGCCGGCACGGGGCTGGGCGGCATCGTCTACGGCGTGCTGACGCGCATCCTGGTCGAGCGCATCGGTCCCTCACGGATGACGGTGAGCGGCGGGCTTCTGATGGCGGCCGGCTACGCCCTCTTCGCCCTGCCGTTCCTGCCGTGGTGGAGCGCGATCCCGCTCTTTGTGGTCAACGGCTTTGGCTTCTTCCTGATGCACGGCACCTTTCAGGCGCAGGCGACCGAGCTTGCGCCGGGTGCGCGCGGCTCTGCGGTGGCGCTGTTCGCCTGCTGCCTGTTCTGCGGCCACGCCATCGGCCCCGTGATCATGGGGCTGGCGCTGCATGTTCTGGGCACGACCGGCGCGATCCTGCTGTTTGCGCTGGCGATCGGGCTGCTCGGTGTGGTGACGCCGCGCATCCTGCCGCTGGCAGGGTCGCGGACGTAAGGCTCAGCGCCCGCGATACGGCGCGACGCCCTGATCGGGCAACCACAGGCCCTTCGGCGGCTCGCCCGTCTGCCAGAACACGTCGATCGGGATGCCGCCGCGCGGATACCAGTAGCCGCCGATGCGAAACCATTCCGGCTCGAGCAGGTCGACCAGCTTTTTGCCGATGCCGACCGTGCAGTCCTCATGGAAGGCGCCATGGTTGCGGAACGCGCCGAGATAGAGCTTTAGCGACTTGGACTCGACCAGCCATCTGCCGGGCAGATAGTCGATCACCAGGATGCCGAAATCGGGCTGGCCGGTGACCGGGCAGATCGAGGTGAACTCAGGGCAGGTGAAGCGCGCGAGATAAGGCGTGCCGGCATGGGGATTGGGCACGCGGTCCAGCCGCGCGTCTTCCGGCGAGGCCGGCAAGGCCGTGGCGTGGCCGAGTTGCAGGGTCGAGGCGTCGAGGGTCATGGCGGAGGGCTCCGTGAAGGCGGCCTTTTATGGCCAAGCGCCCACAAACGCCACCCGCCCCTTCCGCTTGGCGCATCCGTTGGCTAGAAGCGCGCCATCAGTTCAGCCCTGTCCGCTCCGGAGCCTTCCATGACCGCGATCATCGACATCATCGGCCGCCAGATTCTCGATTCGCGGGGAAACCCCACCGTCGAGGTCGATGTCGTGCTTGAGGACGGCTCGATGGGCCGCGCCGCCGTGCCGTCGGGAGCCTCGACCGGCGCGCATGAGGCTGTCGAGCTGCGCGACGGCGACAAGTCGCGCTATCTCGGCAAGGGCGTGCTCAAGGCGGTCGAGGCCGTCAACGTGGCGATCGCCGAGGCGCTGGTCGCGATGGACGCCGAGGACCAGCCGGCGATCGACGAGACCATGATCGCGCTCGACGGCACGCCCAACAAATCGAAGCTCGGCGCGAACGCCATCCTCGGCGTCTCGCTCGCCGTGGCCAAGGCGGCTGCCGAAGCCTCGGGCCTGCCGCTCTACCGCTATGTCGGCGGGACCTCGGCCCGCGTGCTGCCCGTGCCGATGATGAACATTGTCAATGGCGGCGCGCATGCCGACAACCCGATCGACTTCCAGGAATTCATGATCATGCCGATCGGCGCGCCATCCTTCGCGGAGGGGCTGCGGATGGGTTCGGAAATCTTCCACACCCTCAAGAAGAAACTCCACGACGCCGGCCACAACACCAATGTCGGCGACGAGGGCGGCTTCGCTCCCAACATCAAATCGGCGGAAGCCGCCCTCGACTTCGTCATGCAGGCGATCGAGGCGGCCGGCTACAGGCCGGGCGAGGACATCGCGCTGGCGCTCGACTGCGCCGCGACCGAGTTCTTCAAGGACGGTTCGTATGTCTATGAAGGCGAACGTAAAACCCGCGATCCGAAGGCGCAGGCGAAGTACCTCGCCAAGCTGGTCGCGGGCTATCCGATCGTCTCGATCGAGGACGGCATGTCCGAGGACGACTGGGCTGGCTGGAAGGCGCTGACAGACCTCGTCGGCGACAAATGCCAGCTCGTCGGCGACGATCTCTTCGTCACCAACGTCACCCGCCTGTCGCGCGGCATCAAGGAAAAGACGGGCAATTCGATCCTGGTCAAGGTCAACCAGATCGGCACGCTGACCGAGACGCTGGCCGCCGTCGATATGGCGCAGCGCGCCGGCTACACCGCGGTGATGTCGCATCGCTCGGGCGAAACCGAGGACTACACCATCGCCGATCTCTCGGTCGCGACCAATTGCGGGCAGATCAAGACCGGCTCGCTTGCCCGCTCCGACCGGACCGCGAAGTACAACCAGCTGCTGCGCATCGAGGAGGAGCTGGGCGCGCAAGCCGTCTATGCCGGCCGCGCCGCGCTGAAGGCGCTGGCCTGAAGCCTACCAGCGCGGCAGCAGGTTCGACGCCTGCGCTACTGTCCAGGAGCCGGCCGCGCCGACGACGCTCGCGGCCCCGGTGACCAGACCTGCGGCACGGGCCGCTGGCTCTGCAACGACACGGCCGATCAGGCCCGGCGGGCGGGGCCGGCTCCTGGACAGTAGCGCAGGCGTCGAA
>LSIB01000015.1 GCA_001556025.1 Rhizobiales bacterium CCH3-A5
CCTCCTTCTCCGCGTCCGTGTTGCGCTGCTTGGGCGCCGGCACGAGGGAGGCATCGACGATCTGGCCCGACATCGGGATGTAGCCCTTCTTCTGAAGCTGCCAGTCGAAGGCCTTCATCACCCGCCGCAGCGTACCGGTCTCGGTCAGCCTGTTGCGGAAATGGCGGATCGTGTTCTCGTCGGGCGTCGGAGCGCCAAGATCAAAGCGCAGGAAGCGCATCCAGGACAGGCGGTCCCGGATCATGAACTCCATCTTCGCATCGCTGAGATTGTGCTGCGCCTGAAGGATCAGCGCCTTGAACATCGACACGGGATCGAAGGGCGGGCGTCCGCCCTTGGCTCCATCGCCGTAGCCAAGGCCCTCGACGAGCCAGCCACGGAAATACTCAAAGTCGATCGTCGCTTCGAGCGTCTCCAGCGGATCGCCGATCTGGCTCATCCTCTCAAGATGCTCCGACAACCCGAACAACGACCGCTGTTCCATCGACCTGCCTCCAAATCAAGACAAGCCGAGTGAATCATGAAGCGGTCAATTCGGCGAGGTTTTTGCGGGCGTCCAGCTCGCGC
>LSIB01000150.1 GCA_001556025.1 Rhizobiales bacterium CCH3-A5
GCGGCCGGCACCACGGCTGATCGGCTTCATGCTGAGATGGTAGATCGCCAATTCGTGAAACCCTAGTTCGCGATCATGGTATCAGCCACTGAGTTGTGCAACAACTCGTAAGTGCGCACTTAAAGTGTCATCCGCTACGCTCCTGACGCTTCCCGTGGTCCACATGCGGCGCGCTTTGTGCTAGGCCGATCCGCGATGAGATTGGCATAACAGGTCGTGCTGGCGTGGCTCGAACTGTTCCAATGTTCGCGCGAGGGGTTGGCTCGTGCTGCTCGCGCCGTTAGAACCGGGCGCTCACTCTGACGGAGACGCCCCTATGGCGAAACGATCGATCGAGGAGCGGCTGGCCCAGCTCGATGCCCAACGCAAAACCCTGCAGGCCACGCTCGGTCGGCAGGAGCGCGCCAACGACACGCGGCGCAAGGTGCTGCTCGGCGCGCTCGTCCTGCAGCGGCTTGAGACCAGCAAAGACGCCGAGTTCGTCGACCGTGTGCGGGCATGGCTGAAGCGCGAGCTGCCGGGGTTCCTGACCCGCGACGGCGACAGGACGCTCTTCCCCGACCTGATCGAGCTCTCGGCCGGGGAGAAGGCCGCTGTCGCTGCGTCTCAGGTTATGGCGGATTCGGCTGCTGCGGGTGAGCGGGCCTGATGCTGGCCCGTATCGCCTTCACCAACATGTTGCGCGCCGCGTGGCGCGATCCGCTTTGGGCGATCGGCAGCGTCGTCTTTGGGCCACTCGCCGCGATCCACTACGTCGCCAAAGTCGCAGGCGTTGCCGGCTTCGTCACGGTCGCCCTGCTCTTCGGGGTCCATCTCGCCATGGACGCGATCGGCATGGCACGCACCTGGCTCCATATCGCCGGCAACCTGCTCGCCTGTCTGCTCGGGCTGATGACGCTGGCGCGCTTCGT
>LSIB01000151.1 GCA_001556025.1 Rhizobiales bacterium CCH3-A5
AAGGCCAACATTGCGCCACACCGTTGACAGGAGAACCGTCATGTAAGGACGAGGCTCGCAGCGGCCAGAAGAACGGTCTGGTCCGGCAATGGGCCAGGCGCGGGACCAGGCCGCGCCAGCCTGCCGATCAACGCTACGAGAGCGCCTATCTGTTCGGGGCGATCTGCCCGGCACGCGGCGTCGGCGCCGCGCTCGCCATGCCCTTCGCCGACACCCACGCCATGCAGGCCCATCTCGACGAGATCGCCAGGACGGTCGCAAAGGGCG
>LSIB01000152.1 GCA_001556025.1 Rhizobiales bacterium CCH3-A5
ACCCCTTGGAATCACGAGTGCCCCAGTCGCTCAACCCTTTCGGGACGGGCTCTAAGGTTAACGCGCGAAATTGAAGGCTAGGAATCACCGTGATTCCGATGCTTCGGGTTCGACATGATCAGCTTTCGATCGGCCATCCTAGGTTTTCTGTGCGGCATCGCCGGCATCGCCGGCGCGAATGCGGCCGATCTCGGCATCCGGAAGAGCTACGAACCGCTGCCGCCCGCGGCGTTCGACTTCAAGCGCTTCTACATCCATGCTGGCCCGGCCGGGCTGCTCTACTCCGAAGGCGCGAAGATGCGCGCGGCGGGAACGCCGATACCCGGGGCCGATATCCGCATTCCCGATTCGCTGACCGTCGCCATCGAGGCCGGCTATTTCTTCACCCCCAATTTCGCGGTCGGCTTTGCCGGCGGCTTCCCGCCGCTGGTCAAGGTCGAGGCCAAGGGCTCGATCAACGGGCTCGGCACGCTCGGCAAGGTCGCCGGCGGCCCCACCGCCCTGACGGCGCAGTATCATTTCACCGGCATGGGCAATTTCCAGCCCTATGTCGGCGTCGGCCCCAGCCTGATGATCATCTTCAGGGACCAGGACGGCGTCGTCACCGATCTGAAGACCGACCACGCGCTCGGCGTCGCGGCCCAGGTCGGCTTCAACTATATGTTCAACGAGAACTGGGGCGTCTTTTTCGACGCCAAGAAGGTCTATCTGCGGGCCAGGACCGCCGGCAATCTCGGCCCGGCGCCGATCAAGGCGACCGTGACGCTCGATCCGCTGGTGCTGCACACCGGCGTGACCTACCGCTTCTGAGCCCCGCTCCGAGCGCGGCGCACGCGCAGGGCGAGATCGAGCCCATGCGCCAGGCCGCCTAGCGTCAGGCCTGCCAGCACGACGAATCCGGGGCCGCCCGCGAGAGCGGCCCTCAACGCCGTCAGCAGTCCAAGACCCGCCAGCGCGATCAGCATGATATCGCGGCGCGGCAGGCCGTGCCTCGCCCGTAGCGCATACAGCGCCAGGGCCTCGACGACGAGAACGGCGATCGCGAGATCGACCGCATGCAGCACGAGCGCAGGTGCGATCATCGTCCCGCGCGGCTGACCGGCGCCCTCACGTTCGCGCCACGCCCAGCAGATGGCCTATATCATTGAAGAAGACCCGGACATGGGCCATGAATTTGCCGCGCACCAGCGCCTTGTTCATGTACGAGTCCCAGGTCAACTTCTGCACGTCTGGATCCTTGCAAATCGCGACGAACTGCTCGCGGCGCTTGTCGTTGCGATACCAGATCCACTGCAGCAGCCCGAGCACCCAGAAGACCCGGCCATGATCGGCCATGAAGCGCTTGCGCGCCGTGGCCAAGGCCCGCGCATCGCCCGTGGTGAGCACCTTATCGACAGCTTCGCCGGCGAGGCGGCCGCACAGCATGGCGTAGTAGATGCCCTCGCCCGAGGCCGGCGCGACGACGCCGGCCGCGTCGCCCGCCAGAATGACGTCGCGGCCATTGTCCCATTTCTTCAGCGGCTTCATCGGAATCGGCGCGCCCTCGCGGCGGATCGTCTCCGCGCCCTCGAGACCCGTGTCGCTGCGCAGCCGGGCCACGGCGTCCTTCAGCGAGAAGCCCTTATGGGCGCTGCCCGTCCCGATGCTGGCGGTCTCGCCGTGGGGAAAGACCCAGCCGTAGAAATCCGGCGACACGCGGCCCTGATAGATCACGTCGCAGCGTCTCGAATCGTAATGCGCGTTGCCTTGCGCCGGGGCGCGCACGATCTCGTGATAGGCGAAGACGAAGGGCGGGCGCTTGGAGCCCGGCATCGCCGCCCGCGCCAGATTGGAGATCGCGCCGTCCGCGCCTATCACCATGCGGGCGCGTAGGGAGGAGAGTTGCTCCTGCCCCTTGGCGCGGTAATGCAGCCGGGCCATGCCGTCGGTGTCGCGGCTGAACTCCTCGAAGGTGCCGGTGATCCGGATCACGCCGGTCTGCGCCGCGCGCTCGCGCAGCCATTCGTCGAAATGCTCGCGATCAACCATGCCGACATAGCCGTCGTCGATCGGCATATCGACGCCGATACGCGAGGGCGCGACCATGCGAGCCGAGGTGATGCGGGCGACGATCTGCGAGGGCGGGATGGCGAAATCGCGGATCGCGCGGGGAGGTATCGCGCCGCCGCAGGGCTTGATCCGCCCGGCCCGGTCGATCATCGCGACTTTGCGGCCGGCCCTGGCGAGATCGGTCGCGGCGGTCGCGCCCGATGGCCCGCCGCCGACGACGACGACGTCCCAGATCAGGTCTTGCTGAGAGATGGCGTTCATCGGCGTCATCCTGATGTTGGACTGAGGTCGAGCCTCGCGCGTGGGGCAGGACGTTCCCGTGCCGCCGCCTGTCGCGAGACCGCGACGGCGAGGCCCGCCGAAACGAGGAAGAGCACGGCCTCGGCCGTGAAGACGGCGGCATAGGCGAGAGCTGGCGAGGACATGATCCCGCGCGCGATGTCGCTCGCGCCAGCGCCGATCAGCCCGCCGAGCCCGAAGGCGACGCCCTGGGCAGCACCCCACAGCCCCATCCGCACGCCCTGCCGGCCGGGCTTGCCTTGTCCGACAAGGCGCATCATCGAGCCGATCGCGGCGACCGCATAGGCGCCGTTGGCGACCCCGAGGCAGAACACCACCGGGCGCAGCGGAAACCCTGAGCCGACGAAGGCCGAGACCGACAGGCCGGCGAGCGCGACCGCGGACGCGATGCAGCCACCGACCGCCCAGATCCGGAGCGAACCGGCTTTCGCGCCGGCGAAGGTCGTGACCAGCGCGACCAGCACCATGCCGGCGAGTACGCCGCCATTCTGCACGCCGGCGAGCTTGGTGCTCTCGCCGGGCGTATAGCCGAAGACCGTGCCGGCGAAGGGCTCGAGAATCAGGTCCTGCGCGCTGTAGGCGATCATCGAGACAAAGACGAAGATGGCGAAGAGCCTGGCCTGCGGTTCGGTCCAGACCTCGGCGAGCGCGATCTTGAAAGAGGTTTCGGGCTCGACCTGTCGGGAAATCTTCACGGCGTCGGCGCGGTCCTCGACGCCATGGACTGCAAGCAGCGTCACCAGCATGGCCAGCGCACTGACCGCCCCGGTGACCGCGACAAGGCGCGTCGTCGAGAACGGGTCGAGGAAATGCCCCGCCGTGGCGGCGGTGACGATGAAGCCGGCGATCATCATCACCCAGACCACGGTGGCGGCCGCCGGCCGGCGCTCGTCAGCGACGCGGCGCGAGAGCAGCACGAGCAGGCAGGTGCCGCTGGCGCCCACCCCCATGCCGATCATCAGGAAGGACAGCGCCGCCAGCGCGACGCCCGGCCAGAACAGGCTCGCCATCAGCGCGACGCTGAGCGCCGCCCCGAAGCCGCCGAGCGCGAGCACCGCCATGCCGCCGAGGATCCAGGGCGTCAGTCGTCCGCCGACATCCGAGCCATGGCCCCAGCGCGGCCGCAGCACCTGCACGGCGTAGTGCAGCGCGACGAGCAGGCCGGGCAGGATCGCCGGCAGGGCGAGCTCGACCACCATGACGCGGTTGATCGTCGATGTCGTCAGGACGACGATGGCCCCCAGCGCCGTCTGAACGAGGCCGAGCCTGACGATCCCGAGCCAGCCCAGCGGCGGTTTGATGGCTGGCGGTGCCGGCATCAGACGCTCCCGAGGCTGAGGGCCCGCAGCGCGAAGGCGGCGGCGAGCATGCCCAGCACATAGAGCGTCGTGCCGGTTGCGTTGTACCAGGCGGCGCGCTCGCGTGGGGCCTTCAGCAGCCGCGCCATCAAGCCGAGCTGGACGAGGAGGAGGCCTGCGACGATGGCCGCATGCACCGGCTGGTCCCATGACCAGAGCAGCGCGATGACGACGAGCTGCGGCAGAGCCATGACCCAGCAGGCGAGCTTTGCGGCGCCATCGACGCCGAGCTGCACCGGCAGCGATTTCAGCTTCATCACCCGGTCGCCCTCGACCGATTTGAAGTCGTTCAGCGTCATGATTCCATGCGCGCCGATGCCGTAGAGCAGGGCGATCCCGATGGTGCGACCGTCTGGCACGCCGCCGATCAGCGCGGCCGCGCCCGTGAACCAGGGCAGGCTCTCATAGCAGAGCCCGCAGGCAGCGTTGCCGAACCAGCCATTCTGCTTCAGCCGCAGCGGCGGGGCGCTGTAGAACCAGGCCAGCGCCAGTCCGACGCAGGCCGCGACGAAGACCGCGACGCCGAGCAGGGCGGCGACTGCAAGCGACACCATGGTCCAGGCCATGGCGATGTAAAGGCCCCAGCGGCCGGGAATCCGGCCTGACGGGATCGGCCGGTTCGGCTCGTTGATCGCATCGACATGGCGGTCATACCAGTCGTTGGCCGCCTGGCTGGTGCCGCAGACGAGAGGGCCTGCCAGCAGGATACCGAGCGCGATCTGGGGAAGATGCGAGGCGAGCGGTTGTCCCGACGAGACGACGCCGCAGCCATAGGCCCACATCGGGGCGAACCAGGTGATCGGTTTCAGCAGTTCGAGCACGGCCGCAAGCTGCGGGCGGCTGGAGATCGGCGCTGGGATGCTGAGGCGCGTCATGGCCTGAGAGGCTAGGCGCACCCTCCAAAAGCGTCAACATAAATTGACACTTCGGCGCACAAAATTGTCAGGCTGGACTTACAATTGCGAGATCAGTTCAACTCGCCCGGATCGTCGTCGAGGTCGCCCAGCCCGTAGCGGCGCAGCTTGGCGTAGAAGCTCTGCCGGCTGAGGCCGAGCATCTGGGCGGCCGAGGCGCGGTTGTCCTTGCTCAGCTCCAGCGCGGCCTCGATGCAGAGCTTCTCGATCACGTCGGTGGTCTCGCGCACGAGATCCTTCAGCGAGACGCGCCCGACCAGTTCGGTGAGATGCTCCACGGAACGCGGCAACGAGCGGCCGCGATGGCCTTCGAGCGCGGTGCGGACGCCGAGGCTGCGGATGACGAACCCGTAGGACGGCGTTTCGCCGTTCAGGGCCGGGACAGCGGAGAGCTCGACCTCCTCGACGCTGCCGAATTCCCCGCGGATGACCGTGGAGAAATTGCGCACGACGCCGTGCTCGGTGAGCGTCACCATCAGCAGAGGCAGGTCGATGCCGGGCCGCCCGAGCCAGCGTTCGAGCGGCTGGCCGAGCGCCTGCTGCTTGGTCGCCTGCTGGGTCAGGTCGAGAAAGGCGCGGTTGGCCTCCAGCACCCGGAAATCAGGGCCGATCACGACGAACCCGTCGGGGAACTTCTCGAGCACGCCCAGCACGCGGCTGGCGACCTTGTCACCCGCCTGTCTGCCTTCGACATGCAGCGGCGTCAGCCGGACGAGCAGATAGGCGGCGTTGTCCTGCCGGAAGGCCGAGGCCGAAGCGCGGAAGCGCCGTCCGCTATCGGTCAAGCCGATCTCGGTCTCGTCGGCCTTGCCTGTCGCCTGAGCGGCGCGCAGCATGAGCTGCAGCGGCTCTGCGCTTTCGGGCGCGAGGCAGGACGCAAGCGCCGCCGCCTGCAGCCGGTCATTGGGCAGAGCGAGTTCGCGCTGGGCGGCAGGATTGGCCTCGACAATCCTGTGACTGGCCGCATCGAGGATCACCACCGGCTCGGAGGCGAGATGGAACAGCATGCGGTAGCGCGTCTCCGCCAGCCGCAGCCGGGCATATTCGCGCTCCATCGCCTGCTGCGCCTCGACGAGACGCTGCTGCAGGTTGGAATAGTTGCGCAGGTCGCGACCGAGCGCGACGACGGTGCCGTCCTCGCCGACCTGCATCGCCGAATAGCGCACCGGCACGTCGGGGCCCGTGATCGAGGGGTGGTTGATCTCGCGGAACTGGACGGCGGTCTCGTTGCCGGCATTAGCCAGCAGATCCACGACCTTGGCGCGCGTCTCGACCGTGACGACATCGACCCAGCGCTGGCCGATCCAGGACAGGTGACCCTCGCGGCGCAACTCGTCGGTTCCCAGCGAGACGTCGCGGATAACGCCGTCCGCATCGATGACGAGGGCGATGTCGCTCGCAGCGGTGATCAGGCTGCCGGCGATATCGGGCGCAAGCCTGGCCAGCCAGCCGGACTGACCGGAAAAGCCGCGCGTCGGCATCTGTGGCTGGAAGACGTTCATGCGGCGCAGGCCCGGTTCCTGACTGTGGCGGCCTTCTGGCAAGGCTAAAGGCAGATAAGGCTGTGCAAGCTCTTCAACAAGAAATCTTTTTTCCGTCGAGCAATCCTTCGATGCGATCGACGGCCTCGGCGGCGTCGCGCGCGCCGAAATCGGCTCCGAGAGATGCGGCCAGTTCCGGCTCGCCCGCGAACAGGTTTCCGCCGAGCATGATCCTGACGCCCCGGTTCAGCGCATTCTCGCGGACGGCCTTGACGACCTCGCCGACGCTGACCGAAGCGACCTCACCGCTGGCCGAAAGCCCGACCGCGTCGAACCATTCGGTCCGGACCTGTTCGAGCAGGATCGCCTTCGACGGCAGGAACTCCGACTGGACATGCCAGCCGGCGCGACGAAAGAACTCCTCCACGATGGCGAGCCCGAATGTGTGCTGCTCGCCCGGCACGACCGCGAGAAGGAGCCTGCGTCCGCTGCCTTGCAGCGCTGGCTCGGCCTCGAAATCCGGCCCGTAGATCCGCAGCAGCTGCTGCAGCCGCGACAGGCCCAGCGTCACATCGACGAAGGTGCAGCGATCCTGCTCCCACATCACGCCGAGATGGCGCGCCGTCGCCGAGAGCACCTCGGTGATAACAGCCTCCGCCGACATGCCGCCGGCGCGCAGGGCGTCGAGATGCGCGCGGGCAGCGGCGACCGGCCGATGCACGATCATCTCGGCGAAGCGAGCGATATCCGCGTCCGTCACAATGATCGGCGTCAGGTCGGGCGTCTTTGGCGCGGGCCGCGCGGCAACGGTGGTGCGGTGCGCCAGCATCAGCCGAGGGATGATCTCGGTCTCGATGGTGCGCGCAAGATCGTCTCGCAGCTCGGGCGGCGGCGCCACATCTTCGCTCGGGCACCAGAGCGGTCCGTTCAGCCCCTGGAACCCGCCTGCCTCGTCTTGCGACAGTCTCCGCTCCGCGAAGATCCCACGTCCTGAATCCGGCATAAGGTCACCTCCCCTGGGCGGGCGACCTTCCAGCGCAGGGGCTCTGACGGCCCTGTCATGCGACGGCTGCGGGATAGCGACCGACGAACCGGAAGGCTGTTCCTCTCGACCTAGTGCAGGGGAGTGAAGCATGCCAAAGCCCCCTCGGCAATCATGAGGTTCGTGTTTTTTAGCCGGAGATCAGGCGCTTGCCTGTCGGTCCTCGGATCATTTCCATGAAAAGACGGTCGGCTCAGGCCAGACGAAGGCGCCGCCCGAAATCGGGCGTATCGTACCGCATCCGCATCGGCGGCGCAGGATCGAGAGCCTACTCCGATTCGGATGAGTGTCTAGTCTTTATGACATCCGCTGGAAAAAGAGTGTCAATCAGAGTTGACACATAGGTGGGGCCGCGCCAATCTCGACCTGACAAGCGCTGCCGCTTCCTGCGGCGGCGTGGCGGACCGGAGACGTCCGATGCCAGTTCGGACTGCGCAGCCCAGCGGACAGGCGCTCTATACGGCGGAACAACGCCGGCGTCGCGATGCGTCGCACTGGACACTGGTGCAGGGCATCCTCGCTCCGCTGCAGTTTCTGGTCTTCCTCGTCAGCCTGGCGCTGGTGCTGCGCTATCTCGGCACAGGTGCCGGCTATGAGGCCGCGACGCTCTCGATCGTCGTCAAGACGCTGGTGCTCTACACGATCATGGTCACGGGCGCGCTTTGGGAGCGCGACGTCTTCGGCCAGTATCTCTTCGCGCCGGCATTCTTCTGGGAGGACGTGGTCTCCTTCGTAGTGATCGCGCTCCATACGTATTATCTCTACGCCATCCTGACCGGGGTTCTCGGGCCGCGCGAGCAGATGCTGATCGCGCTGGCGGCCTATGCCGTCTACGTCGTCAACGCCGGCCAGTTCCTGCTGAAGCTGCGCGCCGCCCGGCTGGAGGCCGCGGCCTCCTCGTCGCGCCCGTCCCAAAAGATGGAGCTGGCGTCATGAACGCGCCGCTGCTCGCCCGGGCCGTCCCCGCACGGGGCTGCGACGCGCCGCCGGTGCTGCGTGAGCGCGGCCAGCGTGAGGTCTTCTGCGGCCTCACCGGCATCATGTGGCTGCATCGCAAGATCCAGGACGCCTTCTTCCTGATCGTCGGCTCACGCACCTGCGCCCATCTGATGCAATCGGCCGCCGGCGTGATGATCTTCGCCGAGCCGCGCTTCGCCACCGCGATCATCGAGGAGAAGGATCTGGCGGGGCTGGCCGACGCCAATGCCGAGCTCGACGCCGTGGTCACACGCCTGCTTGAGCGCCGGCCCGACATTAAGCTGCTCTTCCTGGTCGGCTCCTGCCCCTCCGAAGTCATCAAGCTCGACCTGTCGCGCGCAGCCCTCAGGCTCGGCCAGCGCTTCGCCCCGCAGGTCCGCGTGCTGAACTATTCCGGCAGCGGCATCGAGACGACCTTCACGCAAGGCGAGGACGCATGCCTGACTGCGCTCGTGCCGACGCTGCCGGCGGAGCCTGCCGGCGCAGAAAAAACCCTGCTCGTTGTCGGTGTGCTTGCCGACGCGGTCGAGGATCAGTTTCGCCGCCTGTTCAAGGCGATGGGGATTGTGCGCGTTGCCTTCCTGCCGGCGCGCCGGGCCGGCGACATGCCGGCGGTCGGGCCGAACACCGATTATCTCCTCGTCCAGCCCTTCCTCGGCGAGACGGCACGTGCGCTGGACAACCGCGGCGCGAAGCGGCTGGCGGCTCCGTTCCCGCTCGGCGCGGAAGGCACGACAGGCTGGCTCTGGGCCGCGGCCGACGCCTTCGGCGTCTCCGACGAAATCTTCGAGGCCGCCATCGCCGCCCCGCGCGAGCGGGCGAACCGGGCGCTGGAGCATTCGCGCGCCGCGCTCGCGGGCCGGCGCATCTTCTTCTTTCCCGACAGCCAGCTCGAGATCCCGATCGCGCGCTTCCTCAACCGCGAGCTCGGCATGGAGCTGGTCGAGGTCGGCACGCCCTATCTCCACAAGGACCATCTTGCCGCTGATCTGGCGCTCCTGCCGGCGGGTACGCAACTCAGCGAGGGTCAGGACGTCGATCGCCAGCTCGACCGGTGCCTCGCCGCCGCGCCCGACATCACGGTCTGCGGCCTCGGCCTCGCCAACCCGCTCGAGGATCGCGGGCTGACGACGAAATGGGCGATCGAGCTCGTCTTCACGCCGATTCAGGGCTTCGAACAGGCGGGCGATCTCGCCGAGCTGTTCGCGCGGCCGCTGAATCGCCGCGCGGCGCTGGAGGTGTAGCGATGCATCTCACAGTCTGGACCTATGAAGGCCCCCCGCATGTCGGCGCGATGCGCGTCGCCACCGCGATGACCGACGTGCATTACGTGCTGCACGCGCCCCAGGGCGACACCTATGCCGATCTCCTCTTCACCATGATCGAGCGGCGGGGCA
>LSIB01000153.1 GCA_001556025.1 Rhizobiales bacterium CCH3-A5
AGCGCGGTGATCGTGACCCTGATCCTGATCGGGCGCTGGATCGAGGCGCGCGCCAAGGGTTCGACGAGCGAGGCGATCCGCAGGCTGATGTCGCTCCAGGCCAAGACAGCGCGCGTGCTGCGCGACGGCAGCGAGGCCGACGTGGCTATCGAGACGGTGATCGTCGGCGACGTCGTCATCGTGCGGCCGGGCGAACGCATCCCCGTCGATGGCGAGGTCGTCTCCGGATCGTCTTATGTCGACGAGGCGATGATCACCGGCGAGCCGATCCCGGCCCGCAAGCAGGCTGGCTCTGCCGTCACCGGCGGGACGGTCAACGGCACGGGCTCGTTCCGCTTCACCGCTCGCAAGGTCGGGGCCGACACTTTGCTCGCGCAGATCGTCGCGACCGTCGAGGCGGCGCAGGGC
>LSIB01000154.1 GCA_001556025.1 Rhizobiales bacterium CCH3-A5
CCCCAAAGGAGCCCGCCATGCCTCGCCCCGAAAAATCTTCCTTCTCCCCCGAGCACATCGCAGAGTTCCATCGCATCCAGGCGCTGCGGCCGGTTCTGATGCGCGGCATGAGCGACAAAATGGAGCTCTGGCGCCTGTGCGGCGATCCGCGCTGCCGCCGCCCCCGGCGCTGCCAGAGCCCCGATGGCGACTGCACGCGCGCCCTCTTCCAGGGCATGCCCGACGAGGAGAAGCGGATGTTCCGCTATGCGATCGAGAACCGCCTCGCCGGCCTCTCGCCCGACGAGGCGATGGACAAAGCGCAGGCGCGGGTCGCCGCCGAAATGGCGCTGCCGGAGATCTGAGGGCCGCCCCCTACTCCGCCCTGAGCCAGGCCAGCAGGCCGGCATCGTCGCCGCTGTCGACCGCCCCGGCGACGCGACGGCCGACCGCCGCGCCGAACTTGTAGCCATGGCCCGAGCAGGCCGAGACGGCCAGCACCCGGCCGATCCGCCGCGACAGGAACTTGTGGTCGGCGGTGAAGGTGTAGGCGCAGCTCGCGACGCGCTTGACGCCGTATTCGGCGATCCGCGCGAAGGGCGGCGCAAAGTAGTCGCGGATGATCTCGCCCTCGCCGGGGCGCGGCTCGCGGTCGAGATCGGGCGCCATCGGCACCTTGTGGACGCCTGCGCCGAGCTTGAGATCGGTGCCGTCCACGGCCGGCAGGACATAGCCGTCGACCGTGCCGCCGACATCGACGATGCAGGGCGCGGCCGCCCAGGCCGGCTTCAGGTCGTCGGGCGGATCGAGATAGACGACGCCCGTGCGGTAGGGCTTCAGCGCGTCGGCGAGCTCCGGCAGCAGCCGCAGCGTCCAGGCCCCGGCCGTGACGACGATGCGGTCGAAGGTGAGCCGCCCGCCATCGGCGAAGCTCAGCGCGCCGCTGTCGGGATCGACCGAGGTCACGGCCGCGCCCTCGCGGAGCGCCACGCCGCGCTCGCGCAGCAGCTTGACCATCCCGGCCGCGATGCGGGCCGGGAACAGCGCCCCGCCCTCGCCGCTCAGATAGGCGTAGCGGAAGGTCGCGGGGTCGAGGAAGGGGTAGCGCCGCGCGGCCTCGGCCGGCTCGAACAGCTCGTAGGGCGAGCCCATCCGGTCGAGCCCGTCGCGATACTCCTCGCCTTCGTCGCCGGCGACCTGGGAGATGCCCATCACGCCGCAGGGCGTGTAATGGACCTGGCCCAGATCGGCCCAGAGTTCGTCCCAGGCGGCAAAGGCCTCGGTGATGGTGCGGGCATAGCCGTCCGCGCCGGCATAGGCGCGGCGGATGATGCGGTGCTGGTCGCCGGACGCCGCATAGGGGTTGGGGATCGCGGCCGCCTGCTCGACCAGCGTGACGCCATGCCCGGCCTTGTTCAGGGCCCAGGCGGTGGAGAGGCCGGCGATGCCGGCTCCGACGACGGCGACTTTCATCCGGCCCGCTTGTTCTTGTCGTAGGGGTTGCCGCCGCCGCGCGTATGCAGCCGGATCGGCGTGCCCGGCAGTTCGAAGGCCTCGCGCAGATTGTTGACGAGGTAGCGCGTGTAGGACACCGGCAGATGGTCGAGCTGGTTGCCGAACAGCGCGAAGGTCGGCGGCCGCGCCTTGGCCTGCGTCATGTAGCGGATCTTGATGCGCCGCCCGGCGACGGCCGGAGGCGGATGGGCCGAGAGCACGCCCTCAAGCCAGCGGTTG
This sequence comes from Rhizobiales bacterium CCH3-A5, assembly GCA_001556025.1. Taxonomy (GTDB): domain Bacteria; phylum Pseudomonadota; class Alphaproteobacteria; order Rhizobiales; family Beijerinckiaceae; genus Allobosea. The sequence goes on from LSIB01000154.1 coordinate 1,714, forward strand.
ATGCGGGCCGTCGAGACGCGCCGGTTCCAGACCTCATAGGCGGAGAAGACGCCCTGCATCAGCCGGTCGATGCCCTCGCCGGCCAACCCGGAGAGCGGGATGATCGGCACGCCGCGCACCTGTGCGAGCAGATGAGTCGCCTTCTCTTTCAGCTCGGCGAGCAGACCGTTCTTGTCGGCGACGAGGTCCCATTTGTTGAGGCCGATCACGACCGTGCGCCCCTCGCGCTCGGTCAGGTCGACCAGCGTCAGATCCTGCTTCTCGAAGGGGATCGTCGCATCGAGCAGCACGACCACGACCTCGGCGAAACGGATGGCGCGCAGCGCATCCTGCACCGACATCTTCTCCAGCTTCTCCTCGATGCGGGCGCGCTTGCGCATGCCGGCCGTGTCGAAGAGCTTCACCGGCCGGCCGCGCCACTCCCAGTCGACCGAGATGGTGTCGCGGGTGATGCCGGCCTCGGGGCCGGTCAAAAGCCGCTCCTCGCCGATCATGCGGTTGACCAGTGTCGATTTTCCGGCGTTCGGCCGCCCGATGATGGTGACGCGCAGGGGCTTGCTCGGGTCGTCATACGCCTCCTCCTCGTCGCTGATGGCGGCCGGCGCGTCGATCCAGCGCTTGTCGCCGTAGCTCGGATCGAAGGGCTCGTCCTCCTCCGGCTCGACATCGACGAAGGGCGCCAGCGCCTCCAGCAGGTCAGACGTGCCCTCGCCATGCTCGGCCGAGAACGGCACGGGGTCGCCCAGCCCCAGCGCGTAGGATTCGAAGATGCCGTCGAGCCCTTTCTTCCCTTCCGCCTTGTTGGCGAGCAGGATCACCGGCTTGCCGGATTTGCGCACGAGATCGGCGAAAGGCTGGTCCATCGGGGTGAGGCCGAGCCTTGCGTCGATCATGAACAGGATCACGTCGGCCTGGGCAATCGCGGTCTCGGTCTGGGCACGCATCCGGCCGGCGAGCGAGCCGGGATCGGCTTCTTCGAGGCCAGCCGTGTCGATGATGGTGAAGCGCAGATGGCCGAGCGCGGCCTCGCCCTCGCGGCGGTCGCGGGTGACGCCCGGCAGATCGTCCACCAGCGCGAGCTTCTTGCCGACGAGCCGGTTGAACAGGGTCGACTTGCCGACATTGGGGCGGCCGATGATGGCGACGGTGGCGGTCATGGTGGTTCGATCTCGACAGCGTCGATGGAAAGCAGTTGCAGACGCCTGAGCAAGCTTAACCCGTCATTGCGAGCGAAGCGAAGCAATCCAGGAGGGGACAGAGCGAGACGCTGGATTGCTTCGCTTACGCTCGCAATGACGGGAGCGAAGTCCCGGAATGACAGGCGTCAGTTCTTCGTCTCGACCGGGCCGCCGCGCACCAGCGTCAGGTACAGATCGACGCGCTGGCGCATCACGCGCGGCGAAGCCGGGTCGGTCACGATCGCGTCGAACCAGCGGCCGGCGTCCTCGAACAGATTGGCCTTGAGCGCGGCGATGCCGAGGAACTCGCGGGCCGAATGCCGCAGGGGGCCCTGCGGGGTCGCCAGCGGCTCCAGCGCCGTGCGCAGTTCGGCATAGGGGATGAGGTCGATGCGCAGCATGCCGGCGCGCAACCGCGCCACGTCACGGTCGATTTGCGCCAGCGAGCCGTCATTGGCGAGCGCGTCGAAAGCGGCGGCCCCGGCGGCCGGATCGCGCTTAGCCGTTTCGGCCGCGAGCCTGAAGCGGGCGATCTGGCGGTAGCCGGCCGGCGCGTTGGCGGCGAGCTCCCTCAGGATCGTCTCGGCCTCGTCGCCATTATTGTCGCGGGAGGATTTCAGCGCCGCTTCCAGCCGCGCGCCGACGGCCTGCGAGGCGGCGTTTTCGCGCTGCAGCCAGTATTGCCAGCCGGCCACGGCCAGAACGGCCAGCACGGCGAGCCCGATCAGCACATTGCCGTATTTCTTCCAGAAGGCAGCCGCCTTGTCGCGACGCACCTCTTCATCGATCTCACGAAAAATATCGGACATGGCCCGCCAAAGAATTCCCTGTTGACGGGCCGCGTAGCATTTCCGTCGCGCCATGGCGAGCCGCTTGACGCAGGCCAGCGCCGGCGACATCACCAATCTGCGGGCTGGCATGGCCTGCGGCGATGCAAACAGAGCGGGAACAGCGCGCCTGCGCTAGTCTGGGGCTCGCGCGAATCAGGGAGACCGACGGCGGACATGGCGGGAGACGGCGATCTTTTCGGTGCTGGCGCCGAGCCACCGGCCGGCCCTCCGCCGAAGCCGCTGCGCAGCGTCGCGCCGACCGCGGGCGGCAAGCCTGCGCCCGCCGCCGCGCATGCGCGCAACGGAACGCTCTCCGAGCAGGGTTACGACGCCTCGGCGATCGAGGTGCTGGAGGGGCTGGAGCCGGTGCGCCGCCGGCCGGGCATGTATATCGGCGGCACGGACGAGCGCGCGCTGCATCACCTCTTCGCCGAGGTGATCGACAACGCCATGGATGAGGCAGTCGCCGGCCACGCCACCTTCATCGAGGTCGAGGTGCTGGAGGACGGCTCGATCGCCGTGACCGACAACGGACGCGGCATCCCGGTCGATCCCCATCCGAAGTTCCCGGGCAAGTCGGCGCTCGAAGTTATCATGACGACGCTGCATGCCGGCGGAAAATTCGATTCCAAGGCCTATGAGACCTCCGGCGGCCTGCACGGCGTCGGCGTCTCGGTGGTCAATGCGCTCTCCGACACGCTCGAAGTCGAGGTCGCACGCGGCCAGACGCTCTATCGCCAGACCTTCTCCCGGGGCCATCCGCAGGGTCCTCTGGAGACGGTCGGGCGTGTCGCCAACCGGCGCGGCACCCGCGTGCGCTTCCATCCCGACGCGCAGATTTTCGGCGAGGGCGCGCATTTCGTCCCCGCCCGCCTGTTCCGCATGGCGCGGTCGAAAGCCTATCTCTTCGGCGGCGTCGAAATCCGCTGGCATTGCGCGCCCTCGCTGCTGAAGGCCGAGGGCGACGTCGCGGCGGAAGCCGTCTTCAAGTTTCCGGGCGGCTTGCGCGACTATCTCGCCCGCGAGATCGAGGGCAAGGACCTCGTCGCCGAGCCGATTTTTTCGGGCAAGATCACCAAGCCCGGCAGCCATGGCTCGCTGGAATGGGCGATCGCCTGGCTCGCCACCGGCGAGGACGGGTTCGCCTCGTCCTATTGCAACACGATCCCGACGCCCGAGGGCGGCACGCATGAGCAGGGCCTGCGCATCGCGCTGCTGCGGGGCCTGCGCGACCATGCCGAGCGCATCGGCCAGTCGAAGCGCATGGCGCAGGTGACCTCCGACGACGTGATGGCGACCTGCGCCGCCATGCTCTCGGTGTTCATCCGCGAGCCGGAATTCCAGGGCCAGACCAAGGACAAGCTCGCGACGCTGGAGGCCTCCCGCATCGTCGAGAATGCGGTGCGCGACGCCTTCGACCATTGGCTCGCGGCAGCCCCGCAGCAGGCGCTGAAGCTGCTCGACTGGTCGGTCGACCGGGCCGACGAGCGCCTGCGCCGCCGCCTCGAAAAGGAGGTCTCGCGGAAAACAGCGACGAAGAAGCTGCGTTTGCCGGGCAAGCTCGCCGATTGCAGCAATGCGGGCGCGGCGGGCTCCGAGCTCTTCATCGTCGAGGGCGACTCGGCCGGCGGCTCGGCCAAGCAGGCGCGCAACCGCGCAACACAGGCGATCCTGCCGCTGCGCGGAAAAATCCTCAACGTCGCCAACGCGACCCGCGACAAGCTCAACCAGAACCAGCAGCTCGCCGACCTGATCCTGGCTTTGGGCTGCGGCATCGGCAGCCAGTTCCGCGAGGACGATTTGCGCTATGAGAAGGTCATCGTGATGACCGACGCCGATGTCGACGGCGCGCATATCGCCTCGCTCCTGGTGACCTTCTTCTGGCGGCAGATGCCGCGGCTGATCGAGAAGGGCCATCTTTACCTGGCGGTTCCGCCGCTTTACCGACTCCAGGCGGGCGGCAAATCGGTCTATGCCCGCAACGATGCGCATAAGGACGAGCTGATCGCCTCGGTGTTCAAGGGCAAGAAGCCGGAGATTTCGCGCTTCAAGGGGCTGGGCGAGATGATGCCGGCGCAGCTCAAGGAAACCACCATGGACCCGGCCAAGCGCATCCTGCTCAAGGTCATGGTCGAGCACGAGGCCCGCGACGAGGCCTCCGATGTGGTCGAGCGGCTGATGGGCAACAAGCCCGAGGCGCGCTTCGTCTTCATCCAGGAGCGTGCGGCATTCGCGGGCGAGCTGGTGGATTTGTGAGGGCGTGACGTCGAGCCGACGCTCGGTCAAAGGCAACAGGGGGACCAGCAATGCCGGCTTATGTGATCTTCGACGTCCAGATCGATGACGCCGCGCACTATCAGGAGTTCATGGCCGGCGTGAAGCCCGCACTCGAACAAGCCGGCGCGGTCTATCTGGCGCGGGGCGGAGCTCACAAGGTCTATGAAGGCGACTGGCATCCGCGTCGGATCGTGCTGCTCCAGTTCCCCACGGTTCAGGCTTGGGAAGACTTCTACAACGGCCCAACCTACCAGGGTTTGAAAAGCATTCGGGACGCTTGCAGCTCGGCGCGCCTGGTCAGCGTAGAGGGGCTGTCCTAATTGGGGACGCGATGATGGTCCCGGCAACGCTTCGCTAACCATCCTTTTACAGCTTTACCGGCATGATCTCCGCAGCGGCGCGCGATAGCGCCGGGTAGATCGCGGAGCGCCCGATGCGGCTGATCGAACTGTTCTGGAAGAACGAGCGCGGCACGATGGTCGCAGACGTCGCCAAGGCCGGCGCGGCGATCGCCTTCCTCTCCGTCATCGCGGCGAATTTTGTTTCCCACCAGACCGAGAAACTCGACAAGGAGCGCCTGACTCAGGTCGCCGACGCCGCCTCGAAAGGGCGTCCGGTCGATCCGATGGTGACGGGCTCGGTGCTCAAGCGCGCCGGCGAGACCAGACTTGACCCCTGCGTCGTGCCGCGCTGAACCGTCAGCCGAGCCAGCCCAGCAGCGCCTGCGTCGCGGCGTCCGGCGCTTCCAGCGTCGAGAGATGGCCGCAGCCCGGCAGCACGACCAGCCGCGCATTCGCTCCGATGCCGTCTGCGATCTCGCGCGCTTCCGCCGGCGGGGTCAGAGCATCCTCCTCGCCGACCAGCACAAGCGTCGGCGCCGTGATCGCAGCCAACCCCGGCCTCGAATCCGGCCGGGACATGATCGCCTTCTGCTGACGCACGAAGCCGGCGGGACCGATCTCGTCGGCCATGGCGCGGACAGCAAGACGCAAGGGTTCATCAGTCAGCCGCGAAGGCGCGACCAGCTTCTGCCAGAGCAGCGTCGTGACGTTGTCGAAAGCCCCCTTCTCCGCCAGCGCGATCATCTGCTCGCGGGCCGCGTTGGTCTCCGGCGTCGCGCCTTTGGCCGAGGTGTCGAGCAATGCCAGCCGCGTCACGCGCTCAGGCGCCTGTCGCATCACCTCGAAGGCGATGTAGCCGCCCATCGACAGCCCACAGAGCGCGAAACGCTCCGGCGCGGCGGCCAGCAGCCGTCGGGCGATGTCGGTCATCGTCTCGTCCCGCGCATGGTCCGCCACCAGGATCGGCCGCCCGGAGGCGAGAGCGGGCCATTGCGGCGCGTAAAGAGCGGCGCTGCAATTCAGCCCCGGAACGAGGACAAGCGGTTCTGACATGGCGTGCATCTCTTCTCTGAAGCCCTAGTTTGTTGACTTAGCCGGACTTTTTCTGCATTGCACGGGGGTCCGAAGGCGCGCTGGAAAGAGAAGTCGCGCCACCGTCGCGGTTGATAGGTCATCCCGCCACGCGTCACCGACCCTTGAAGAAGCGCCCTACGCATGTCCTTTGCCGAACTCGGCCTGAGCGAAAAAGTTCTGACCGCGGTCACGACCGCAGGCTATACCACGCCCACCCCCATCCAGGCCCAGGCCATTCCGCACGTTCTCGCCCGGCGCGACGTGCTCGGCATCGCCCAGACGGGCACGGGCAAGACAGCCGCCTTCACCCTGCCGATGCTGACGATCCTCGAGAACGGCCGCGCCAGGGCGAGGATGCCGCGCACGCTGATCCTGGAGCCGACGCGCGAGCTCGCGGCGCAGGTCGAGGAGAATTTCACCCGCTATGGCGTCAACCAGAAGCTCTCGGTTGCACTGCTGATCGGCGGCGTCTCCTTCGGCGACCAGGACGCCAAGATCACGCGCGGCGTCGATGTGCTGATCGCCACGCCCGGCCGCCTGCTCGACCATGTCGAGCGCGGCAAGCTGCTGCTGACGGGCGTCGAGCTGCTGGTCATCGACGAGGCCGACCGCATGCTCGACATGGGCTTCATCCCCGACATCGAGCGCGTCTGCAAACTCGTCCCCTTCACGCGGCAGACCCTGTTCTTCACCGCGACGATGCCGCCTGAGATCACGCGCATCAGCGAACAGTTCCTGCACAACCCGATCCGCATCGAGGCCTCGCGCCCGGCGACGGCGGCAGCGACGATCACGCAGCGGCTGATCGCCTCGAACGGGCAGGATTTCGAGAAGCGCGAGACGCTGCGCAAGCTGCTGAACGAGGCCAAGGACCTGCAGAACGCGATCGTGTTCTGCAACCGCAAGCGCGATGTCGCCACCCTGCACAAATCGCTGCAGAAATACGGCTTTCCGGCGGTCGCGCTGCATGGCGACATGGACCAGTACGCCCGTATGGCGGCGCTGGAATCCTTCCGCACCGGCGAGAATCCGATCCTTGTGGCGAGCGACGTCGCGGCACGCGGGCTCGACATCCCCGCCGTCAGCCATGTCTTCAACTACGATGTGCCGACCCATGCCGAGGACTATGTCCACCGTATCGGCCGCACCGGCCGCGCCGGTCGCGAGGGCGCATCCTTCACCATCGTGACGCGCCATGACGAAAAGCTCGTCGCGGCCATCGAGAAGCTGACCGGCGTTCCGATCGCGTTCGAGGGCGGCGGCGTCGACGCCCTGCCGCCCGGCGCGCCGCGCGAGGAGCGCTCGGGGCGGCCGCCGCGCCGAGGGTCGAGCGCACGGCGGAGGAGGACGCCGCCCCGCGCCGCCGCGCCACCGGCGACGGACCGACCAAGACCAAGATTCGCGGCGAGACCGCGCCGGCGGCCCCTGCCGCGCCTGCCGTCACGCCTGCGCCGCGCGCGGCCCGGCCCGAGCGCAACCAGAGCCCCGTCCCGTCCCCGCGCGCCGAGCGAAGGCCCGAGCCGCGCCGGCGCGATGATGATGACGGCCCGAAGGTGAAGGGGTTGGGCGACCATGTGCCCGCCTTCCTGATGCGTCCCATCAAGGCCGGCTGAGGTCGGAAACGTCCTGCCCATTGGGCATGTCAACTTCATCTTAACGCGCTTGCGTCTAGCGTCTATCTCGCGGCCCGCCGGTCTTCGACCGGCCGGCGGCAGGACGGGCGCATGCCGCCGTTGATACGGACAGGATGTCCCGCTTCGATGTTCAATCGAAGCTGTCATGGTCGAAAGCCATGAACCGGCTTCATGCCCGGGCTGTCGATGGCAATGAGCGAGAACGCGCAGGTCCACCCCCCGTCCCAGGTCAACGTCCCGTCGCAGGACATCGCCGACCGCGTCGTCACCGCCATCCGCCTGCATGGCTCGCCGGGTTATCCCCGCGCCTTCGAAGTCTGGTACGCCCATCTCAGCGGTGAGATGCCGGCCGTCACCATGGCGATGAATGCGATTCTGACCGGCGGCGACGGCACGGTCGGCGCCGCCGACATCGACAATCTCTACGAGCGCTTCATCGGCACGGACCGCCTCGCCAAGCAGGCCGAGCGCACCAGCCTGCAGGTCCTGAGCGAGATCGACGGGCTGATGGCGCTGGTCGACAAGACGCTTGATTCCAGCGAGCGCTACCATGGCCGTCTCTGCGCCATGTCCGAGGACGTGCCCCCACCGGCCGACCGCCAGAAGCTGCGCGAATGGGTCGAGGCGCTGGTGCTCTCCACCCGAGAGGAGGTCACCCGCAAGACGCAGCTCGAGACGCAGCTCCGGGATTCCTCCAACGAGATCAAAAATTTGCGCGAGGCGCTCGAGACGACCCGCGCCGAGGCGCTGACCGACCCGCTGACCGGCCTCGCCAATCGCCGCCATTTCGAGGAGATGCTGCAGAAGTCGATCGACCAGTCGACGCTGCGGCGCGAGCCCTTCGCGCTGGTGATGGCCGACATCGACTTCTTCAAGAAGTTCAACGATGCCCATGGCCACCTGACCGGCGATCAGGTGCTGCGGCTCGTCGCCCGGACCATGAAGGACAAGTTCAAGGACAAGGCCACGATCACGCGCTTCGGCGGCGAGGAGTTCGCGATCATCCTGCCGGAATCCGATATCGTTGCCGGCAAGTTCGGGGCCGAGACGGTGCGTCAGGCGCTGCTGACGCGCGAACTGGTCAAGCGCTCGACCAACGAGAATCTCGGCCGCATCACCATCTCGCTCGGCGTGGCGGGCTATCGCCGCGGCGACACGGCAAGCTCCATCGTCGAGCGCGCCGACCAGGCGCTGATGCAGGCCAAGCGCGACGGCCGCAACCGCACCGTCACCGAGGACGTGCTGGATTCCGCTTCGATGCGCGTGGCCTGACAAGCCCGGTCGCGGGCTTGCCTCCGCGACGCGCAGCATCGACGGCAAGCCGCGTCCAGTCCCTCAGCGCATCGGCATCGTCGAGCGCCTCGTCGGGCAGCCGCCAATAGCTCATGGCGAAGGGCTTGCCGTGCTTCTGATAGGTGAAGGCCGCGCTGCCCGCCGCCTCGAAGCGCGGCCTGCTCTGCGCATCGGCCTTGAGCCAGAGCTCGCCGCCGGCCTCCAGCGCGAACATGGTCTCGCCGTCATAGACGCCGTGGCCGCCGAACATGCGGCGGACCCTCACCGGGAGGATGTCGGCGAACAGTTCGCGGATGCCCTCGGCATCCATCGCAGCAGACTCAGTGCGCGGCGGCGACCGGCTCGGGCCTCGGCCTGATCTCGACCGATTCGCCGCAGCCGCAGGCCGAAACCTGATTGGGATTGTTGAAGACGAAGGTCGAGGAGAAGCGATCGGTCCTGAAATCAAGCTCGGTGCCGAGCAGGAACAGCACCGCCTTGGCGTCGACGATGACGGTCGCGCCCTTCTCGGTCACCACCTCATCGCCCTTGGCGGTCTCGCGGGCGACCTCGAAAGTGTATTCCATTCCGGCGCAGCCGCCCTTCTTGACGCCGACGCGCAGGCCAAGCGCAGGCCCGGCTTCAGGCGCGCCAGATTTCGCTTCGCGCGAACTATCCGCCATGATTTCGCGGATGCGTGCGGCGGCGGCGTCCGTCAGCGAGACGACCTTGAGGCCCGGAATCGAGAACATGCTGTCTGTCCCTCCCCAACGAGGTTCAAATTCTTCCAAGAAGAACCGGCCTCGCGAAGCAAGATGGCTGACCAGAACATAAGGATTGGTGAGCGAAAGGTCGAGATGGCGCGCCATGCAGCCCGGCCCTGCCCTCGCGGCATTGCATGGCGCGGCACGCCATGCACTCTGGCCGCCCCGACATCAGCCGAAGACGCCCAATGACCGCCTACCGCACACACACGCCTGACTCCCTGCGCGCCCTCGTGCGCGCCATGGTCACCGCCGCCGGCTGGAGCGGAGCGGAGGCTGCAGAGACCGCCGACCATCTCGTGCTGGCCAATCTCAGCGGCCATGACAGCCATGGCGTCGGCATGCTGCCGCTGTATTTCCAGTCGCTGGCCGACGGCAACCTGAAACCGGACTCAGGCCCCTCCGACCGGCTGAACGCCCCCCCCTTCCTGATTGTCGGCGCCAATATCGCGCTCGGCCAACCGGTGGCGCGCAACGCGGTCGAACGCGCCATCCCGATAGCGAAGAGCGGCGGCGTCGCGATCCTGAACCTGCTCGACGCCCACCATATCGGCCGCATCGGCCATTATGCGGAGATCGCGGCGCAAGCCGGGCTGATCTCGCTGTTCTGGGTCAATGTCGCCGGCCGGCCGCCGATCGTCGCGCCCTATGCGGCCAGGGAGGCGCGCTTCGGCACCAATCCGCATGCGATCGGCATTCCGGTGCCGGGCGGCGAGCCGATCATCCTCGACTTCGCCACCAGCCGCATGGCCCATGGCAAGGCCCGCGTCGCCTTCAACAAGGGCGTGCCGGTTCCGGAAGGTTACGTCATCGACGGCGACGGCAACCCGACGACCGAGCCGCGCCATGTGTTTCTGCATGGCGTCGGCCAGAACGAGGCGCTGGGCGCTCTGCTGCCCTTCGGCGACCACAAGGGCGCGGGCCTTGCGCTGATCGCAGAACTGCTCTCGGCCGGGCTGATGGGCGCCGCCCGCATCGACCAGAAGCCGGCGAAAAGTTGGATCATCAACTCGCTCTTCGGCATCCTGATCGATCCGGCCCGGCTGGAGCCGAGCGAGGACCTGCGCAAGGAGCGCATCGAGAGCTACCTCGCCTTTGTACGCGCGGCCAAGCCGCAGGACGAGGCCAACCCTGTGCTCGCGCCCGGCGACAAGGAGCGCGCCATGCGGACCGAGCGCGCCCGCGACGGAATCCCGCTCGACGACGAGACGTGGTCGCAGATCGCTGCGGCGGCGAGGCGTTTCGGGGTGGATGCGGAGGGGTTTTGACAACCTCCGTCATTGCGAGCGAAGCGAGGCAATCCAGGGGTCTCGCGCAAACGCTGGATTGCTTCGCTTCGCTCGCAATGACCGCTCGATGCACCGCTAGAGCAGCGCCTCGCCCCGGAACACGGGCACACATGACCCTCCGACGCTCGCGCGGACGCCCTCTGCCGTCCGCCAGGCCTTGAGGTTGAGCAGGCTCGGCCGCCCCATCTCGACCCCTTGCGTCAGCGTCCACGCCCCGCTCTCCTGCCCGCTCAGCGACAGCAGCAGCGCGGCGACTGTGGCGCTGGCGCTGCCGGTCGCCGGGTCCTCCCAGGTGCCGCTGATCGGCGCGAACATACGCGCCCGGATCGCCTCGCCGTCCCTGGCGTAGAGGAACAGCGAGAAGCGCCCTTCCAGTCCAGGCGTCGCGTCGCGCAGGCTGCGGAACTGCGACAGGTCCGGCGTCGCCCTGGCCAGAGCCTCCAGTGTGATTTCCGCCAGCACGAAGAAGACACCGACCGAGGCGCGCAGCGGCGCATGGTTCGTGACCACGATGTCGGCCGCGTCAAGCCCGACGCAGGCGGCGATCGCCTCCGGCGGCAGTTCGATGCTCGTCGAGAGCGGCTGCGGCGCGACGATGGTGGCGGCCTCCACCTCCTCGCCGGCATGGGTGACCCGGACCTCGACCAGCCCCGCGATCTCCTCGAACCGCAGCAGCCCGTTCTCGTCCCGGCCGTGGCGCGCCAGCACGAAGGCGGTGCCGACATTGGGATGGCCCGCAAAGGGCATCTCGTGGGTCCGGGTGAAGATGCGCACGCGGGCGGTGTTGGCTGGATTGTCCGGAGGCAGGACGAAGGTCGTCTCGGAGTAGTTCATCTCGGCCGCGAGCGCCTGCATCTCGGCGTCCGACAGCCCGCGCGCATCGGTGAAGACGGCGAGCTGGTTGCCGCCGAAGCGGGTTTCCGTGAAAACGTCGACGGTCTCGAAGGCGAATTTGCGCATGGCGGGCTCCGGCGCTGCGGGAGGCGAGGATCGGACTCATGCCAGAGATCGCTGCGCCACGATCATGAAACTCGCAGATGCGATCGATCACAGCGGTCGATCAGGCGGCCTTGCTCCGTCGCAAGTGAGAGTTCCCCAATCGCTTCGGAGCCTGTAAGTGCGACTGATGGAAATAGCGCCCGAACAGCTAAGCAGCCTCGCTCGTGCGGTCGAGATCATGACGGCGGCTACAAAGGTCGCCGGACAGGAAGGCGCAGCCACGCCATCGCGGCGAATGCCGCCGTCCGAGATTGCGGCCGTTCTCTTCATCGGGAGAAATGACGGGGCTAGGCTCAACAATCTCGCGGAGCATCTGCGCGTCGGACCGACAACTGCCAGCAGCATCGTCGATCGTCTGGTGAAGGCTGCCCTGGTCGTCCGTCAACGGCCGGAGGTCGATCGGCGCTCACTGAGCCTGAGCCTGACCGAAGCGGGACAAGCGCTGAGACGACAATCGGAAGAGGAACAGGAGGCCTGGTGTCGCCTGATGCTTCAGGCGCTGGAACCATCGGAGCGACCGGGCTTCGTCGCAGCCATGAGCAAGATTGCCAGTCGGCTCCTTGTATAATCCATTTATTGGATATTGCATTTCTCGTATTATTTGGTTATGCAGGCATGGAAGGAGACAGATCCATGCCCCACGACACCAAGACCATTCTGATAACGGGCGCCTCGTCAGGCATCGGCGCGGCAACAGCAAAGCTCTTCGCCGAACGCGGCTGGAACGTCGCCGCCGCCATGCGCGCGCCATCCCGCGCTCATGACTGGGCGCGCCTCGGCTCAGTGTCGACCCCTGCCATCGACGTCAGCGATCCGGCCATGTGCCGACGCGGCGTCGCCGAAACGATTGCTCGTTTCGGCCGTATCGATGTGCTGTTCAACAATGCCGGTTATGGGCTCAACGGCCCTGTCGAGGGTGCGAGCGAAGACCAGATGCATCGACAATTCGACGTCAACGTCGTCGGCGTGGCGCGCATGATGCAGGCCGTGCTGCCCTTTATGCGCGAGCAGCGGAGCGGACTCATCATCACGACCTCATCGATCGGCGGTCTGATCGGAATGCCTATCTCGCCGTTCTACATTGCCTCGAAACACGCGGTGGAAGGGCTCATCGAATCCGCCCGGTTCGAACTCAAGCCGTTCGGCGTCCGCCTGAAACTGATCGAGCCTGGCGGCATCCGCACCGACTTCGCCAGCCGCTCGGCTGAATGGACCGACCATTCCGCTTACACCGACCATCTGCGAGGCGCGCGGGCGATGAGCAGCAGCCTCGTGGACGGCTCGCCGGACCCATCGGCAGTCGCGGAGGTCGTGATGCGCGCCGTGTGTGACCGCTCGGACCGCCTCCGGTATCTGGCCAAGCCCGGCCCCTATGTCGCTCTCTACAACCTCTTGCCGGACAAGGTCTGGCGCAGCTTGATCGGGACTGCGCTGAGCCGGCAGGCGCGCAACGCCAGGCCGGAATCCTCGACATCGCAGGCCGTGAGATGACGGCCGCTTAGCACATATCGAGCGTGACCCTCGCCTCGTCCGACAGGTGCGACTTGTCCCAGGGCGGGTCGAAGATCATCCTGACCGAGACGCCGGAAACGCCCGGCACCGCCGAGACCGCCTTCTCGATCCAGCCCGGCATCTCGGCGTCCGACAATCCGCGCGCATCGGAGAAGACGGCGAGTTGGTTGCCGCCGGAGCGGACCGTCTTGAAGACGTCGACGGCCTCGTCGGTGAATTTGTGCAGGGCGAGCTCTTGCGCGCGTGGAGCGCCCGATGGAAGCAATGCCACTCTTGGCGGCCGCAGAACCATCAACGCCGATGACGAGAGCGACTATGCGTGGCGAGGGATCAGGCCGTCACAACAAAAAGTGAAACCCGAAGCCGAGGATGACGAGCCCCGCCGCCACGACCTGCGCGACGAAGAGCGGCTTCAACTGCGCCAGTTGAGCGGCGTGCAGATCGGCGCGTTCGGCGCGGGACATGCGGTCGCGCGTCTTGAACTGCTCCTTGAGCACCTTGGGGTCGCTGCTAGCCCCGTCGCGCTCCAGATCCATCCGGACGGCGATGAACCCGATCACGAGGCCGAGGATGCCGAGCCCGAAAAACCCGACGAGGCGCAGCGCTCCGTAGAACACGCCGATGGCGAGGGCTGCCAAGATCGGAAACGCCAGATAGTCCCATTTCGTGAAGCGCATGAGACGATACTGCGCGAGGACGCGACCTGCGTCTATCCGGCGACGCCGTCCCGGACTGCGGAACGATCGCCGGCCGAGCCGGTTGCCATCGGATGAGGACAAGCAAGGAGACCGTCATGACGGAGCACAAGCGCCAGCCAATGGACTGTCCCGACCATGATACACCTCGCAGACCCGGCCAGCCGGGAGAGCAGACACAGCAGCGTCCGGGGCCAAGCCCCGATTCGAGCCACGCAACCGGCCCCCACGCGCCTTTCGACGTAGATTCGAGCGCGAAGGCCGAGCGCATCAGGCAGGATGCCGCCGGTCAGTATCGCCAGGGGACGACCTCTCCCAACCGCGGCGGGCTGATGAGCGCCAATCCGGTCGTGCTGTCGAAAGACGGCGACGCGACCAGCGGCAATGGCCACGGCCGCGACAGGAACGGTTCACGCAAGGAGCAGGACTGAGCCCGCTCACCACATATCGAGCGCGACCCTCGCCTCGTCGGACATGCGCGACTGGTCCCAGGGCGGATCAAACGTCATGTTGACCGAAACGCCGGAGACGCCCGGCACGGCGGAGACCGCGTTCTCGACCCAGCCCGGCATCTCGCCGGCGACGGGGCAGCCCGGCGCGGTCAGGGTCATGTCGATCGCGACCTGACGGTCGTCGGCGATATCGACCCGGTAGATCAGGCCGAGTTCGTAGATGTCGGACGGGATCTCCGGATCGTAGACCGTCTTCAGCGCGGCGATGATGTCGTCGGTGAGACGGTCGATCTCCTCGGGCGGCAGCGTGGTGCTCGCCCCCATGGTCGGGGCGTTCGGCTTGAGGTCTTCGGCTGTGTCGGTCATCGCGTGCTTCCGGTTCGGTCAGGCAGGCGCGGTTCTAGGAGAACAGCGTCTCGGCCTTCCGCAGGGCTTCGACCAGTCTATCGACTTCCTCGAGCGTATTATAGAGCCCGAAGGAGGCGCGGCAGGTCGATGTCACGCCATATCGGGCGAGCAGAGGCATGGCGCAATGGGTGCCGGCCCTGACAGCCACGCCGGAGCGGTCGATCACGGTCGCAACGTCATGGGCATGGGCGCCCTTCATCTCGAAGGCGACGATCGCGCCCTTGTCCTTCGCCTTGCCGAAGATACGGATCGAGTTCATTTCGCCGAGCCGCTGCATAGCGTAGTCGCGCAGGGCCGCCTCATGGGCGGCGATGTTCTCACGGCCAAGCGCCATCATGTAGTCGAGCGCGGCCCCCAGCCCCACCGCCTCGACGATCGCCGGCGTGCCGGATTCGAAGCGATGCGGCGCGTCGTTATAGGTGACGGCGTCCTCGCTGACGGTGACGATCATTTCGCCGCCGCCCTCATAGGGCGGCAGCTTGTCGAGCCATTCCTTTTTGCCCCAGAGGATGCCTGAGCCCGTCGGCCCATAGGTCTTGTGGCCGGTGAAGCAGTAGAAGTCGCAGCCCAGTGCCTGCACATCGACCGGGAGATGCACCGCACCCTGGCTGCCGTCGACGACAAGCGGAATGCCGTAGTCCTTCAGCATCGCGGCGATCTCGGCGATCGGCAGGATCGTGCCGATCGCGTTCGACATATGCGTCAGCGCCACGACCTTGGTGCGCGGCGTGATCAGCTTCTCGAACGCGTCGACAAGGAAATTGCCGTCTTCGTCGACGGGCGCCCATTTGATCACCGCGCCATGACGCTCGCGCCAGTAATGCCAGGGCACGATGTTGGAATGGTGCTCCAGGATGGAGAGGATGATCTCGTCGCCTTCCTGGATGTGCAGATGGCGGCCGAGCGAGGAGGCGACCGTGTTGAGTGCCCCCGTCGAGGAGCGCGTGAAGATGATCTCCTCGAGATGCGCCGCGTTCAGGAAGCGCCGCGCGCTCTCGCGGGCCGCCTCATAGGCCTCGGTCGAGGCGTTGGCGAGGTAGTGCAGGCCGCGATGGACGTTGGCGTAATCCTCGCGCATCAGCCGGTTCATCGCCTCAATGACGGCTTCGGGCTTCTGCGCTGACGCCGCATTGTCGAGATAAACCAAAGGCTTGCCGTAAACTTCTCGCCCGAGGATGGTGAAATCCCGGCGGATCGTCTCGACATCGAAGGGCCTGCTCATCGCGTCCATGCGTCTCAAGCCTTTTCCGGCGAGGGCGGGGTGCGGTCCGCAACGAGTTGCCCGCCATGGCCCCAATCCTCACGCTCGATCTCCTGGATCACGATATGGGTGTTCTGCGGGTTCTTGCCGAGGACGCGCACCAGCGTGGCCGTGAACTCCCTGACGATCTCGGCCTTCTGCGCCCGCGTCGCGCCTCTGGTGATCTGGAGGTTGACGTAGGGCATCAGACCGCGCTCACCAGCGAGGACCCCTCGCGCTTCGCCAGCCAGGCCTCGACCCGCTCCATCACCATGCCGCGCAAGGTCTCGTCCTGCACGAACTCGACCGCCTCGCCGGCAAAAGCCTGCAGCACCAGCGCCTCGGCCTGCGGACGCGGCAGGCCGCGCGCCATCAGGTAAAACAACTGCTCGCCATCCATCTGGGCGACCGTCGCGCCATGCCCGCAGACCACGTCGTCGGCGAAGATTTCCAGCTCCGGCTTATTGAACATGGTCGCGCCGTCGTTGAGCAGCAGCGTGTTGCTCTTCATTCCGCCATCGGTCTTCTGCGCGTATTTGCGCACGATCACCTTGCCCTGGAAGACGCCGGTCGCCTCGCCGCCAATGATGTTCTTAAACATCTCGCGGCTGACGCCATGGGGCACGGCATGGTCCATCACCAGCGTAACGTCGGAATGCTCCTGGCCGCCGAGCAGGTTGACGCCGCGCAGGCCGATCTCGCTGTGCTCGCCGGCATATTCGACGAAATACTGCTGGCGCAGCGTCGCCGCCTCGCAGATCAGCGAAAAACTATCGAACTTCGCCTGCGCGCCGACGGTGGCGAGCAGGCTCTGCACCTGCACGGTCTCGGGGACGGCGCGGGAGACGACGCGCAAATGCTGGACGTCGCTCTCGTCGCCGGTCTGGAAGACGATCGCGCCGTTGATCTGCGACGCGCTCGGGCCGACGCCCTCGCCGATCTCGACGATCGTCGCCTTGACACCCCTGCCCGCGACGACCACCGAGCGATGAAAGATCGCGCGCTCATCCTCGCCCGAGGCGAACGAGACGATCGCGATCGGCTGGGACAGCTCCGTGCCGTCCGCGATCTCAATGAAGACGCCGTCGCGCATCAGCGCGGTGTTCAGCATCAGCCCGGTGTCGCTCTGGGCGATGCCGGGGCCAGCGAGGATGCGAGTGAGGTCCTCGCGGCCGGAGACCAGCGCATCGGTCAGCGGGTGGATCGTGACGCCATCGGGCAGCGCGTCCAACGTCGAAAGCTCTGCCGAGAATGCGCCGTCGATCAGGACGAGACGAATGCCTTCGAGCGCGAGTTTAGCGAGCCGCGCCTTGATCGCCGGCGTGATGGTGGCGTTGTCCGCCAGCGGCTTCGCCTCGCGCAGCAGGCCGCGCAGATCGGTGTAGCGCCAGGATTCGAGCCGGCGATGCGGCAGACCCTTGGCCTCGAAGCCGGCAAAGGCGTCCTCGCGCAGCTTGCGCACAGGCAGCGCGCCTGGCAATTCGGCCTTTGCAGCGGAGAATTGCGCGCTGAGCGCCTGCTCGGCGGCCGTCTTCAGGGGTGTGACGATCGACATCAGGCGGCGTCCGCGTAACCGGCATAGCCGTTCTTCTCGAGCTCCAGCGCGAGTTCCTTGCCGCCCGTCTTCACGATGCGGCCCTTCGACATGACATGCACCGTGTCGGGCACGATATGGTCGAGCAGGCGCTGGTAGTGCGTGATCACGAGGAAGCCGCGGCTCTTGTCACGCAGCGCGTTGACGCCGTCGGCGACGATGCGCAGCGCGTCGATGTCGAGGCCGGAATCGGTCTCGTCGAGGATGCACATCGAGGGCGAGAGCAGCGCCATCTGTAAGATTTCCATGCGCTTCTTCTCGCCGCCCGAGAACCCGACATTCAGCGGCCGGCGCAGCATGTCCTTGGCGATGCCGAGCTTGTCGGCCGCGCCGTTGACCGCCTTGATGAAGTCCGGCGTCAGCAGCTCGGCCTCGCCGCGCGCGCGGCGCTGCGCGTTCATCGCCGCCTTCAGGAAGGTCATGGTGGCGACGCCGGGGATTTCCAGCGGATACTGGAAGGCGAGGAAGATGCCCGCCGCTGCGCGCGCGTCAGCCTCCATCTCCAGCACGTTCTCGCCGTCGAGCAGGATCTCGCCGTCGAGGACCTCATAGTCCTCCTTGCCGGCGATGACATAGGACAGCGTCGACTTGCCGGAGCCGTTGGGCCCCATGATCGCGGCGACCTCGCCATCGTTCACGGTGAGGTTGAGGCCGTTGAGGATCTGCTTGTCCTCGTCGGCGATTTTCACGACGAGATTGCGAATTTCGAGCATTGGTTTCGGTCCGGATTTCCGCCGCGTCATGCTCGGCCCTGTGCCGAGCAACCACGACTTGAACGTTGAAAAGAAAGACGTGGATGGTCGGGACAAGCCCGACCATGACGAAGGCTCAGCCGACCGAGCCTTCGAGCGAGATCGTGATCAGCTTCTGCGCCTCGACCGCGAACTCCATCGGGAGCTGCTGCAGCACCTCCTTGACGAAGCCGTTGACGATCAGCGCCACCGCCTCCTCCTCGGAAAGGCCACGCTGCTGGCAATAAAACAGCTGGTCCTCGCCGATCTTCGAGGTCGTCGCCTCGTGCTCGAAGATGGCCGAGCCGGTCTTGGCCTCGATATAGGGGATGGTGTGTGCGCCGCACTGGTCGCCGATCAGCAGCGAGTCGCAATTGGTGAAGTTGCGCGCTCCGACAGCCTTGCGGTGGGCCGAGACCATGCCGCGATAGGTCGAGTCAGATTTGCCGGCCGCGATGCCCTTGGCGATGATCTTCGAGGTCGTGTTGCGGCCGAGATGCAGCATCTTGGTGCCGCTATCGACCTGCTGCGCCCCGTTCGACACGGCGATCGAATAGAACTCGCCGCGCGAGCCGTCGCCGCGCAGGATGCAGGACGGGTATTTCCACGTGATCGCCGAGCCGGTCTCGACCTGCGTCCAGGAGATCTTGGAGTTTTTACCCCGACAATCGCCGCGCTTGGTGACGAAGTTGTAGATGCCGCCCTTGCCCTCGGCATCGCCCGGATACCAGTTCTGCACGGTCGAGTACTTGATCTCGGCGTCGTCGAGCGCGATCAGTTCGACCACGGCGGCATGGAGCTGGTTCTCGTCGCGCTTGGGCGCGGTGCAGCCTTCGAGATAGCTCACATAGGAGCCCTCGTCGGCGATGATCAGCGTGCGCTCGAACTGGCCGGTATTCTGCTCGTTGATGCGAAAATAGGTCGACAGCTCCATCGGGCAGCGCACGCCCTTGGGGATGTAGACGAAGGAACCGTCGGTGAAGACGGCGCAGTTCAGCGTCGCGAAATAATTGTCGGTCACCGGCACCACGGTGGCGAGGTACTTCTTCACCAGCTCGGGATGCTCCTGAATGGCATCCGAGATCGAGCAGAAGATCACGCCGGCCTGCGCCAACTCTTTCTTGAAGGTCGTCACGACCGAGACCGAATCGAACACGGCGTCGACCGCGACACGGTTTTCCGGCGCGACGCCGGCCAGGATCTCCTGCTCGCGCAGCGGAATGCCGAGTTTCTTGTAAGTCTCCAGGATCGCCGGATCGATCTCGTCCAGCGACTGCGGCGCGGCCCCCTTGGGCGCGGCGTAATAATAGATGTCCTGATAGTCGATCGGCGGATAGTTCACCCGCGCCCAATCGGGCTCCTTCATCGTCTTCCAACGCTTGAAGGCGTCGAGCCGCCATTCCAGCATCCAGGCCGGCTCGTTCTTGCGCGCCGAGATGTAGCGCACCGTGTCCTCGGTCAGGCCCTTGGCGGGCTTCTCCATCTCGATCTCGGTGACGAAGCCGTATTTGTACTCCGTCACGTCGATCGACTTGACCTGGTCGATGGTCTCCTGGACCGCTGCCATCACTCACTCTCCTGTCGCGGGTTCAAGGCCCGCCGGTCTGGTATCACCGAAAGGCTCAGGCGGCTGCCCGAACCTCCCGACCTTTGGTCGCGGCCAGCGCTTGCGCGTAGGCTGCGAGAAACAGGTCGATGTCTGCCCCGGAAGTGGTCCAGCCGAGGCTCGCCCGCAAGGCCCCTGCGCTCATGGCAGGGTCGACGCCCATGGCGGCCAGAACATGCGAACGCCTGACCTTGCCCGACGAGCAGGCCGAGCCGGAGGACAGGGCGATCCCTGCGAGATCGAGCTTGATCAGCATGGTCTCGGCCGCGACGCCCGGCGTCGAGAACGCACTCGTATTGGGAAGGCGCGACGCGGCGCGGCCGAAGATCGCGGTATCGGGCGCGAGCGCCAGCAAGCCGGCTTCCAGCGCGTCGCGCAGACCAGCCAGCCGTGTCGCCTCTCCGGCCAGCGCTTCGCCCGCCAGTTCGGCCACGACGCCAAAGCCGACGATTCCCGGCACATTCTCGGTGCCCGCCCGCCAGCCGCGCTCCTGCCCGCCGCCGCGCATGGGCTTGTCGGCGAGTTCCAACGCGCCGGTTCGGAACACGATCGCGCCGACGCCCTTCGGCCCGCCGAGCTTGTGGGCCGACAGCGTCAGAACATCCACGCCCAAATCATTGATATCGATCGCGATCTTGCCGGCGGCCTGAACCGCGTCGCTGTGAATCAGCGCTCCATACCGCTTCGCCAGCGCCGCCGCCTCGGCGACAGGCTGGATCACGCCTGTCTCGTTGTTGGCGAGATGCAGCGAGACCAGCGCTCGCGCATCCGGCTGTTCGGCCGTGAGCCGCGCAAGCCGCGCCTCGAGCCAGCCTAGATCGGCGACGCCGTCGCCATCGACCGGGATGGCCTCGACCGCGCCCGCCGGAAACCGATGTCCGTCGATCACGCACGAGTGCTCGGTTGCGCCGCGCAGCAGCAGCGTCGCAGGCGTCCTGACGCAGTCGCGCCCGCCGCTGCAATCCATCAGGCCGGGCGCGAGCACGGTCGCATTTGCCTCGGTGCCGCCGCTGGTGAAGACGACGTTGCTCGCCTTGGCCCAGACAAGAGCCGCGACCTGCTCACGCGCCCGCTCGACAGCGGCGCGGGCCGCCCTGCCCTCGCCATGCACCGAGGATGGATTGCCCGGCAGCAGCAGCGCACGCGCCATCGCGTCGGCCACTGCCGGCCTGACCGGCGTGGTCGCGTTGTGGTCGAGATAAGCGCGGGCAGACCCGGTCACGCTTGCATCAAACTCCGTTGCGAATGGCGGCATCGGGGCCCGGCAGTACGAAAGGCTTGAATTCGCACCCCCGCGCCGTGCTATAGCCGCGCGTCCTGACCAGCCCGAGGCGGGAGCAACGGGCAGGGGCGACCAGCGCCACTCCGCATGTTCCCGTCCTGTTCACGGCTGTTAGAACCATTCTAAGCGCTCTGATGTAGGGCGCGAGCGGCCGGCCCGTCAAGGGCGACGCCGCTTTTTGGCGGCTTGGCGCCGCCGGAAAGCAGCGGCGCGTCCGGGCTTGCCCAACAAAAGGCTTGAGACGACCATGCCAGAGGTGATTTTCAACGGCCCCGCAGGCCGGATCGAAGGCCGCTATCAGCCCGCCAAGAAGCGCGGCGCGCCGCTCGCGATCATCCTGCATCCGCACCCGCAATTCGGCGGGACCATGAACAACCAGATCGTCTACAACCTGTTCTACACCTTCGTGAACCGGGGCTTTTCGGCGCTGCGCTTCAACTTTCGCGGCGTCGGCCGCAGCCAGGGCCATTTCGACCATGGCGCCGGCGAACTCTCCGACGCAGCCGCCGCGCTGGACTGGATGCAGGCGCTCAATCCGGAAGCCAAGAGCTGCTGGATCACCGGCGTCTCCTTCGGGGCCTGGATCGGCATGCAGTTGCTGATGCGCCGCCCAGAGATCGAGGGCTTCCTCTCGATCGCCGCCATGGCCAACCGCTACGACTTCTCCTTCCTCGCGCCCTGCCCCTCTTCGGGGCTTTTCGTGCATGGCTCCGAAGACCGGGTCGCGCCGGTCAAGGAAGTGATGGCGGTGATCGAGAAGGTGAAGACCCAGAAGGGCATCCTGATCGAGCACGCCGTGGTCGAGGGCGCGAACCATTTCTTCGACGGCAAGGTCGATCAGCTCATGGAGCAGGTCGGCGTCTATCTCGACCGCAATGTCGGGCCGGAAATTCCGAAGGCGGAGCGCGACGCCGAGGAGGAGTAGGCGGCGCGCCTCACGATATAGACCACGACCGTCATGCTCGGCCTTGTGCCGAGCGTCCACGACGTCAAGCGCTGAATTTTCTGGCCGAGACGTGGATGGTCGGGACAAGCCCGACCATGCGGAAAGGGCCTCCAAGCTACTGAAAACCCCCGAGCTCGACCATGACAACCTTCAAATCCGACCTGCTCCGCACGCTTTCGGAGCGCGGCTATGTGCATCAGATCTCCGATCCCGAGGGGCTGGATGCGGCTGCGCTGAGAGGGCCGATCACCGCCTATATCGGGTTCGACGCGACCGCCACCTCGCTGCATGCCGGCTCGCTGATCCAGATCATGATGCTGCACTGGATGCAGGCGACAGGCCACAAGCCGATCGCACTGATGGGCGGCGGCACCTCGATGGTGGGCGATCCGTCCTTCAAGGACGAAGCGCGCAAGCTGCTGACGGCCGAGGACATCGAGCGCAACCTGCAGGGCATCCGACGCGTCTTCGCCAACTACCTCGACTTCGATGGCGCGGCATCGATGATGAACAACGCCGACTGGCTGCTCAGCCTGAACTACCTCGAATTCCTGCGCGATGTCGGCCGCCACTTCTCGGTCAACCGGATGCTCTCCTTCGACAGCGTCAAGACGCGGCTGGAGCGCGAGCAGTCGCTCTCCTTCCTCGAATTCAACTACATGATCCTGCAGGCCTACGACTTCGTCGAGCTCAACAAGCGCACCGGCTGCATCCTGCAGATGGGCGGCTCGGACCAATGGGGCAACATCGTCAACGGCATCGATCTCGGCCACCGCATGGCAGACGTGCAGCTCTACGCCCTGACCTCACCGCTGCTGACGACGGCATCGGGCGGCAAGATGGGGAAGACCGCGTCCGGCGCGGTCTGGCTCAATGCCGACCTGATGAGCGCCTATGAGTTCTGGCAGTTCTGGCGCAACACCGAAGACGCCGATGTCGAGCGCTTCCTGAAGCTCTACACCACCATGCCGCTGCCTGAGATCGCACGCCTCGCCGCGCTCGGCGGCGCCGAGATCAACGACGCCAAGAAGGTGCTGGCGACCGAAGTCACCGCCATGCTGCACGGCCGCGAGGCCGCCGAGGCCGCCGCCGAAACAGCACGGAAAACCTTCGAGGATGGCGGGCTGGCGACCGATCTGCCGAGCGTCACCCTGCCGCGCGCCGAACTGACGGCCGGGCTCGGCGCGCTGACGGCTTTCGTGAAGGCGGGGCTCGTGCCCTCGACCGGCGAGGCGCGCCGGCAGGTCAAGGCCGGCGGCCTGCGGATCAACGATGTCGCGGTGACGGATGAACGAGCCAGCCTGTCGGAAGCCGACCTCACCGGCGAGGGCGTGATCAAGCTCTCCTTCGGCCGCAAGAAGCATGTGCTGCTGCGGCCGGAATAGGCTCAACGCGTCGGCGGAGCGGCCGGCACGGCCTCGCCGGGCTGGATCGGCCGCTTGTCGGGCGCGCCGCCGAGCGGATCGACAAAGCGGCGCAGGATCCCGGGCGCGAGCGCCGAGAGTGGGTTGATCGTCATGGTCGGCGCGCTGGCCGCCCCCGAAATCCGGAAATTGACCGCGAACAGCCCGCCATACTGACTGCCGCCGCCGAGCAGCGCGCCGACGACGGGCACCTGAGCGAAGGCGTTGTTGAAGGCGTAGCCCGGCACGAAGGTGCCGCCGATATCGACCCGGTCGCGGCCGTAATCGACATTGCCCTGCAGGGTGAAGCCGACCTGCTGGCCCCAGATCACCATGTCCGAGACGTCGAGCCGGCTCGCCGAGCGCGTGAACTCGGCCCGCAATTTGGTGAAGGCGACCTCGCTGACGTCGAGCCTCGGAACCGCCGCAGCGGCAGTCCCGGCCCGGTCGCCGGCGGGAGCCGCGCCTGCCTGTTCGCCCACGACGCGGCGCAGCGCGGGCTCGTCGCGCACCACGAAATTGCGGAACAGCAGCTCGCCGCTCTGACGCGTCTCGCCGGCGCCGAGATTGAGGTCCAACTCGCCGCCATAGGCGCGCCGATAGATATCGACGAAGCGCAGCAGCGCGCCGCCATTGCCGGTCTGGACCGTGATCGGGCTCAGCGTCTCGCCGACGCGGCCCTGCCGCGCCGTCACCTCGGCGCGTCCGAGCGCGCCCTGGAAGGAGAGCGAGCGGAGATCGCCGCCGCGCTTGGAGAGTTTCAGCACCCCATTGGTGATCTGCTCGCTGTTGAAGCCGGTCAGGATCGGCACGGCGAGGTCGATATCGAGATCGCCGCCCTTGTCGCCGGCCTTGGCCGCAGCCCTGTCGCCACGCGTTGCCGGCCCAGAGGCGGTCTGCAGATCGCGGATGAAGGGGCGCGTATCGGCGACGGCGCCGCGGATGACGAGCTTGGTAAGGTTGCCCTCCCGCCTGGCCTGAACCGTGAGATTGTCGCCGGGCGACAGCCTGAACTGGCTCAGCGCCGCGCTCTCGAAAGCGTTCTGCTTGTTGAGCTCGATCTTGCCGCGGATCAGCGCGGGAGGCGCGTCGAGCACGAAATCGTCGAGATCGGGCCCGTCGGGATCGGCGACATAGTTGAAGCTCGCCTTGCCGGGCTTGCCCGCCGCCTTGCTGAGCCCGGGTATCGCGCCGTCGAGCGCGGCCTTGGACAGGTCGAGCTCGACGCGGGGCGGGGCGTCGGCGGCGCGGCCGAGCTGTTTGACGACCCTGACCTGGACGGGCCCGGTAATGCCGGCCTCCGGTCCAAGCCCGCGCTTCTGCCGGGCGGCGTTGTCGAGCGTCAGCAAGACCGTCGCCTCGCCCTGCCCTTTCGGATTCTGGCGCAGCTCGACCTGACCCCGGTCGCCGCCGATCCGCGCCTCGCCGCGCACGAGCAGGCCGGCGCGGTCGAACGTCACCGCCAGATTGCCGCCTTCGAGTTTCTCCGTTCCCAAAAGCGTGTCGGAGGCGATGCTCGACAGCGCGCCGTTCGTCTGGACGACGACCTCGCCGGGTTTCGGATCATCGGCCATCGGCAGGGTTACGATGCTACGCAGATCGACGGTGCCGCGCAGCGCGGCCGGATCGACCGCGCCCGGCGAGAACTCCTTCAACGCCGGAAAGGCGAAGAGCACGGCCAGGGCGTCCATCTGCCCGGTCGTCCGGAAGGCGACGCGCGCCGGCGCACGCTCCATCCAGAGTTCGCCCATGCCGAAGCTGCCTTCGGTCAAAGCAAGCTGGCGTCCACCGCCGAGATCGGCCGTGGCTTTGGCGATGGCGAGTTGCACGGTGCGCCCCGTGGCCTTGCCAGAGATCGACGCATCGACCAGCGGCGGCAGGCCGGGCGCGGGCTCGAAGCGCACCGTATTGGCGTCGACCGTCACGGTCAGCGCGCCATCGGGCATGCCGGCGCCCCGGATCATCCTGGCATGGTCCTCGGCCGACAGGTCGAGATCGACCTGCACGGACGCGATCCTGCCGGAGACCAGCTTGCTCGACAGCGCCGTGTGCAGTTGCGGCGAGGTCCAGCGCGGCCACAAGGCGAGGACTGCACGGGCATCCGACTGAGTCGCCCTGATCGAGAGGCGCTGCGTCGGCGATTCGCCGATGCGCTGGATATAGCCGGTCGCATCGACGCTCGCGGTCGGTCCACGGGCCGACACCTGGTCGATATGGACCTCGCCCGAGCGCGGATCGATCAGCAGGTTCGATGTCAGGCTGTCGAGCGGCACCGGAGCCTCGCCCGCCTGGCCCGGCAGCGCTCCAGCCATGGCGAGATTGAGCCTCCAGGCCCCCTTCTCCTCGCGCAGCACGCCGGTGCCGCTGAGCTGCGTCGCGCCGGCCTGCAACGCGCCCCGGCGCAGATGCAGCTCGTTCAAGTTCGCGCCGCTTTCGATCTCGACCGCACCCGCATCGACGCCGATCGGGTCGATCGGGCTGCCCGGAAAGCGGATCGTGCCGGGCAGGATCTCGAATTTGGCGGACATCGCCCGCGTCCCGTCCGGCTTCTGGGTGAGCGAAGCCCTCCCCTTGATCGGCAGGCCGTCGATCTCGACCGCGCTCGCGCCCATGGCCAGCGCCATCACCTCGGCCGGCTCGAAGCGCAGCAGTTCGAGGTCGGCGCGCTGCGTCCCGTCGGCCTCGGTCGAGAGGTCGATCGCCAGTTCCTTCCAGCGCGCGCCGGTGCGCCCCTTCAGAGTCAGCCTCGTGCGGCCGGCTTCCGCGCGCGCCAGACCGACATCGACATCCTCGAAGCCGGCCTTCTGCCGCCCCTGCGGATCGACCAGAACAAGCCGCGCGCCATGGATGCCAACGGTCTCCAGCGCGCCGAGCAACCCGTCATTCTGGGCGAGCGTCGAGACCGCGCCCATGATCCCGGTGAAAGCGTCCCAATGGCCGGCGTCGGGCAGCGTCACGGGAGCCGGCGTCTCGGCCGCGCCGGCGTCGGCGCTCATCACCAGCGCTCCGTCCTGGTTGACGCCGAGCCGGATATTGACGCCGCGCAGATCGACCGAGACCAGCCGGATGTCGCCGCGCAGCAGCGCCAGCGGCTCATAGCCCAGCACGGCCTCCGGCGCGCGGAAACTCGCCCCGCTTCGATGTCGAAAGGAGACTTGCCGGACCCTGAGCTGCGAGCGTCCGTCGATACGCCCGAGTTCGGCCGAGCCCGCCTCGACGGTCCAGTCGCGGCCAAGGCGCTCCTCGATCGCATCCGCGATCCGACCCTCCAGCCCCGACAGTGGGATCAAGCCCGTCACCAGCAGCGTCACGGCCGCCCCGGCGAGCGTGACCGCGGCCACGACGACCGCGACGACGACAGTGACCAGTCCCGCCTTGGCGCGCTGCTTCACGACCTCGGCGACGCAAGCCTCCTCGGCTTGCGCTGTTGCCGGATTCTGGGGCGGTCTGACGTCTTGCAAAATGGCTTGGTCCCAGATGGACGCATGCGCCCGTGGCGGAATTCATGTCCGGCGGCGACGCCATCGTCTCCGCCTCAGGCCGGGCAGCATCCCGAATCGACGAGTGCCGTCGATTCGGCAATTGGGCCGAACACTCTCACGATGTCGCAGGCAACGTTGGACGAGAGCGCTCTGTTCCACCGAGCCTGACGCAAACCGGGGCTGGTCGCAACGCACCGGCGCGCCATATCGTTGCAATCGCGGCTGACGGCTGGATGCCGCGTCAAAGCGACGAAAGGAAGGCACATCATGGCTTTGCAGGCAGGCGACATGGCTCCCGACTTCACACTCCCGCGAGATGGCGGGCAGACGCTGTCGCTGGCCGGGCTCAAGGGCCGCAAGGTCGTGCTCTACGCCTATCCAAAGGACGACACGCCGGGCTGCACGCAGGAAGCGATCGCCTTCAACGGCCTGCGCAAGGAGTTCGCGGCCGCCGACACCGAGATCGTCGGGATTTCGCCCGACGCGGTGAAGAGCCATGACAAGTTCAGCAAGAAGCACGGGCTGGATTTCGCGCTCGCCGCAGATGAGACACAGGAGACGCTCAAGGCCTATGGCATCTGGGTCGAGAAGAGCATGTACGGAAAGACTTATATGGGCGTGGAGCGGACCACCTTCCTGATCGATCGGGACGGCAAGATCGCCCGCGTGTGGCCGAAGGTGAAGGTCGCCGGCCATGCCGAGGATGTTCTCGCCGCCGCGCGGGAATTGTGACGGACAAAAGGCCGGATGTTTCCCGGCATTTGCGAAGGGTTAACCCTAACAGTGTCTGATTGCGGGATCGGCAGCGTCACATCCGGTCCCGCGTATGACTCAGATTGCCTCGTCAGGCCCCGCCCTTCCCGTCACGGGGCTCGCCACCCATTCCTGCTACACGATACGCCGCTCGACCATGGTGGCGGGCCTCGCCTGGCTTGCCTTGACCACGGCCTGCAGCGGCGCGGCGGGATGGTACATCCTCAGCAAGGACGACCTCGCCGCAAGGCTCATCGCCCGCGAAACGGCGCGCCAATACGCTTATGAGGACCGGATCGCGGCGCTGCGCGCCGATGTCGACCGCCTCGCCAGCCGCGCGCTGCTCGACCAGGACGGCGTCGAGGCCCGCGTCGACGAACTCGCCACCCGCCAGGCCGAACTCGAATCGCGCCAGGCCCTGGTCACAGCCCTGACCGAGACGCTCCAGGCCGGCGGCATCGCACCCGCCGCGCGGACGGTGCTGCGCGCAAGGCCGATCAAGCCGGAAGAGCCGATCCGCGCGTCCGGCGTCACCAGCTTCGCACCGATCCTGCCGAGCAACCTGTCGCCTGGAAAACCGATGCCTGCGCCCGACACTCCGGCGCTGCGCGGGGCCGAGGACAGCCGAACCGCACCCTGGCAGTCCGGGCAGGCCACCCCGGAGCCGCCGGCCAAGCGCGTCACCGCGGCGCTCTCGCGACTTGACGGCGCCCTTACGGAAACCGCCAACGCGCAGCTCGCAGCGCTGCGCGACATCGACGCCAGCCTCGCCGAATCGCAGAAGAAGCTGCGCGGCGCGCTCTCCGAGATCGGCCTCGATACCGACAGGATGAGCGCCGGCCCGACTGCCGGAGGCGCAACCGGCGGACCGTTCGTTCCGTTCAAGGTCGATCCGACGACCGGCCCGTTCGAGGCGACGCTGCATGCGGTTCAGCCGCGCGTCGCGGCC
Source organism: Rhizobiales bacterium CCH3-A5 (assembly GCA_001556025.1). Classification (GTDB taxonomy): domain Bacteria; phylum Pseudomonadota; class Alphaproteobacteria; order Rhizobiales; family Beijerinckiaceae; genus Allobosea. The sequence continues at coordinate 30,425 of LSIB01000154.1, forward strand.
GTGTTCCGTCTGCGCGGGCTGGCCGAAACCCTGCCGCTGCGCCGCCCGATGGATGGCGAGGCCGATTTCAGCTCCAATTACGGCTATCGCGTCGATCCCTTTACGCGAGGCCCGGCCATGCATACCGGCGTCGATTTCCGCGCCGAGCACGGTTCGGCCATTCGCGCGACAGGGCCGGGCAAGGTGATCACGGCCGAGTATTCAGGCGGCTACGGCAACATGGTCGAGATCGAGCACAGCAACGGCATCACCACGCGCTATGCCCATATGTCGGCGATCCTCGCCTCGGTCGGCCAGAGCGTCACGGCGGGAACCGTGCTCGGCCGCGTCGGTTCGACAGGCCGCTCGACCGGCCCGCATCTCCACTACGAGACACGCATCAACGACGAGCCGATGGACCCGACGCGGTTTCTGAAGGCCGGCGCGAAGCTGGCGGGAGCGAAATGACTTGACTTAAGTCAGAATAATTTTGGTTGTAATGCAACCCAGAGGCATCCTAACCTAGCGTTAGGCTGGAGCGTGTCTCCGCCTTAGCGTGGAGGATGCCGCAGTGAGCAGCGTCGCAGAATTTATCAGGAGCATGATTCTTCAGACTGTATTCTATCGATGCGTCGTGACAAGTGTTGTATTTTCGTTCATTTTGACATGTATTATAGCGATATTTATGGGTGATTTGTCTTTAAAATTGACCTCACCGTTCTACGAATACAGATCCAATAATGGCCCGTGGTTTGTAGTTTCTTTCGTAGTATTTTCTTGCTGCCTATCGGCGCTCGGTTATTTTAGTGAATACAAAGCAAAAGAAGATATATTAACGCCGATCCGGAAAATGCTTGTCGGTACATGGAAAGTTCGATTTGAATCATGGATCCTTGAAGACGGGAAAATTAGAAAATCTTCGACGCAAGACGTCTGTATTATCAATATTGACAATATAAGTGCAAAGCTATATATGAACTTCACAATTAACAACAGCGATATATTCTGTGATACCGAATTTGATATCACTAATGTGAATATACAATTTCAAACAGAACCAAAAAAACTTATATATTTCCATGAAATTGATCTTCAACTCAAAGAGCCGGCTCAATTTAGTAGAACAGAACCTAAATTGACGATGCCAATACTTGGTGTATTGGAATTTCGAGTGATAGATGACAAAGTAAATGGTATGTCAGGCTATTGGTATGACGTAAACAATACGATTTGGCACCTCCTCGGACCATCAAAGCTTTTTGGAAGTGAAACCATTGATGCCGCCCTAGCAAAGGGAGCGACAACGTTTAGAGGTGCACTCCGGTTTGATCGCGTCCAACAGGACTGACAACAGGCAGGCACGCTATTGCAGTGAGCGAGAACATCGACCGATCGGTCGGCACCGCCCGATCAGTCGATGTCCTCGACCTCCACTTCCGTGCCGTAGACCCGCTGCGCCAGCGACGCCTCCATGAACGGATCGAGCGCGCCGTCGAGCACCTCGGACGGCGCCGTCGAGCTCACCCCGGTGCGCAGGTCCTTCACGAGCTGATAGGGCTGCAGCACATAGGAGCGGATCTGGTGTCCCCAGCCGATGTCGGTCTTCGAGGCCTGCTCGGCGTTGGCCTTCTCTTCCCGCTTCTTGAGCTCGACCTCGTACAGCCTCGCGCGCAGCATGTCCCAGGCCTTGGCCCGGTTCTTGTGCTGCGAACGCTCCTGCTGGCAGGAGACCGCGATCCCTGAGGGGATATGCGTGATGCGGACGGCAGAGTCAGTCGTGTTGATGTGCTGCCCGCCCGCGCCTTGCGCCCGGTAGGTGTCGATCCGGCAGTCGGATTCGTTGATGTCGATGACGATGCGGTCATCGACCACCGGATAGACCCAGACCGAGGCGAAGGAGGTCTGCCGCCTTGCATTCGAGTCGAAGGGCGAAATGCGCACCAGCCGGTGGACGCCGCTCTCCGTCTTCAGCCAGCCATAGGCGTTGTGGCCTTTGAACTGCAGCGTCGCCGACTTGATGCCGGCGGTGTCGCCGTCCTGGTATTCGAGCGTCTCGACCTTGAGCTTCCGCCGCTCGCCCCAGCGGCGATACATCCGCAGCAGCATCTCGGCCCAGTCCTGGGATTCGGTGCCGCCCGCGCCGGGGTGGATCTCGAGATAGGTGTCGAGCATGTCGGCCTCGCCCGACAGCAGCGTCTCGACCTGCATCCGGGCGGCTTCGGTCTCGACCGCCTTGATGCCGGCCTCGCCCTCGGCGATCGAGGCCTGATCACCCTCCATCTCGCCGAGCTCGATGAAGGTGAGCGCGTCCTCGAGATCGCGTTCGAGCTTGCCGATGCCCTCGATCTGCGTTTCCAGCGATGTGCGCTCGCGCATCAGCTTCTGCGCGGCCTCTGCGTCGTTCCAGAAGTCGGGACCTTCCGAGAGGGCGTTCAGTTCGGCGAGACGGCGCTGTGCGACATCCCAGTCAAAGATGCCTCCTCAGCAGTCCGATCGACTGCTTGGCGTTGTCGAGTTGAGTCTGGATTTCTGGACGCATGATTCGGTCGCAGGCCTTTGGTGAAACGAAGCGCCGGGATAAGGGGATTGTTCTGCGCTGTAAATGAGAGGCGCGGGGAACCCCTCTCCCGGAGGGAGAGGGGCAGGGGTGAGGGGTCGGCCCCTTGACCAGTTGCGTGGAAGCTGACCGCACTTCGGTTCAGGCTAACCTCGAAACGTCCGACACCTCACCCCTGCCCCTCTCCTTACAGGAGAGGGGTTCTTCCAGTGCATCAATACAACCCGCCCGTCCCCGAGCCCACGCCGCGCCCGCCGCCGGGCGAGACGCTGATCGGGGCCGAGCCGTCGCCGGCCGCGCCGATGATCGAGTAGCTGTCTGGCGGGGCGGTGCCGGGCTTGAAGGCCTCGAGGATGCCGCCCTCGCCGCCAGACCGCATGCCGGTGCGCGGATCGACGCGGATCAGCTTGATGCCGGCGGGCACGCGGAACGGGGTCGCCGGCTTGTCCTTGAGCGCGGCGGCCATGAAATCGCGGAAGATCGGCGCGGCGTACTGGCCGGCGGTGGCCGAGGTGCCGAGCGATTTGGGCGTGTCGAAGCCCATATAGACGCCCACTGCGAGGTCCGGCGAGAAGCCGACGAACCAGACGTCCTTGGCGTCGTTGGTCGTGCCGGTCTTGCCCGCGAGCGGCTTGCCGACGGACTTGACCACGGTGGCGGTGCCGGCCTGCACCACGCTCTCCATGATCGAGACCATCTGATAGGCTGTCAGCGGGTCGATGACCTGGTCGCGGTTGTCGATGAGGCGCGGCTCGCGCTGGTTGTTCCACTTCTCGGCGTCGCAGCCCTCGCAGATGCGCTGGTCGTGCCGGAAGATCGTCGCGCCCCAGCGGTCCTGGATGCGGTCGATCAGCGTCGGGCGGATGCGCTTGCCGCCATTGACCAGCATGGCGTAGCCGGCGGTCATGCGCATCACGGTCGTCTCGCCTGCCCCCAGCGACATGGAGAGCACCGGAAGCATGTCGTCATAGACGCCGAAGCGGCGCGAATACTCCGCGATAAGCGGCATGCCGACATCCTTGGCGAGCCGGACCGTCATCAGGTTCTTCGAGAACTGGATGCCGTAGCGCAGCGTGCGCGGGCCGGTGAACTTGCCGTCGTAGTTGCTCGGAGCCCAGACGCCGAGGCCGCCACCCTGATCGACCTCGATGGGCGCGTCTAGCACGATCGAGGACGGGGTGTAGCCGTTGTCGAGCGCGGTGGCGTAGACGAAGGGCTTGAAGGACGAGCCGGGCTGGCGCAGCGCCTGCGTGGCGCGGTTGAAGACCGACTGGTCGTGGGAAAAGCCGCCGACCATGGCGAGCACGCGACCCGAGAACGGGTCCATCACGGTGATGGCGCCGTTGACCTCGGGAAGCTGGCGCAAACGGACCTGGCCGGGCTTGCCGTCGATCGGTTCGACATAAACCACGTCGCCGACGGAGACGGCCTGCGCGACACGGGCGCGACGCGTCCATTTCACGCCTTCGGGGCCGAGCGTCACGGTGGCGCGCTCGGCGCGCAACGCGCCGGAGGTCTCGTTCAGGGGATGCAGGCCGATCCGGGCCGCGTCGCCGGTCACGTCGAGCACGACGCCGAGGCGCCAGGGCGCGACGTCGCCGAGCACCTTGAGCTCGCCGATCGCCAGCCCCCAGTCGCGGGCCGACAGGTCGAGTTTCTGGATCGCGCCGCGCCAGCCGCGCGCCTCGTCGAAGCGCACCAGCCCGTCGACCAGCGCCTTGCGGGCCTGGAGCTGCATCTTGGGGTCGACCGTGGCGCGCACCGAGAGGCCGCCCTCGAGCAGCTTCTTCTCGCCATAGCGGTCCTGCAGCTCGCGCCGGATTTCCTCGGCGAAGTAACCGGCCGCGAAATTGTTCGGCGAGACCGTGCGCGGGTTGACCCCGAGCGGCTGGTTCTTGGCGGCGTCGCCCACGGCGCGGGCGACGTAGCCGTTCTCGACCATGCGATCGATGACGTAGTTGCGGCGCTCGATCGCGCGCTCGCGGTTGCGGAAGGGGTGCAGATCGGTCGGAGCCTTGGGCAGGGCGGCGAGATAGGCCGCCTCCTGCAGGTTCAGCTCATGCACCGACTTCCCGAAATAGTTCAGCGCGGCCGCCGCGATGCCGTAGCTGCCCTGCCCCGGCGCAGGCGCGCCGAGATAGATCTCGTTCAAATAGAGTTCGAGGATCTTGTCCTTCGAATAGGTCGCCTCGATCCGCAGCGCCACCAGCGCTTCGCGGATCTTGCGCTCGATGTTCTGGTCGGAGCCGACGAGGAAGTTCTTGGCGACCTGCTGCGTGATCGTCGAGGCGCCCTGCGGACGCCGGCCGGCGGCGCGGTTGCGGAAATTGGTGATCGCGGCGCGCACCAACCCTTCCGGATCGACGCCGACATGCTTGTAGAAATTCTTGTCCTCGGCCGAGAGCACCGCTTCGATGATCAGCTTGGGCACGGCCTGGATCGGCAGATAGAGCCTGCGCTCGCGGGCGAACTCGGCGATCAGCCCGCCATCGCCGGCATGGACGCGCGTCATCACCGGCGGCTCGTAGTTCCGCAACTGCGCGGAATCCGGCAGGTCCTTGGAGAAGTGCCACAGGAAGCCGGCCGCGACGACGGCGCCGACGACGAAAACGATCGCGCCGGCGGCGAACAACCATCCGAAGATTCGCAGGATAAACCGCATCGCAGGCCCTGGCCCTAAAGTGTTTTCTGCAGCGCGCCCGATAGCGGCATGCGCCGAAACAAGTCTCTCGACCCAACCACGTCTATAACACGGCAGAGATGGCGGAACCGTGGCCTTGCGACCACAATCGCGTCCGACACGCTCATTGCTTGGGCGCGATGACGGCCGCCGCGGCCTTGCCGGCCGGCGCGCGCTCGCGCTCGAAATAGCCATCGATCGCAGCCTCGACGGCCGAGACCGCCTGAAGCCGCCAACTCTCCGAATTGAGCAGCTCGGCGTCCTTGGGGCTCGACATATAGCCCAATTCGATCAGCACGGAGGGCACGTCGGGCGCGCTGAGCACGCGGAAACCGGCCGAGCGGAGCGGCACCTTGTGCATCTTCACCGAACCGCCGAGCCGCTCGACCAGATTGCGCGCGAACACGGAGGAGAAGGTCCGGGTCTCGCGTTTGGCGAGGTCCATTAAAATGCCGGCTATGTCCTGAACGCCCTCTTCGGATTCGAGCCCGGCGACGGCGTCGGCCTGGTTCTCCTTGGCGGCGAGCCTGGCCGATTCGGCGTCGGTCGCGCGTTCGGAGCCGGTGTAGACGGTGGCGCCGCGCACCTCCTGCGCCTGCGTCAGCGAATCGGCATGGATCGAGATGAACAGGTCCGCGCCGGCCGCTCGTGCGATCGCGACGCGCTCCTGCAGCGGCACGAAGCGGTCGTCATCGCGCGTCATCCGCACGACATAGCGCCCGCTTGCCTCCAGCTTGCGCTTCAAAGCCGTGCCGAACGCGAGAACGACCGATTTCTCGGAGATCGACGCGACCACCGCGCCGGGGTCGATGCCGCCATGGCCGGGGTCGATCACAACGACCTGACGCGTCTCGCCGGGAGCCTTGCCGGCTCCGGGCAGCGCCGGCGCGGACACCTCGCGCGCTCTTGCGGCCGATTCGGCCGCGGCGGCCTGGAACTCGGCGCGGCTCGCGCGCTTCAGTTCGACGACGAGTTCGCCGAAGCCGCCTCGCATCTCGCGGATCTCGGCTTTGGTGACCAGGGCCGGCTGGGCCAGATCGAGGATGATTCGCGCTTTGTCGGCGGTGAAGAGACCGAAGCGAAAGGCGCTGACGAAACCGGCGCCGCGCCGCGCATTGGCAGGCTGGACCTGAAAATTCACCGAGGGCAGATCGATGACGGCGCGATCGGGGCCCGCGATCACGGTGGCGGTTACCGCGACCGGCCGCGACAGCGCCATGGTCAGGCGGACGGTGTCGCCGACCTGCTCGATTTTCGCATCGGTTGCGACGGGGAAGTCGCTTGCCGGCCTGGGATTGGCCACAGCCGTAACGGCGGCGGCGAGCAGCGCGGCCAGACCAAAGGCCACAGCGCGCAAGCGCCCAAGATAGCCCCCCTCGCGCAGCCGGTCTGCGCGATAGCGGCGTGGGCAGGCGCTGCCAGGGCTCGGGCGGTCGATCAGCGGCGTTGTCCCATTGGCGGTCGGGAATGCTTAACCATAGCGGCGCGAAACCCTAATAAGGGGTTACCATGGCAGCCCTCTCCCGAAAACAGCCGGCATGCAGCGTCATCGCATTGCCGGCGCGATGTGACTTGCAGAACACGCCCTTGCGGAACACGCCCTCGCAAAACACGCCCTTGCAAAACATGCCCGGCTGTCTGTAATGAGCTTGGTTGCATTGCGAGGCGGCCCATGGTGCGCATCCGGATCCGAGGATCCGTCGGCGTCCGGGGCCAGCCCCAAGGCGATCGGCCCATTCCGGGTTCGACCGCCGCAAGTCAACCGCAAACGGATCGTCCGCAGACGGCCGAAGCCGGACGCGCCTGTCTGTCAGGCGTACGGCCACGTCTCGCGAGCGTGCAATCGCGGTGTGCCCCTGCAGTTTGCCAGGACGCGCCGCAGGTCGGGACATAATGTCGGGGCATACGACGCCGCTTTACACAACGGTTGATCGTCTAGACCTGCGGGACCGCGCCGGGCTTCTTGCCTGCGCGGATTTCCCGAGCCGCCATCCTGTCCCGTCCCTTTCGTCCCTCCTGCAACTTGCCGGCACAAACCGGCCTTCGCGCGGCGCCCCTGCCCGCGGCAGCGGATCGTTGTCCGCAGCCCGGCGGGTCCTGTCGGCGTGCGCGCCCATGGAAGACTCTGATGGCCAACAAGATGCTTATCGACGCCACCCACCCGGAAGAGACCCGGGTCGTGGTGGTCCGCGGTTCCCGCGTCGAGGAATTTGATTTCGAATCCGCCAGCAGGAAACCCCTGCGCGGCAATATCTATCTGGCGAAGGTGACGCGCGTGGAGCCCTCGCTCCAGGCCGCCTTCGTCGAATATGGCGGCAACCGCCACGGCTTCCTGGCCTTCTCCGAAATTCACCCGGACTACTACCAGATCCCGATGGCCGACCGGCAGGCGCTGCTGGCCGAGGAGGCCCGCGCCGACCGTGAGGACGAGCGCGACGAAGAGAAGCGCGAGAAGCGTGGCCGCCGCGACCGTGGACGCCGCGGCGACCGCGACGGTCGCGCCAAGAAAGCCGCCGGCGACGAGACGGTGACGGCCGAGGTCGAAGCGATCGAAGGCGACGGCCATGTCGAGACCGACGGCAAGGAAGCCGCCGTGGTCAGCGAGGGCGCGCCCGCCAATGGCGAGGAGTTCGCTCCGTCGGTCACCGAATCCGCCAGCGAGGACGCAGTCGAGAACGCGGCGCCCCTGACCTTCGAGACACAGTCCGGCGAGAGCGCCGAGCCGTCCGAGGAGCCCGAGGCCCGCAAGCCCGCCGAGGAGGATGAGGACGGCGACGAGCACGCCGACGACGCCGAGCACGAGGAGCCCGAGCAGCTCGGCGGCGGCGACGCGCTCGACGACGTACAGGAGCGGCCGCAGCGCCATTCGCGCCGCCAGTACAAGATCCAGGAGGTGATCAAGCGCCGCCAGATCATCCTCGTGCAGGTCGTCAAGGAGGAGCGCGGCAACAAGGGCGCTGCGCTGACCACCTATCTCTCGCTGGCGGGCCGCTATTCGGTGCTGATGCCCAACACCGGCAAGGGCGGCGGCATCTCCCGTAAAATCACCAATGCCGAGGACCGCAAGCGCCTCAAGGAAATCGCCCAGGAGCTGGAGGTGCCGGACGGCATGGGCCTGATCCTGCGTACGGCGGGAGCGGCGCGCACCAAGGTCGAGATCAAGCGCGACTACGAATATCTGATGCGGATGTGGGAGAGCGTGCGCGAGCTGACGCTGGCCTCGGTCGCGCCCGCGCTGGTCTATGAGGAGGGCAACCTCGTCAAGCGCTCGATCCGCGACCTCTACAACAAGGACATCGACGAGGTTCACGTCGCCGGCGACGAGGCCTATCGCGAGGCCAAGGACTTCATGCGCATGCTCATGCCGAGCCAGGCCAAGAGCGTGAAGGTCTATCGCGACCAGACGCCGCTGTTTGCTTCCTTCGGCGTCGAGAGCCAGCTCGATGCGATGTTCTCCAACACGGTGACGCTGAAGTCCGGCGGCTACATCGTCATCAACCAGACCGAGGCGCTGGTCGCCATCGACATCAACTCCGGGCGCTCGACCCGCGAGCACAACATCGAGGATACCGCCCTCAAGACCAATCTCGAAGCGGCGGAGGAAATCTCCCGCCAGCTCCGCCTGCGCGATCTCGCCGGCCTCATCGTGATCGATTTCATCGACATGGAGGAGAACCGCAACAACCGCGCGGTCGAGAAGAAGCTGAAGGACTGCCTCAAGGACGACCGCGCCCGCATCCAGGTCGGCCGCATCTCCGCCTTCGGCCTGCTGGAGATGTCGCGCCAGCGCATCCGCACCGGCGTTCTCGAAAGCTCGTCGGTACCCTGCCCGCATTGCGCCGGGGCCGGCATGATGCGCTCGGCCGCGTCGGTCTCGCTGCAGATCCTGCGCGCGCTCGAGGAAAACCTGATCAAGAGCGCCTCGCACAACCTGACCGTCCGGACGCGGCCGGAGGTCGCGCTTTATGTGCTCAACCAGAAGCGCGCGCATCTGAGCGATCTGGAGACGCGCTTCGGCATCGCGATCAGCGTCGCGGTCGATGCGACCCTGCTCGGCACGCGCTATTTCGAGGTCGAGCGCGGCGAGTTTGTCGGCAATGAGGGCCGGATCATTCCGGCCAGTACGATGAAGGCGGAGGCCATCCCCGCCGATCTCGACGACGAGGCGCTCGACGCCGCCGCCGAAGCCGAGGCTCTCGACGCCGAGGACGATGCGGTCGCCGAGCCCGGCTCGGCCGAGGGCAGAACCGAGCGGTCGGCCGATGGCGAGGCCCGTGGCGAAGGCGGCCGCAAGCGCCGGCGTCGCCGCCGGCGGCGGCGTGGCGGCGAGCGCGACGCCAATGGCGTGCGTCTCGACGGCGGCAGCGATGCCGAGGGCGAAGAGGATGGCGAGGGCGACGAGGACGGCGACGACAACGCCGTTGACGCCGGCGAGACCGTCGCGGCGGCTCCTCCTGCCGATGAGCCGGCGACGGAAGCGGTCGAGACCGAGGTGACATCCGAGGCCAAGCCGCGTCGCGGCCGCCGCGGCGGCCGCGGCAAGAAGGCGGATGCTGCCGAAAGCGAGGCTCCGGCGGAGACGCCGGTCGCGGCCGAGGCCGTCGAGCCGGCCGCTGAGGAGGCGCCCGCCGCCGAGCCCGAGAAGCCCAAGCGCCGTTCGCGCGCCAAGAAGGTGGTCGCGACAGCCGAGGACGGCGCGACAGCCGAGGCCGCAGCGGCTCCCGAGCCGGTCGCCGCCGCGCCGGAAACCAAATCGGCGCCGGCCCCGAAGGCTGAACTGGAGGCCGCCCCTGAGCCGGAGCCCGCTCCTGCCCCCGCCCCTCGCGTGGTCGAGGAGCCGGTCGCGGTCGTGCTGACCCCGCCCGACCCGGACCGCCCCAAGCGCGGCGGCTGGTGGAACAAGCTGGCCGGACGAGGCTGAAAGATCAGGGCCGCTGCGAGAGATCGCAGCGGCCTTTTTCTTGAGAAAAAAGGGGTGAAGAGACCCGACCCGTCAGCAACGACGCGACGCGGTCGTGGCTGAAAAGCGGCATAATGTTAGGATTTAATCGTGTCGCCTGCTATGAGTGAGGCAGCGAACGAAAGGGGCCGCCCATGCGCACAACCCAATCTCTCAGCATCACACTGCCCCACGAGATGGCGCAGATGGTGAAGCGGAAAGTCTCTTCGGGAGAATACGCCACGGAGAGTGAGGTCATCCGCGATGGCCTCCGCACCCTTGCCGCCCGTGACGCCGCCGTCGAGAAGTGGCTCATCGCGGAGGTGGTGCCGACGCTGGAGGCCATCAAGGCCGACCCGTCACGTCTCCTGACCGCCGACGAGGCATGGCGGCAACTCGGCGACCATATGGCAAAGTAACCTCGATCGATGACACGAGCCATCCGGTTTTCTCCCGAGGCCATCGCCGACATCGCACGGATGTACGACTACATCGCGCCACGCGGCGGAGAGCGGATTGCCGCTGCCTATATCGCGCGATTCTATCAGTATTGCCTCGATCTGGAGCCGTTCCCCGAGCGCGGCACGCGTCGTGACGACATCTGGCAAGGTTTGCGTCTTGTCGGCTTCGAGCGGCATGCAACGATCGCCTTCGAGGTCACGCCTGATGAGGTGCGCATAGTGCGCGTTTTTGGACGCGGACAGGATGTCGAGGGAGAGCTTGGCGAATGACGCCGTCGCCGCTCACCCGCTGCCGGCGCGAGGCGAGGGACTCGAACTCGATCGTAAAGAGTGAACCGGGGTATCAGCTCACCCCGCCGCCGGCGCGAGCGGGATCGGCGGCGGCACGGCCGCGATCGCGGCGGCGGCGTCCTTCTGGCCGCCCTCGCCACCGCGCACCGTCACCGCGTTCGACGCGAAGGGCACGCCGGCCTCGTTCAGGCCGCGATAGACCCGCTTCAGCGCCTCGCGCTGCAGCATCGAGGCATGGTTGGGCCTGGCCGTGAATTTCAACCGGATCACGATCGCCGAATCGGTGATGTCGGCGACGCCCTGCATCTTGAGCTGGGCGATGAAGTGCGGCCCGAACTCCGGCTCCTCCAGCAAGGCCAGGCCGATCTTCTTGATCGCCTTGCGCGCCTTCTCGATATCGGCCGAATGGTCGAGCCGGACGTTGAACTTGACGGTCGCCCAGTCGCGGCTGGCGTTGGTCAGGGATTGGATCTGGCCGAAGGGGACGGTGTGAATCTGCCCGCTCTGGTGGCGCAACTGCATCGAGCGCAGCGAGATCTTCTCGACCGTGCCCTTGAGCCGGCCGGTATCGACATATTCGCCGATGCGGAACGCGTCCTCCAGCATGAAAAAGAAGCCCGAGACGATGTCGCGCACGAGCGCCTGCGAGCCGAAGGAGATGGCGAGCCCCAGTATGCCGAAGCCCGCCAGCAGTGGCCCGACATCGACGCCGAGCTTCGACAGCACCACGAGCCCGGTCAGGCCGATCACGGCGCCGAGCACGACGCCGCGCATCACCGGCAGCACGGTGGCGAGCCGCGACGGCACGCTTTCCTCCACGGCCGCGTCCTCGTCGGCCGGGCCGCTCGGCGCGGGCTTGGGCGCATAGGCGTCGAAGAAGGACCGCAGGAAGACAAGCGCGACCCAGCCGGCGAAGGCCAGCACCGCGACGCCGCCGGCCTGCCGCATGAAGGCGGCGAACTCGACCGAGCTGAGCCCGAAGACAAAGCCGGCCCAAAGCCGCGCCATCACATAGAAGCCGCCAGCCCAGACGATGCCGCCGGCCGCCGCACGCAACGCATGGCCGAGCGCCAGCGAAAGCGGCGCGGGCGGAGCGATCTCGGCCTGCCGCGCCTGCGCGCAGGCGATCAGGCCGGTGACGCCGACCGCGACGATCGGCGCGAGCACGACGATGATCTGCGTCAGCGCCGCCGCTTCCGCCCAGCGGCCGCCATCGGCCATCATTCCGGATGCCCGCCCGACCATCCAGAGCGCGACGGCGAAGCCGACATGGATCCATGGCGTCAGCGTGGCGAGCAGGCGCAACGCCGGTCCCGGCGTCTCGCTATGGCGCAGCACCAGCACCGCAAGGTCACGGCGCGCATCGATGAACCACCAGACCTTGTAGAGCGTCATCGCAAACGCGCTCAGCGCAAACAGTCCAGTGACCGGCTCCGGTCCGCTGGAGATGCGCTGCGCCAGCAATAGGCTCGTGATGACCACCGGCGTCGCGGTGGCGTAGATCGTTAGCAGCCGGAAATGCCGGTCCGCGCGGGGCAGCGGCATCAGCCGCCGCTCGGCTGCGCCAGGCGCGAGCAGGAAGCGCCCGGTCGCGATATAGGCCGCGCCGATCGCCGCCCCGTTGGCGGCGGTGCGGAAGGCGACCATGGCGAGATCGTCCTCGGGCAGCCAGACCTGCCGGGCGATCCGGGCGATGGCGAGCGCCAGCCCGATCGTCGCCAGATCCTGCAGCAGCCCGTAACCCGAGGCGATCAGGCGGGCGGTGAAAGCCTCCGACTCCGGCCGCAACCTCCGCGCGAACCAGCCGGCCGTGGCGCGGCGAAATGCATAGGCCGCGCCGAGCGCGAGCAGCACCGCGCCGAGGATGCGCAGGCCCGCGCCCGGCCCGCTCGCGCCATTGCGGTTCTGCGCCCATGCGGCCGCCCAGTCGCCGGGCAGGCGCGCGACCTGTGGGATCGCGGCGTTGCCGGCATCGAAGCCGGCGACGAACGCGTCCCAGATCGCATTGACACGGGACACCTCCGCCGGCTCGGGCGGAGCCATGGTGATCGGCGCGGCGCTCGCAGGCGCTGCGGCGGGCGCGGCCGGCGCGGCTTGCCCCGAGACCCTGACCTCGACCTTGCGCCCGCCGGCCGACAGCGCCTCGACCAGCTTGCGAACCGTCTCGGGCGACTCATTGCCTTGCAGCGACAGCGTCACCGGCTGCTCGACCTGCGCCTGTGCGGGGCTCGCCGTCAGAGGCGCGAACCATGCCAGCGCGAGCGCCAGCCAGATCATGGGCGATGCGGGCAGACAGTCGGGAGGACGCATCGCATGTCTCCGCGGGCGGTGTCGGCGGAGGATGTGTGGAGAGCGTCGCGCTGGCAAGCGCGTAAGGCTGCGTAAGGCTCTTGCCGGCCGTCGTTCTGGAGACATCCCGTCTCCGGCCTGCCCGTCCGATCAATCCCCTTGCCGCTTCATCCAGCCGCCCAGCCGCGTCACCGCCTCCTCGCATTCGGCCAGAGAGCCGGCGAAGGAGAGCCTGACCGTGCGTGCGCCCCGGCCCTCGTCAAAATCCAGCCCCGGCGTGATCGCGACGCCGGCCCCGTTCAGAACATTGCGACAGAACGCCATGGAATCATTGGAGTAGCGGCCGATGTCGCAGTAGATGTAGAAGGCGCCGTCGACAGTCAGGAAGTCGCCGAGCCCGATCTCGGGCAGCGCCTTAAGAAGATAGGCCCGGTTCTCCGCATAGCCGGCCTTGATCGCCTCGCATTCGGCGGTGGCGTCGAACGCGGCCTCGCCCGCGACCTGGCTGAGATAGGGCACCGAGATCGAGAAATTCTGCTGCAGCCGCTCGATCGTGCGCACCATCCGCTCGGGCACGACGAGCCAGCCGACGCGCCAGCCGGTCATGCAATAGTATTTCGAGAAGGAGTTGACGATGATCGCATCGGGGTCCGCGGCAAGGGCCGTCGTCGCCGGAGCCTCATAGGTCAGCCCATGATAGATCTCGTCGGAGATGTACCAGAGGCCCAGCCGCCGGCACTCGGCCGCGACTGCCGCGATGGCGTCGGCGCTCATCACCACCCCGGTCGGATTGGCCGGGCTCATCGTCAGCACGCCGGCGAGCGGTTTTGCGGCATGGGCCTTCGCGATCAGCGCCGGCGTCAGGGCGAAACGCGTCTCGGGGCCGACCTCGATCGCGACCGGCTCCAGTCCCAGCGCGATCAGGATGTTGCGATAAGCCGGATAGCCGGGCGCGGTGATTGCGACACGCGCGCCGGGCTGGAAGCAGGCCAGGAACGCCAGGATGAAGCCGCCCGAGGAGCCGGTCGTCACCACGACCCGGCTCGCGGGCACGCTGACGCCATAGGCCTCGTCATAATGCCGCGCGATGGCCTCCCGCAGCGAATCCGTGCCCAGCGCCTGCGTGTAGCCGATCCGGCCATGCTCCAGCGCGCGGCTGGCCGCGGCGCGAATCGAGGCCGGCGTGGGGGCCGATGGCTGGCCGACCTCCATATGGATGACAGACCCGCCGGAGCGCTCGATCGCGGCGGCGTCGTTCATCACATCCATCACGATGAAGGGCGAGACGGCCTGCGCGCGGGCGGCTAGTAGCGGCTTGATGGCCGGGCTGAACACTGGCTCTGTCATGGCGTCGGCACTAGCGGAGCCGGCATGAGCCCGCAACCATGTGAATTGACGTGACCGGCGCAACGGTCGAGAAGCGGACCCGAGACGGCTCTACGCCCGGCATGGGCGGCCCCGAAAGGACAACGACATGACGCTCGCGATCCTGCCGCGCCTGGCGCGCGGCCTCAGCCTTGCCGCCGGCATGGCGCTGATGCTCTCGGGCGCGCCTGCCCAGGCCCAGTCGCTGACGCCGGACCAGAAGAAAGCCGTCACCGAGCTGATTCGCGAGACGCTGCTGAAGAACCCCGAGATCATCCAGGAGGCGCTGGTCGAGCTGGAGCGCCGCAACACGGTCGCGCAGGCGCAGGCGCAGCGCTCGGCCGTCACCGCCGAGAAGGCGCGGCTGGTCGATCCCGCCACCTCGGTCGTCGTCGGCAACCCGCAGGGCGATGTCACCATCGTCGAGTTCATGGATTACAATTGCGGCTTCTGCAAAAGGGCCGCAGACGACGTCCGCGCGCTGGCCAAGGACGATCCGAAGCTGAAGATCGTGATCAAGGACTTCCCGATCCTCGGGCCTGATTCGGTCGAGGCGAGCCGCGTTGCGTTGGCCGTGAAGAGCCAGCTCCAGGGCCAGAAATACTTCGATTTCCATGCGAAGCTTATGGCCACCAAAGGCCGCATCAACGCCGCCAAGGCGCTCGAGGTCGCCAAGGAAGCCGGCGTCGATGTCGAGCGCGCCAAGAAGGACATGGAAGGCCCGGCGGTCAGGGCCGCGATCGAGGACACGGTGGCGCTTGGCGACCGGCTCGGCCTGACGGGCACGCCCGCCTTCATCCTCGGCGACGAGGTCGTCTTCGGCGCGGTCGGCCCCGGCCCCCTCAAGGTCAAGATCGACGCGCTGCGCAAATGCGGCAAGACTGAGTGCAGCGGCTGAGAGCGTCGCCGTTGCCGAACCACCGGCGAAAGGCTTCCCCTCGCCCGCCGCAGCGGCTATGAGGGCGGCCTCTGCCGCCCGCGTGCGGCGCTGGAATCACCACGCGCCATGGTCGCCGTCCACGTTCTCAATGGGCCCAATCTCAACCTGCTCGGCACCCGCGAACCCGCCACCTATGGCGCGGTGACGCTGGCCGGCGTCGAGGAACGGCTGCAGACGAAGGCCACGGCCGCAGGCGTCGATCTCGTCTTTCGCCAGACCAATTTCGAGGGCGAGCTCGTCACCTTCGTCCAGCAGGCGGGGCTGGCCGGTGCGGGCGTGATCATCAACGCCGGGGCCTACACCCACACCTCGGTCGCGCTGCGCGACGCGATCAAGGGAACCGACGCGCTCGCCATCGAGGTGCATGTCTCGAATGTCCATGCGCGCGAGGAGTTCCGGCATCATTCCTATATGGCGCCGGTCTGCGTCGGCGTGATCTGCGGCTTCGGGGTTGCCAGCTACGACCTCGCTTTCGACGCGATCGTGCCGCTTCTGGAGAAGCGTGCGGCGAAACCAACCGGCTGAACCGCCGGTACCCATCACTCAAGGACCGCGCCGCCACGCCGGCGCGCCCCCAAAGACCACGAAGACGGTGACACCGCCATGGCGACCAAGAGCCCGATCGATCCCGAACTGGTGCGCGAACTGGCGCAGCTCCTCAACGAGACCGACCTGACCGAGATCGAGGTCGAGAAGGGTGATCTGCGCGTGCGCGTCGCCCGCACCATCACCGCGACGGTGCAGGTCCCGGCCGCGCCGGCCGCGCCGGTCATGATGGCCGCTCCCGCCGCGGTCGCGGCGCCCGTCGAGGGCAAGCCGACAGCCGCCCATCCCGGCGCCGTGACCTCGCCCATGGTCGGCACCGCCTATCGCCGCCCCTCGCCCGACTCAAAGCCGTTCGTCGAGATCGGCTCGGTGGTGAAGGCCGGCGAGCGCGTCCTGCTGGTCGAGGCGATGAAGACCTTCAACGACATCGTCGCCCCGCGCGCCGGCACCGTCACCGCCATCCTCGTCGAAGACGGCCAGCCCGTCGAATATGGCGAGCCGATGCTGGTGATCGAGTGAGCGCCGGCGAAGGCGGGTTCAAGATGTTCGACAAGATCCTGATCGCCAATCGCGGCGAGATCGCGCTGAGGGTGCTGCGCGCCGCCAAGGAGTTGGGCATCGCGACAGTCGCGGTGCATTCCACCGCCGACGCCAACGCCATGCATGTGCGCCTCGCCGACGAGAGCGTCTGCATCGGGCCTCCCAGCGCCCGCGAGAGCTATCTCAACATTCCCGCCCTGATCGCCGCCTGCGAGATCACCGGGGCGGACGCGGTCCATCCCGGCTACGGCTTCCTCTCCGAAAACGCCCGCTTCGCGGAGATTCTGGAGCGGCACAATATCGCCTTCATCGGCCCCAAGGCCGAGCATATCCGCTCGATGGGCGACAAGATCGAGGCCAAACGCACCGCCAAGGCGCTCGGCATCCCCTGCGTCCCGGGCTCGGAAGGCGGCGTCACAGACGACGCCGAGGCGCTGCGCATCTGCGCCGAAATCGGCCTGCCGGTCATCATCAAGGCGGCGTCGGGCGGCGGCGGCAAGGGCATGAAGGTCGTCCGATCCGAGGACGAACTGTCGGTCGCGCTCTCCACCGCGCGCACCGAGGCCAAGGCCAATTTCGGCGACGACGCGGTCTATATCGAGAAGTATCTCGAAAAGCCGCGCCATATCGAGATCCAGATCCTGGGCGACGGCAAGGGCCGGGCCATCCATCTCGGCGAGCGCGACTGCTCGCTGCAGCGGCGCCACCAGAAGGTCTGGGAAGAAGGACCCTCGCCCGCGCTGAACGCCGGCGAGCGCGACAAGATCGGCACGATCTGCGCGCAGGCGATGGCCAAGCTCGGTTATCTCGGCGCCGGCACGATCGAGTTTCTCTACGAGGATGGCGAGTTCTACTTCATCGAGATGAACACCCGCATCCAGGTCGAGCATCCGGTGACCGAGATGATCACCGGGATCGACCTCGTCAACGAGCAGATCAGGATCGCGGCGGGCGCGGCCCTCTCGATCGAGCAGAAGGACGTGATCATCGAGGGCCACGCCATCGAATGCCGCGTCAACGCCGAGCATCATGCCACCTTCCGCCCTTCGCCGGGCAGGATCGCCTCGTTCCATACGCCCGGCGGCCTCGGCGTGCGCGTCGATTCGGCCGCCTATCAGGGCTACGTCATCCCGCCGCATTACGATTCGCTGGTCGGCAAGCTGATCGTGCATGGCCGCAACCGGGCCGAATGCCTGATGCGCCTGCGCCGCTCGCTCGACGAGTTCGTGGTCGACGGCGTCGACACCACGCTGCCGCTGTTTCGGACGCTGGTGCGCAACCAGGACATCCTCAACGGCGACTACAACATCCACTGGCTGGAGAAGTTCTTGGCCGCCGGCGGGATGGGTTCAGAGAGCATCTGAAACCCGTCCGTCATCCCGGGCGCAGCGAAGCAGAGCTCCGGGATCCATCCTGGGGCGCCGTCGTGCCCTAGGATGGATCCCGGATCGGCGCGGCTGCGCCGCTTGTCGGGGATGACGGCGAGGTTGTGACAAGGCGTTTGACTCTCTCCCCCCGTCGCGCTCCCCTGCCCGCATGAAGGCCCGCTCCGTCCCCGTCCGCTCGCCGATGATCACGCCGCAGGTGATGCTGCGGGCCTACGCGGCCGGCATCTTCCCGATGGCCGAGAGCGCCGACGATCCGGGCCTGTTCTGGGTCGAGCCGGAATTGCGCGGCGTCATCCCGCTGGAACGGTTCCACCTGCCCTCGCGGCTGGCGCGGACGGTGCGATCAGACCGTTTCGAGATCAGGGTCGACAGCGAGTTCGAGCATGTGATCGCGGCTTGCGCCGAGGCCAAGGCCGACCGGCCGGAGACCTGGATCAACGCCCGGATCCGCGAAATCTTCGGCGAACTGTTCCGGCTCGGCCATGTCCATACCGTCGAGTGCTGGCGCGACCACCGCCTCGTCGGCGGGCTCTACGGGCTGGCGCTGGGAGGGGCCTTCTTCGGCGAGTCCATGTTCCACCGCGAGACCGACGCCTCGAAGGTCGCGCTGGTCCATCTCGTGGCGCGGCTCAGGCGCGGCGGCTTCTGCCTGCTCGATGCGCAGTTCCAGACCGGCCATCTCGCGCAGTTCGGCACCATGGAGGTGCCGCGTCTGGCGTATCAGACGCTGCTGGAAGCGGCCGTGGCGCGACCGGGCGAGTGGTGGTGCTGGCCGCGCGGCACGATCGCGACCGGCGCGCAGGCGCTCGCCGAACTGACCGGCGGCTGACCGAGTCGCTCAGTTGCCGCCGGTCGGGTCGCGCCCGCCGCCGGGCGGGTTGGTCGGGAAGAAGCGCTGGCTCGGCGCCTGACGTGGCGCGACCGGCACGCCCTGCTGCGGCAGCACGTCGATGCGCCCGCCGGGCGCGAGCGGGGCCGGCGGCGGCTGGTTGACGTCACGCGCCGGCGTCGTGCGCGGCCGACGCGGCTCCTCTGGGACCGGGGCCTCGGGCTCCTTGGGATCGACAACGAGCTCGGTGCCGCCTTTGCAGTCGGTCAGCCAGACATCGTAGATCGCGTGCTCGACGCCGTGCAGTCCGGGGCTGGCGGCATACATCCAGCCCGTGAAGATGCGCCGGTACTCGTTCGAGAACGTCACCTCGTCGACCTCGGTGAAGCTCGTGGTCTGTGGCGCCTCGGTCGGCGGCCGCGTCCAGCAGACGCGCGGCGTCAACTGCAGCGCGCCGAACTGCACCGTCTCGTCGACCGCGACCTCGAAGGAGATGATCCGCCCGGTGATCTTGTCGAGACCGGCGAAGACGGCGGTGGGATTGCGGATGCGGTCGGCGGCAGCCGGGCCGGCAAGCGCCAGCGTAGCCAGGGCCGCCGAGGTCAAGACGAGATATCTGCGGTGGAGCGGCATGCGAGCTTGCGATTCGTTTCGGCAGTCAGGAATCGTTCAGCGGCGACGCCGCGACGCCAGCGCAGTAACACGCCAATCGCAGCGGAAAAAGGGCGATGGAGATCGCTAACGCGGTGCGTTTACCGCCCCGGCGTCCAGGCCTCGTAATCGCCCGTCGCGGCCGGGCGCTCGCCCTGCGCCAAGGTCGAGCCCTGCGGCCGATAGGCCAGCGCCGTGCCGGTCCAGTTCTGCTGGTGCGGCTGTTGCCAGTCGCGCGGCTGGTAACGCTCCTCGGAGGGGGCGATGTCGACGGTGTGGTGCAGCCAGCCGTTCCAGCCGGGCGGCACTTTCGAGGCTTCCGCCTCGCCATTATAGACGACCCAGCGGCGCTGGATGCCGAGCGCCTTGTCCTTCTCGCCGCCTCTGGTGCGGTAGTAGACGTTGCCGAACTCGTCCTCGCCGACGCGCTCGCCCTTGCGCCAGGTGTGGAAGCGCGTGCCGATGGTCTGGCCGTTCCACCAGGTGAATATCTGCAGCAGGGTCTGCTTCATCGCTCTCGTCCGTGCCGGTCGGGCTTGCGCCCGATCTATCGCTTCGGAACGCCCGCTGTCCAGTCTGCTAGGACGCCATGGCCCTGAAAGTCTGCTGCGCGCCGCGCGGCGCGCAGCGCCTGAGCGAGAGGATGTCGAGCACCTCGGCCGGGGCCGCCCTGAGCTGGCGGGTCTTCCTATCCCTGAAAATGATGTTGCTCGAACTGAGGATGTCGCCATTTGCGATCAGCGTCGCCAGAATCTCGAAGTTTCGCGGATCGTCGATATCTCGCGGCTTGCGCGGATCGGGCGCTCCCGCCATCAGCCTGACCGATGCGCTGAGTTCCATGACCACATGGGCGGTGGAGCCGGACACTGTCTTGCTCGCGAAGGACAGACCGTTCACCGGCATTCCGGGCGCCGAGATGCCGCTCTTGCCGATCGTGATGCGGGGTCCCGAGCACCCCATCCTGCGGGGTGACCACTCCCCGGCGAAGGCCGGGGCGAGCGGCTCGTGATCCGTGCAGCCGGCAACGGACAGGAGGACGATGGCGAGGCACGGACTTAGTCTCATCGAAATCCCGGCTTTTGCGATATCGCGCGGCCACCTCACCGTCCTGGTCGCGACGCTATCGCTATCACGCGGGCCTTAACCCGCGATTGTGCAAGCCCGCGCATTTGCGCCGTCGCCATCAACGCTTTCGCCACGATTCGGCCGCGATTCGGAAACGCGCCGAAATCGCCGCCGAACGGACCAACACCGCACGCTTTCAGCCACTTGCCCGCTGCGGCGCAGACTCCGCTTGCACGACATGCCGCTAGGTCGCCCGCCTTGACTGTGCGGAAACCATGGTTGCTGACATTTTTGCCACTTTCCTTGCACCGGCCCTGTGGCACGCTCGTCAGCGATCGGGATTCCTCGCGCGATTCCCAAGGCTTAGCGGAGGCCTTGAAACTTATCCCCACTACTCACACATCCCTACCAGATGTCGTGTCCACAGCTATCAGCGCGCACTAATCCTTGACGTCGCGACCCATTCGGGACTAGTTTTTGTCAATCGCGTGACGGCTGGCGGCGACGCCCAATCGACACCCGCGTGAGAGTTTCCGTAAGGGGTCGAGGCCATCACCGCAGCACGCCGGCAACGGCGGCGGCGAGCGATCGTCTGCGGACCTTTGCGGCCGCAACCGGACGAAGCGAGGCGGGTGACAACGCCGAGACGTCCAAGGGGCATCAAACCGAGTTGGGCTGACATCAGGAGCCGGTGAGCAACCGGTCGCGCGAGGCATATCATGCCCGCGGCACAGGATTGAGGGCAGACGATCATGCGCATCGAGCGCCGCTACACCACCGCCGGCCAGTCGCCTTATGCTGCGATTCCGTTCCGCTCAGCCGTCAGCGAGATCCGCAACCCGGACGGCTCGATCGTGTTCCGGCTGGAAGGCATCGAGGTGCCGCAGGCCTGGTCGCAGGTCGCCAGCGACGTGCTCGCGCAAAAGTATTTCCGCAAGGCCGGCGTCCCTGCAGCGCTCAAGAAGGTCGAGGAGAACGACGTTCCTTCGTTCCTGTGGCGCTGCGTGCCCGACGAGGCGGCGTTGGCCGCCCTGCCCGAGAAGGAGCGCTACGGCTCCGAAATCTCCTCCAAGCAGGTGTTCGACCGGCTCGCCGGCTGCTGGACCTATTGGGGCTGGAAGGGCGGCTATTTCTCCTCCGAGGAGGATGCGCAGGCCTTCCATGACGAGTTGCGCTTCATGCTCGCCATGCAGATGGTCGCGCCGAACTCGCCGCAATGGTTCAACACCGGCCTGCACTGGGCCTATGGCATCGACGGGCCGAGCCAGGGCCATTTCTACGTCGACTTCAAGACCGGCAAGCTGGTCAAGTCGAAGTCGAGCTACGAGCATCCGCAGCCCCATGCCTGCTTCATCCAGGGCGTGCAGGACGACCTCGTCAACGAGGGCGGCATCATGGACCTCTGGGTCCGCGAGGCGCGCCTGTTCAAATACGGCTCCGGAACCGGCTCGAACTTCTCGATGCTGCGCGGCGAAGGCGAAAAGCTCGCCGGCGGCGGCCGTTCGTCGGGCCTGATGTCCTTTCTCAAGATCGGCGACCGGGCGGCGGGCGCGATCAAGTCGGGCGGCACGACGCGCCGCGCCGCCAAGATGGTCGTGGTCGACGTCGATCATCCCGACATCGAGACCTATATCGACTGGAAGGTGCGCGAGGAGCAGAAGGTCGCGGCTCTCGTCACCGGCTCCAAGGTCGTCCAGAAGCACATGAAGGCCGTGATGAAGGCCTGCGTGAACTGCGAGGGTGAAGGCGACGCCTGCTTCGACCCCGAGAAGAACCCGGCCCTGAAGCGCGAGGTCAAGCTCGCCCGCAAGGCGCTGGTGCCCGACAACTACATCAAGCGCGTGATGCAGTTCGCCAAACAGGGCTACACCGAGATCAAGTTCGACACCTACGACACCGACTGGGATTCGGAGGCCTATCTCACCGTCTCCGGCCAGAACTCGAACAACTCGGTCTCGCTGACCGACGATTTCCTGCGCGCCGTGGAGACGGATGGCGACTGGAATCTCGTCGGCCGCACCACCGGCAAGGTGACGAAGACCCTGAAGGCCCGCGACCTGTGGGAGAAGATCGGCTACGCCGCCTGGGCTTCGGCCGATCCCGGCCTGCACTTCAACACCACGATGAACGACTGGCACACCTGCAAGGCCTCGGGGCGCATCCGCGCGTCGAACCCCTGCTCGGAGTACATGTTCCTCGACGACACCGCCTGCAACCTGGCCTCGGCCAACCTGCTGCAGTTCTACGACCGCGAGGCAAAAGCCTTCGACGTCGCCGCTTACGAGCATCTCTGCCGGCTCTGGACCGTCGTGCTCGAGATCTCGGTCACGATGGCGCAGTTCCCGAGCCGCGAGATCGCCGAGCTTTCCTACGAGTACCGCACGCTCGGCCTCGGCTATGCCAATATCGGCGGCCTGCTGATGACCATGGGTCTCGGCTATGATTCCGACGAGGGCCGCGCTCTGGCCGGCGCGCTGACCGCCGTCATGACCGGCGTGTCCTATGCCACCTCGGCCGAGATGGCGGGCGAACTCGGCCCCTTCCCCGGCTACAAGAAGAACGCTGCGCATATGCTGCGCGTCATCCGCAACCACCGCGTCGCCGCGCATGGCATGGCGACCGGCTATGAGGGGCTGGAAGTCACCCCCGTCCCGCTCGACCACGGCACGCTCGCCCGCCTCGGCGGCTCCAGCGCCCTTCTCTCCGAGCGCGCCAAGGCGACCTGGGACCAGGCGCTGGCGCTCGGCGAGACGCATGGCTACCGCAACGCCCAGGCGACCGTGATCGCGCCCACCGGTACGATCGGCCTCGTGATGGATTGCGACACCACCGGCATCGAGCCCGATTTCGCGCTGGTCAAGTTCAAGAAGCTCGCCGGCGGCGGCTACTTCAAGATCATCAACGGCGCGGTGCCCGACGCGCTGCGCGCGCTCGGCTATCGCGAGAGCGACATCGCCGAGATCGAGGCCTATGCGGTCGGCCACGGCTCGATGGCGCAGGCGCCGGGCGTCAACCACGGCAGCCTGCGCGCCAAGGGTTTTCCGCAGGACAAGATCGACGCGGTCGAGAAGGATCTGAAAGCCGCCTTCGACATCAAGTTCGTCTTCAACAAATGGACGCTCGGCGAGGACTTTCTGGTCAACACGCTGAAGGTCCCGGCCGAGAAGCTCGCCGATCCGACCTTCGAGCTCCTGCCCTTCCTCGGCTTCTCCAAGGCCGAGATCGAGGCCGCCAATGTTCATGTCTGCGGGGCGATGACGCTGGAAGGCGCGCCACATCTTAGGCCGGAGCACTACAACGTCTTCGACTGCGCCAATCCCTGCGGGCGCATCGGCAAGCGCTATCTCTCCGTCGAGAGCCATATCCGCATGATGGCGGCCGCCCAGCCCTTCATCTCGGGCGCGATCTCGAAGACCATCAACATGCCCAACGACGCCACGGTCGAGGACTGCAAGAGCGCCTATATGCTCTCCTGGAAGCTGGCGCTGAAGGCCAACGCGCTCTACCGCGACGGCTCGAAGCTCTCCCAGCCGCTGAACTCGGCCCTCATCAGCGACGAGGACGAGGAGGACGACGCGCTCGAGGCTCACGCCCAGATGCCGATGGCGGCGCGCACCACGCAACTCACCGAAAAGATCGTCGAACGCATCGTCGAAAAGGTGGTGCGCGAGCGCGAGAAGCTGCCGAGCCGGCGCACCGGCTACATCCAGAAGGCGGTGGTCGGCGGCCACAAGGTCTATGTCCATACCGGCGAATATGCCGATGGCCGCCTCGGCGAGATCTTCATCGACATGCACAAGGAGGGCGCGGCCTTCCGGGCGATGATGAACAACTTCGCCATCGCGGTGTCGCTCGGCCTGCAATATGGCGTGCCGCTGGAGGAATATGTCGAGGCCTTCACCTTCACGCGCTTCGAGCCCTCGGGCTTCGTGCAGGGCAACCAGTCGATCAAGAACGCGACCTCGATCCTCGACTATGTCTTCCGCGAACTGGCGATCTCCTATCTCGGCCGGCACGAGCTCGCCCATGTCGACCCGAGCGAGATCGGCCATGACGTGATCGGCGGTGGCGTCGACCAGGACAAGGGGCCGGCGGTCGCGACGCCGATCACCAGCTCGCCGCTCGCATCGACGGGTTTCCGCCGCGGCAAGCCGATGAACTTCCACGCCATCCAGGGCGGGGCGGGGCTGGCGGTCGAGCCGGTCGCGCGCGGCGGCTCCAACGTCACGGCGCTTTCGACCATCGGCGCGACCGCGCTGAAGGAGGAGCCGGAGGCCTATGGCGAGGCGCAGATGGCCAAACTCGGCTTCGCCGCGCCTGCCGCCCAGCCGAGCGCGTCGGAGCGCCGGGCGGAGGCGATCATGAAGGGCTATGTCGGGGATTCCTGCGGCGAATGCGGCAACTTCACGCTGGTTCGGAACGGCACGTGTTTGAAGTGCAATACGTGCGGGAGCACGACGGGGTGTTCGTAGGGCCCGCGCTCTAATCAATGCCTGAAAACGAAAAAGCCGGGCTTCCGCCCGGCTTTTTTACGGATCCTGTCTGCGATGATCGATCTTTGCGTGGAACAGATGCAAGCTGCGTTTGCTTTGCGTAGAGGTCGGTTCGGCGCTAATTACGTGTAATGAATATTGCGGCTCCAACAACGGCCCCGAGCCACAGGAACTGTCCGACCGCAATCGCAATCCAGAATGAAACGACCGGTTGCTTTCCCTGATACCAGACTGGCTTCGCAGATTTTTGACTACCGTATCCAAACTCGGCCACATCCAAGCGACCGAACGACAAGGTTTGTATCGCTGCTCGTCCTGTAAAATAGCCGATCCACCGGGTCATCGCGAACCAGACGAGACGGACCAAGAAAGCTATCGCCGCTTCAACCAAACTGAACATCCTCGCGTTGTGGCAGCGCAAATATAGCTCTGTTGCGCCTACGTATTTGTAAAGCCGATATCATCAATGTGTCGGAAGCGGGCTTCGAATAATCATCCCGTCGAGACCTGGTCAAAACGTGGACGGCCGGGACAAGCCCGACCATGACGGAAGAGGCGCTGGAAGAACCCCTCTCCTGTAAGGAGAGGGGCAGGGGTGAGGTGACGGCCGCTGGACCAGCGGAGCGCCAACCTTGCCGCTGCCGACGAGCGCTCTATCCGGAAATGGCCTTCACCTCACCCTGCCCTCTCCTTACGAGAGAGGGTTCTCCGTCGAGGTTCCCGCCGCCTCGCGGATGAAGGCGATGACGGCGTCCCGATCGTTGAGCACTGTCTCGTTGCAGAAGCGGATCACGACGAAGCCGTGGCGCTCGATTTCTTCCGTCCGCGCCGCATCATAGTCCCGCTCGCCATCGTGCTGCCGCCCGTCGAGCTCGACGACAAGCTTGTGCTGGAAGCAGAGGAAATCGACCGTATAGGAAAGCAGCGGCACCTGTCGGCGGAACTTCAGCCCATCGAGCCGGCCGCCGCGCAATAGGCCCCACAGGATGTCTTCCGGCTTCGTCGACTGCCGGCGCAGTTTGCGCGCGAAATCCTGCCGTTCCGTCGCCATCGTGCCTCGCTGGTCGGAGGGCCGTCACCTCACCCCTGCCCCTCTCCTTACAGGAGAGGGGTTCCCAGCGCTCTATCCTCAAGAGGATGCAAAAAACCTCAATCCCCACCCCCACGAACCCATGCCATAACCACCTCGCTCCACCCGGCCAAGGGGGCTTCGCGAGGCATCGTGCGGCCGGGCGGAATGGCGGTGTTCATGGTGTCGGCTGTCGCGAGCAGGCACCATGGAGGCGTCTCTCGTCGTCCGCCGCGAACAGGCAGGGCGGGTCCTTCGCCGGACTCTCAAGCGACGAGGACACCAAAAGAGAACCGCGCGCGGGGCTCGGGCAGCGGCTGACGACGCTGTTCGACACTTTCGACTCGACTTCGACATCGGCACGCAGCCGTCGACTGCGATGCCGCCCGAGACCCCGCGCATCCCCTTGGATTCGCAACTGGACTGCCGGAAACCCTCGCGGCGCTCAGCACCGGCGGGGTTTTCGGTGCGAGGCCCCTTACGACAGCCGCCGGTCGCGGATGTCGGCGATGCGGTCGCAGACCATGGCGTGGTCGATCAGCAGGTCCTGGAGCGGGCCGAGCGGGCGGAAGGCGCGCAGGTCCGCATCGTCCTCGCCGTCGGCCTGCCAGAGCGCGATCGCCTCGTCGGCGGCGGCCAGTTCCTCATGCGTCGGAGTGGCGTGGGCGGGCGCGCCGGCTTCCTGCGCGATGCGCAGCGCAATCTTGAGTCGCAGGGCCTGCTCGGCCTCCAGCAGAGGCTCGATTTCGTCGGTGTACATCGGCGGCCCGGGCGCGGTGCCTCAGTGCGAGCTCGGCACGCCGCCCTGCTCCAGCCTGATCTCGGCGGCCATCAGCCCCTTGGGGCCGGGTCCGTAGCGCACCATCACGGTCTGGCCGGGAATCAACTCGACGATGCCGTAGCGCCGCAGCGTCTCCATATGGACGAAGACGTCGGGCGCGTTCTCGCCGGCCGAGACGAAACCGAAGCCGCGCAGCCGGTTGAACCACTTCACCACCATGCGCTCGAGCCCGCTGGTCGGCGTGACGGAGACGTTGGTGCGCGCCATCGGCATTTCGGCCGGGTGGCGGGCGGCCGAGGTGTCGATCGACAGCACGCGGATGGCCTGCCGGCCGCGCGACTTCTCGATCGCCTCCAGCACGATGCGCGCGCCCTCGGCGATGGCGTTGAAGCCGTCGCGCTTCAGGATGGTGACATGGACGAGGACATCGGCGCCGCCATCCTCGGGCACGACGAAGCCGTAGCCCTTGCTGACGTCGAACCATTTGACGTAGCCGGTCAGCTCGACCCCGGCCTCGTGGCCAAGCCCGTCCTCGCCGTCGAGCCGCATGACGCGGTTGAGCGACTGGATCGGCCCCAATGGCGGACGCCCGCTCTCACCGAACTCGTCGGACATGTGCCACTCACCCCCGCGCGATTGGCTTGATTCGTTCACATGACGATAACATTGCTGCGGAGTCGCGATACAGCGCCGTCTTGCTCATCCACATCATCGATGACGGATTTCGCAGGAAAATCGGCTTCCTTTCAGTTAGGCAGGCTGCACCGGCAGCGGCGGGACGCGGCGGGCGATTCGCGGAGACCCTGCCGATGCCCGACCTCGCCACGCTCGCGCTGTTCACCGCCGCCTGCGCCGTGCTGACCGCGACGCCCGGTCCCGACATGCTGCTGATCGCCTCGCGCAGCCTCGGCCAGGGGCGCATGGCCGGGCTCATGACCTATGCCGGCATCGCGGCCGGCAGCTATCTGCAGGCGTTCGCCGCCGCCTTCGGCCTGTCGCAGCTCTTCCTGCTGGTGCCCACGGCCTATGAGGTCCTGCGCTGGCTCGGTGCGGCCTATCTCGCCTGGCTGTGCTGGACCACGCTGCGGGCGCGCGAGCCGCTGTTTGCGCCGACCGCCGCCTCGCGCCTCCCGATGCGGCGAATCTTCCTGCAGGGCGCGCTGACCAACCTGCTGAATCCGAAAATGGCGCTGTTCATGCTGGCGCTGCTGCCGCAATTCCTGAAGCCCGAGGCGGGCTCGATCGCGCTGCAGGTCATCGTGCTGGCGACGATCCTCAACGTCATGGGGCTGATCGCCAATGGCGTCGTCATCCTTCTGGCTGGCCGGATCGGCGCGGCGCTGGCCCGCCGCCCGCATCTGGCGCGCTGGCCGCAGCGGCTGATGGGGGCGGTGTTCGGGGCATTGGCGCTGCGGCTGGCGGTTTCGGGAAGGGAGTGAGGCAATTCGCTA
The DNA here is from genome assembly GCA_001556025.1 of Rhizobiales bacterium CCH3-A5. GTDB lineage: Bacteria > Pseudomonadota > Alphaproteobacteria > Rhizobiales > Beijerinckiaceae > Allobosea. The sequence goes on from LSIB01000154.1 coordinate 58,739, forward strand.
GGATCCGCAACATTCGCAATGGGTGGATAGCGGACGCGGCAAACGATAAGATGACCTTCCCGATGGAGCAGCCGAACTTGTCAAAACCGATACCTAAGATCGCGCTGCTGACTGGCCTCGCTCTTCTCAAGTCGCTTTTGCCGCAATCCGCAGCGGCTTGCTCGTGCGAGGAGATGTCTCGGCAGGAGCTTCGGAGCAAGTTCCCCGTATCGTTCAACGGGCGGGTCATCAGTGTCGAGCGCCTTGGCGAACCATTCTCCGAGGCGGTGAAGGCGAAAGTGGAAGTCGTCTGGCCATTCAAAGGAGCCCCCGCAAGCCCGGCCAACATCTATTCTCGTTACGAGGGCGGCTGGTGCGGAAGCGGTCGCGAACTTTTCGAGGCTCAGGCGACCGGAGAGATTTGGGAGTTCAACATCTATGCTAACGCCTCCGACCCCAAGGTGCCGCGCGACGTAATGACAGTCAGCTATTGTACGCTTCGACCCATGGAGTTCAGCACACGCGAACTCGGAAGGCGAGCAAGGGGTCTGACCGATCGATAGCGAGTTTATATCTGTTATAGGTCGTAGGCAGCCACCAAGGCCAAAAAACACTACCCAGACAACCGCCCCAACACCGTCCCGATCTCCGCTCGCACCACCAGATCGGCGATCGGGTCGAGCTCCGTCGGCTCGCGGTTGACGATGACGAGTTTTGCGCCGTTGCGCTTGGCGACGACCGGGAAGGTCGCCGCCGGAAACACCACCAACGAGGAGCCGAGCACGAGAAAGAGATCGGCCGCGAGCGTCAATTCATGCGCCCGCATCATCTCGCGTTGCGGCATCTGCTGGCCGAACGAGATCGTCGCCGACTTCACCGGCCCAGCGCACATGACGCAGGCCGGCGGCTCGCCCGTCGCCTCGAAGGCCGGGCGGATCGCGGCGAGCTCGTGCCGCCAGCCGCAGGTCAGGCAGGTGGCGTAGGTGCCGTTGCCGTGCAGTTCGACGATGCGCTCGTCGGGGATGCCCGAAGCCTGATGCAGCCCGTCGATGTTCTGGGTGATCAGGCCGGGCGAGCGGCCCTCCGCGATCAGCCGGGCCAGCGCCCTATGGCCGCGATTGGGGCCGGCGCCCGCGAAATGGTCGTCCATCGCGAATTTGCGCCGCCAGGCTTCGATCCGCGCCTCGCGGCTCGCCAGGAAGGCGTCGAACGGAATCGGCTTGTTGACCATCCAGGGCGAGCCCGGCGTGCGGAAATCGGGCACGCCCGATTCCGTCGAGATGCCAGCGCCGGTGAAGCCGACGATGCTGGCGGCCGCGTCCAGCAGGGCATGGAGGTCTTCGATCGCGTCGTCGGTGTGGTCCTGCATCCGCCTGCCCGGTTCGTGTCGCGCCTCCTATATGGGGCGCGAACCTTGCGGCGTCCAAGCTCAGGCATGCGCGGGCGGCGATTGACGGCGGCGATGCCTGGTCCCAAAGCTCCGGCATCATGCCGAAATCTTCCGCCGCCGCGCTCAACCAGAACCTCCTCGACACCGGCACGCCGCCGATCCCGGAGGCGCAAGCGTGGGGCCGGGCCTATGGCGGCGCGGCCGGCCCGCTGATCGACCTGTCGCAGGGCGCGCCGGGCTCCGCGCCCCCCGACGCGATGCTGCACCGGCTGGCCGAGGCGGCCGGCAATCCCGCCAGCACGCGCTACGGCACGATCAACGGCGACCTCGCCTTGCGCGAGGCCTATGCGGCCGAGGTCTCGGCGCTCTATGGCGCGACGATCTCAGCAGGCGAGATCAACATCACCGCCGGCTGCAACCAGGCCTATACGGCGACGATGATGGCGCTGGTGCGCGCCGGCGACAATGTGCTGCTGCCGACGCCCTGGTACTTCAACCACGAGATGACGCTGACCATGCTCGGCGTCGAAACCAGACCCCTGCCCTGCGATCCGGCGGCAGGCTTCATCCCCGACGTCGTGGAGGCCGAGCGGCTGATCGACACGCGCACCCGCGCCATCGTGCTGGTCACCCCCAACAATCCGACCGGCGCGGTCTATCCGCCCGCCACGATCACCGCGTTCGCCGCGCTCTGCGCGAGGCGCGGGATCTGGCTCGTGATCGACGAGACCTATCGCGATTTCCTGCCAGCAGGCGTCAGCCGGCCGCATGAGCTTTTCGGCGCAAGCGGCTGGCAGGACAGCGTGATCGGGCTCTACAGCTTCTCCAAGGCCTATGCGATTCCGGGCTGGCGGCTGGGCGCGATCACGGCTGCCGAGCCCGTGCTGGCGCAGATCGGAAAGGTGTTCGACTGTATCCAGATCAACCCGGTGCGCGCCGGGCAAGTCGCGCTGACCTGGGGCATCGAGGGCATGCGCGACTGGCGCGAGGCCAACCGCGCCGAAATCAACACGCGCGGCGCGCTGTTTCGCGAGACGATGGCCCCGCTGAACGGCTGGGCCGTGCTCGCCACGGGGGCCTATTTCGCCTATGTCGCGCACCCCTTCGCGGATGCGCCCGCAGCCGAGGTGGCGCGAAAGCTGGCGCAGGAGCGTGGCGTGCTGGCGCTGCCGGGCCCTTATTTCGGGCCCGGTCAGGAGCGGCATCTGCGGGTGGCGATCGCCAATGTCAGCGCGGAGCGGATCGCGGGGCTTGGCGACAGGCTGCGCGGTTTTTCGTTCTAGCATCTCCTCGGGTTGCCGGTCCCGAGCCGGCGGGCGACAGTGCCGGAATGACGATGCGAAGCCACGACGACTACATTGCCGCCGCTCCAGAACGATTCCGGTCGGTCCTCGGTCACCTGCGCGCTCGGTTGGCTCAGGCCCTGCCGGACGCGGTGGAGGTCATTCAGTATGACATGCCGGGCTTCCAGATCGACGGAGCGACCGTTGCGGGATATGCCGCGTTCAGCCGGCAATGCGGCCTTTACGTCGATCCCGGCGCGATCGCCGAGCATGCCGGCGAGATTGCGGCGCTGGGACTGAAGGCGAGCAAGACCGGGATCACCTTCTCGGAGGCGAGGCCCGTTTCCGACGAACTGATCGAAAAGCTGGCGACCGCGTCGCGCCGGAAGAAAGGCCGCTAGCGGTCGCATCCCGCGGCTAGCGCAGCAGCGCGGCGTAGCGGTCGCGATAGGCGAAGAGCAGCAGGCCGCCCGTCACGACGAGAATCAGCGCCACCGGAATGCCGACCGGGTTGATGGTGAGGTGGAACAGCACGATCACCGCCATGACCGGCGCGATGAGGGCGAGCCCGAAGGCAGGCGCGATATTCGTCAGCAGGCTCGCCGCGCCGACGAGGTTCACCAGCTTCAGGAACGGCCAGAAGAAGCCGGAATTCTGCAGCGCGGCCTCGAACTCCAGGCCCTTGGGCGTCACCGGGGGGTGGATCAGATGGCTGCCGGTCGCCAGCCACCAGAAGCCGTCGACGGCGCTGACGAGGAACAGCAGGCCAAGCACGATGCGCGGCACGGTGACGAGCAGGATGGTTTTCAACGCCGAGGCCCCCGGGCTGCGGAAGGAAGCGTCAGCTTCAACCAGAAATGGCGCTCAGCGGCCACGCCGGCGCAGCACGACGGGGTTGCGCGCCGTGCAGCGCCTCACATCGTCGCCCCGATCTGCCACGGCACGAACTCGACGTCGCCATAACCCATCTGCTCGGATTTGGACTTCTCGCCCGAGGCGACGCGCAGCAGATAGTCGAAGATCTCGCGGCCCTTCTCCTCCAGGCTCACGCCGTCGAGGACGTCGCCGCAGTTGATGTCCATGTCGTCGGTCTGCTTGAGATACATCGGTGTGTTGGTGGCGAGCTTGACCGACGGCGTCGGCTTGCAGCCATAGGCCGAGCCGCGCCCCGTGGTGAAGGCAAGGATGTTGGCCCCGCCGGCGACCTGCCCCGTCGCCGAGACCGGGTCGTAGCCCGGCGTGTCCATGAAGACGAAGCCCTTCGCCTTCACCTGCTCGGCGTAATTGTAGACGGCCGCCAGCGTCTTGGTGCCGCCCTTGGCGGCCGCGCCGAGCGACTTCTCGAGGATTGTCGTCAGCCCGCCGGCCTTGTTGCCGGGCGACGGGTTGTTGTTCATGTCCATCCGGGCCCGCGCCGTATAGTCCTCCCACCATCTGATTATGCCGACGAGCTTCTCGCCGGTTTCGCGGGTGGCGGCCCGCCGCGTCAGCAGGTGTTCCGCGCCATAGATCTCGGGCGTCTCGGATAGGATCGCGGTGCCGCCCTGCTCGACTAGGATGTCGACGGCTGCGCCCAGGGCCGGGTTGGCGGTGATGCCGGAATAGCCGTCCGAGCCGCCGCATTGCAGCGCCAGCATCAGTTCCGAGGCCGGCACGGTCTGGCGCGTCGCGGCGTTGGCGATCGGCAGCATCACCTTCAGCGCCTCGATGCCGGCCGCCACGGCTTTGCGGGTGCCGCCGGTCTCCTGAATCGTCAGCGTGCGGAAGACGTCGCTCTCCTCGACGCCATAGGCGTCCTTCATGCGCTTGATCTGAAAACCTTCGCAGCCGAGGCCGACGACGAGCACGGCGGCCATGTTGGGGTTGCAGGCATAGCCCCAGGTGGTGCGCTTCAAGACCTCGAAGCTCTCGCCATTATAGTCGATGCCGCAGCCGGTGCCGTGGGTCAGGGCGATGACGCCATCGACATTGGGGTAGTCGGCGAGAAGCCCCGAACGCCTGACCTCCTCGGCCATGAAGCGCGCGGCCGAGGCCGAGCAGTTCACCGAGGTGAGGATGCCGACATAGTTGCGCGTGCCGGCCTTGCCGTCCTTGCGGCGAAAGCCCTGAAAGGTCGCCTGCTGCTCGACGGGAAGGACGAATTCCGGCTTGGCCTCGGCGCAGAAGGCGTAGTCGCGCTCGAAGGCGTGGAAGCCGGTGTTGTGCTCATGGACCCATTCGCCGGGCGGGATGTCGGCAGTGGCGAAGCCGATGATCTGGCCGAATTTGCGGATCGGCTGGTCCTTGGCGATCGCCGAGAGCGCCATCTTGTGACCGCGCGGGATGCGCTTCAGCGCCGTGACGCCGGCCGCCGCGACGCCCTGATCGACCTGATCGACCGCGATCGCGACATTGTCTGCAGCGTTGAGCCGGAGCGTGCGGGGAGGTGTGACTTTGTCGAGCATCGGACCGGGACCACTGGCTGACTGGGCTGCGGGCGACCGCAGCGGACGTGCACAGACATGCGCCCAACCGCGCCAGTTTTCAATCGGTTGAAACAGTCAGCGGCGTTGCGGCCGACGCTGTCCGTTTCCGCCATAACGAAAAAGCCCGGCCTTGCGGCCGGGCTCGATGATGGTCGTCTAAAGGAGCCTGCGCCGCCAGAAGGCGGCGCGGCGTCACCTCACTTCGTGGCCGGAACGGCCTTGGCGACGATGCCTTCGAACGGCTTGTAGGCGTCCTTGGCCAGGGCGGTGTAGAGCTCGCCCATCTTCGTCATCTGGGCGACGGCGCCCTCGAAAGCGGTCTTGACGTAGTCGGTCTGGATCTCGATCGCCTTGTCGAGGGTCTTCACGGCGGCGAGCTTCTCGATGGTCGCGGTGCCGGCCTCGAAGGACTTCTTGGCATAGTCGGTGGTCTCGACGGCAATGGTCTGCACGCCCTTGGAGGTGACGCCGAAAGCCTTGAGGGCGGCGTCGACGTTCTCTTTGCCGGCCTTCTGGATGGTTTCGAACTGCTGCATCATGTTTCTTCCCTCGGCGCCTCTGCGCCGCCTCTGCTGACGAGCCTTAAGGCTCTAGGATCTGCGTCCCTTGGCCAGATGAAAGGTTCATCGCCGGGACCATCCTCATATTGTGCAGCGCAACATGAATGTCAAGGACGCGCTGCGTTGCATCAAACGCAGACCGTTCAGGCATCGACGGATCGGTGCGGCTCGCCGGCTTAACGGCTCCGTAACCGCATCCGCCTAACCTCTCAAACTGTGTCCTTCGCGCCACGTCGTCAGACGCCGCGAGGGGTTGGGGCACCAGTTGAGTGTTGAGGCGGGTTGCATGGCTTTTGGTTGCGTTGGTTCCCGGCGCGTGCGGATTCGCGCGCTCGTCGGCCTGATCGGCATCGTCGCGATCGCGCTCAGCGTCGTCGCCTCTCCCGCTGAAGCGGCGCGCAAGAAGAAGCGCCCTGCCGGCGGCGGCTATGCCCCGCCCTATGCGGCGATGGTCGTGGACGCGAAGTCCGGCCGCACCCTGCATGCGGTCAACGAGGATGCCCCGCGCATCCCGGCCTCGATCACCAAGGTGATGACGCTCTATCTGCTGTTCGAGCAGCTCGAGCGCGGCCGGTTCACCATGGGCTCGGAATTCACCGTCTCCTCCTATGCGGCCCGGCAGGCTCCGTCCAAGATCGGTTTCCAGCCCGGCGAGACCATCGAGGTCCGCGACGCCATCATGGCGCTGATCACCAAATCGGCCAACGACGTCGCCGTCGCCGTGGCTGAGAACGTCGCCGGCTCCGAGGACGAATTCGCCCGGATGATGACGGCGCGTGCGCGCTCGCTCGGCATGCGCAGCACCGTCTTCTACAATCCTCACGGCCTGCCCCACAACCCGCCCAACATCACGACGGCGCGCGACCTGACCATCCTGGCCCGGGCCATCCAGGAGCGTTTCCCGAAATACTACCCGATGTTCTCGGCCCGCAGCGCCAGCATCGCCGGCGGCAATTATCGCAACCACAACAAGCTGCTCGGCCGCGTCGAGGGCGTAGACGGCATCAAGACCGGCTACACCCGCCTCTCGGGCTTCAACCTGATGACCTCGGCCAAGGCCGATGGCCGCCATATCGTCTCGATCGTGCTCGGCGGCCGCTCCGGCGCGCATCGCGACCGTATCATGGCCGATCTCGTCGTCGCGACGCTGCCCAAGGCCGCGACCGGCGGCCGCGCCACGGTCCAGGTAGCCGAGGTCGAGGACGAGCCGGAGGTCGCGCGGCCGCGCGCCGCCGCGCCGGCCCCGGTGCAGCAGGCCGCCGTCGCGGCCGAGCCGGTACCGATGCCGATTCCGCGCCCGCGCTTCGAGACGCAAGGACAGCCGCTTCCGGCCGCCGCCCGCGCCTATGCGCCGACGACCACGACCACCACCCCGATCGCGCCGACCAGGCCGATCAGCGCCAATGCGCCGCCGCTGCAGATCTCCGGCATGCGCCCTGTCGCCGCGACCACCACGCCGTCGGCGATGCGCTGGTCGATCGGTGCGCCCGCCGCCGACGGCAAGGTGCTGCGCCCGCCGGCGAACGTCGATGTCACCTCCTCGATCGCGAAGGTGGCCGAGCCCGACGAGAAGCCTGCGGCCAAGGTCGCGGAGGTTCGCAAGCCCGAGCCCGCCCCGGTCGCAGAGAAGAAGCACGAGGCCGGCAGCAGCGCGATCGCCAAGGCCGAGCCCGCCAAGCCAGAGCCTGCGAAGGCTGCGCCCGCCGCGGTGGCCAGCACCGGCAAATGGATCATCCAGCTCGGCGCGACCGACGACGAGGCCAAGGCCAGGGAAATCATCGCACGCGCCCGGAAAGCCTCGGGTTCGCTGTCGGAGGTCGCCGGCTTCACCGAGAAGGTCGAGAAGGGCGGCGCCACGCTGTTCCGCGCCCGCTTTGCCGGATTCGACGATTCGAAAGATGCCAACAACGCCTGCGCCAAGCTGAAGCGCGACGGCTTCGCCTGCTTCGCCACCCGCGGCTGACGGACAAGAAGGACCGCCATCATGACGCTCCAGACGAACACGCAGTCCCTCGTCCAGACCGCCAACCCGGCCTCACTTCAGCAGGGCGTCCTTGGCCTGGTTGACGCGGGCGGCAAGCCCGCTCGATCCTCCGGCGTCCGGATGGATGCGCTTCATCAGGCTCCGATGGGCCTCGCGGATCGCTTCCTCGCCCGCCCCCGGCTGAAGCCCCAGGATCTCGTAGGCCTCCTGCTCCGACATCGCGCCCGCGCCCGCCGCGCGGCGCTGCCCCGCGTCGAAATTTCCCTGAGCGTGTTCACGCCATCCGGGCGTCCGGCGGTCGAGATAAGCCTCTAGCAGACGCGCGCCGTCGGGGTCGCGGGCGAGGCATTCGCGCATCAGCGCCGCGAGTTCCTGCGGGCCCAGCGCATCGAGATCGCGCCCGGCGAACTGCCCTGCGACGACCTTGCCGGTCATGCCGCCGCTGTCATGGTCGAGTTCCATCGCCAGCAGCGCCGACTTGACCTGCGAGCGCGCGCCCGGCGTCTCGGCCTTGTCAGGCCCACCCCAGGGAAAGCGCATGCCGCCGGGGCCGTAGGCGCTCCAGCCCAGCAGCCATGCGCCGATGCCGCCGACGAAGACCGCCATATCGAGCCGGCCGCGCATCATCAGCAGCGCCGCGACGCCGAGCGAAACCACGCCGCCGCCGGTCTTGAGAGCCTTGGCCATCAGCTTCGGGTTGACGCCGGTGAAGAGCTTCGACAGCCACCAGAGCAGGATCAGGACGGCCAGGCCATAGAGCAGCGTCACCGGCGGCCTCCATCCATCGCGGTCAGCAGGCCCTTCACGGCCGGGCTCACGCCCGCGAGCTGTTGCAGCGCCGCGCGTCCGCCGCTGGCGTAAGCCGCCGCTCCGCGCAGCAGATCGAGCAGCGAGCCCGGCGCGTTGACGTCGAAGCGCGCATGCGCTCCGCCGGTCAGCCGCGCCATGGTCGCGAAGGCCGCGCTGGCGGCGGGGTCATGCCCCTCCTGGAACAGGAAGCCGCGAATGCCGCGAAGGCCGAGTTCGCCGGCGAGCGCCGCAAGCGCGTCCACATCCTCCTCCATGGCATCGCCGACGAAGACGAAGGCGCGCACCGGCACGGTCTTCGCTTCGTCGCGAATGTGCTTCAGCACGCGGTGGATCTGCGTCTGGCCGCCCTCGCAGGCGATCCTGCGCATCAAACCATTGAGCCTTTGCGGCTCGCCGATCCAGCCCGAGGCGCGGCACTCCATCAGCCCGCGGAAATAGACAAGCTGCACGGCGAGCCCGCCGGTCCCGGCCGCGACCTCGAACATCCTCGCCTGCAGCGAGCAGGCGAGATCCCATGTCGGCTGGCGGCTCATCGTGGCGTCGAGCGCGAAGATCAGCCGCCCCGCCTGCCCCGTCGCCAGCGGAGCCAACTGTTTCGCCGCGCCGAGGAAGCGGTCGATCTCGCCCGGTGCGGAGGCGCCGCTGACGCCGGTCCCGGCCGCCTTCTGCAATGTCTTGTCCGTCTTTTCGCTCATGCGCCTGATATTGGCGGTTCCGTGCGCATTTGCTACCCGTCCTCGAAACGAGGGAGTGGACGCCATGGCCGGGATCGCGGTTCTCGAAACGGTGGCCGCCATGCGCGAAGCTGTTGCAGACTGGCATGCGGCCGGCGACAAGGTCGCGCTGGTGCCGACCATGGGCGCTTTGCACGAGGGCCATATCGCGCTGGTGCGCGAGGCGCAGCGCCATGCGAAGCGCGTGATCGTCTCGATCTTCGTCAACCCGACGCAGTTCGCGCCGCACGAGGACTTCAAGAAGTATCCGCGCACCTTCGAGGGCGACCGGGCGCAGCTCATCGACGCCGGCGCGGATGCGATCTATTTTCCATCGGTCGAGGAGATGTATCCGCCAGGCTTCGCCAGCCGCGTGCTGCTGCTCGGCCCGGCCGCCGTCGGGCTCGACGACCGCTTCCGGCCGACGCATTTTGAAGGCGTTGCAACGGTTTGCTGCAAGCTCTTTACGCAGAGCCGGGCCGATCTCGCGGTCTTCGGCGAAAAGGACTATCAGCAGCTCAAGGTGGTGACGCGGATGGCGGCCGATCTCGATCTCGGCATCCGCATCGTTCCGCTGGAGACCTTCCGCGAGCCGGACGGCCTCGCCATGTCCTCGCGCAACCGCTACCTCTCGGCCGAGGAGCGCGCGCTCGCGCCGCTGCTGCACGAGACCATGCAGGCGGTCGCCGTGCGGATCCGCAACCGCGAGGACCTGTTTCGCGCGGTCGGCGAGGCGCAAGGCGAGATCATCGCGGCCGGCTTCGAGCTCGACTATCTGGAGGCCCGCCACGCCGAGACGCTGGCGCCCGTGTCATCGCTCGCCGACGGGCCGATCCGGCTGCTGGTGGCGGCGCGGCTGGGCGCGACGCGGCTGATCGACAATATCGGGGTGTGACGCGGCGGCGTCACCCGCCGCTTGTCATTCCGGGGCTTCGCGTAGCGAAGGACCTGGAATGACAGCGGATTACAACAAGCCCAGTTCCGCCAGTTCCCGCCGCAGCGCTTCCGGCATCGCTGCGAAATCCTCGCCGCGCGCGCCGAGATCGGCCGGCTTGTCCTTGTCGGCGAGGTAGCGCCAGCCTTGAAAAGGCCGGCACGGGCGGGGTGCGACCGGAACCACCACCGGCTCCAGCACGAGATGGCAACGGCCAATTCCGTCAGCGTCGGTGAAGGGCCGCACCGCCAGCAGCGCTTGCCGCGCCGAAACCTGGCCCTTGATCACCCAGTAGAGCGAGCCGCCATCCATCAGTTCGTCGAGGCGCTTGGGCACCATCCGGGTGGTGTGCGCCTGCTCCTCCGGACGGCCCATGCGCCGGCGCAGCAGCATGTTCTCCTCGATCCACTCTTCGAGATCGGCGATGGATTCGGCCCCGACGCAGAGTTTGAGCAGGTGAAGCGGCATGGTGCGCAAGCTAGAGCGGCGCGGGCGAACCGACCAGCGCCCGAGGCGTTTCTCCACAGATTGCGCGCGTTTCCCGTCATGGTCGGGCTTGTCCCGACCATCCACGCCTTCACTCGTCGAGCCCTATGCCAGAGACGTGGATGCTCGGCACAAGGCCGAGCATGACGGGGAAAGAAACGCGGTCTATTGAAGTCGGCACCCAACGGAGAGCCACCCATGCGCGGACTTGCAGGCAAAGCCATTCTCGTCACCGGCTCCAGCGCCGGCATCGGCTACGCCATGGCGCAGCGGCTGATCGCCGAGGGCGCGAAGGTCATGATCCATGGCCGCGATGCCGGCGAGGTCGAGAGCGCCTGCGCCAGCCTCGGCAGCGGCTGCGCGGGCACGACCGGCGACCTGATCGAGCCCGCGACCGCGCAGGCGATCGTCGACGCCACGGTGCAGGCCTTCGGCCGCATCGACGGGCTGGTCAACAATGCCGGCATCTATCCGCGCGGCGTGATCGGGGAGACGACCGCCGCCTTCTTCGACCATGTCTTCGCGATCAACACCCGCGCGCCCCTGCTCTGCGCCGAGGCCGCGATCCGCGCCTTCCGCCTGCAGAAATCGGGGGGCTCGATCGTCACGGTCGGCTCGCTCAACGCCTGGTGCGGCCAGTCCAATCTTACAGTCTATTCGATGTCGAAGGGCGCGCTGATGACCATGACGCGCAATCTCGCCAACACGCTGGGGCCGGAGCGCATCTTCGTGAACCAGCTCAATGTCGGCTGGACCTTTACCGCCAACGAGGATGCGACGCAGCAGAGCGAGGGCAAGAAGCCCGGCTGGGAGAAGGTGGTTCCGGTCGAGTTCGCGCCGACCGGGCGGATCATGCAGCCCGAGGAGGTCGCGGCGCATACCGCCTTCTGGCTCTCGGAGGACAGCCAGCCGGTGAACGGGCAAATCTACGAGGTCGAGCAGTTCCCCGTGATCGGCCGGGGCCGGGCGACCGACTGAGGCAGCGCTTCAGAGTCCGTCGCGAAACTCGCTCCGGGGAGTCGGCTGGCGTGGCTTTCGAGAACCGGCGCGGAGCGGACTTATTGTCCGTGAGCACCGGAAGCGCAGACAGCCGCGCGAGACGGCCGCCGGAGTAGAGTTTCGGGACGGACTCTCAGCGCGCCGCCCGCGCCGCACGCCAGATTGTCCACTGCCGCCGCCAGGGCGGCAAGGCGATGATGGTGCGGTAAGGGTCGTAGCCCGGCCGCTCCATCGCGTGCAGATAGGGTTCGACCAGCGCCACGGGCAGGAAAGCCGGCGCGACGGCCGGCGGCACGGTTTCGCGCAGGCCGCGCAGCTTCTTGAGATGCGCGCGGGCGATCTCGCGCAGTTCCTTGAGCGAGTAATGCACGCCCGGCCCGCCGCGCCCGCGCACGATGTCGTCGCGCGTGACGCCATTGCGGCCGAGAATATCGGCCGGGATATAGACCTGTCCGGCGGCCGAATGCCACGGGAAGGCGCGCATCAGCCCGGTCAGCGCATAGGCGACGCCGGCATGGCCGCAAGCGGCCGCCCCCCCGGGGTCGCGGCCATTGGCGAGGACGAGACAGGCGAGCCGGATCAGCGCGCTCGCAGTTTCGCCGGCATAGCCTTCGAGATCGGAGAGGCGCGGCATCGGGTCGTCGTAGAGATCGAAGATGCGGGCCTCGATCAGCGCGGTCAGCGGCGCGATCGGCAGGCGGTAGCGCGCGACCGCATCGAGCAGGGCGGCGGCCACGGGATGGGACTGCGGCTCGCCTTTCGCCTCCCCTTCGAGCAGGTCGCGCCACCACTGCATCCGGACCTCGCCCGGCAGCGGTTCGCTGACTTGTGCGCGGATGCGGGCGATCTCGTGGCTGAAGGCGTAGAGCGCAAACAGCGCCGGACGCTGCGATTCGGGCGCGTAGAGCGTGGCGATCCAGCGGTCATGGTCATGCTCGCGGATCAGCGTCGCGCAATGGGCGTAGGCCTCGTGCAGCGCGAGCGGCGCGGCGACGCGGCGGTCATCGGTCTCGGTCGTCTGCGGCATCGATGCGCCTTCGGCGATAGCGTCGGTTCGGCCCCGTCCCTGCGGCAGTCTAGGCGAAGCGATGCGGCGCTGGCTACGCCTGATCGGCATGGCCGGAGCGCGTCAATCTACCGCGATGAGAGCGGCCGCGACACGGCGGTCTTCGGCGACCAGGACGTTGTAGGTCCGCGCCGCCGCCCCGGTCGCCATGCCCTCGATGGTGATCCCGGCCTCGCGGAAGCGGTCTCGCAGCGTCGCCGGGATGAAGGCGATGTCGACGCCCGTGCCGATCAGCAGGAAGTCGATCGTCCCGGCTTCGTCGAGTACGGGCTGCAGGCTCTCGGGCGTGATCTGCGCGAACTGCGTGACCGGCCAGATGCGGATGCCTGCCGGCGTCGCCAGGATCGAGCCGCGATGGCTCATGCCGGCGAAGCGGAAGCCGCCGGCCCCGAAGGCGTCGAGCTGGTGCCGGCCGGGGACGAAGCCGTCGAACAGGGGCACTCAGGCCTTGGCCTTGGCGGGAGTAAGGACCTTCTCCTCGGCCTGGTCGAGCCGGCCGGCGCGGATGTCCAGATAGAGGAGCACGGGGGTCGACACGAACATCGCCGAATAGGTGCAGACCATGACGCCAAAGAGCATCACCAGCGCGAAGCCCTCGATCGCCGTGCCGCCGAAAAGCACCAGCGCCACCAGCGCCAGCACGGTCGTGGTCGAGGTGATGGCGGTGCGCGAGAGCGTCGAGTTGATCGACAGATCGAGCAGATCGGGGATCGACATGGTCTTGTAGCGGCGCAGCAATTCGCGCGTGCGGTCGAACACCACGACGGTTTCGTTCAGCGAATAGCCGACGATGGTCAGGATCGCCGCGATCGAGGTCAGGTTGAATTCGAGCTGGGTGATCAGGAAGAAGCCGATGGTCAGCACGATGTCGTGCAGCGTGCCGAGGATCGCGCCGATGGCGAGCTGCATCTCGAAGCGGAACCAGAGATAGATCAGCACGCCGACGATCGCGAGAACCACGCCGAGCGTGCCGGCCTGCACCAGTTCGCCCGAGACGCGCGGGCCGACAGTCTCGACGCGGCGGAAATCATAGGCTGCCGCGAAGGCCTCGCGGGCCTTGACCACGACCTGCTGCTGGGCCGGCTCGCCGCCGGGCTGGAGCGCAAAGCGCATCGAGACCTCGCCGCCGGACCCGAACTCCTGGACCTCGGCCTCGCCGAAGCCGAGCCCGTTGGCGGCCGTGCGAATCTGGGCGATGTCGGGTTTGCCCGACTTGGCCTGCATCTCGATCAGCGTGCCGCCGCGGAAATCGATGCCGAAATTCAGCCCGATCGTGAGGAACAGCACCAGCACGAGGATCGAATAGGCGGCCGAGAACGGGTAGCTCAGGCGTCGCCACTTGACGATCTTGAACTTGGTGTTGTCGGGAACGATGCGAAGCAGACGCATGCGCTTGTCTCCTGAAAGATGGCAGCGTCTAGAAGGGCAGAGCCTTGGGCTTCGCCCAGCGATACCAGAGCGCGATCAGCATCCGCGTCAGCGTCACGGCCGTGATCACGGTCGTCAGGATGCCGAGGATGAAGACGACCGCGAAGCCGCGTACGGGCCCGGACCCCAGCGAGAACAGCGCCACGGCCGCGATCAGCATGGTGACGTTGGAGTCGATGATGGTGGCGAAGGCCCGCTGGAAGCCCGCCTCCAGCGCCGAGACGAGACTTCGGCCCTGATGCGACTCCTCGCGCATGCGCTCGTAGATCAGCACGTTGGAGTCCACCGCCGTGCCGATGGTGAGCACGATGCCGGCGATGCCCGGGAGGGTCATGGTCGCGCCCAGCACGGACATCAGGCCGAAGATCAGGCAGACATGGACCAGCAACGCGATCGAGGCGATGAAGCCGAAGGTGCCGTAGGTGCCGATCATGTAGAGGATCACCAGCACCGTCGCGATCAGGGTCGCGATCTTGCCGGCCTGGATCGAATCCGCGCCGAGGCCAGGGCCGACGGTGCGCTCCTCGACGATCGTCATCTTGGCCGGCAGCGCGCCGGCGCGCAGCAGGATGGCAAGGTTGTTGACCGACTCGACGGTGAAATTGCCCGAGATCTGGCCCGAGCCGCCGGTGATCGGCGACTGGATGACCGGCGAGGAGATCACCCTGTTGTCCAGCACGATGGCGAGCGGGCGGCCGAGATTCTCCGTGGTCGCCTGCCCGAAGCGCTGCGCGCCGCGGATGTTGAAGCGAAAATTCACGATCGGCTGCGAGGTGCGTGAATCGAAGGCGGGCTGAGCGTCGATCAGGTCCGCGCCCTCGACGATGACGCGGCGCTCGACGGGCACCAGCGAGCCGCCGGCATCCTGCGAGGGCAGCATGTCGACATCGCCGCCCTGACTGTCAGCGACCATGCGGAATTCGAGCTTGGCGGTCTGGCCGAGAATCTCCTTCAGCCGCTGCGGGTCCTGCAGGCCCGGCACCTGGACCAGGATGCGGTCGAGGCCCTGGCGCTGGATGTTGGGCTCGGTCGTGCCCAGCGCATCGACGCGGCGGCGCAGCACCTCCATCGCCTGCTCGACGGCGCGGCGAACGCGCTCATTGGCGCCGGCCTCGGTGACGTTCATCTGGACCAGCCCGTCGGGCTGTTCCAGAACCTCGATCGTGGTGTTGCCCGAGGGGCCGAACGCGCCGAGCGTGCCGACCGGCTGGGCGAGCTCACGCAGCTTGGGCAGGAGCCTCGCCCGATCGGCCGCTTCCGGCACGCGCACCTGCACGCCGCGCGCGGTGACGCCGATGCCGCCCTGGAAGGAGACGCGCTCCTCGCGCAGTTTCGCGCGCAGATCGTCGCGAAGCAGGATCACCTGGCTGCGCACCAGATCGGCGCGGTCGATCTCCAGCAGCACATGCGAGCCGCCCTGCAGATCCAAGCCCAGCACGACCGCCTTGGTCGGCAGCAGGAATCTCGGAATCCAGGACGGCGCGCCGCGCTCGATCGCCGTCCGCGTCTCGGGCGAGAGCAGGTTCGGGAAGGCGAGCCCGCAGCCGAAGAACAGCACGAGAAGGACGACGATGACCTTGCGGGCCTGGAAACGAAGCATTGGCGGGAACAGCCTTGATTTACAGCGCGCCGGCCCGTTTCCGGGCCGGGACGATCATGCGGTCTTGACGGGCTCGCCCTTGGCGCGAACGTCCGTGATCATGCCCTTGACGAGCTTGACCTTCACGCCTTCGGCGATCTCGGCCTCGAGCTCGGCGTCGTCGGAGACCTTGGTCACCTTGGCGATGATGCCGCCGGCGGTGACCACCGTGTCGCCGCGCCGGACGTTCTTGATCATCTCCTGATGCGCCTTCACGCGCTTCTGTTGCGGGCGGATGATCAGGAACCACATGATCACGAAGATCAGCACGAAGGGGACCAGCGACATCAGGACGTCGGTGGAGCCGCCGCCGGCGCCTTGGGCAAAAGCAGGGGTGATCACGCAAAGGCTCCTTGGTGTCGATGGCGCGAGGGGCCACCGGCCGCGTCGGCGGCGAAATGCTGGTCAGCTGTCAAAATCGCGCGGACTATAGCCACGGACCGCGCGAAATCAATCTGAAGCAGCCGGTCTTTCGGCCGCGCCTCTCACCTATGGGCTTGCCATCATTCGCGCAATGGCCTTGCGCTTTGCGCGCAGGTGCAGTTTACCCGTCGGCGGAACCGTACTGTCGGGTACGGCATGCGACGCTCTCGCCAAAGGCGCTTTCACGATGACCGATTCGGCCTCAGACCAGACGCTCGCGACCCTGCTGCGCATCGCATCCGCGCTGGAGCGGCTCGCGCCCCCTGCGCGCAAGGCCGCCGACCTCACCGCCGCCGACGCCTTCGTCTGGCATCCGGCCGGGGCGGAGCTTGCGCCCGTCGCGAAAGTCAACCGCGTGGCGCTCTCGCTATTGCGCGGCGTCGACCGCGTCCGCGACACGCTGGCGGAGAACACCGAGCGTTTCGCGCGCGGCCTGCCCGCCAACAACGTGCTGCTCTGGGGGGCGCGCGGCATGGGCAAGTCGTCGCTTGTGAAATCGGTCCATGCCGACACCAACGCGCGGCTGGCTGTGCAGGGTTCGAGGATTTTGCCGCTCAAGCTGATCGAGATCCACCGCGAGGATATCGAAAGCCTGCCCAGCCTGATGGGACTGCTGCGGCCGGACCCGCACCGCGCCATCGTGTTCTGCGACGATCTCTCCTTCGACGGGCAGGACACCTCCTACAAGTCGCTGAAGGCGGCGCTCGACGGTGGCGTCGAGGGCCGGCCCGACAATGTCGTGTTCTACGCGACCTCGAACCGCCGCCATCTGCTGCCGCGCGAGATGATGGAGAACGAGCGCTCGACCGCGATCAATCCCGGCGAGGCCGTGGAGGAAAAGGTCTCGCTGTCGGACAGGTTCGGGCTCTGGCTCGGCTTCCACAAATGCAGCCAGGACGAGTATCTGGCGATGATCGACGGCTATGTCGGCAATTTCGGGCTGTCGATCGAACCCGAGACGCTGCGGCAGGAGGCGCTGGAATGGGCGACGACGCGCGGCTCGCGCTCGGGCCGCACAGCGTGGCAGTACATTCAGGACCTTGCTGGGCGGCTGGGGACGCGGCTGGAGGGGTAAAGGTCAGCCTTCCGCCGTCATTGCAAGCGCAGCGAAGCAATCCAGCGGCTCCCTCTACGCCCTCCTGGATTGCTTCGCTGCGCCCGCAATGACGGCGATGTCGCTGCGGCACGCTCACGCCAGCATGCGCGTGTCCCCGCAGACGGAGAACTCCTGACCCGAGATCGTCTTCGCGAAGGGCGAGGCCAGGAAGACGATCTGCTTTGCGATGTCAGCGGGATCGACGAACTGCTTGATCGAGACGCCGGCGAACAGCCGCTCCGTCATCTCCTCATGCGAGACATTGAAGCTGCGGGCCTTGTTGGCGATGACGCTCTGGATGCGCGGCCCCTCGACCAGTCCGGGGCAGATCGCGTTGGCGCGGATTCCGAACTCGCCGAGCTCGGCCGAGAGCGCCTTGGTGAACCCGATCACGCCCCATTTCGCCGCTGCATAGGGCGAGCGCAGCGGGAAGCCGTGCTTTCCCGCCTGGCTCGACAGGTTGACGATCGAGGCGTTCTTCGACTGCTTGAGATGCTGGACCGCGAGCCGCGTGCAGTTGAACTGCCCGGTCAGGTCGACGGCGACGCATGTGTCCCAGTCGGCCGGATCGATCTCGTCGACGCGGCCGGTCGGCCCGGCGATGCCGGCATTGTTGACCAGGCAGTCGAGCCCGCCGAGCGCCGCCAACGCATCACCCATCAACTGCGCCACCGCCTCGCGGTCGGAGACGTCGCAGACCGACTGCGTCATGGCCGGATCGCTTTTGGCCATCTCGGCGAGCGCCGCCGTGTCGACGTCGCAGATATGGACCTTCGCCCCCTCCGCCGCGAAGGCGCGCGCCGTGGCGCGGCCGATGCCGTTCGCGCCGGCCGTGACCAGCACGCGCAGGCCCTTGATCTGAAGGTCCATCGTCTCTCTCCCGATTTCGCTTATTCGGCCAGACGGCCGGTGCTTTCGATATGGGCTGCGGCCGCCCTGATGTCGCTTTCCAGCGCCGCCCGCGCGGCGGCCGGATCGCGCCGACGCATGGCGTCGAGCAGCGCCGCATGGGCCTGCACGGCGTTGCCGCCCTTCAGCCGGATCGGCTCATGGCGCATGTCGATGTTGAGGATCGGCCCGGCCTTGAGCCAGAGCCGCTCGATCATCTCGACCAGAGCCGGCATGCTGGCGGCCTCGTAGATGGCGAAATGCAGGTCACGATTGGCCGCGACGCCGTCGGCGCTGCGCGGCGGATCGGCGTTCGCGGCCTCGGCGAAGATCGCTTCGTGCATGGCGACGCTGGCGATCTGCTCGTTGCTCGCCATGCGCGCCGCCTCCTCCGCCGCGAAGCCCTCGACAACGAGACGCAGGCGCGTCAGTTCGCGAAACTGCTCCAGCGTCAGCACCGGCACCCGCACCGCCCGCCCCGGCAGCACCTCCAGCGCCTTGTCGGCGGCGAGCCGGCTCACCGCCTCGCGCACCGGCATCATCGAGACGCCGAGCGCTTCCGCGACACGGCGCAACGAGAGCTTTTCGCCCGGCGCGAGGCGCCCTGCGACCAGCAGCGACCGCAATTCGGCGGTGACGCGCTCGCCCAGCGTCTCGCGCGCCAGCAGGCCGACATCGTCGAGCGCCGAGGGGTCGCGCAGTCCGGTCTCGCGGGCGATTCCGGCCGTGCGGGACGGCGTCGGCAGGGGCTGGACACGGGCGATCATGTCTGCCAACCTAACTGTGATCACAGATCACGACAAGCGGCAACAGACCGCTGCGCAAGACCAGCCGACGCCACAGGCGCGGCGCACCGTTCTGGGAGGAACGTCATGTCAGAGATCATCAAGCCGACCCGCATGTCGCGTCGCCAGGCCCTGGCCGGCCTCGGCGCAGGCGCCGCCACCGGGCTGATCGCCAGCCCCTCGCTGATCCTGGCGCAGACGCCGGACGCGATCCGCTTCGGGCATCTGACGCCGCGCACCGGCTTTCTCGGGCCGCTCGGCGAGTTCGCCGTGATGGCGGTCGATCTTGCGGTCGAGGAGATCAATGCGGCCGGCGGCATCATGGGCCGCAAGCTCGAGGTGCTGAAGGAGGATTCGGTCAATCCGCAGACGGCTTCGACCAAGGCCGAGCGCATGGTCGAGCGCGACAAGGTCGCCTGCCTGCTCGGCGAGATCTCGTCGGCCTCGTGCCTCACGATCGCGCAGGTCGCGAACCGCACCAAGACGTTGTTCGTCAACACCGGCGGCAATTCCGACGCGCTGCGCGGGGAGAGCTGCAACAAATACATGTTCCACATCGAGAGCCAGAACTCGATGTATGTGAAGAGCTGCGGCCGCTCGCTGATGGCGCAGGGTCTGGTCAAGGGCAAGAAATGGTTCTCGCTGACGGCCGACTACGCCTTCGGCCATGATCTGCTCAAGGTCGCCAAGCGCTTCATGGAGGCCAATGGCGGCCAGTTCGCCGCCGACAAACTGGTGCCGACCGACGCGACCGACTTCTCCGCTTTGCTGCTGGAGATCAGGGCGGCAAAGCCCGACCTCGTGATCTCGAACCTCGCCGGCAACCAGATCACCAATTTCCTGAAGCAGTATTCCGAGTTCGGCCTGACCTTCCCGGTCGCGGGCTTCGGCTTCGACACGGCGCTCGCCTGGGCCGCAGGCAAAGACAATTTCGGCGGCGTCTGGCCGGTGGTCTGGCACCATCTGATCGACACGCCGAACACGAAAAAATTCGTCGCCGCCTTCACCAAGAAATACGGCAAGCCGCCGGAGAACCAGGCCTGGGGCGACTACAACATCGTCAAGATCATGGCCCAGTCGATGAACGAGCTGAAGTCGACCGACACGGCCAAGATCATGGAGCACTGGGAGAAGGGCGCGAAATTCGACGTGATGAAGACGCGCGAAGGCTATTTCCGCGCCTCCGACCACCAGTTCATGCATGAGATGTACACCGTCACCGCCCTGCCGGCGGCGCAGGTCAAGAACCCCTACGACCTGTTCACCTCGTCGGCCCCCGTGCCGGGGCCAGGCGAAAGCCTGGAGGTGATCGCCACCACCGGCGACGAGGCGGTGTGCAAGATGGCTTGAGGGTTTCGGGAGGTTTGAACCACCCTCTCCGTCATGGTCGGGCTTGTCCCGACCATCCACGTCTTCGCTCGTTTCGCGCTACGCCAAGACGTGGATGCTCGGCACAAGGCCGAGCATGACGGCGTGCTTCATCATATTGTAGTCAAACCGAGAAACGCCTCTTGCTCACCCTCTTTATCCAGCAGGTGCTGAACGGACTGCTCGACGGGGTCTACTACCTCCTGATCGCGCTCGGCCTGTCGCTGATCTTCTCGCTCGGCGGCATCGTCAACCTGGCGCACGGGGCGTTCTACGCGATCGGGGCCTATCTCACGATCGTGCTCGCACCCCATATCGGTTTTGGCGGCGCGATGATCGCCTCGCCGGTGCTGGTCGCGCTGATCGGCATCGTCGTCGAGCGGACGTTGTTCCAGCGCTTCTACCGCTCCGACCCGATCCTCTCGCTGCTGCTGACCTTCGGCCTCGCCATGGTGGCCGAGCAGGCCCTGCGCATGATTTTCGGCGCGCCGCCGCTCTCCTTCTCGATCCCGCCCGCTCTGCGCGGCCAGATCTTCGTCGGCGACTTCATCTATTCGCGCTACCGGGCGATGCTGCTGCTGGTCGCGGCCGGATGCGTCATCGGCCTCTGGTTCCTGCTCCAGCGCACCGCCTTCGGCCGCGTCGTGCGCGCCGGCGTGCAGAACCCCGACATGGTCGGCGCACTCGGCATCTCGCTGCAGCCCTACATGGTCACGGTCGCGGCCATCGGCATCGGGCTTGCGGGGCTCGCCGGCGTGCTGCTCGCGCCGATCTATTCGATCCATCCGGCGATGGGGCAGGAGATCATCACGCCGGCCTTCGTCGTCGTGGTCATCGGGGGCCTGGGCTCGTTCTGGGGCGTGGTCGTGGCGGCGCTGATGGTCGGGCTCGTCAAGGGCGTCACCATCGGGCTCGGCTATACGCAGTGGTCGACCGCCGTGATCTATTTGATGATGCTGCTCGTGCTGCTGTTCCGCCCGCGCGGGCTGTTCGGCGAACGCATCCAGCGGTTCGAGTGAGCGCCATGACCACGTCACAGCGCGACCACGCGCCGCTCCTCATCGCCGCTGCCGGCCTGATTGCCCTGCCCTTCCTGATGAACCTGATCGGGCTCGGCACGACGTCCGCGACCGAGGTCGTCGTCTTCGCCATCGCCTGCATGGCGCTGAACATTCTGGTCGGGGCGACCGGGCTGGTTTCCTTCGGCCATGGCGCCTGGTTCGGGCTCGCGGCGTATGCCGCCGGGCTGATCCAGCGCAACTGGCTGCCGGGGCAGTTCGCCCTGCCGATCCTGATGGCGGTGCTGTTCGTCGGCCTGATCGCATTCGCCTTCGGGGCGCTGATCCTGCGGCGCAAGGGCGTCTATTTCTCGCTGTTGACGCTGGCGCTGGCGGCGATGACCTATTCGGTCGCCTTCCGCTGGACGGTGGTGACCGGCGGAGAGGACGGGTTAGGGGGCATCAAGCGGCCGCTCTTCCTCGGCATCGATTTCGAGGTCGCCCTGCCCTTCTACATGTTGGTCGCGACGATCGGCATGGCGGTGGTCTACGGGCTCTGGCGCTTTCACCGCTCGCCGGTCGGCACCGTGCTCGTCGCCATCCGCGAAAACGAGCAGCGCGCCCGCTTCCTCGGCTACGCCACCGACCGCTACAAGCTGATCGCCTTCACGCTCTCGGCCGCTCTGACCGGGCTTGCCGGCTCGCTGCTGCTGTTCAACAACCGCATGACCTCGGCCGAACCGATCTCGGTCGCGTTCTCGGGCGAATTGCTGGCCATGGTCGTGATCGGCGGCATGCGCTCCTTTCTGGGCCCGGCGCTGGGCGCGCTCTTCTTCGTCATCTTCCGCGACTATCTCTCCAGCATGACCGCGAACTGGCTGTTCTGGTTCGGGCTGCTCTTCGTCGCTTTCATCGTGTTCTCGCCGACCGGGCTCGTCGGCGTGGCCGAGCGGCTGCTCAAGCCCTTCCGCAAAAAGGTCGTGGGCGATGCGGCGATGTCCGAGCGCAAGGCCGGACAGGTGACGCTGCCGGACTTCATGAAGCCGGTAGATGCCGGCGACGGCACAATCCTGACCGCGACCGGGCTCGCCAAGAGCTTTGGCGGCATCAAGGCGGTCGAGGGCGTCGACATCACGATGCGCGACCGGCGGCTGCACGCGCTGATCGGGCCGAACGGCGCGGGCAAGACCACCGCCTTCAACCTGATCTCGGGCCTGTTTCCGCCCGACCGGGGCACGGTGCATCTGCGCGAGCGCCAGATAGGCGGCATGACGCCCGAAGCGATCACGCAGGCCGGTATCGGGCGCGCCTTCCAGATCACCAACCTGTTCCCGACGCTGTCAGTCGAGGAAAATGTCCGCCTCGCGGTGCAGGCGCGCGCGGCCGAACGGTTCGACCCGTGGCGCGCCGCCGGGTCGCTCGCCCAGGTCAACGCACAGACGACGACGGTGATCGACACGATGGGCCTGCGCGGTATCGAGACGGCCGAAGCCGGCGCGCTCAGCTATGGCGGCCAACGTCTGCTCGACATGTCGCTCGCGCTCGCCACCAAGCCGCGCGTGCTGCTGCTCGACGAGCCGCTGGCGGGGTTGGCCGCGGCCGAGCGCGAGCGCGTCGGCAACCTGATCAAGTCGATCTCAAAAGACTTGCCGGTGCTGCTCGTCGAGCACGACATCGACCGCGTCTTCGCCATCGCCGATCATGTCACGGTGATGAACGAGGGCGCGGTGCTGGTCGACGGGACCGTCGAGGATGCGCGCTCGTCGCCGCAGGTTCAGGCGGTCTATATCGGCTCGGGTGCGCATGCGCTGGCGGAAAAGCCGCGCCTCACGGCCGCGCGGGACACCGTCCTGCTCGGGCTCGACGGCATCGACACCTTCTACGGCAAGAGCCACATCCTGCGGCAGGTCTCGCTCGACGTCCACGAGAACGAGATCGTGGCCCTGCTAGGCCGCAACGGCGCGGGCAAATCGACGCTGCTGAAGACGATCACCGGCATCGCGCCGCCGGCAGCGGGCAGGATCACGCTGGCGGGGCAGAACATCGCCGGCCAGCCTTCGGCGGCGATCGCGCGCGCCGGCATCGCCTATGTGCCGCAGGGCCGCGGGCTGTTCGCCGGCATGAGCGTCAAGGACAATATGGAGCTCGGCCGGCTCAAGCGCCGGACCGGCAACGGCCTGCGCTGGGAGGACGAGAAGATTTTCGCCTTCTTCCCGCGCATCAGGCAGCGCTGGCATTCGCCGGCGGACTACCTCTCCGGCGGCGAACAGCAGATGGTGGCGGTGGCGCGCGCGCTCTCGGGCGACACCCGCGTTCTGCTGCTCGACGAGCCCTTCGAGGGGCTGGCCCCGGCCGTGGTCGAGGAGTTGTTCGAGGCTTTCGACCGCCTGAGACAGGAGATCGCGATCGTGATCGTCGACCACCATCTCGATCTGGCGCTGGCGCTGTCTGACAGGACGGTCGTGCTGGAGCGCGGCGCCGTGGTGCATACCGGGCCGTCGCGGGCGTTGAGCCAGGATCTGGCGCTCAGGCGGCAGGTGTTGTGGCTGTGAGGATGATCAGAACCGATTCATCGGAGAATGGCGCGAGCAACCCCTCTCCCGGAGGGAGAGGGGCAGGGGTGAGGGGTCGGCCCTTCTCAGCATGGAGTGCGACCTTTCCGCTGCTCCGCTTGGAAAGTGTCGCGCAACTGGTCCAGCGTCCGTCACCTCACCCCTGCCCCTCTCCTTACAGGAGAGGGGTTCCCCTCGCCTGTCCTGTCAACCGAGACGTCACATGACCAGCATCGCCATCGTCGGTTCAGGGCTCATCGGCCGCGCCTGGGCCACCGTCTTCGCCAGCCACGGCTGCCAGGTTGCGCTGCATGACGTCGCGCCGGGCGCGGCGGAGGCGGCGCGGGCGCATATCGGGACCAATCTGACCGAACTCGCCGGCCATGGGCTCGTCGATGACCCGACCGGCTCGCTCGCCCGCATCAGGGTCGGAGCCGATCTCGCCGACGTGCTGAAGGACGCCGACCTCGTACAGGAGAACGGGCCGGAGACAGTCGAGGCCAAGCGGGCGCTGTTTGCGGAGATGGACAAGCTCGCCGCGCCCAAAACCATCCTCGCCTCCTCGACCTCCTTCATCATGGCCTCGGTCTTCAGCGAGACGCTGGCCGGCCGGGCGCGCTGCCTCGTCGCGCATCCGGTCAACCCGCCGCATCTCGTGCCGATCGTCGAGCTTGCGCCCGCGCCCTGGACCGATCCTGCCGTGGTCGAAAGGGCGAAGGCGATCTACGAGGCTGCCGGGCAGGTGCCGATCACGCTGCGCAAGGAGAAGGCGGGCTTCGTCTTGAACCGGCTGCAGGCGGTGCTGCTGGCCGAAGCGTTCCGCCTTGTCGGCGAGGGCGTCGCCAGCGCGGAAGATGTCGACAAGACGATCCGGGACGGCCTTGGCCTGCGCTGGGCCTTCATGGGGCCGTTCGAGACGATCGAACTCAATGCACCCGGCGGCATTCCCGACTACTGCGCGCGCTATTCGGCCTCGCTCGACCGCATGGTGAAGTCCTCGGAAGGGCTCGGCAATCCGTTCGACGCAGCGACGGTCGCGACCGTGATGAGCGAGTGGCCGGGCACGCAGTCGGCCGAGCGGGTCAAGCGCCTGAGCGACTGGCGCGATACGCGGCTGGCGGCACTGCAAGCGCATAAGCGGGCTTCCAACAGTAAGCCAGAATGACGTGTATTACCGTCATTGCGAGCGCAGCGAAGCAATCCAGAACGTCGGAGCGTGTGGCTCTGGATTGCTTCGCTGCGCTCGCAATAACGGATGAGTCAGAGCGCGACACGAAAAGCCGGAAGGACACCCACATGGCCAAGAACCGCAAAGTCATCATCACCTGTGCGGTGACGGGCGCGATCCACACGCCCTCCATGTCGCCGCATCTGCCGGTGACGCCGCAGGAGATCATCGACGCGGCCGTCGGCGCGGCGGAGGCCGGGGCGGCGCTGGTGCATGTGCATGCGCGCGATCCCGTCACCGGTAAACCCGACCAGTCGCCCGCCGCCTTCGAACCGTTCCTGAAGGTGATCAAGCAGCGCTGCGACGCCGTGATCAACATCACCACCGGCGGCGCGCCGACCATGGGCGTCGAGGAGCGGCTGCAGCCCTGCGCGCATTTCAAGCCCGAAGTCGCCTCGCTCAACATGGGGTCGATGAATTTCGGGCTCTACCCGATGCTCGCCCGCTTCAACGACTTCAAGCATGAATGGGAGCGGCCCTATCTCGAAGGCTCGAAGGACCGCATCTTCAAGAACACGTTTCAGGACATCGAGAACATCCTGACGACCTGCGCCGAGAACCAGACTCGCTTCGAGATCGAGTGCTACGACATCGGCCATCTCTACACGCTGGCGCATTTCGTCGATAAGGGCCTCGTCAAACCGCCCTTCTTCGTCCAGTCGGTCTTCGGCATCCTTGGCGGCATCGGCCCGCATCCGGAAGACGTCATCCATATGAAGCGCACGGCCGACCGGCTGTTCGGCGACGACTATCAATGGTCGGTCCTGGGCGCTGGCCGCCATCAGTTGCCGATCGCGGCTATGGCTGTGTCGATGGGCGGCAATCTGCGCGTGGGGCTGGAGGATTCGCTCTGGCTCGGGCCGGGCCAGATGGCGAAGTCCAACGCCGAGCAGGTCCGGGCGGCGCGGATGATCGTCGAGGGACTGGGGCTCGAGGTCGCGACGCCGGCCTATGCGCGCGAAGTGCTGCAGCTCAAGGGCGCGGACAAGGTCGCTTTTTGAGCCCGCCTCACGCCGCAGCCAGCGCCTGCTCTGCCAGAATACAGCGCACCACCCTGCCCTCGCCCAGCTCCACGACCGGCGGCAGCGCTGTGCGGCAGCGCTCCTGAGCGTGCTTGCAGCGCGGCGCGAAGGAGCAGGAATCCGGGGCCGAGTTCAGAGCCGGCGGCGCGCCGGGTATCGCTTCCAGGCGCTCGCCCTTCTTCGCGCCATGCAGGTTCGCCGCCAGCAAGCCACGCGTATAGGGGTGCTGCGGATCGCGCAGGAGTTCGCGCACCGTGCCGGTCTCGACGATCTGGCCGGCATACATCACAGCCAGCCGGTCCGAGACCTCGACGGCGACGCCGATGTCGTGCGTGACGAAGAGCATGCCCATGCCCATGTCGCGCTGAAGCTGGCGCAGCAGCAGCAGGATCTGGATCTGCACGGTGGCGTCGAGCGCCGTCGTCGGCTCGTCGGCGAGGAGAAGTTTTGGCCTCGCCGCAAGCGCGAGCGCGATCATGGCCCGCTGGCGCATGCCGCCCGACATCTCGTGCGGATAGGCCTTCAGCCGCCGCGCCGGCGACGGGATGCGGACGAGTTCGAGCAGTTCGAGCGCGCGCGCCATCGCGGCGGAGTGCGAGACTTTTGCGTGGCGGATGATCGCTTCGGCGATCTGCTCGCCGACAGTGTAGACCGGGTCGAGCGCCAGCGCCGGATCCTGGAAGATCATCGAGGTGACCGCGCCGCGATAATCGGCGAGTTCCTGCGGATTCAGCGCCAGCACGTCGCGGCCGTCGACCTCGACGGCGCCGCCGATATCGGTGCGACTCTCGGGCAAGAGCCGCAGCAGCGTCTTCAGCGTGACGCTCTTGCCCGAGCCGGATTCGCCGAGGATGCCCAGCACCTGTCCGGCCTCAAGCGTCAGCGAGACGCCGTTGACCGCATGAACCACCTGCGCGCCGCGAAAGCGCACGGTGACGTTCTCCATCCTGACGAGGGGGGCGGTCACGCGGCGTCCTCCAGTTTCGGGGCGCGGCTATGGCCGGAGCCGGCGACCTCCATATGGCAGGCCGCCTCGCGCAGGCCCTCGCCGGTGCGGACTAGGACCGGCTTGACCTTGGCGCAGACGGTCTGCGCCTGCGGACAGCGCGGATGGAAGCGACAGCCATCGGGCGGGTTGATCGGGTTCGGAGGGTCGCCCGCGAGCGGGGCTTCCATGGTGCGGTTGTCGGGATCCATCGACGGCATCGCCGAGAGCAGCGCGCGCGTATAGGGGTGGCGCGGATCGTCATAGAGCTCGTCGACCGGGCCGATCTCCACCACCTCGCCGAGATACATCACCATGACGCGGTCGCTGATGAAGCGAACGACGTTGAGGTCGTGCGAGATGAAGATGTAGGTCAGGCCGAACTCCTCGCGAAGGTCAGCGAGCAGGTTCAACACCTGCGCCTCGACCGATTTGTCGAGCGCCGAAACCGCCTCGTCTAGGATGACGAGGCGCGGACCCAGTGCGAGCGCGCGCGCGATGTTGACGCGCTGGCGCTGGCCGCCCGACAGCTCATGGGGATAGCGCGCGGCGAAGCGCGCCGGATCGAGCCCGACCTTGGTGAGAAGTTCGCGCGCCTTGAGGATCGCAGCGGGTTTCGAGACGCCATGCACGGTCGGCCCGAAGGCGACCGAATCCTCGATGGTCAGGCGCGGGTTGAGCGAGGCGTAGCTATCCTGAAACACCATCTGCGCCTGTCGGCGATACTCCTTCAATGTCAGCGACCTGCCACCGACGATCTCGCCGTCGAACAGCATCTCGCCCTTGTCCTGCGGAATAAGCTGCATGACGACGCGGGCCGTTGTCGACTTGCCGCAGCCGGATTCGCCGACGACGCCGAGCGTCTCGCCCTTCAGCACGGCGAAATCCACGCCATCGACGGCGCGCACCACCGCGCCGCCGCCGAGCGGAAAATGCTTGGTGAGCGTCCTGGCCTGCAGGAGCGGCGTGCCCGCGCCGCCGCGATCGGGCGTGGTCGGGAGTTGGGCTTCTTGCGCCATGGTCAGCCCTTCACATCCATCGCCGAGCGCAGGCCGTCGGAGAGCAGGTTGAACGAGATCGAGGTGATGAAGATCGCGACGCCCGGCAGCGCCGCGACCCAGGGCTGGACATAGATCGCGGTGCGCAGTGTGTTGAGCATCAGGCCCCATTCGGGCGTCGGCGGCTTGGTGCCGAGACCGAGGAAGGAGAGACCCGAGGCGAGGATCATCGAGACCGAGATCAGGCTGGTCGCATAGACGAAGATCGGCCCCAGCACGTTGCCTAGCACATGGACGCGGATGATGGTGCCGGAGCCCGCCCCGCTGGCTCGCGCCGCCTCGACATAATCCATCGAGCGCACCTGCGTGGTGACGCTTTCGGCGATGCGCGCGATCGGCGGGATGAAGACGATGGTCAACGAGATCAGCGAGTTGGTGATGCCCGCACCGAGCGCTCCGGACAGCGCGATGGCCAGAAGGACCGAGGGGAAAGCGTAGAAGACGTCGACCGTGCGCATCACAACGGTGTTGAAGCGACCGCCGAAGAAGCCGGCCGAGACGCCGATGATCGAACCCAGGAAGAAGGCGATGAAGACCGGCACGACGCCCATGAAGAGCGAGAGCCGCGCCCCGTGGATCAGCCGCGAGAGCATGTCGCGGCCGAGTTCGTCGGCGCCGAGCGGATAGCCCGGCGTGCCGATGGGGCGCAGGCGGCGCAGCATCGAGGAGCGCGTCGGGTCGGCCGGTGCGATATAGTCGGCGAAGATCGCCATCAGGATTATCAGCAGCACGACGATGCCGGCCGCCACAGCGACCTTGTCGGCCTTGAAACGCCGCCAGACGCCTGCCCAGTAGCCGGGCGATTTCGCCAGCGGCGGGACGACGATCGCGGGCGTGGTCTCGGAGGTGATCGCGCTCATGGCTCAGCGCCTCCTGACGCGGGGATCGAGCAAGCCCTGGACGATGTCGACGAGCACGTTCAGCGTGACGAAGAACATCGCCAGCACGAGGATCGTACCCTGCAGCAGCGGCAGATCGCGCTGGAAGATGGCGTTACCGAGCAGGAAGCCGGTGCCGGGCCAGGAGAAGACGGTCTCGATCAGGATCGAGCCGCCGAGCAGATAGCCGAGCTGGAGCCCCATCACGGCGAGCGCGGTCGGGGCGGCGTTTTTCACGACATGCTTGAACACGCCGAAATCCATCAGTCCCTTGGCCCGCAGCGCCGGCACGAATTCCTGATTGAGGATATCGGCGACGAGCGCGCGCACGGTGCGCGCGACGATGCCCATCGGGATCACCGACATCGTGATGGCGGGCAGGATCATGTAGCTGACATGCTCCCAATCCCATTTCCACGCGGCCGAGCCGCCCGGCCCCGCCCCGCCCGGCGGCAGCCAGCCGAGTTGCACCGAGAAGACGATGACCATCACCATGCCGAGCCAGTAATGCGGCACGGAGACGCCGAGCACGGCCAGCATCGAGGCGAACTTGTCTAGGAAGGAGCCGCGGAAATAGCCGGCGACGAAGCCGAAGAAGCAGCCGAACAGGAAGCCGATCACCGTCGCCAGCGAGGCGATAAGCAGCGTGTTGCCGACCGCGCGCCAGACCTCGGCCGCGACGGGACGGCCGGTGGCGATCGAGGTCCCGAGGTCGCCCTGCAGCGCCTTCATCAGCCAGAGCCCGAACTGCACCGGCAGCGGCCGGTCGAAGCCGTAGATCCTGCGCAACTCGTCCTGCATCGCCTGCGAGGCGTCGGGCGGCAGCACCGAGGTCAGCGGATCGCCCGGCGCGATATGCACGAGCAGGAAGCAGAACAGGCTGACGCCGAAGGCGACCGGCAGCACGTAAAGGATGCGTTTGGCGAGGTAGGTCAGCATGAGGGGGCCGTCATGGTCGGGCTTGACCCGACCATCTTGGACGCCAGTGTTTTCTCGTCATGAGGTTCTCGGGTCTGCGCTTCGCTTCGCCCGAGAATGACGCCCATTCGAAACGTCGCCATCATTCCCCTCACTTCGCCATCGTGATCGGCGAGAAATCCTGGAACCAGTTCTGGGCCTGGACGAAGCCCTTCACCTTGGCGCTCATGGCGCGCGGGTTAACGTCGTGGGTGACCATCAGGAACAGCGCCTCGTCGACATATTTCTCATGGACCTTCTGCAGCACCTTGGTCTGCTCTGCTGCGTCGAAGGTCGTGCGAATCTGGTCGAACAGCTTGTCCATCTCCGGGTCGCAATACATCCCCCAATTCGTGCCGGCCGGCGGCACGAGGTTGCACTGGAGATGGCGAACGAAGCCGGTGAAGGGGTCCTGGATGAAGTAGGTGTAGTTCATGCCCGTCGCCTTGCGCGACGAGTCATGGTTTGCGCCGGCGCGCCAGATGTTGATCAGCGTGTTCCATTCGACGACCTCGAAGTCGATCTTGATGCCGACCTCGGCGAGGTTCTGCTGAACGAACTCGTTCATCGGCAGCGGCTGCATCTGCCCGGAGCCCGATGGCGCGATCAGGATCTTGGTCGTGAGCGGCTTGGCGGGCGAGAAGCCGGCCTCGGCGAGCAGCTTCTTCGCCTCGGCCTGATCGAGCTTGAGCTTGAACTTGGGATTGCCGAACCATTGGTGGCCGGGCGGATAGAAGCCTTCGGCCGGGATCATCAGCCCGCCGAGCAGCTCCTTCAGGCCCTGCCGGTCGACGGCGAGGTTGGCGGCCTTGCGGACGCGGATATCGTTCCAGGGCGAGCCTTCGGCGCGCGAGAGATGCCAGGTCCAGTTGTGCGGATAGGCGTTGGTGACGATCTGGAAGCCGGCGCTCTTCAGCGAGGGGATGAGGTCGGGCGACGGCGCCTCGATCCAGTCGATCTGGCCGGCGCGGAGCGCAGCGGCCCGGGCGTTCGGCTCGGGCAGCGGCAGCAGCACGAGCTTGTCGAGCTTGGGCACGCGGGCCTTGTCCCAGTACTCCGCGTTCGGCGACAACTCCGCACGCTCGCGCGGCTGGAAGGCGGTGAGCTTCCACGGGCCGGTGCCGGACGGCGTCTTCGCAAACGCCTCCCAGCTCTTGCCGAGCTTCTCCCAGTTCGCGGGCGAGGACATCATCACCCAGGCGATCTGGTAGGGCAGCGTGGCGTCGGGCGCCTTGGTGGTGATCTCGACCTTGTATTTGTCGATCACCTTGTAGGTGGCCACAGCCGGAATGCGCGAGCGGCCCTGCGCGGCCTGGCGCTGGTCGAACTGGGGCGCATCGTTTTTCAGCAGCTTGTCGAGGTTCCAGACGACGGCCTCGGCGGTGAATTCCGAGCCGTCATGGAACTTCACGCCCTCGCGCAGGACGAAGGTCCATTTGGTCTTGTCGGCCGCATCCACGGCCCAGCTCGAAGCGAGGCCCGGCGTCAAATCGGAGGCCTTGTCGGCCTTGCTCAGGTCCCAGTTGATGAGCGCGTCGTAGAGCGTGTAGCCCATGAAGCGCATGCCCTCGCCGCCCTGATCGGTCTGGCCGGTGGTCAGCGGGATGTCGCTCGCCGTCATGCCGATGCGCAGCGTGCCCTGAGCCGATGCCGGGACGGTTGCGAACGACACGCCGGCGGCAAAGGTAATGGCGAGAGCGCTGCGGATCATCGGTGGTCTCCGGACTGGATTGGTTCCAGCCTGCGCAGCAAGGGGCGTGCCAGCAGGGTGTCAGGTCGGGCTTGACCCGACCATCTCCGGCCGGAAATCCTCGGGTCGGCGCTATACGCCGCCCGAGGATGACGACGCCAAAGGCGTCGTCACTCGACCGACATCGGCGCCAGATCGATGAACCAGCTCTTCGGCTGGACGACACCCTTGACCTTTGTGCTCATGGCCCGAGGCCCAACGTCATGGGCGACCCAGACGAACGGGGCCTCCTCGACGATGCGGGCGTGGAGCTTGGCCAGCGCCGCGTCGCGCGCCGCGCCGTCGAAGCTCGTGCGTGCGTCCGCGATCAGCTTGTCGAACTCGTCATTGCCGAAATAGCCCCAGTTGTTCGACACCGGCGGGAAGGTCTTGGTCGAGGTGAAGCGCACCATGGCGAAGAAGGGGTCCATCGCAGCGAACGTCACGTTGGTGGCGTTGGCGCCGCGCGCGTTCGGGCTCTTGGCGCCTTCGCGCCAGTTGGTGAAGACGGCGTTCCACTCACCGACCTCGAGCTGCACGTCGAAGAAGCACTCCTTCAGCGCCTGCTGCATGAACTCGTTCATCGGCAAGGGCTGCATTTGCCCTGAGCCCGAGGCCGAGGTCAGCACCTTGACCTTCGCCGGCTTGGCGGCCGAGAAGCCGGCCTCGGTCATCAGCTTCTTGGCGGCGGCCAGATCATACTTGATGTCGAAGGAGGGATTGCCCCACCAGGGATGGCCGGGCGGCACCGTGCCCTTGGGGATTTCCATCAGCCCGCCGAGCAGCGTCTTCAACTCCTCGCGGTTGACGCAGAGATTGGCGGCGTGGCGCACCTTCTTGTCGAGCCAGACCGAGCCTTCGGCGAAGGAGAGCTGCCAGGGCCAGACATGCGGCTGGGCGTTGGTGTAGACGGTGAAGCCGCGCTGCTTGATCTGCGGCACCGCGTCCGGCGAGGGCGATTCGATCCAGTCGACCTGGTTTGAGAGCAGCGCCGCGGTGCGGGCGTTCGCTTCGGGCAGCGGCAGCAGCACGACGCGGTCGATCTTCGGCATCCGCTTGGGATCCCAATAGGCCTTGTTGGCGACCATCTCGAAGCGCTCGCGCGGCACGAGGCGCGTGCCCTTGAACGGGCCGGTTCCCGACGGATCGGCCGAGAAGGCGGCCCAGGCCTGCTTGGCGCGCTCGGCCGGATCGGTCACCGAGGCCGGCACGGCGGCGAGCTTGGCGGCCCAATGGGCGGGCGAGGCCATGAACAGGTTGGTCAGGTTGATCGGCAGGAAGGCGTCGGGCTCCGACGTCGTCAGTTCTACGGTGAGCGGATCGATCGCCCTGGCGCTCTTCAGCGTCGGCATGCGCGAGACGGTGACGCCGATCTGATCGGGGGCGAAATGCGCCGCCTCCTTGTTGAGCACCTTGTCGACGTTCCAGACCACGGCGGCCGAGGTGAAGTCCGAGCCGTCCTGGAACTTGACGCCCGGCCGCAGCTTGAAGGTCCATTTCGTCTTGTCGGTCGCGTCCACCGCCCATTCGGTGGCAAGGCCCGGGATCACCACGCTAGCCTTCTCGGCCGAGGACAGGTCCCAATGGGTCAGCGCGTCATACATCGGGATGCCGGTGAAGCGGTTGCCCTCGAAGCCCTGGTCGGGCTGGCCGTGGGTGCGCGGAATGTCGGCGGCTGTCATGCCGATGCGCAGGACCTTCTCCTGCGCGAGCGCCCCGGTCGCGAGCGTGGTCGAAAGGCCGAGCGCAAGAAGGGCGGAACGCGAAAACGTCGATCTGGACACTGGTGGTCTCCCTTGGATTGGCCCGACGGTCGCACGCAGGGCGAGATCGTTTAGCAACCGGCGTGCCAGACCGGCGATCGCGGCAGGCGCGGCAAAGCGGCAGGATTTGCGTGCGCTTCTGAAACGATTGAAAAAGCGGCAGGCGAACCTGCCGGAAATTTAGGCAAAGCCTGCGTCAGCGGTTGACCCGAAGTCAAGGGACCGGCGACCGGCATTGCTGCCGGTCGCGACGCCTCGGCTCAGTTCGCCGTGTAGACCAGCTCCCGCTCGGCCTTGGGCGGCAGGAAGGCGCGCGAGAAGACCTCGGCGGGGGTCGGGGTGCGGCTGAGCTGATAGCCCTCGACGACGATGCCGATGGCGCGGGCCATGCGGTCGTCCTTGATGTCGCCGACGCCGATCTCCTTCATCTCGGGCGAGACGATCAGCTCGCTGAAGGAATACTGCATGCGGCGCTTCTCGACCTTTTCATCGACAAGATTATCGAAGGCCATCACGCCCTTCATGCCGAGATTCTGGTCCTTGGCGATCTCCAGCATGGCCTTGTTGGTGGCGCGCACCAGACCCGCGACGAGCTTGGGGTTCTCCTTGAGGAGCTTCTGCGAGACCATCAGCCCGTTGGAATAGAGATCGAGCCCGTAATCGCCGAAGGTCATCCAGTTGAAGTCCTTGTCGGGGTCCTGCCGGTTCAGCACGAGGTTGAAATAGCTCGTGATGTTGAAGACCAGCGCGCCGTCGATATCGCCCTTGATCAGCAGCGGCTCCTGGAGGTTCGGCGCCATGTTGGTGACGGCGATCTTGCCTGCGTCGAGCCCGTTCTTCTGCACGAAGACCGGGAGCAGGCGCGTCGTCGGCGTCCCTTGCGCGCCGCCGAGCTTCTTGCCTTCGAGGTCCTTGGGCTTGGTGACGTTGGCGCTCTTCTTGGTGACGATCGCGAAGGGCGGCCGATTCCACATCTGGTAGACCATGACCGGGTTCTCGCCGGGCTTCAGCGAGGCGTTCTGGATGATGGCGTTGACGTCGCCGAAGCCGGCGTCATAGGCGCCGCCCATGATGCGGGTCACGGTCGCGCCCGAGCCTTCACCCTGGTCGATGACGAGATTGATGCCCTCGGCCTTGTAGTAGCCCTTGTCGCGGGCCAGAAAGAATGCGGCGTCCGAGCCTTGGGTCTTCCAGCCAAGCGTGAACTTGACCGTGGTCTCCTGCGCGAAGGCGGAGGTAGCGAGCGCGAAGCCGGCGATCGTGGTGGCGAGGAGTCTTTTCAGCATCTTGGTCCCCTGTGTTGAGAAAGCGATTCAGGCGGCGAGAAGGTCGTTCTTGCGGGTCGCCCAGCCGGTGACGCGGGCCTCGATCAGCGAGAAGGCGACGTAGAGCGCCACTCCCAGCCCCGCGAGGATGAAGAGTCCCGCAAAAACCAGCGGCGTGTTGAAGTTGGACGAGGCCGACATCATGACGTTGCCGATGCCGCGATTGGACGCCACCGTCTCGGCCAGCACGGTGCCCACGAACGCGTAGGTGACCGCCACCTTCAGCGAGGCGAAGAAGAACGGCATGGTGCGTGGCAGGCCGACATTCCAGAGAATGTCGAGCTTCGAGGCCCCCAGCGCCTTGAGCACGTCCTCCATCTCGGGCTCGGTGGTGGCGAGCCCTGTGGCAATGTTGACCACGATCGGGAAGAAACAGATCGCCAGAGAGGTCAGCACGGCCGGCACCGTCCCGGAGCCGAACCAGAGCACGAAGATCGGCACGACAGCGACCTTCGGGATCGAGGAGAAGCCGATCAGCAGCGGATAGACCGTGTCATAGGCGGTGCGCGAAACGCCGATGACCGCGCCGAGCAGCACGCCGAGCGCGACGCCCAGCGCAAAGCCCGTCATCGTCGTCGCCAGCGTCTGCAGGATGTGGGGCCAGAGCACCGGGAAGCGCTGGATCATGGTCGCGAAAATCTGCGATGGGCGCGGAAGGATCAGGTCCGACATGCCCGAGACTGCGGATTCCGATTCCGACCGGCCATCATTCCGATAATTGACCGGCCGGGATT
>LSIB01000155.1 GCA_001556025.1 Rhizobiales bacterium CCH3-A5
TAAGAGTCCGTCCCGGAACTCATGACGCTCGCGCGATGCGGCGGATAAGAACCATGGCGGCGGCTGCGTAGAGGAAGGCCGTCGCGGAGGCGATGGTGGCTTCGGCGTCCTTCCAGAGCCGTCTATTTCGATTGATCCAGGCGAAGAAGCGCTCGACGACCCACCGCCGGGGCTGAACGGCGAAGCCGATTTGATCGGGCTTGCGCCGGACGATCTCGACGGCGATGCGGGTGGCGGTCGCGACACGCGGGCCTTGGTAGCCAGCGTCCGCGAAGACCTTCTCGATGAAGGGGAACGGGCGGCGCGAGGCGGCCAGCAGCGGGCCCGCCCCATCGCGATCCTGCACGCTGGCGGGATGGGCGAAGAGGACGAGGCCACGCCCGTCGGTATCGACGAGGGCGTGGCGCTTGCGACCCATGATCTTCTTGCCGGCGTCGTAGCCACGGGGCCCACCGGCTTCGTTCGTTTTCACGCTCTGGCTGTCGATGATGCAGGCGCTGGGCGAGGCCGGCCGACCGCTGCGTTCGCGATCGATCATCAGCAGCGCATGGTTGAGAGCCTCGAACACGCCCCCGTCTCGCCAGGCCGCAAACCAGCGATAGGCCGTGCTCTTGGGCGGAAGGTCGCTCGGCAGAAGCCGCCAGGCGACGCCTCCGCGCATGACGTAAAAGATCGCGTTGACGATCTCGCGCAGCGGCCAGGAGAGCGGCCGGCCCGTCCGCTTCGGCGCCGGTAGCAACGGCGCAATCAGCCGCCACTCCGCATCCGTCAAATCCGTTTCATATCGAAGTCCCGCGCGACTATGCTGCCGGCGAGTGGCTGGGGTCCACATCGCTCGCTCCAAGATGGCCTGAACAACCCCTTGGAATCACGAGTGCCCCAGTCGCTCAACCCTTTCGGGACGGGCTCTAA
>LSIB01000156.1 GCA_001556025.1 Rhizobiales bacterium CCH3-A5
CGTAGACGCCGGTGAAGACCAGCATCGACATCACCAGCATGACGAGCAGCGCCTCCCATGCTAGGCCACGTCATCGAGCGCGTGGCGCAGGCGCTGCTCGTCATGCTGGTGATGTCGATGCTGGTCTTCACCGGCGTCTACGCGATCGGCAATCCGATCGACGTGCTGATCGGGCCGGACGTGTCCCAGCAGATGCGGCTCGACACGATCCGCGCCTATGGCCTCGACCGGCCGCTCTGGGAGCAATATGTCACCTTCCTCACACGCATCCTGCAGGGCGATTTCGGCCGGTCCTTCGTTTTCGGCCTGCCTGTGCTCGACCTGATCCTGTCGCGGCTGCCGGCCACGCTGGAGCTGACGCTGGCGGCGGTCTGCGGGGCGGCCCTGATCGGCGTGCCGGCCGGGATCTATGCCGGCTACCGGCCCGACGGCGTTCCGGCCAAGGTCATCATGGCGGTCTCGATCCTCGGGTTCTCGGTGCCGACCTTCTGGATCGGCCTCGTGCTGATCATGACCTTCGCGGTCGAACTGCAATGGCTGCCAGCGGGCGGGCGCGGCGAAACGGCGACGCTGCTGGGCGTGCAGTGGAGCTTCCTGACGGCCAACGGGCTGAGCCATCTGCTGCTGCCCGCGCTGAACCTCGCCTTCTTCAAGCTCGCTCTGCTAACGCGGCTGGCGCGGGCCGGCACGCGCGAGGTGATGCTGACCGACACGGTGAAGTTCGCCCGCGCGGCGGGCCTGTCCGAATGGACCGTGCTGCGCCGGCATGTGCTGCGGCTGATCGCGATCCCGATCGCCACCGTGTTCGGGCTCGAATTCGCCTCGACGCTCGCATTTGCCGTCGTGACCGAGACGATCTTCTCCTGGCCCGGCATCGGCAAGCTGATCATCGATTCAATCCAGTCGCTGGACCGGCCGGTGATGGTCGCCTATCTGATGCTGGTCGCTTTCGTCTTCATCACGATCAACTTCCTCGTCGACCTGACCTATCTGGCGCTCGATCCGCGTCTGCGGAAGGCGCGCGCCTGATGAAGCCCGCCTCGCCGCTTGCACGCTTCTGGGCCGAGTTCCGCGAGAGCAAGGTCGCGTTCGCGGCGCTCGCCGTCGTGGTTGCGCTGGTCGGCGTGGCGCTGGCGGCGCCGCTGATCGCCCCGCAGAACCCCTATGCGCTGGCCGATCTCGTGCTGATGGATGCGCGCCGGCCGCCGGGCTATGTCGGCTCAGGCGGCTTCACCCACATTCTGGGCACGGACGCTCAAGGGCGCGACCTGTTCTCCGCGATCCTCTACGGCCTGCGCATCTCGCTGCAGATGGGGCTGATCGCCGGCTTCATCGCCTTCGTCGTCGGCGTCTCGCTGGGGCTTGGCGCGGCCTATATGGGCGGGCGGCGCGAGGCCTTCATCATGCGGATCATCGACCTGCAGCTCGCTTTCCCGGCGATCCTGCTGGCGCTGGTGCTGTCGGCGCTGCTCGGGCAGGGCAAGGCGCAGCTCATCACCGCGCTGGTCGCCGCGCAGTACGCCTATTTCGCCCGCACCGCCCATGGCGCGGCCGCGGCCGAGCGCGGCAAGGACTATGTCGAGGCGGCGCTCTCGACGCCGCTGCCGGGCTGGACGGTGGTGTTCCGGCACATCCTGCCGAACTGCCTGCCGCCTCTGATCGTGGTCGCGACCGTGCAGGTCGCCAACGCCATCGCGCTGGAGGCGACCTTGTCCTTCCTGGGCGTCGGCCTGCCGGTGACCGAGCCCTCGCTGGGGGCGCTGATCGCCAATGGCTTCCAGTACATGCTGTCTGGCCGCTACTGGATCTCGATCTATCCCGGCATCGCGCTGATCGTGCTGATCGTCGCGATCAACCTGGTGGGGGACCAGATCAGGGACCAGGTGAATCCGAGGCTGAAGCGATGAACGCTTTGGGTGAGACATGGCGACTGGACACAACGCGAACCCCTCCCCCTTGTGGGGAGGGGCAGGGGTGGGGGGCGGAAAGTCGAAGCGAGCGGCTGATCGGCCTGGCCTTGCCGCCGATACAAGCTGTCGCTCGCCCGGTCGTTCGCCCCCCATCCCCATACCCTTCCCCACGAGGGGGAAGGGAGGAGTTTGAGCGATCCGCGATAGCGCCAGACGAGACGTCGGCATGACCAGCCCCCTCCTCGACGTCTCCAACCTCGCCACCCATTTCCACACCCGCGCCGGGGTGGTGAAGGCGGTTGACGGCGTCTCCTTCTCGCTTCGCAAGGGCGAGGTCATGGGGCTCGTCGGCGAGTCGGGCTCGGGCAAGAGCGTCACCGGCTTCTCGCTGCTCGGGCTGATCGACCCGCCCGGCCGCATCGCGTCGGGCTCGGTCAGGCTGGACGGGCAGGAACTTGTCGGCATGCCGCGCGCACACCTGCGCAAGCTCAGAGGCAAGCGCATGGCCATGGTCTTCCAGGACCCGGCGACGACGCTGAACCCGGTCATCACCATCGGCGCGCAGATGCGGATGGCGCTGGAGGCGCATGGCGTCACGGGCACGGAGCGGACGCGCGCACGCAGCGTGCAGGTGCTGACCCGCGTCGGCATTCCCGATGCGGCGCGCAGGCTCGACGCGTTCCCGCACGAGTTCTCCGGCGGCATGCGCCAGCGCGTCGCGATCGCAATCGCGCTGCTGCACGATCCCGAGCTGCTGATCGCCGACGAGCCCACCACCGCACTCGACGTCTCGATCCAGGCGCAGATTCTGGCCGAGATGAAGACGCTGGTGGCCGAACTGGGCATGGCGCTGATCTGGATCAGCCATGATCTCGCCACCGTCTCCTCGCTCGCCGACAGGATCGCGGTGATGTATGCCGGGCGCATCGTCGAGGCGGGGCCGACAGCCGCCGTGCTGCGCAATCCGCGCCATCACTATACGCAAGGACTGCTCGACTCGCTGCCGGCCCGCGCCGAGCCCGGACGCGACCTCGTCCAGATTCCCGGCACGACGCCCTCACTGCTTGCGCTGCCGCCGGGCTGCGCCTTCGCGCCGCGCTGCCCGAGGGCGGATGCGGCCTGTGGCGTGATGCCGGACCTCGTCACGGACGGGACGAGGCAGCACCGCTGCTGGCACCCGCTCGGGCTGGAGGTCGCGGCATGAACGATGCCTTTCTCGACATCCGCAACGTCTCGCGGCGGTTCGCGCCGCGCATCGGGTTCGGCCAGAAGATCGCGAGCAAGCTCGGCCAGCCGGTCGATGCGCGGATCACGCACGCGGTCGATGGCGTGTCGCTGACGATCGCCAAGGGCGAGGCGCTCGGGCTCGTCGGCGAATCCGGCTGCGGCAAGTCCACGCTCGGCCGCGTCGTCGCGGGCATCCTGCCGCCCAGCGAGGGCACGACGGCGGTCGCGGGCGAGCCGGTGATGGTCCATGGCCACAAGACGACGACGCGCGTGCAGATGATCTTCCAGGACCCGTTCGCCTCGCTCGATCCGCGCATGCAGGTCGGCGACACGATCGCGGAGGGGCCGCTCGCGCACGGACTGACGACGAAGGCGCAGGCGCGCGATTATGTGGGGCGCTGGCTCGCGACGGTGGGGCTCGATCCTGCATTCGCGGCGCGCTATCCGCACCAGTTCTCGGGCGGGCAGCGCCAGCGCATCGCGATCGCCCGCGCGCTCGCGATGCAGCCCGACATGCTGGTCTGCGACGAGCCGGTCGCTTCGCTCGACGTCTCGATCCAGGCGCAGATCATCAACCTGTTCCTGAAGCTCCGGCGCGAACTCGGGCTGACCATGCTGTTCATCAGCCACGATCTCGGCGTGGTGCGCCATCTCTGCGACCGCGTCGCGATCATGTATCTCGGGCGGATCGTCGAACTCGGGGAGACGCAAGCCGTCTATGGCAAGCCGCAGCATCCCTACACGCAGGCGCTGCTGGATTCGGTGCCAAAGCTGGTGCTGGCGGACGGAGTGACGACGTCGTTCAAGCCGATCGCGGGCGAACTGCCCTCGCCGCTTTCGCCGCCTGCGGGGTGTCATTTCCATCTGCGCTGCCCGCTTGTGCGGGAGCGCTGCCGGCAGGAGCGGCCAAAGTTGCGCGAGGTTGCGGAGGGACGGCTCTCGGCATGTCATTTCGCGCCGTTTTGAAGGCGCATCGCCCAGCGCTCACCTTCTCCGTTATCCCGGACGCAGCGAAGCGGAGCTCCGGGATCCATCATAGAGCGTTGACTGTGCCCTATGATGGATCCCGGAGCTGCGCGGCTTACGCCGCTTGTCCGGGATGACGGCGGTGTTTCCGAGGGTAGAATGCGAGGCTCAAAGCCCCAGACGCTGGCCCGTCGCCGGATCGAAGACATGCACCCGGTCGGGGTCGACCGAGATCCAGAGCCGGCCGGGTTGGGCCGAGATGGTGTCCGTCGCCGCCTGCATGATGAAGGGCAGGCCGGCGAGCTGGCCGTGGAAGAGCTGCGTCGCGCCGAGTTCCTCGATGAACTCGACATCGAAGGGCAGCGCGCCGGCCTCGCCCTCCGACGCGATCTCGACATCCTCGGGGCGCAGGCCGACCTCGACGGCTGAGCCCTCCGCGAGACCGGCGCGCAGGTCTCGCGCCTCCAGAATGGCCTCGCCGAGCGCGACGATGCCCGGCCCGTCGATGGTGCCCGGCAGGATGTTCATCGGCGGCGAGCCGATGAAGGTCGCGACGAATTTGCTCGCCGGCTTGCGGTAGACGTCCGATGGCAGGCCGATCTGCTCGACCTGGCCGCCATTCATCACCACGAGCTTGTCGGACAGCGTCATCGCCTCGACCTGGTCGTGGGTGACGTAGATCGAGGTCACGCCGAGCGCGCGCTGCAGCTTCTTGATTTCGACGCGCATCTGGACCCGGAGCTTGGCGTCGAGGTTCGACAGCGGCTCGTCGAACAGAAAGACCTGGGGCTTGCGCACGATGGCGCGGCCCATGGCGACGCGCTGGCGCTGGCCGCCCGAAAGCTGCTTGGGCCGGCGCTCCAGCAGCGGCTCGATGGCGAGGATACGGGCCGCCTCCTTCACACGCCGGTCGATCTCGTCCCTGGGCGTGCCGAGATTGCGCAGGCCGTAGGCCATGTTGTCGTAGACCGAAAAATGCGGATAGAGCGCGTAGTTCTGGAACACCATCGCGATGTCGCGGTCGGCCGGCTCGATCTGGTTGACGACGCGGTTGCCGATCGAGACCTCGCCCGAGGTGATCGTCTCCAGCCCCGCGACCATGCGCAGCAAAGTGGACTTGCCGCAGCCGGACGGGCCGACGAGCACGCAGAAGCCGCCATCGGGAATGTCGAACGACACGCCCTTCACGGCTTCGACGCCGCCGGGATAGACCTTCTTGACGTTGGTGAGGGTGACCTGGGCCATAGACGCGCTACTTTTCGGTTTCGACCAGGCCCTTCACGAAGAGCCTCTGCATGGCGATGACGACGAGGACGGGCGGCAGCATCGCCAGCATGGCGGTCGCCATGGCGAGCTGCCATTCGGTGAGGGCGTCGGAGGTGACGATCATCTTCTTGATGCCGATGACGATGGTCTGCATCGAGTCGCGCGTGGTCACCAGCAGCGGCCAGAGATACTGGTTCCAGCCATAGATGAACTGAATCACGAACAGGGCCGCGATCGTCGTCATCGAGAGGGGGATGACCGTATCCTTGAAGAACTTGAACGGGCCGGCGCCGTCGATCTTCGAGGCCTCCAGCAGTTCGTCGGGGATCGTCATGAAGAACTGGCGGAACAGCAGCGTGCCGGTGGCGGACGCGATCAGCGGCACCGCCAACCCCTGATAGGTGTCGAGCATGCGCAGATCGGAGACGACCTTGAAGGTCGGGAAGATGCGCACCTCCACGGGCAGCATCAGCGTGACGAAGATGATCCAGAACGCCGCCATCCGGAACGGAAAGCGGTAATAGACGATCGCATAGGCCGAGAGCACCGAGATGAAGATTTTTCCCAGTGCGATCGCCAGCGCCATGATGAAGGAGTTCAGCATCATGCTGGCGACCGGCTCGCGCGTCGAACTCGACGCGCCGACGAAGAGGATGCGGTAGTAATTGTCGAAGAAATGCGGGCCGGGATAGAGCGGCAGCTGGCCGTTGATGATGGTGGCATTGTCCCAGGTCGAGGCGACGAAGGTCAGCCAGACCGGGAAGGCGACGATCAACACGCCGATCGACAGGATGACATAGGCGATCGCATCGCCGAGGCGGCGGTCCTCGACCATCAATAGTTCACCTTGCGCTCGATGAAGCGGAACTGGATCGCCGTCATCGCGATCACCATGACCAGCAACACGACCGACTGCGCCGCCGAGCCGCCGAGATTGGAGCCGCCCTTGCCGTCGGAATAGACCTTGTAGACCAGCGTCTCGGTCTGGCCCGAGGGGCCGCCGCCGGTCACCGTGTCGATGATGCCGAAGGTGTCGAAGAAGACGTAGACGATGTTGACGACGAGCAGGAAAAAGGTCGTCGGCGATAGCAGTGGGAAGACGATCGTCCAGAAGCGCCGCCAGGGCCGCGCGCCGTCAATCACCGCCGCCTCGATCACGCTTTTGGGGATGGATTGCAGGCCGGCGAGGAAGAACAGGAAATTGTAGCTGATCTGCTTCCAGGTGGCGGCCAGGATGACGAGCGTCATCGCGTCATTGCCGTTGAGGCGCGGGTTCCAAGAAAAACCGGCGCTTTGCAGGGCGCGCGCCAGCATGCCGAGCGAGGGATCGAACATGAAGATCCAGAGCACGCCGGCGATCGCCGGGGCGACCGCATAGGGCCAGATCAGCAGGGTCTTGTAGATTTCCGCGCCCCTGATCTGCCGGTCGGCCATCACGGCGAAGAGCAGCGCGATCGACAGCGACAGCACGCAGACGAAGGTGGAGAAGATCGCGGTATTGACGAAGGCCTTGTAATAGCCCGGATCGGCGAAAAGGCGCTCATAATTCTCGAACCAGACGAAATCGGTCGAAATGCCGAAGGCGTCCTGCAGCAGGAAGCTCTGCCAGACGGCCTGCGTCGCCGGCCAGTAGAAGAACACGACCGTGATCGCGAGCTGCGGCAGAAGCAGCAGCAGCGGGATCGTCAGACCTTTGAAATGGGCGTTCTTCTGCATCGATTCATTGTCTCTGGAACGCCGTCAGAAGAACTCTGCCGGGCGACATAACCTCACCGTCATCCTGGCCGAAGGCCGGGAGCCATCATCGAGCGCCACAGTGCCCTATGATGGATCCCGGGACGAGCTTGGCTCGCCCAGGATGACGGAGAGGTTTGCGAGGTCGCCGATCAGCGCGCCGCCGTGCGCTCGAACTGGCGCAGGGTCGCGTTGCCGCGCTCGACGGCAGCGTCAAGCGCCGCCTTCGGCGTCTTCTGGCCGTTCAGCGCCGCCTCGATCTCCTCGGCCCAGATGTCGCGGATCTGGACCAGGCTGCCGAAACGCACGCCGCGCGAGTTCTCCGTTGGCTCCTTGTTGTTCAGCTCGAGCAGCGGGGTCTCGAGGAAGGGGCGGTCCTTGTAGAAGCCCGACTCCTTGACCTTGGCGTAGGCCGCCTTGGTGATCGGCAGATAGCCGGATTCGGTGTGCAGCTTCACCTGCCGGTCGACATCGGAGAGGAAGGAGAAGAACTTCGCCACCCCCTTGTACTCGTCGGCTTTCTTGCCGCCCATGACCCAGAGCGAGGCGCCACCGATGATCGAGTTCTGCGGCGCGCCCTGCACATCGGGATAATACGGCATCGGTGCGTTCGCCCATTCGAACTTGGCGTTGGCGCGGACATTGCCGAAGAAGGCCGAGGAGGTCAGGAAGATCGGGCACTCGCCGGAGGTGAAGCGGCCTTCGCCGGTGTTGGTGCGGCCGGAGTAGGAGTAGGTGCTGTCCTTCTGGAGCTCGACCAGATTGGTCAGGTGCTTCAGGAAGACGCCTTTGTTGAAGACGAACTCGGTGTCGAAGCCATCAAAGCCGTTCGCTTTCGTTCCGACCGGCTCGTTGTGCCAGGCGCCGAGCTGCTCGACATTGACCCAGGTCACCCAGCCATTCGAGAAGCCGCATTTGTCGTAGCCTGCGGCCTTCAGTTTCTTGGCTGCGTCGAACACCTCCGGCCAGGTCTTGGGCGGCGCGTCGGGCAGGCCGGCCTTCTTCAGCGCGTCCTTGTT
Organism: Rhizobiales bacterium CCH3-A5; assembly: GCA_001556025.1. Taxonomy (GTDB): domain Bacteria; phylum Pseudomonadota; class Alphaproteobacteria; order Rhizobiales; family Beijerinckiaceae; genus Allobosea. Next base: position 8,123 of record LSIB01000156.1, read on the forward strand.
GTACCACATCACGGTGGAGGACGAGTTGAAGGGGAAGGAGAGCATCTCGCCCTTGGTTGTGGAATAATAGCCGGTGATCGCCGGGAGATAGCTCTTGGGGTCGAACGTTTCGCCGGCTTCCTTCATCAGATCCGCAACCGGCTTGACGGCGCCTTTGGCGGACATCATCGTCGCGGTGCCGACCTCGAAGACCTGCATGATGTGCGGGGCGTTGCCGGCGCGGAAGGCGGCGATGCCCGCGTTCAGCGTGTCGGCATAGGAGCCCTTGTAAGCGGGAACGACCTTGAAGTCCTTCTGCGAGGCGTTGAACTCCTCGGCGAGCTTGACGACGACGTCGTTGTTGGCACCCGTCATGGCATGCCACCATTGCAGCTCGGTCTGCGCCGTAGCAGGCGCGGCGCCGGCAAGCGCGAAGGCGGCGACAGACATCAGGATGCGAGATTTCACTGTCATCATGTTTCTCCCTTTTCGCCCGGCGGTAGGCTGGGGCGGCTCTTATTCTTGGTGCGCAAGCTAGCATGAAGGCGCGGCGACAGTTCAATGACAATTCGATGACGCTCTGTGAACGCCCGATATGCGCCATGCGGCGCTTGCGGATTTGCGCGGAAGCGGCTGTTCTCGCGCACCTTGCCTTTGCCGATGGATCACGCCCATGAAGCCGCTTTCGCTGACGCCAGAGACCACCCTCCCCCATGATGCCGCCAGCGCGGCGCTGCTCGGCCGCGTCTGGCGTCCCGATGTCGCAGGGCCCGCCGTGGTGGCGGTGCGGGACGGAAACGTGATCGACATCAGCGCGGCCTTCGCCACCTCGCGCGACCTCTGCGAGAGCGCCGATCCGGCCGCCGCGCTGCGCGCCGCCACGGGCGAAAATCTGGGTCCTCTGGCGGACATCCTCGCCAACACGCCTGTGGACAAGCGCGATGCCGGCAAAGCATGGCTGCTATCGCCGCTTGACCTGCAGGCGGTCAAGGCGGCGGGCGTCACCTTCGCCATCTCGATGCTGGAGCGGGTGATCGAGGAGAAGGCGCGTGGCAATCCCGCCGCCGCCGCCACGATCCGGACCGAGATCGGCAAGCTGATCGGCGACGACCTGTCGAAGCTCAAGCCCGGCTCGCCGGAGGCGATGCGTCTCAAGGAGGTGCTGATCGCACAGGGGGCCTGGAGCCAGTATCTCGAGGTCGGCATCGGTCCGGACGCCGAGATCTTCACCAAGGCGTCGCCGATGGCCTCGGTCGGAACCGGCTTCGACGCCGGTCTGCATCCGGCCTCGACCTGGAACAACCCGGAGCCAGAGGTGGTGCTGATCGTCGCCTCGGACGGGCGGGTCGTCGGCGCGACCCTGGGCAACGACGTCAACCTGCGCGACGTCGAGGGCCGCTCGGCGCTGCTGCTCGGCAAGGCCAAGGACAACAACGCCGCTGCCGCCGTCGGCCCGTTCATCCGGCTGTTCGACGCGGGCTTCACGCTCGACCATGTCCGCAACACGACGGTGACGCTCAAGGTCGAGGGCGAGGACGGTTTCGTGCTGGAGGGGTCGTCCTCGATCGCGAAGATCAGTCGCGACCCGGCCGATCTGGCGGCGCAGATGATCGGCCCGCACCACCAGTATCCCGACGGGGCGGCGCTCTATCTCGGCACCATGTTTGCGCCGATCAAGGATCGGGACACGCCGGGCGGCGGCTTCACCCATAAATATGGCGACGTCGTCACCATCGCCGCGCCGGAACTCGGTGCGCTGGTCAACCGGATGCGCCGCACCGACGAATGCGAGCCCTGGACGTTCGGGACGTCGCATCTGATGCGAAACCTCGCCAAGCGCGGGCTGCTGTGAGCGCAGGCACGATCCTCGTCACCGGCGAGGCGATCGGCGATTTCATCCCGCGCGACGGGGACGGCCGGCATTACGAGGCGGTGCTCGGCGGCTCCGGCTTCAACGCCGCGCTGGCGCTGGCGCGGTTTGGCGCGGATGTCAGCTATGCGGGCTCGCTCTCGACCGATGCGCTCGGGCAGCGCTTCCGGGCGGCGCTGGCGCAAGAGGGGATCGGGGCCGATCTGATCCGCGACAGCGCACTCCCGAGCGCGGTCGCGATCGTCTCGCCGCTGGCGGCGGACGGCGTGCCGGAGTTTGGGCTGCATCTGCAGGGCACGGCCCATGCCGAGCCGGAGGGGACGCCGCGCTCGCTGCCGGCTGGCGCGATTCATCTCCACGCCGCTTCATTCGGCGCGACGGCCGGCCCGACCGGCGAGGCAACGCTGGCGTTGATGCGGGATGCGAAGGCGAAGGGCGCGAGCCTGAGTTACGACGTCAATATCCGGCCCAGCGCCCTGCCCGCCCGCGAGGCGGCGCTTGCCCTGATCGAGGCGCGGATTGCGCTGTCGGACATCGTCAAGGCGAGCCTCGACGACATCGGCTGGATGTATCCTGCCGAAGAGCCCGCGAGCGCCGCGCTGCGCTGGCGGCGGCTCGGCGCGAGGCTCGTGCTGGTGACGCGCGGCCCGTGCGGCGCGAGCGCTCATGGCGACGGGGATGTCGTGAGCGCGCCCGCCCCCATGATCGCGGTCAACGATACGGTCGGGGCCGGCGACTGCTGCATCGGCGGGTTTCTGGCGGTGCTGGCGGCGCGCGGAATGCTAGGACCGGGCTTTGGCGCGGCGACGACCGACGACATCGCCACCGCGCTCGCCTTCGCCTGCGCGGTGGCGGCCGATAGCTGCACGCGGCCAGGCTGCGATCCGCCGCGACGCCATGCCGGGGACGAACCGCGATGACCGAGCTGACCTGCCTCGATTATCACACCTGCGGCGAGCCGGTGCGCATCGTCACCGCCGGCTATCCGGCGCTCGACGCAGCCGGCATCCTCGGCAAGCGTCGGCAGGCCCGCGAGCAGCACGATCACCTGCGTCGCGCGATGATGCTGGAGCCGCGCGGCCATGCGGGCATGTATGGCGTGGTTCCCGTCGCTGCGAGCCATCCCGAAGCCGCTTTCGGGGTCCTTTTCACCCATAACGAGGGCTACTCGACCATGTGCGGCCACGCGACGATCGCGCTCGGCCGCTATGCGGTCGAGCACGGGCTCGTCGCCGCCGTCGAGCCGGTGACGCGGTTTGCGATCGAGGCCCCCTGCGGGCTGGTTCGGCTCGCCTGCGAAGTCCGCGACGGCACCGTTGGAACCGTCACCTTCGAGAGCGTGCCGGCCTTCGTCCATGCGCGCGAGCTCGTGGTGGAGGTGCCGGGACTGGGGCCGGTGACGACGGACATCGCGTATGGCGGGGCGTTCTACTGCATCCTGCCGGCGTCGCGTTTCGGGCTCGACCTGTTCGAGACGCCGGTCTCGGAGATCGTCGAGGCGGCCGGACGGCTGACCGATACGGTTCGCGCCACAATAACGATCGCGCATCCGACCGAGCCCGATCTCGGCTTTCTCTACGGCACGATCGTCACCGACGAGGCTCGAGGGTCCGCAACGAGCTTCAACCTCTGCGTCTTCGCCGAGCGCCAGATCGACCGCTCGCCGACGGGGTCCGGTGTGACGGCGCGGATGGCGCTGGACCATGCCAAGGGTCTGGTCGCGACCGGTGAAACACGCCTGTTCCGCAGCATCACGGGCGGCACGTTTTCCGGCCGCGTCATCGGGCCGGCGGACTTTCCGGAGCAGGGCGCGGTGACGGTCGCAGTCGGCGGGACGAGCCATTTTTCCGGGACGAGCCGCTTCGTCATCGAGCCGGACGACCCGCTGCGCCACGGCTTCGCGCTGCCGGCGCGCTTTGGCGAGATCGCGGATCGTTAACCGCGCCCGGCAACCCTAATCGCAGAATGGGCTCGACGCCTGCGCGAAACCGCCGCCTTTCGTCGATCACGGAAGGCTCGGGGTAAGCATTTCCCGGCATGCTTCCCGATGAGCCAGCGCGGAGAAGCCTGATGTCGGTCGGAAACTGGGAGACGCCCGCAGCGGGTTCGAGCGGCCTGTCCGCGCGCCTGTCGCGGGTCGTCGGCATGCCGGGTTTCTGGATGGCGGCGTTCCTAGTCGCGGTCGTCGCGGCGCTCGCCCTCAAGCTGCGCCTGCCGCTCGGCGCGAACTACTGGGACACGGCGGTCTATCTCGACGCGATCCAGCGCATCCGGATGGGGCAGGCCCCGAGCCTCGATTTCTTCGCGCCCGTCGGCCCGCTGGGCTATTATCTAGCGACCGGCCTGCACGCCCTGTTTCCCAACGCGCAGCCGATGCTGCTGGTGAACTGGGTGCTGCTGCCGGTGCTGCTGCCGGTCATCGCGCTCGTCGCGGCCCATGTCGACGGCCGCTCGCGCGGACAGGCGCTGGCGCTGCTGCTGCCCTTCCTGCTCTTCGCCTCGCTGCCGATCAACCTGCACAGCCTCTATCCGCAGCCGGGCTTCGACGGGTTCGGCCATTACAACCGCCATATCGCGCTGCTGCTCTATGTGCTCGTCGCGACGCTGCTGTTCGTCCGCCACCGCGCCCTGCTGGCCGGGCTCGTGGCGGCGCTGATGCTGGCGCTGTTTCTGACCAAGATCACCGGCGCGGTTGCCGGCGCGATGCTCGTCGGCCATGCCGTCATCGCCGGCCGGCTCAAGCTGCGCGAGGCCGTCGTCGCGGCGCTGGCCGTCATCGCGGCGCTGGCTGCGCTCGATCTTTCGACAGGGCTGGTGCGGGCCTATCTCACTGATATCCTGACGCTGCTTTCGCTCAACACCGGCGCTCTGCTGCCGCGCTTCCTCACCGTCGCCTCGGTGAAGTTCAACGTCATCGGCCCGGCCCTGCTGCTGCTCGGGGTGCTGGCGCTGGCGGCATGGCGCGAGCGGCCTTCGCTTTCGCTAAACGGCCTGCGAGCGCTGGCCGACTCCCCGCTCGGCTGGCTCGCCGCGGGCCTGCTGGCGCTTACCTTCTTCGAGACGCAGAACACCGGCTCGCTCGAATTCATCGGGCTCTGGCCGGTGCTGCTGACGGTTGTGCTGGCATGGCAGGGCAGCCGCGACCGCTTGCGGCCCATCGTGCTGATACTGGCGCTTGCGGTCTCGCTGCCGAGCGCGCTGATCTTCGTCGAGCGCAGCGCGCGGGCCGCGCTCGGCGCGCCGAGCTATGTGGCCCTGCCCGTGCCCGATCTCGGGCCGCTCGGACGCGTCAGCGTCAAGCGCGACATCGCCGAACGCGCGGCCGCTATGCTCGCCCACTACGCAATGCATCAGAGCGCCTATCGCGACCTTGTCGCGCGCGGGATGCTGCCCTCCTACATCCTCTATTCCGAGATCGACTATCAGGCCGCCTGGCTGCTCGAACTGCAGCAGGGCGTGGCCGCGATCCGCGCCTGGGAGGCGGCGAGCGGCCGCCGGCTCAATGGTGTTTTCGCGCTTGATTTCGTCGATGCGGTGAACCCGCTGCTCGACCGCACACCGCCGCGCCATGTCCCGATCGGCATCGACCCCGGCCGCAGCAACCCGGCGCTCTCGGCGCAGACGCTTTCCGCGCTGGCGGAGACCGACGCGATCCTGCAGCCGAAATGCCCGCCGACCACGGCGCGTGACGCAATCGCGAGCCATTTCGGCAAGGCGCTGGAGGGGCGGAAAGTGGTCGCGCTGTCGCCGTGCTGGGACATGCATCTGCGGCACTGAAGACGGCGCGCATCGAACCTACTTCGTCATTGCGAGCGCAGCGAAGCAATCCAGAGGTCGGCGCGAGACGCCTGGATTGCTTCGCTGCGCTCGCAATGACGGGTGAGGTTGCGTTCCGATTTATGATCGCGCCGCGACCGCCGCCGACCAGGGCGAGACCATGTCGCTGATGCCCTCCGCCCCGTCGCGATCGACGCGGATGATGTTCGGGCAGGCGAAGTTGATCGGCAGGACGCCATGCTCGACCACAGACAGCGGCCCTACCGCTTCCAGCGCCGCGAGCGTCTCGGCCGGCAGGCGCAGATCGGCGCTGGTCGAATCGGGGCCCGACACGTCGATGCGCGGCCAGTGCGCCGCCGTCTCGACATCCGCCCCGCAATCCAGCGTGAAGGCGAGCATCTGGTAGACGCTGGCGAGGATGCGCCGCCCGCCCGACGAGCCCGCCGCATAACGCGGCCAGCTACCGTCCTTTGGCGTCACCACCACCGGGCACATGTTGCAGAGCGGGCGCGCGCCGGGCGCGATCGCATTGGCGCTGCCGGGGCGCGGATCGAACCACATCATGCCGTTGTTCATCAGCACGCCGGTCTCGGGCAGCACGACGCGGCTGCCCATGGAAGAGAGCAGCGTCGTCGTCATCGCGACGAGGTTGCCTTCGCCATCGACCACGGTGAGATGGGTGGTGCAGGTGTCGCCCGGCTCGGTTGCGGATTTCGCGGCGCCGAGACCTTCGAGCCGGCTGGCATAGGCCTGACGCATCACCTGCGAGAGCGTCGCGAACCATGCAGCATCAGGCCCGTCGGGGCCGGGTTTGGCGGCGGCCATGCCGTCGACCACGGCTGCAAGCGTCGGCGCGGCGGTGAGGCCGCCGGCCGTGTGGACGAGATGCGTGCCGCGCCAGTCGATTGCCGGGGCGTCACGCAAGGTCGCCCTGCAGTCGGCGAGGTCCTGCGTATCGACGACGCCGCCGGCAGCGGCGATGTCGGCGGCAAGGCGCAGTGCGAACTCGCCGCGATAGAAATCGTCGAGCCCGGCGCTGGCCAGATGCTCAAGCGTCTCAGGTAGCTTCCCGAGGCGGAAGAAGCCGGGCTCGCCTTGGTAGGACGGCACGGGCGGAAGGCCGTTCGGCAGGTAGATGCGTGCGCTTTCCTCGTAGAGCCGCAGCACCGAGGCTGACGAGGCGATCTTCAGCGTCGTGTACCAGTCCTGCGCCAGCCCGCGTTTGGCCAGCGCGATGGCGGGCGCGAGGATGTCGGCGGCCGGCAGGCTTGAACCAAACTCGCGCTTGAGCAGGTCGTAACCCGCGACCGAGGACGGGATGCAGAAGGAGAGCGACCCGTGGATGTTGCGATCTCCGACCACCTCGGGCCAGGTGAAGAGGTCGCGCTTCATCTCGCCTGTCAGCGGATAATCGGCCGGGTCGGCGCGGCGCGGCGCGACAGGGCCGAAATCGACGACCTTCGCCAGCGTCTCGCCGGCTCTCAGCACGACCGCGAAGCCGATGCCGCCAAGCCCGCTGTTCCAGGGCTCAAGCGCCGCCAGCGCGAAGGCGGTCGCGACGGCGGCGTCGGCCGCGTTACCGCCGGCCTCGAGAATGGCTGCGCCGGCCTCAGCCGCCTCGCGGTTCTGCGAGACGACGATGCCATCGCGGCCCTTCGCGCCGGGCTTTGCGAGCGTCCAGTTCTGGGTGCGGTAGGGCGTATTCATGGGGTCACTATCTCGCTCTTTCGGGCTTGGCGGCTTCCTCCGCCCTCATGCTGAGGAGGCCGGAAAGGCCGTCTCGAAGGATGCTCCAGAGAACACTGGACGATCCTTCGAGACACCGCTTCGCGGCTCCTCAGGATGAGGGCGGACGGGAACACAGGGCGTCATCACACCACCCGGTCCCGCTCCGGCAGGGGCTCGCCGCGCGAGACGCGGGCGATGTTGGCGTACATCTGGCTGACCGTCCTGTCGAAGTTGTCGGCCGCGCCAGCGGCGAGATGCGGCGTCAGGACGAGGTTGTCGAGGGTCAGCAAGGGGCTGTCGGCCGGCAGCGGCTCGACCGCGAAGACGTCCATGGCGGCGGCGTGGATCGTACCATTGTGCAAAGCCGCGATCAGATCCGCTTCGACCACGACGCCGCCGCGTGCGACGTTGACCAGCACCGCCGTGGGCTTCATCGCCGCGAGCGCCCCTGCGTCGATCAGGTTCGCCGTCTGAGGCGTCAGCGGGCAGTGCAGCGAGACGATGTCGGACTGCGTCAGAATCTGCGCCAGCGTCGCGTGCCGGACGCCGAGCGCGGCCTCCTCCTCGGCCGAGAGCGGCGTCCGCTTGCTGTAGAGGATGGTGCAGCCGAAGCTCTTCAGCAGGCGGGCGACGTTCTGGCCGATCGCACCGAAGCCGACGAGCCCGACCGTCTTGCCCGACAGCATATAGGTCTCGCCCGGCAGGCGGCCGCCGATCCACTCGCCCTGCTTCATGCGCGCGTGACTATGCGAAATGCAGCGCAGCGCGGACAGCATCAGCCCGAGCGTGAACTCGGCGACGGGGATCGCGTTGCTTCCCGTGGTGCGGGCGACGCCGATGCCCAGTTTGCGCGCCGCCTCGATGTCGAAATTGTCGATGCCGACGCCCCATTTGTGCAGCAGCTTAAGCCTTTTGCCCGCCTGCAGCACTTCGCCAGAGACGCCGACCTGGCCGGCGATGGCGTAGTCGGCCTCAGTGATGATCTCCTTGAGATGGTCGTCGCCGCGCGCGGTGCCGTGGGTCAAGACGAAGCCCGGCGGCAGCAGCGCCCGGAGCTTGGCGGCGCGCTCGGGCGTCAGCGGGTCGAGGACGACGATGGTCTCGGTCATGGCGATCGCGATCAGATGGAGAAGCGCACGCCGGCGCGCGCCAGCCCGCCGGAGATCGCAACGGGCGTGCCGTCTGCGCGCCAGCAGGCCGCGCCGGTCAGCGTGCCGTCGGCGTCGAGCGCGATGGCGTTCATGCCGCCGGCGACGCGCTGGACACGGGCGATGGTGTGGCCGCGCGCGGCGAGATCGGCGGCGATAGCGTCGGGAAAGGCGTATTCCAGTTCGAGCGCGCCGCCTTCGGTCCAGATGCGCGGGGCCTCGACCGCCTCCTGCAGGCTCATGCCATGGTCGATCAGGTTGACGATCGCCTGCATCGCCGAGGGGAAAATGCGCAGGGCGCCGGGCAGGCCGAGCGCGAAGGCGAGTTTTCCGTCACGCAATGCCATCATCGGCGCCATCGAGGTGAAGCAACGCTTGCCGGGCGCGATCGAGAGCGCGCGGCCGGGATGGGGGTCGAAATTATACATGTAGTTGTTGGCGATCATGCCCGTGCCGGGGATCTGCACGCAGGCGCCGAACAGGCCGTTGATCGTCTGCGTGGTCGAGACGACGTTGCCGGCGGCGTCGGCGACCGTGACATGGGTGGTGTCGGCGGACTCACCGCCGGAGAGGCCGGCCGTCCAGCTTTTCGCGCGGCCCAATTCGATGCCGGCGCGGCGCTCGTCGGCATAGGCTTTCGCCGTCAGGCGCGCGACCGGAACCTTGACGAAGGCGGGGTCGGCGGTGGCGACTGCGCGGTCGGCGAAGGCGATCTTCAGCGCCTCGGCCATCAAATGGACCGCATCGGCCGAGCCGAAGCCGAGCGCGCCGATGTCGTAGCCCTCCAGAATGTTGAGCATCTGGACGATATGGACGCCCGAGGAGGCCGGCGGCGGCGGGCCGACGATCTCGTAGCCGCGATAGCTCCCACGCACCGGCTCGCGCGTGACCGGTTTGTAGGCCGCGAGATCGCCCATGCCGATCAGGCCGCCGCGATTGGCCATGAAGCCGGCCAGCGCCTCGCCGAGCGGGCCGTCATAGAGCGCGGCCGCACCCTGCTCGGCGATCAGGCGCAGACTCCGGGCATAGTCGCCCTGGACGAGGCGCGCGCCCGGCTGAAGCGGCGCGCCGCCAGGCAGGAACAGGGCCGACAGGCCGGGATCTGTCGCGATGTCGGCGGCGCAGTCGGAGACGCAGTCGCTCAGATAGGGGCTTGCGACGAAGCCGCGCTCGGCCAGCGCGATCGCAGGCGCCAGCACCTCGTCGAGCGGCAGCGTGCCGAAGCGACCGAGCGCCTCGCACCAGGCCGCGAGCGCGCCCGGCACGGCGACGGCCCTCGGACCGACGAGGTTCTCGCGGCCGCGCGTGTCGCGGGATTTGCCGATCTCGTCCGACAGGGTCTCGTACATGCCGGGCGTGGCGGCGAGCGGCGCGGTCGAGAGCCCGTCTAGGATGACGTGCCGACCGTCGGCGAGCCGGATATGGGCGACGCCGCCGCCGAGCACGCCGACCATCATCGGCTCGACAACCGTCAGCGCGAACAGCGCGGCGATGGCGGCGTCGATCGCGTTGCCGCCCGCGAGCAGCATCTGTGAGCCGGCGGCCGAGGCGAGCGGATGGTTCGTCACCACCATGCCGCGCGAGCCGGTGGCCGGGCGCTTCTCGCAGGTGAAGGGGGCGACGTGGGGCCGACGGACAGTCGTCATCGCGCGAAACGATCCGGTGTCATGGCGCGATTCATGGCGAAGCTCCCCTGCCCGGTGCGAGCATAGCGTCGAATGCGCCGACTGCGACCTCGCATAGGAGATGCGGGTCATGCGCGGACGGCGGCTTCACGGCCAGAGGCTCAAGGTCTGGCCGCCGCCTCGCGGGCCAGGGCGACCACCGGCGCGATCAGTTGCGCATCGGGGCCCGCCAGCGCGCCCGCGACGAAATTGAGGTCGGGCACGCGGGCCGGCGTGTCGATCTCTGCGAGCCGGCCCGTCGCGACCGCGTCGCTGGCGATAGACGCCGGGATCAGCGCGATGCCGAGCCCGTCCAGCGCCATGCGCAGGGCCGTCGAGAGCGAGGCGCTGGCGTGGACGCGCGAGGGCGGCAGGGCCGGATCGGCCAGCAATTCGCGAAGGCGCACGAAGGGCTGGGTGTTGCGGGCGAAGGTGATGATCGGAAAGGCTGCGATGCGGGCCAGCGGAATCCGGCCAGGCTCCAGCCCGAGCCTTGGGCTGGCGAAGAAGCTGATGCGCTCGCTGCGCAGCGGCTGCGCCAGGATTTCGGGCGCGCTCAGCGGCCCGAGCAGGAAGGCGAGATCGAGCTCGCGCGAAAGGAGGCGCTCGCGCAGGTTGGGCGAGATGTCGACCTCGATCTCCAGCGCGATCAGCGGGTAGCGCTGGGCCATCGTCTCCAGAAAGAGCGGCAGCCAGGTGTGGACGATGGTTTCCGCCACGCCGAGCCTGAGCGCGCCGCGCAACTCGGCAGGACCTGAAACCGAGGCGACGAGTTCGGCCCGCAGCCTGAGCAGCCGTTCGGCCTGCCCAAGCACCGAGCGGCCGGCCTGCGTCAGCGAAAAGGAGCGACCGGCGCGCTCCAGCAGACGGACGCCGAGCTGGTCCTCCAGTTGAGCGATGCGCTGCGAGACCGCCGGCTGCGTCGTGTTGAGCCGGGCGGCCGCGCCGCGAAAGCTCTTGAGCTGCGCGACGCGCAGGAAGGTTTCTAGCGTGCGGAACTCGATCATGACGACATCTCATTGATAAGTAGAATTTATCGAATTTGATCGCGAATGACAATTGGACGCGATCGAAGCCTTGCACCCATCATGACCTTGGGTGACGCGGAGGCTCAGGCGATGCTGGCGAGGCGGTTCCAGACGACGACGCAATATGCGAGCGGCCTGTCGGTTCGGCTCGATGCGCGGGGGGGCCGGCTGATCGGCCCGACCTCGGCGCTGGCGCCGGGCTTCGCTCAGGGCAATCTCGTGATCCTGCCCAAGGCCGACGCCGACGATTTCCTGCGCTTCTGCCAGCGCAATCCAAAACCCTGCCCGCTGCTCGGCGTCACCGAGCCTGGCTGCCCGAACCTGCCGGCGCTCGGGGCCGATCTCGACCTGCGCCAGGACCTGCCGCGCTACCGGGTCTGGCGCGACGGCGAGCTGGTCGAGGAGCCGACCGACATCGCCAGGCTCTGGCGTGACGACCTCGTCGGTTTCGTCATAGGCTGCAGCTTCTCCTTCGAGGAGGCCCTGCTGGCGGATGGGCTGGAAATCAGGAATGTTAGCGCTGGCGTCAACGTCTCGATGTTTCGGACCTTCCTGCCTTGCGTCCCGGCCGGGCGCTTTGCCGGGCCGCTCGTCGTGAGCATGCGGCCGTTCAGGCCGGCGGACGCGATCCGAGCCATCCAGATCACGGCGCGATTTCCGGCCGCCCATGGCGCACCGGTGCATATCGGACAGCCACAGGCGATCGGCGTCGCCGACCTCGCCCGGCCCGACTATGGCGACGCGGTCGGCGTGCATGCCGACGAGTTGCCGGTGTTCTGGGCCTGCGGGGTGACGCCGCAGGCGGCGATCGCCGCGGCAAAGCTGCCCTTCGCCATCACCCATGCGCCCGGCTCCATGTTGGTCACGGATTTGCTTTCGAGCCGGATGGCGCTTTGAACTGGTCGAACTGCACGTCAACGAGACAAGGGGAACTGAGATGAGACTGATTGCCGGATGCTTGGCCGCCGCCCTGACGGGCCTTCCCCTCGCCGGCGCGCAGGCTCAAGCCCTGCCGCCCGGCCCCACGGTCAACATCCAGGCCGTGACGCAGGTGGGGCCGCAGCTGCCGCAATACACCAAGGTCGACATTCCGCTGCTGCGCGAGGGCGTGCCCCAGAAATCGGGCGGGCGCGTGCAGGTGACGCTGGCGAGCTGGCCCGAGCGCAGCCTGAACGGCCCCGAGATCATCCGTCTCGTCCGCTCGGGCCAGGTCGATATCGGCGCGGTGCCGCTCAACACCGTCTCCGGCGAGGTGCCGCTGCTCGACATGGTCGATCTCGCGGGCCTGAACCCCACTGTCGGCCAGGCGCGAAAAGTGGCGCAGACGCTACTGCCCGAGCTCAACAGGGAGCTGGAGCGCTTCAACACCCGCATCGTTGCTATGTATCCGTTCGCGGCGCAGGTGTTCTTCTGCCGCGACAAGGTGACGAGCCTCGCCGACCTGAAGGGCAAGCGCATCCGCACCGGCGGCGGCTCGTCCAACACTTTCGTCACCTCGATCGGCGCGCAGCCGACCGCGATCGGCTTCCCGGAGGTCTATGCGGCGCTGGAGCGCGGCGTGGTCGACTGCGCCATCACCGGCTCGAGCTCGGGCAATGGCGCGCGCTGGTACGAGGTCAGCCAGTCGCAATATGCGCTGCCGCTATTCTGGTCGGTCTCGATGTATGTCGTGAACCTGAACTGGTGGAACAGGCTCGACCCGGCGGTGCGGGCCTTCCTCGACACGACGATGAAGGAGGTCGAGGAGGCGCAGTGGAAGCTTGGCGAGGAGACGACCGAGGACGGGCTCGCCTGCAACAGCGGCGACAAGGCGGGATGCAGGATAGGAAAGGTCGTCGAGGCAAAGCCGATGACGCTCTACCGCCCGGTCCAGGCCGACACCGACACGCTGCGCACGACGCTGACCTCGGCGATCCTCCCCGCCTTCATGGAGCGCTGCGGGGCCAGATGCATCGAGATCTATAACCGCTCCGTCGCGCCGATCAGCGGCGTGACCTATCAGGCGAAGTGAGGCCCCGCCGCGCGGCCCGCGCGCTTGCAGGCGCGGCTATTGCATCCATGATGCGAGAGCGGCGCCGAGAGCCTTGCGGCCGCGCACCGAGAGGATGAACCCATGACATCGTCTTATCGCCTCGCAGCGTCGGCCTTCGCCGCCGCCCTGATGCCGGCCGCCGCTGTGCTGGCCCAGACTCTGCCGCCCGGGCCGCCCGTCGCCATCACCATGGTGACGCAGCTTTCGCCGACCATTCCGCAATACACCAAGGTCGACATCCCGATGCTGCGCGAGGGCATCCCGGAGAAGAGCGGCGGCCGCATCAAGGTGACGCTGGCGAGCTGGCCGGAGCGGGCGCTGACCGGGCCGGAGCTTCTGAGGGTGATCCGCTCGGGCCAGATCGACATCGGCGCGCCGGCCTTGCCGACGGTGGCAGGCGACGTGCCGATGCTGGAGATGTCGGATCTGGCCGGCCTCAACCCCTCGCATGCGCAATCGCGCAAGGTGATCGACGCGGTGCTGCCGGAGGTCAACAAGGAGCTCGAGCGCTTCGGGGTGCGCATCATCGCGACCTTCCCCTATCCGGCGCAGGTGTTCTACTGCCGCGAGCCGGTGACGAGCCTCGCCGATCTGAAGGGCCGGCGCATCCGCACGGCCGGCGGCTCGACCAACGACTTCGTGCAGTCCTTCGGCGCGCAGCCGACCGCGATCGGCTTTCCGGAAGTCTATGGCGCACTTGAGCGCGGCGTCGTCGACTGCGCCATCACCGGCACCGCGACCGGCAACGGCGCGCGCTGGTACGAGGTGACGAGGCACATGTACGCTTTGCCCGTCTCCTGGGGCAATTCGGCCTATGTCGCCAATCTCGCCTGGTGGAACAAGCTCGATCCCGACGTACGCGCCTTCCTGCAGGCGACCTTCAAGCAGGTGGAGGACCAGCAATGGGCGCTCGGGCTGGAGGCGACCGAGGACGGCATCGCCTGCAATGCCGGCAAGAAGGAGGGCTGCAAGATCGGCCATGTCGTCGAGAACAGGCCGATGACCGTGACGCGGCCGACCGAAGCCGACATGGCGACCCTGCGCGCCTCGCTCAGCACGGCGGTCCTGCCGGCCTGGGTCAAGCGCTGCGGCGAGCGCTGCGGCGAAGCCTATAACCGCCTCGTCGCCCCGATCACCGGCGTGCGCTACGAACCCAAGTAAGGACCAGACGCCGCGATGCTCTCATCCTCGATCGTCGCGGCGTCCTTCTGTCGAAGGATGATCGCCAGGCTCGGCACCGGCATGGGCTATGCCGCCGGCTGGGGCTTCATCCTCTGCGCCGCCTTCATCACCTTCGACGTGCTGGCGCGGCGCTTTCTGGGCTTCTCCTCGCAAGCGACGACGGAGCTGACCGGCTACTCGCTGGCCTTCGGCATCTCCTGGGCGCTGGCGCATACGCTGACCGCCAGGGCGCATGTCCGCATCGACGTGCTGATCAACTTCCTGCCGCCTAAAATCCGCTACCCGATGCACCTGCTGAGTCTCGCGGCGCTGGCGGTGTTCATCGGCTTCCTCGCCAAGGGCGCATGGGAGCTGGTCGACGAATCGCTGCTGTTCGGGGCGACCGACATCAGCGTGCTGCGGACGCCGCTCTGGATCCCGCAGGGCCTGTGGACCTTCGGCATCATCGTCTTCCTCGTTCTGATCCTTTTGATGCTGGCCGAGGCGACGCTGCTGGTCGTCGCCGGGCGCGGAGCCGAGGCCGAGGCGATGCTGCATGCGCGCAGCTATGACGAGGAGGCGGCCGAGGCGCTGGAGGCGGTCGGGGCGCTGCCTGCGCAGGGCATGTCCAAGGAGACGCAGCCGTGATCGCGATCGTCTTCCTGCTCACGCTGGTCGGCCTGATGGTCGGCATGAGCTTCATGGGCGTCGGCCCCAACACCAACCTGATCGGCGAGGTGTTGCTGCTGGTCGGGCTGTTCCTCGTGTTCTTCGGGGCCGGCATCTATATCGGGGCGGCGCTCGGCGTACTCGGCCTGATCGTCGGGTTCGCCTTCTCCGACCGGCCGTTCTGGACTTTCATCGGCCAGACCGTGTGGAACCCCTCCTCCAGCTTCGTGCTCGTGGCGGTGCCGCTGTTCCTGCTGATGGGCGAGATCCTGCTGCGCTCGGGGCTATCGGAGCGGCTCTACCGCTCGCTCAATGTCTGGCTCGACCGGATGCCGGGCGGACTGCTCCACACCAACATCGCCGCATCGGGCGTATTCTCGGCGATCTCGGGCTCCTCGGTCGCGACCGCCGCGACCATGGGCTCGGTCGCGCTGCCCTTCTTCCAGGGCTCGCGCTACGACCCGAAGATGGTGCTGGGCTCGCTGGCGGCGGGCGGGGCGCTGGGCAATCTGATCCCGCCCGGCATCACCTTCATCATCTATGGGCTGATCACCGAGACCTCGGTCGGCGCGCTCTATCTCGCGGCCGTCGGCCCCAGCATCCTCGTCGTCGTCCTGTTCGTGCTGGTGATCCTGTGGAAGGCGCGCACCGCCGCCCCGCTCGTTGACAGGGAGGCTCCGCGCATCCCGCTCAAGGTGAAGCTGCGCAGCCTCGTCGACCTGCTGCCGACCGCGCTGCTGATCCTGATCGTGCTCGGCACGATCTATGGCGGGCTCGCCACCGCGACGGAATCGGCGGCGCTCGGCGTCATCGGCGCGATGGTGTTCGCGGCGATCGAGGGCCGGCTGAGTTTCAGGATGCTCAACGCCTCTGCGGAGGCCACCGCGCGCAATACGGCGCTGATCGGGCTGATCCTGTTCGGCGCCTATGTGCTGAACTATGTTTTCGTGGGCCTGGGCGTGCCCCAGGCACTGGCCAAGCTCGTCAGCGAGATGCCGCTGCCGCCCTGGGCGATCATGCTGCTGATCATCGGCTTCTATCTGGCGCTCGGCACTTTCATGGAAGGGTTCTCCATGGTGGTGACGACGATCCCCGTCGTCTTCCCGGTCGTCGTTGCGCTCGGCTATGATCCGGTCTGGTTCGGCGTCATCGTCACCATGCTGGTCGAGATCGCGCTGGTCTCGCCGCCGGACGGCACGGTGCTCTACGTGCTGCAGGGCATGCGCAAGGATGGCGGGCCGATCACGGACGTGTTCTCCGGCGTGATCCCGTTCGTGCTGGTCTACATCCTTGCCGTGCTCATCCTGATGTGGTTCCCGCAGCTCGCGCTCTGGCTGCCGAAGGCGGTGATGTAGGGCCGGGAGTTGGACCGCAGCCTATTGCGCGTTGCGCGCGCCATAGGCGGCGGCCGCGGCGCGGTTTGGCAGGCGCAAGGTCCGCAGCAGCGCCGCGACATGGATCTTGACCGTGCCCTCGCCGAGGCCGAGCTGGCGCGCGATCTCCTTGTTGGAGCGGCCGAGCACGAGTGCATCGAGCACCTCGCGCTGGCGCGGCGTCAGGCGCGCGGCGCTGGCGGAGGCCTGTTCGGAGGAGAGCGGCGCGGACGACGACTCGGAGGCCGGTGGCTGGGCGAGGACGGCCGGGACATAGATCTGCCCGGACAGAACCGTCTCCAGCGCGCGGCAGAGCTCGGCCGGGCCGATGACCTTGGGGATGTAGCCATGCACGCCGGCCCCGAGCGCGCCGAGAATATCCTCCCGCGACGTCGAGCCCGAGACGACCGCGAGCGTGACCTGCTCGGCGCATTCGCGCACGGCGGCGAGGCTCGCCGCCTGCTTCATGCCCGGCATCGACAGGTCGAACAGCGCCAGCCTGATATCCGGGCGGGTGCCGAGCAGTTCCAGCGCGTCATCCAGCGAGCCGGCCTCGAGCACGGTCTCGAAACCGAGCTGGCGCGTCAGGATGGCGCTGAGCGCGATGCGGAAGAAGGCGTCGTCATCGGCGATCAGGGCGCAGGAACGGGAAACGGCCATGGCGGGCGGAGCCTTGAGGAACGGACTGGCAGCGGGCGCATGAGCCGAGAAAGCGCTCCCCGGTCTTCACGACGGGTTAACGCTAACGGCAGAACGGGCGGCGGTCCAAGCGCCTTTGAACCAGCGCACGGGCGCAGGCGCGATCCCGGGGAGCGACGACGCTATCGGACGGGCTAGTCCGATCGGACAGGTCGGCGGGCGCCGACGGAACAGGATGCTGGGCCCCGGCGGCATGGTTATGCGACGATGACCGGTAAACCGCGCATTTGCGGCAATCAGACCCGGTCGAGGCAACGCCTGAGCCTGCCCGCCAAGACGTAATCGAGGCGTCGTGGCCCGCCCTGCCCCGGTCGAATGGCCTAGTCCGTCCGCGCCGGCCCCGCGACCGCCGCGGGCAAGCCTTTGTTTACAGCGCCAGCCCGAGTTTCGGCCTGTCCAGACGCGCCTCAGCGAGGAGCGCCGCCCGGGCTGAAACGGGGTTGTCCGCGCCATGTTGCGTCTGCGTCTTCACACGGTTCCACGCGACTTCGCCGTGCTGGCGGCGCTCGCCCTGTCGACCGGCGCGGCCCGCTCCGCCGACTGGTACACCGGCGCGGCCGCTCCCAAGGGCTCCGAGGACTGGATCGTCAGCCTCGACGCCTCGACCACGGTGACCTCGAACAATTCGGTCTTCGCCAATGCCGGCGGCACGGCGGCAATCGGCGGTTCGCTTCGCGAAAGCGGCGCGCGCATCCGCGTCGAGGCGCTGGCGGGAACCTACGAATATCGCGCCGACAACGGCGCAAGAGTGCGTGGCGAGCAGATCGAGGGCGCGGCGCTGGCCGGCTACGAATGGGTCTGGCGCGAGGCCAAGCTCGCGGGCTTCGTCGGGCTGTCGGTGCGCAACACCGCGCTCTCGGTCGCGGACCCGGCCAACCCGGTCGTCGGCACGAGCTACGGGCTCAAAGGCGCGCTCGACTTCTACGCAAAGCCGAGCGAGCGCACGATGGTGCAGGCCTATGGCTCGTTCAGCACCAACGACATGGCCTATTTCGGCCGGATCAAGGCCGGCTACCGCGTCGGTGGCGACATCTATCTCGGCCCCGAAGTCGCTGTTCTCGGCAATGATTTCTACAACCAGTCCCGCATCGGCGCGCATCTGACGGGGCTGCAGCTCGGCCCGATACAGGCCTCGCTCTCGGCCGGCTACCAGTACGACCGCGAGCAGAAGAGCGGCGTCTATGGCGCGGTCGACGTCCGGGCGCAGTTCTGACGCCATGACCGAAGCGACCATGACCGACGCCGCCCATCCCCCCGCCACCGCCATGGCGCTGTTGCGCCCGGCCCGTCTCATCGCGGCGCTGCGCTGGAGCTGCTGGCTCCTCTGCGGCGCGCTGATGTTCGTGCTGGTGACGCAGCCGGTCAGCGTTCAGGCGCAAGGCGCGCTCGGCCTCGTCGTCGTCGCCGGGCTCGTCGGGCTGGCGCGGCTGCCGCGTCTGGCCTGGACGCGCTATCTCTTCCTCGCGCTCGGCTCGACCGTGCTGCTGCGCTACCTTTACTGGCGGCTGACCTCGACGCTGCCGCCGCTCTCGGACGCCGTCGGCTTCGGCTTCGGCGTCGTTCTGCTGGGCGCGGAGCTGTTCTGCGCCTTCGTGCTGGCGATCAGCCTCGTCATCAACGCCGATCCGCTGCGCCGCAAGAGCCTGCCGCGCAACGAGGACGCCGCGCTGCCGACCGTCGATGTCTTCATCCCGAGCTACAATGAGGACGAGACCATCCTGGCGATGACAGTCGCCGCCGCGAAGAACATGGACTACCAGGCCGGGAAGCTGACCGTGTGGCTGCTCGACGATGGCGGCTCGGACCAGAAATGCAATGACAGGGACGCCGCCAAGGCCGCCGCCGCCCGCAACCGCCGCGCCACGCTGCAGGCGCTCTGCCGCGACCTCGGCGCGGTCTATCTGACGCGGACGAAGAACGAGCACGCCAAGGCCGGCAACCTCAACAACGGGTTGGCGCATTCCAGGGCCGAGATCGTCGTCGTGTTCGACGCCGACCATGCGCCGTTCCGCCAGTTCCTGCGCGAGACCGTCGGCCATTTCGCGCGCGACCCGAAACTTTTCCTCGTGCAGACGCCGCATGTCTTCCTCAATCCCGATCCGATCGAGAAGAATTTGCGCACCTTCCAGAGCATGCCGTCGGAGAACGAGATGTTCTACGCCGTGACGCAGCGCGGGCTCGACAAGTGGAACGGTTCGTTCTTCTGCGGCTCGGCGGCGCTACTGCGGCGCTCGGCGCTCGCCACCACCGGCGGCTTCTCGGGCATCACCATCACCGAGGATTGCGAGACCGCCTTCGAGCTGCACGCGCAGGGCTGGACCTCGCTTTACGTCGACAAACCGCTGATCGCCGGCCTGCAGCCGGAGACCTTCGCGAGCTTCATCGGCCAGCGCTCGCGCTGGTGCCAGGGCATGTTCCAGATCCTGATGCTGAAGAACCCGGCGATCCGGGCGGGCCTGCAGCCGATCCAGCGCATCGCCTATCTGTCGAGCATGACCTTCTGGTTCTTCCCCGTCCCCCGGCTGATCTTCATGGTCGCGCCGCTGCTCTACGTCTTCCTCGACGTGAAGATCTTCGTCTCCAGCGTCGACGAGACGATCGCGTACACGCTCTCCTATGTCGCCGTGAACATGGTGATGCAGAGCTATCTCTACGGCCATGTCCGCTGGCCGTGGATGTCGGAGCTCTACGAATATGTGCAGGGCGTGTTCCTGGCCAAGGCGATCGTCTCCGTCGTCGCCTCGCCGCGCAAGCCGACCTTCAACGTCACCGCCAAGGGCCTCTCGCTCGACAACGACCATCTGTCAGAGCTGGCCTGGCCGTTCTTCGGCGTCTTCGCGCTGCTGGCGCTCGGCGTCGGCACGGCGGTCTTCCGCTATCTCTTCGAGCCCGGCGTCACCGAACTCATGCTGGTCGTGGGCCTGTGGACCGGCTTCAACCTGCTGGTGGCGGGCGTGGCGCTGGGGGCCGTCGCCGAACGCAGGCAGATCGACCGGCATCCGCGCCTGAACGTCACGCGCAAGGGTGTGCTGACTCTCGAGGGCCATGCCATCCCGGTTTCGATCGAGAACGTCTCGGCGGGGGGCTGCGGCGTCGTGATCGCGGCGCTGCCGGCCAGGCTCGTGCTCGAGGCGGGCGGCACGTCCGGCCAACTTACAATCGAGCCCTGCGAGGGAAGCAGCCCGCAGCCGCCCGTGGCGGTGTCGCTGAGCCATGTCGCGCAGCTTGGCGAGGCCAGCCGCTGCGGCCTGTCCTTCACCACGCTGAAGCCGGCGCAGTACCGCGCGGTCGCTGAGCTGATGTATGGCGATGCGGCTGCGATCGCGCGCTTCCTGGAGGGCCGGCGCAAGCCGATCGGGCTGGTGCGCGGCAGCGCCCGGTTCATGCTCTGGGGTGTGACCGAGCCGCTTCGGGCGCTGGCCTATGCCATGCGCAAGCGCCCCGACGCCGAGACGCAAACCGTCGCGGCCGAGCCCGCGCCGGCCATCGCGCCGGCCTTCGACCCGGCTGCCTTCGCGGCCATCGTCCAGTCGCTCGCCGCCCAGACGCACCCCGTCGCGGCGGCCGAGCCCCGGCTCGCGGCGCAGCACTGGCTTGCCTCGATCGCGACGCTCTCGGGCGCGCGGCCACCCGTCGCAAGCGACGACGCGCCCCTGCTGGCGGGGGCGGCTTGAACCGATGCGCCTGCGCCTTGCCCCTACTGTCGCACTCAGCGCCTGCGTCGCCGCCATCATCGTCGCGGCTGCGGCGGTGAACGCGCAGAGCTTCGTCGGCGTCGGCCCGGTGCGCAGCTTCGTGCTGCCGACCGAGCCGCGCGGCGAGCCGACGCCCGAGCCGGCGGTGATCGTGCCACCGGCCGCGGCGGCAGCACCGCGCGAGGACGGCCTGCGCCGCCTGCCGGCGACGCTGAAGGGGTTTCGCTTCGCAGGCGAATGGGCGCAAAACCAGTGGCCGGTTTATCTGACAGCGCAGCAGGCGCGCGAACCGGCGCGCTTCCGGCTCGCCTTCCTCTCGGCGATCTCGGTGATGCCGGAAGGCTCGCGGGCGAGCTTGAGCATCAACGGCGCGGTGATCGCCAGGACCGCGCTCGCCCCGCCCGACGCGGTGGCGACGCGCGAATTCGCCATTCCCGCCGGCCTGCTCAAGCCCGGCTTCAACGCGGTGAGCCTCGTGATCGAGCAGCGCCACCGCGTCGATTGCTCGCCGGCGGCGACCTATGAGCTCTGGACCGCGCTCGACGCCACCCGGACCGGGCTGCTGCTGGGGAATGCCGGCGGCCTCGCGACGCCGACCGACATCGCCGCCGTGCCGCCCCGCCGCGACGGCGCGGGCGCGATCCGCCTGATGCTCGCGGGCAAGCTCTCGCCCGAGATGGCGGCGCGTGCCGTCAGGGCGGCGCAGATCGCCGCGCTCACCGGCCGTTCCTTGCAGCCGGTGGTCGACATCGCCGGAGCCGAGCCCGACACAGGCGGGCTCATCCTCGCCATCGGCACGGCGGAGGAGCTGCAGACCCGGCCCGAACTGGCCGATCTCGGGCCCGTCACCGGGCCGCGCTACGGTTTTCTGCCGGCGTCAGCCGGGCGCGGGCCGACATTCGTCGTCACCGGCGTCAACGCGGCCGATCTCGATGTCGCGCTGGCGCGCTGGAACACTGAGCGCCTCGCGACCGCCGCGACCGGCGCCGAGGCGGGGCTGCAGGCGGCGGCGCTGCTGCCGGGCCATGCCGCCAGCGGCGCGTCCGAGCGGATCGCGCTCCGCCAGACCGGATTTTCGGGCGCGGAGTTTTCCGGCCGGCTGTTCCGGCTCGGGCTCGACATCGCCATGCCGATGGATTTCCTGCCGGCCGATTACGACCGCATGGCGCTGAACCTCGCCGGCTCGCACAGCGCCGACCTCGGCCGCGAGGCCAACATCCTGGTCGAGGTCAACGGCCATACCGCGGCGACGCAGATGCTGCGGGCAGGCGCGGCCGACGACCTCGAGCGCAACCAGATCTTCCTGCCGCTGCGCCTGTTGAAGCCCGGCCCGAACCGCATCGAAATCCTGGCGCAGACGCCGACGCAGGCCGACGAAAGCTGCCAGGTCTCGCGCGCTTCCTCGCTGCGCCGCCTCCAGATCCTCGACCGCAGCGAACTCGTGCTGCCGCGCATCGCCCGCATCGGCCGCGCGCCGGAGCTTTCGCTGATGGCTGCCGGCGGCTTCCCGTTCTCGCGCGAGGGCGCAAACCCGATCCTGTTCGTGCCCAATCCCGACCGCCAGACCATGGCGGCCGCGCTGACGCTGGCCGCGCGGCTGGCGGTGGCAGCGGGCCGGCCGATCGACTTCAGCTTCGCCATGACTGCGCCCGCGCACGACGCCGGCGAGGTGCTGATGGTCTCGCCCGCGCCCAGGCTCGATCCAGCGCTGCTGCGCGCCGCGGGCGTCGATCCGGCCGGGCTCGAAAACGCGTGGCGCGGAGCGGCGCAACCGGGCGCGTTGCGCCCGGTTGCGCCGATGTCGGAGGCCGAGGCGCTGGCGCAGCGCTGCGCCCTGCCGCGGCCGATCATCCAGGCGACCGCACTGCAAGGCGGGAGCGCCGCGCCTGCGGCCAGCCTCTCGCTCGCGAGCCTCGGGCTCAGGGCAAGCCTGCCGGCCCTGCCCTTCTGGGCTCCGGTCGAGCCCGGCGCGGCCTCGTCCGAAAGCGAGGTCATGCAGGCCCGCGCGGCGCTGATCGTCGGTCAGGATTTCCCGGATGCGTCGTCGCGCAACCTCTGGACGGTGGTCACGGCGCCCGACGCCGCGGCGCTGAAAGCCGGCGTGGAGTGCCTGACGCATCCGCAGATCTGGAGCCGGCTCGGCGGCAGGCTGGCGAGCCTCAACGCCGATGAGAGCGTCATCACCCTGCCCGCCGGCGAGCGGTTGCGCCATGTCGCGACGCAGGGGTTCTACGTCCTCAACCTGCGCCTCGTCGCAGCCGGCTGGCTGTCTCTGAACCCGCTCGCTTATGTCGGGCTCGTGCTGGCGCTGGTGCTGTGCCTGGCCGCCGCGACGCTCTGGCTCGTGCTCAACACCGGCAGGAGGCAGGAATGACCGGCGTTCGACTGAGAACCGTCACGCTTTGGCTCTGGCTCTGCCTTGCGTTCGGCGTGCTGGCGCTGCCTGCAGCGCATGCCGCCGCCCCGACGCAAGGGAGCGTATCGCTTCACGGCATGCTGCCGAACAAGGAGGCATGGCGCGCCTACAAGACGCGCTTCGTCACCGAGGCCGGCCGGGTGGTCGATACCGCCAACGGTTCGATCAGCCATAGCGAGGGCCAGGGCTACGCCATGCTGCTGGCCGTCGCGGCCGACGACCGCGCCGGCTTCGAGCGGATCTGGGGCTGGACGCGCGCCAACCTGTTCGTGCGCGACGACCAGCTCGCCGCCTGGCGCTGGGAGCCGGAGAAAAGGCCAGCCGTCGCCGACATGAACAACGCCAGCGACGGCGACCTGCTGATCG
Organism: Rhizobiales bacterium CCH3-A5; assembly: GCA_001556025.1. GTDB lineage: Bacteria > Pseudomonadota > Alphaproteobacteria > Rhizobiales > Beijerinckiaceae > Allobosea. The sequence goes on from LSIB01000156.1 coordinate 31,728, forward strand.
CCTGGGCGCTGACGGAAGCCGCCGAAGCCTGGGGCGATGCATCGCACAAGGTCGCGGCGCGCCGCGTCGCGGTCGAGATCGGGCGCAAGCTGATCCTGCTCAAGACCGCCCATGGCGCGCTGCTGTTGCCGGGGCTGTCCGGATTCTCGGCCGAGGATCGCCCGGACGGGCCGGTTCTGAACCTGTCCTACTACATCTTCCCGGCCTTCGCCCGCCTGCCGCTGGTCGCGCCGGAATTCGACTGGGCCGGGCTTGGCCGCGCCGGGTTGAAGCTGATCGAAAAGGCGCGCTTCGGCCCGGCGAAACTCCCAAGCGACTGGATCACGCTGACCGGCGGCGAGCCGCAGCCGGCGCAGGGCTTTCCGGCGCAGTTCTCCTACAACGCCATCCGCATCCCGCTCTATCTCGCCTGGGCGGGCTACGACCAGCCGCGCCACCATGCCAGCTATCTCGCGGCCTGGACGGGCAGGCCGCGCAAGGGCGTAGCGCTTGTCGAGATCGCGCAGGGACAGGCAGCGACGCTGCTGGAGGAGCGCGGCTACGAGGCGCTGCCGGCGCTTTCGGCCTGCGCCAGCACGGGCGCTGCCTTCCCGCGCCATCTGCGCGGTGTCCAGGCGGCCGAGAACTACTATCCGGCGACGCTGCATCTGCTGGCGCTCACGGCCGCACGCATGAGGTATCCGGCATGCCTGCAGGATTGAAGCTCGCCATCCTCGCGGCCGGTCTCGCGCTGTTCTCAGGAGCGGCCGGCGCGCAAGGCGTGGACGAGACGGCCTTGCGCTTCTACGCCGCCCATGGCCAGCGCGCCCGCGCCGAGGCCGAGGGCAAGCGGCTGGCCGGCTTGCATCCGGGCTGGAGCGTGCCCGACGACATCTGGACCGCGCGGCCGGGCCAGGCCGACGAGAAGCCGCTCTGGGCGCTGTTCGCAGCAGGCGATCTCGATGGGCTCAAGCGCGCCATCGCGACGCGCCAGCACGCCGAACCCGGCTGGCGACCCTCCGACGACCTCGCCCGCAAGCTCCGGCGCAAGGAGATGCGGATCGCGCTGCTGGGCAAGGCCAAGGCGTCGCAATGGCTCGCCGTCGCCGATCTCGCCGGCGAATTCGGCAAGAGCGGCGATGTCGACGATGTCGAGCTGGCCTGGGCCGTGGCCGAAGGTTTTGCCCGCAGCGACCGCCAGCCCGAGGCGTTTGCGCTCTATGCCGCGATCCTGACGCGCCGCACCGACCCCAGGGAACGCAGCGCCACCATCCACAAGGCGATCTCGCTTTTGCCGATGGCCGATGTCGAGCTCCTGCTCGCCATGGGCAAGACCGACAGCAGCGGCGCGCCCGAATTCGCCGCGCTCGCCATCGACGTGACGCGCGGGCGGATCGCCGCGCTGCTGCATGACGAGCGCCAGACGCCGCTGGAGCCGGCCGAACTCGCCGCCTTCGAGGCTTACGCGAAATCGGCCGACGACGCCGGGCAGGCCGGACTCGTCGCCTGGCTCGCGCTGAAGCAGGGCCGCACTGCCGAGGCGCTCGCCTGGTTCAAGCTGGCGATCGGGCGCGGCGGCGACGCCATGATCGCCCATGGGCTGGCGCATACGCTGCTGCGGCAGGGCATGCGCCGCGAGGCCGAGGAGGTCGCTTTCGCGTGGCGCGAGCCGCTGGTCAACAACGCGATCCTGTTCATCGACGTGCTCGAAGGCGAGCTGACCAAGCCGGCCCCGCCCGCGATCGAGCCCGAGCGTCTGGCGCGCTATGCCCGCGTCACGCTGGAGAGCCGCTCCGGCGAGGGCGCGCAGGCGCTCGGCTGGTACGCCTACAACTCCTGCCAGTTCGAGACCGCGCTCGACTGGTTCCAGCGTGCCAGCGCCTGGCTTCCGAAGGAGGCGACGATATACGGCCAGGCTCTCGCTTTGCAGCGCCTCAAGCGCCAGCGCGACTTCATCGAGCTGGTCAACCGCTATGACGGGCTGTTCCCCAAGGTGGTTGCGCTCGTCTTCCGCGACGGGCTCGAGACGCCGCCCAGCCCCTGCGACCAGCCGCGCGGGCGGATAGCGGAAGAGACGATCCGGCCGGCGACACTCACCGCCATCCGCGTGCCGCAGCCCGGTTCGGCGCTGGCGCAGGAGCCGCATGCGCCGGTTAAGCGCGGCGATTTCCCGATCGCGGTGTCGCCCGAGAACCCGCTGCGCTTTCCCGATGCGGCGCGCGGCGCGGGCGAGGGTTTTCGCCCGCGCGTCGGCGAGGCACGTCCGCTGGTGGCGCGGCGCGTCGGCGGCGTCACCGCCATGCCCTATGAGGCGCTCGGCTTCACGCTGTTGCCGGGCTGGAACGGCGCGGCCGAGCCAGCCGGCGTCTCTGCCAGCGAGCAGCGGCCCGCGCGCGGTACGCTGTGGGCGGCAGGCCCTGTCCAAAGCGATGCGCCGGCACGGCAGGCCGCACCGTCCGGCCCCCATTCCGGACAGGGCGAATCCGCCGCCCTGCGCTTCCGGCCTTGAACCGTCATGACGCCCATGAGCCAGACCATGATTGTCCGCCCCCTCCCTGTCCGGCCCCTCGCGGTAGCCCTGCTGATGCTAGCGACGGCGGGCTGCAGCGCGCGCGACGAGGTGCGCAACACGCGCGCGCTGGAGGCCGTCGCCTCGTCGTCCTCCGCGCCGGCATTCGAGGCCGCTCCGGCACCGGCCCGGGAGCTGCCGGCGTCGGCTGCGCTTCTGCGCCTGCCGCCGGGCACGGAGACGGCCCTGTCGGTCGGCGAACGCCGCGAGGGCGGGCGGCGCATCCAGGAGATAGCGCTGGCGCGGCGCGAGGGCGGCGAGCGCAACCGCTTGCTCCTCACGCTTCATGCCGGCCGGGCGGCCCTCGCCGAACGGCCGAGCGAGGCCGGGATCAGGGCCGAGCTCACTGATGCCTTTCCGGGCGAGAGCCCGCGCGTGCTGACGCAGCCGCGCCATAACGGCTTTGGACCCTATGGGCTGGCGCTCGTCGCCGGGCCGGGGCCGCGCCGCTGCGTCTATGCCTGGCAGTGGCTCGACGGCGCGGACGCCCGCCTGCGCAGCAGATTGGGCGGCGACGCCTCCTGGCGCGGCCTGATCTGCCGCGACGACGCCACGCTCGACCAGATCGCCAGCGGCTTCGACAGGCTCGACATCGGCAGCGCCAGCCGGGGCGAGACCAAGCCCGCGCCAGCGCGCCGCCCTGCGACAGCTCGCGCGGCGGAGAGACCCGCCACGCAGGGTCCGATCCTCACGCCGGAGCGCAACCAGCCTGCTCCGCAGGCGGCATATGGCAGCGGGCGCTATCTCGCACCCGTCACAGCGCTGCCGCCCGGCGCGGCGCAGGCGGCCGGACAGGCAGCGCCCGCGCTCGATGCCAGCCTGCCGGCCGAGGCCTATCGCGGCCCGACGACACGCTCTGCGACGGGCGCCCCGGCGCGCGTCATCGCGCTGCATGGCCGCGCGCCGTCACCGACCGACTGAGACCTTAGCCGCCTTCAACCGTTTGTCCGCCCATCCGAGAGGCCAGCCCATGTCGCGCCGCATCCTCCTCATCGAAGACGATCCGATCTCGCAGGACATCATCCGCTCGCTGCTGGTCGGCCAGGGGCATGAGGTGGATGTCGTCACCGACGGCTTCGGCGCGCTCGATCGCGCCCGCCGGACCCGCTACGACGCGGCGCTGATCGACTATCATTTGCCGGAAATGGACGGCTACACGCTCGGCCGCCTGCTTTGCGGGCAGCATGCGAGCGAGGGCGCAACACCGGTGCTGATCGGACTCACCGCCGACCGGAACGGGCTGGCGGCGCGGCGCGGCTCGGACGCGGTGTTCAAGGCGATCCTGCCCAAGCCGATCAAGCCGGCGGACCTGTTCGAGACGCTCGAGCGGCTCTGCGCCGGCGCGCAGGCCGGCGGCTCGGGCGCGGCCGGAGCCGCTCCGCGCGAGGCGACGCTGTCGCTCTGGCGCAATCACGGACTGCCGCTGCATCCGCGCGCCTGCATCTGCCCGGCTCCGACGCCGGAGCAGGCGACGGCGCTGGCTCTGTGCTTCGAACTGGTCGAGCCCGCGCAGGCCGAACTCGTCATCCTGCTCGAGCGCCACGGCATCAACGAGGCGATCCGGATCTCGCGCCGCGATCCCGAGCGTAAGCGGCCGGTGATCGGGCTCTGCGACGACCATGCCGATATCTGCGACGGATTGTTCAAGGTCGCCGACGGGGAGAGCTGGCGCAAGGTCGCGACGCTGCTCGGCGCCAGCCCTGTCCGGATCGCCGCGCCCGCGCCGACCGAGGCCAGCGTGATCGTGCTGACGCCGCCCGCGGCGAAGGTCGAAGCGCCCTCCGCGCCGGTTGCCGAAGCGGCCCCACAGACGGAGCCCGCCGCCAGGACCGCGCCGGCCGGCGCGCCCGCCCCCGCGCTGCGGCCGATCCTGCTCGACGGCGTCGCCACGCCGCTTTCGACCCTGCGCTCCGCAATCGAGAGCCATCTGCGCCGTCCGCTCACCGAGGCGAACGGCGCCCGCGAGCTTCTGACGCACACGCTGGCCGCCCTCTCGGACGTGCTGCTGGTCACCGAGACCGTGGTCGACTACCTGAAGGAGCCTATGCCGCAGGACACCAGCCAGACCGGGTTCGACCCCGCCGAACTGGTAGAGAACGCCGTCACCATGATCCGCGACGTCGCGCCGGCAGGCGCGCCGCGCCTCGCCTGGCGCATCGACGCCTCCGTGCCCGGCCATGTGCGGGGCGACGCGCACCGCCTCAGCCAGATCCTGCTGACCATGCTCGACGACGCAGCGCATCTTGGACCGGGTTCCGCGACGCTGCATGTCGGCTTCGCCGATGGCGACGATCCGGCTCTCGGCTTCAGGCTGGCGCATCTGCCCGAAGCAGCGACGGACGCCGTCGCGGCCTGCCGGCACGACGCCGGCGTGATCGCGCAATTGCGGACGATCCGTTCGGCGACGCTGCGGCGGCTGATCGCGCTCGTCGGCGGGGACGTCGCGCCCGAGGAGCGGGAGAGCGGCCCGCTGACCGGCTTCACCCTGCCGGCGACGCGCGAGGCCGCGCCGGCGAGGACGTCGCCGACAAGGACGTCGCCGATCGCCCCGGACAGCGGGCAGCCCGCCACAGCCGCAGCGCGCGTGCTGCTGGTCGATGACGGCGCGGTCGGCGGTGAGATGCTGACGCTGCTGCTGACGCAAGGCGGGCACAATGTCTGCCGCGCGCCCGATATCGAAGCGGCGAGCTTCGTCGCGACCGGCTCACGGCAGGACATCGCGCTGGTCGACGTCTCCGCGACGCCGGCGGCGCGGGAGACGGCGCTGACCGCCCTGCGCAGCTTGCGGCAGGCGCATGCGACGATGCCGCTGATCGTGATCACGTCGGGCCTCTCCGACCAGGACCATGCCGGTTTCGCGGCGCTGGGACGAACGACGCTGCTCGCCAAACCGTTCTCGCCCGAGACGCTGGCCGGCGCGATCGGCGAGGCCCTGCGCCAGTCCGCTCCTGACGCGCCCGAGCCGGCCCCGCTCGAACCCGTGCTCGACCACGCCATCCATGACGCGCTCGTCGCGGCGTTGGGGCAGGCCTCGGTCGAGCGGCTGACGCGGCAATTGCTCGGTGAGATCGCCACGCTCGCCGAGGCCGAGGGGTTCGACGCACAGCGCGCCGGCCGCATCGCCGAGCTCGCAAGCTGCGCCGCGATGCTCGGCCTCGCGGACCTCAACCGCGCCTGCGCGGCGACCGGGCGCGAGCCTGCCGCCTGCGTTGCGGTCAGGACTGCCCTGACGCGGGCGCAGGCCGCCGTCGCCGCCCTGCGCATGGCGGCCTGACCTGAACTCAATTGACGCTTCGTTAACTACGCATGTGCTTGGATTTGCGGGGCTTTGCGTTTGCGAGGCCGGCTGCCGCGCCGTTCCGGTTCGCGGCGGAGAGCGGGGCTGACAGGCGCATGACGACAGGATCGTGGCAGCTACGGTCGCGGCGCATCACCGCGCCGGCGATCCTCGTCGGCGTGCTGACGGCCGCGAGCCTGCTGATCGCGACCACAGGCTGGTTCCTCTGGCAATCGGGCCAGCGGGCGCTGCGCGACGCCGGGGCCACCACCGAGACGCTCGTCGCCGTGCTCGACCGGCACGCAGCCCGCATGATCGATTCCGTCCGGATCGTGATGACGACGGCCGGGCAGCAGCTCGGCCCCGATCCGTCCGACACGGTGCGACGCAGCTTCCTCGACGGCTGGCTCGCCGATGTGGCGCGCGGCCTGCCGCATCTGCACTCCGTCGCGTTGGTCGACCGCCGCAGCGGCGCGATCCTCTACGACTTCGTGCGGTCGCGGGAGGCCGGCGCCGGCCCGCTGGCGGCGCTGGCGGAGGTCGCGCGAGCCGACACGACAGAGGGCTTGCGCACGGGAAAGGCGGTTCTCGACGAGCCGTCGGGGCGCTGGCTGCTGCCGCTGAGCCGGATCGTTCCGCCGAGACAGGGCGTCGACGACACGATCGTCGTGGCGAATCTCTCACTGGCCTATCTCCAGGAGGTCTATGATTCGCTCAGCATCGGCGCCAACGGCACGGTCGTGCTGTTGCGCGACGACGGGACCATCCTGGCGCGACGACCCTATGACGCCAGCAAGGTCGGCCAGAACATCGTCGCCGGACCGCTGTTTCGCGACCATCTCCCGAACAGGCCGAACGGCACCTTCCAGGCCCGCTCCACGATCGACGGCGTCGACCGCATCATCAGCTATCGCCGTCTTGATGCGACGGGCCTGGTCGCCGTGGTCTCGCTGTCGCAGGCGGAGGTTCTGGCGCGCTGGACGCAGGAGCTTTCCAGCGACTTTCTGGTCGCGGGCCTTTGCGCCATGTCGCTGCTCGGGCTCGGCCTGATGCTGATCCGCATGCTGCGCCAGCGCGACCGCGCCGACGCCCATCTGCGCACGACGCTGCAGCACATGCAGCAGGGACTGCTGATGGTCGGCCCCGACCAGCGCACCGAACTCTACAATGCGAAGGCGCTCGAACTGCTCGACCTGCCCGAGGCGCTGATGGCCAGCCGCCCGCTGCCGGCCGAGGTCTTCGCCTGGCAGGACAGCCAGGGCGAGTTCGACGATCTGACGCCCCAAATGCGCGACAGCATCGTCCGGGGCGCGCTGGCGCAGACCCCAAGCTGCTACCAGCGAGCGCGGCGCAACGGCAGCGTGCTCGAGATCAGGACCACGCCTCTGCCCAATGGCGGGGCGGTGCGGACCTACACCGACGTGACCGAGCAGCGCCGGGCGATCGACGAGATGAACGCCAGCGTCGCCTTCGCCAATACGCTGGTGAATTCAAGCCCCGACTGCATCCAGCTGCTCGATCTCGACGGCCACATCACCTTCATCAGCGATCTCGGACAGGAGCTGTTCGAGATCGAGGATTTCGAGAGCGTGCGCGGCCGGCATTTCACGCTGCTCTTCCCGGAGGAGCACCGCACCCGCGTCGACCTCGCCCTGCGCCGGGTTCGCGGCGGCCAGACCGACCGGTTCATCCGGATGTGCCCGACGCTTGGCGGGGTTGCGCGCTGGTGGGAGTTCATCATCACGCCGGTCCACGAGATCGGCCGCGAGAGCGAACGGCTCTTCGTCGTCGCGCGCGACATCTCGGAGCGGCAGGCCCATGCCGACGAGCTGAGCCGAGCCAAGGAGGCGGCCGAGCGGGCGAGCCAGGCCAAGACGCAGTTCCTCGCCTCGATGAGCCACGAGATCCGCACGCCGCTGAACGCGATCCTTGGCTTCGCCGCGCTGGCGCGGGCGCGGCAGGGACGCGACCCCGAGCTCAGTCGCCAGATCGGGCTGATCGAGAAGGCCGGGGCCTCGCTGCTGACGATCCTGAACGACGTGCTCGACCTGGCCAAGATCGAGGCCGGAAAGGTCGAACTCGAACTGCTGCCGCTCGATTTCGCGGAGCTGGCCGATGATTGCGTCGCGCTGACGCGCGGGCTCGCCGACCAGAAGGGCCTGCGGCTCGACTGCGTCTTCGCCGCCGATTTCCCCGCCCGCATCGTCGCCGACGAGGCGCGGGTGCGTCAGGTGCTGCTGAACCTGCTCAACAACGCGGTCAAGTTCACGCCTTCAGGGACTGTGACGCTCTCGGTGGCGCGTTCGGCCGACGGGACGCGGATGGGCGTCTGCGTCAGCGACACCGGCATCGGCATCTCGCAGGAGCGGATCGCGCATCTGTTCCAGGACTTCGTGCAGGTCGACGGTTCGATCAGCCGGCATTACGGTGGCACCGGGCTCGGGCTCTCGATCTCACGCCGGCTGGTCGAGCTGATGGGCGGGTCGATCGGCGTCGAGAGTGTCGTCGGCGAGGGCTCGCGCTTCCATTTCGACCTGCCGCTGGTCGAGGCCAGGGAGGATGAAGGCCGCAAGCGCCGCGACGAGGCCGTGCCGGCCGCCGCCATCGTCCCGCGCAGCATCCTGCTCGTCGACGATCTCAGCATCAATCTGGAGATCGTCAGCGAGATGCTGCTCTCGGCCGGCCACAGGGTCGACCTCGCCGATAGCGGTCCCCAGGCGATCACGCTTTTTCGCGAGCGCCGGCACGAGATGATTCTGATGGATGTCCAGATGCCCGACATGGACGGGCTGGAGACGACGCGGCGCATCCGCGACATCGACGAGCCGGCGCGGCTCACGCCGATCGTGGCCCTGACCGCCAATGTCTTCTCGCAGCAGGTCGAAAGCTATCGCGACGCGGGCATGAACGACCATCTCGGCAAACCCTTCGGCCGCGACGCGCTGCTGGCCATGGTCGAGCGCTGGTCCGACCCGGAGAAACGACCGGCCTTACCGCCCGCCCCGCCGCCGGCCGACCCTGCGCCGGCCGCGCTCGACCGGGCCTGCCTCGACGAACTGACGCAACTTCTCGGCCCCGCCAAGGTGCGCGAACTGCTGCGGCGCTTCCGCACCGAATTGCCCGACCGGCTGCGCTCGGCCGCATCGTCGGCGCTGCGCGCCGACGCCCATGCGATGATCTCGACCGCCGGCCTGCTCGGCTTCGCCCGGCTTTCGGCAGCCGCGCGCGCGCTCGAACAGGCGGTCGATACGGGCGGCGACGTCGCGCCGCCTTTGACCAGCCTGCTCGCGGCCCGCAAGGCCGCGATCGCGACGCTCAACGACCTCCTCGCCTCCGCCGACGATGCGAGCCTCGCCGCCTGAGGCCATCGGCGGCGCGGCCGCGTCGAAACACCCTTGCCACTGCCCATTTTTCAGGCTCAATCCCCAGCGGCACCGCGCTGCATGATTGACGCACGCGTTGGCACATGGCTTGCTCGCGCCTCGGGGAACGAGCGGCGCCCATGCCGCCGGCATCGAAACGAACGCACCAAGCGGAGGTTTTCCATGAAAGAGCACGAGATTCAGCATCTGGTCGATCAGGTGAAGGATGGCGGGCTGTCGCGGCGCAGCTTTATCCAGAAGGCGTTCGCACTGGGCGTCAGCGCGCCGATCGCAAGCCAGATCCTGCTCTGGAACGGCGTGGCCATGGCCAACGCCACCCTGCCCTACAAGCCGACCAAGGCCGGCGGCGGCGGGCCGCTCAAGGTGCTGCTCTGGCAGGCGCCGACGCTGCTGAACCCGCATTTCGCCAGCGGCACCAAGGATCAGATTGCCTCGCGCATCTTCTTCGAGCCGCTCGCCGGCTGGGACAAGGAGGGCAACCTGATCCCCTGCCTTGCGGCCGAGACGCCAAGCAAGGCCAATGGCGGCCTCTCCGCCGACGGCAAGGAGGTGACCTGGAAGCTGAAGCAGAATGTGAAATGGCATGATGGCAAGCCGTTCACCGCCGACGACGTCGTCTTCACCTGGGAGTATGCCAAGGAACCGGCGACGGCCGCCTACACCACCGGCTCCTACACCAACATCACGGTGGAAAAGGTCGACACCCACACGATCAAGGTCATCTTCAAAGAGCCGACCCCGTTCTGGGCCGACCCGTTCGTCGGCACCGTCGGCCAGATCCTGCCCAAGCACCTGTTCGCAGATTATGTCGGCGCCAAGTCGCGCGAGGCCCCGGCCAATCTGAAGCCCGTCGGCACCGGCCCCTACAAGTTCGTCGACTTCAAGCCCGGCGACATCCTGACCTGCGAGCGCAACCCCGATTATCACGTCGCCAACCAGCCGCATTTCGACACGCTCGAGATCAAGGGCGGCGGCGACGCCGTTTCGGCGGCGCGCGCCGTGCTGCAGACCGGCGAATACGACTATGCCTGGAACCTGCAGGTCGAGGACGAGATCCTCAAGCGCATGGAGACGGGCGGCCGCGGCAAGATCAGCGCCGTGACGGCTGGCGACGTCGAGTTCATCATCCTCAACACCACCGACCCGTGGACCGAGGTCGACGGCGAGCGCTCAAGCATCAAGACCAAGCATCCGACGCTGACCGACCCCAAGGTGCGCGAGGCGATCAACCTGCTGATCGACCGCGATTCGATCCAGAAGTTCATCTACGGCCGCGGCGGCAACGCGACGGCGAGCTTCGTCAACGCGCCCGAGCAGTTCAAGTCGAAGAAGCTGAAATACGAATTCAGCATCGACAAGGCCAACAAGATCCTCGACGACGCCGGCTACAAGCGCGGAGCCGACGGCATCCGCGAGAAGGACGGCAAGAAGCTGAAATACGTCTACCAGACGTCGATCAACGCGCCGCGCCAGAAGACGCAGGCGATCATCAAGCAGGCCTGCCAGCGGGCCGGCATCGACCTCGAGCTCAAGTCGGTCACCGCGTCGGTGTTCTTCTCCTCCGACGTCGCCAATCCCGACACCTACACCAAGCTCTATGTCGACATGGAGATGTACACGACCACGCAGCCGCAGCCCGATCCGGAGCGCTTCCTCAACCAGTTCGTCTCCTGGGAGATCGCCACCAAGGAGAACAAGTGGCTGGGCCGCAACGTCTCGCGTTACAGCGACCCGAAGGCGGACGAAGCCTACAAGGCCGCCCAGAAGGAACTCGACCCGGCCAAGCGCGCCGCCTTGCTGATCACCGTCAACGAGATCTTCTGCGAGGCTCACGTGATCCTGCCGCTGCTCTCGCGCACGCGCGTCGCGGCGTCCGCGACCAACCTGATGCACGACCACAGCGGCTGGGACGTCGATAGCTGGAACATCGCGGCCTGGTATCGCGCCTGATCCGGACACAGGGCCTCCGCGCGCCCCCGGCGCGCGGAGGCCCTGCTTTTTTCCGTCGCCCCGATTATCGACGCGCATCGGCGGCGACCCGGACCTGACCATCCGATGCGCTCCGTTCACCACGGGCGATGCCGAGCGTCCAAAAGAGAACCGTTACATGGCGAGTTACCTCCTCCGAAGATTGTTGATCGCGATCCCGAGCCTGCTCGGAATCAGCCTCATCCTGTTCACGGTGCTGGCGCTTGCGCCCGGCGATCCGTTCCAGGAGATGGCGACCAACCCCAACGTGCCGCCGCAGGTGCGCGAGGCGCTGCGCGAGAGCTTCGGCCTCAACGACCCAGTCATGGTGCGCTATCTGCGCTGGCTGAGCTCGATGGCGCAGGGCGACTGGGGCTTCTCCTTCGCCAGCCGCATCGATGTCGACCAGTTGATCCTGCAGCGCGTGCCGACGACGCTCTTCATCGTGGGCACCTCTCAGCTCGTGGCGCTGTCGATCGCGCTGCCGGTCGGCATCTATGCCGCGACGCGGCCCTATTCGATCTTCGACCAGATCGCCAACACGCTGGCCTTCGTCGGCTTTTCGCTGCCGACCTTCTTCACCGGCCTGCTTTTCATCCTGCTCTTCTCGGTGACGCTCGACTGGTTTCCCTTCGTCTACCGCTCGGACCTCGCCGCCACGGGCTGGCGCTGGTACTGGGAGATGTTCCGCCAGGCGATCATGCCGATCATGGTGCTCGGCCTGTTCCAGGCGGCGTCCTACACCCGCTATGTGCGCTCCTCGGTGCTCGACGTGATCCGGCTGGACTACGTCACTACCGCCCGCGCCAAGGGGCTGAGCGAGAAGCGCGTGACTTTGCGCCACATCACCCGCAACGCGCTCATTCCGGTGGTGACGCTGGTCGCGCTGCAGATGCCGGCCGTGTTCGGCGGCGCCATCGTGACCGAGCAGATCTTCCGGATCCCCGGCATCGGCTCGCTGCTGATCGACGCCATCCTCGCCAACGACACCCCCGTCATCATGGCGGTGACCTTCGTCTTCGCCTGCCTCGTCGTCCTGTTCAACCTCATCGCGGATATCCTTTATGGCTGGCTCGACCCTCGCATCTCCTTCAGCTGATCCCGTCGCCGGGGCGGCCAAGGCGAGCGCGCCCGTCTCGCCGGGGCGCGAGACCTGGCGCCGTTTCCGCCGCCACCGCCTCGCCATGGCGAGTTCCGTCGTGCTCGGTTCGCTGATCCTCGGCGTCGTCGTCGGCCCGTGGATCTGGACGGTGCCGATCAACGAGATCGACTTCTCGGCGCAACTCCAGACGCCGTCCTGGAAGCATCCGCTCGGCACCGACGATCTCGGCCAGGATCTGCTGGCGCGCGTAATGTATGGCGGGCGCATTTCGCTGGCCGTCGGTTTGGCCGCGATGGTGGTCGCAACCTTCTTCGGTGTGCTGATCGGAGCCTTCGCCGGCATGTCGCGGCGCTATATGGACCCCGCGCTGATGTGGGTGACGGATCTGTTCCTGTCGCTGCCGCAGCTGCCGCTGCTGCTGCTGGTGATCTATCTCTTCCGCGAGCAGCTCAAGGCCGCCTTCGGCGTCGAGGGCGGCGTCTTCGTGCTGATCGTCATCGTCATCGGCGGGCTGCGCTGGATGCCGGTGGCGCGGCTGGTCAGGGCGCAGTTCCTGTCGCTGCGCGAGAAGGAATTCGTCGAGGCCGCACGCGCGTCGGGCGCCTCGAAGCTCCACCAGATGGTCCATCACATCCTGCCCAACGCGATCGGCCCCGTCATCGTCGCCTCGACGATCGAGGTCTCGTCGGCAATCATCGCGGAATCGACGCTCTCCTTCCTGGGCCTCGGCTTCCCACCCGACATCCCGACCTGGGGACGGCTGCTGTTCGACGCCAAGGATCAGCTCGATTCCGCGCCGCACTGGGCGCTGTTCCCCGGCGCCGCCATCTTCCTGACCGTGCTTTCGATCAACTTCATCGGCGACGGCCTGCGCGATGCGCTCGACCCGCGTCGCGTCAGCTGACGACGAGCGGAGAACCCAATGAGCCAGCCCATCCTCTCCGTCTCGAACCTGACAACGGCCTTCCGCGTGGAGGGCGTCTGGAAGCCCGTCGTCCGCAACGTCTCCTTCGACATCGCGCCGAAGGAGACGCTCGCGGTCGTCGGCGAATCCGGCTCGGGCAAGAGCGTCACCGCGCTCTCGATCATGCGGCTGACCCCGGCGGGCAACAGCCGCGTCGAGGGCTCGGTCAAGCTGAACGGCCGCGAACTCCTGACGCTGCCGAACTCGGAGATGCGCAAGATCCGCGGCGACGACATGGCGATGATCTTTCAGGAGCCGATGACCAGCCTGAACCCGGTGCTGACCATCGGTTTCCAGATCGCCGAATCTCTGATCCTGCATCGCGGCATGTCTCGTTCCGCGGCCGAGGCCGAGGTCGTCCGGCTGCTGGAGAAGGTCCGGATTCCGGCGGCGAAATCGCGCTTCAACGAGTATCCGCACCGCTTCTCCGGCGGCATGCGCCAGCGCGTCATGATCGCGATGGCGCTGGCCTGCAAGCCCAAGCTGCTGATCGCCGACGAGCCGACCACCGCGCTCGACGTGACGATCCAGGCGCAGATCCTGCAGCTCATCAAGCTGCTGCAGGAGGAGGAGGGGATGTCCGTCCTCTTCATCACGCATGATATGGGCGTGGTCGCCGAAATCGCCGACCGCACCGTCGTGATGTATAATGGCGAGGCGGTCGAGACGGGCGAGACGCCCGACATTTTCGCCCGCGCCAAACACCCCTATACCCGCTCGCTGCTTTCGGCCGTGCCCAAGCTCGGCGCGATGACGGGCAAGACCCGGCCGATGCGCTTCCCTGTGGTCGACCGCGCCACTGGCGAGTCCGACGTGCCGGTCGAGGTGCCCGATACGGTGGAAGCGGCCGAGCGGCCGGTGCTCGAAGTCTCCGGGCTGACCACGCGCTTCGACATCCGCACCGGCATCCTCTCGCGCGTCACGGGCCGGGTCCACGCGGTGGAGAACGTCTCCTTCAGCGTGCAGGGCGGCGAGACACTGGCGCTTGTCGGCGAGTCCGGCTGCGGCAAATCGACCACCGGGCGCTCGGTGATGCGGCTGATCGAACCGCAGGCCGGCTCGGTCCTGCTCGACGGCGTCGACATGCTGACGCTGGACCCGGCCGCGCTGCGCGAGCAGCGCAAGCGCATGCAGATGATCTTCCAGGACCCGTTCGCGTCCCTGAACCCGCGCATGAACATCGGCACCGCCATCGCCGAGCCGCTCCTGATCAACAAGCTCGCGACGCGCACCCAGGCCCGCGAGCAGGTCGACGAGTTGCTGCGTCGCGTCGGGCTCAACCCGGACATGGCCAACCGCTTCCCGCACGAGTTCTCCGGCGGCCAGCGCCAGCGCATCTGCATCGCGCGCGCGCTCGCCGTGGAGCCCCGGCTGATCGTCGCCGACGAATCGGTCTCGGCGCTCGACGTTTCGGTCAAGGCGCAGGTCATCAACCTGATGCTGGAACTGCAGGCGCGCATGAAGCTCGCCTATCTCTTCATCTCGCACGACATGGCGGTGGTCGAGCGCGTCAGCCACCGCGTCGCAGTGATGTATCTCGGCGAGATCGTCGAGATCGGCCCCCGCGAGGCGATCTTTGGCAACCCGCAGCATCCCTACACCAAGCGCCTTCTGGCGGCGGTCCCGGTCGCCGATCCGACGCGCCGGCACGACAAGCGCCCGGTCTCGAACGACGAGATCAAGAGCCCGGTGCGCGCGGCCGACTACGTGCCGCCCGAGCGCATCTTCCGCGAGGTCTCGTCCGGCCATTCGGTCATGGTATGGGGCGAGGAATGGGAAAAGCCGACGCCGCGCGACAAGGCTGCGTAGGCGAAACTACTCCGCCGGCGCGCGCCTGAGCGCCGGCAACGCCGCTCGCAACAGCGGCGGCAGAGCCTCGGGCGCGCTCTCGAAGGCCGCGATGAAATCGGCGCGCATGCGCCGGCTCCAGAACTGGTTGATGTGGTCGGCGATGGCGGGAGCCGCCTGCTCGTCTGGATAGGCCTTGAAGAAATCGGCGATCTGGCCGGCCATGTGCGCGAGTTTCTCGCGTTTTTCCGTGCTGGCGTGACTTGTGTCCGTCATCGCGCAGGCTCGCTCTCGCGCTGCCATTCGCCGGCGAACAGCACCGCACCATCCTCGCGGGCGACGCAGACCAGCGCTACGCCGAGCGCCCGCGCCCGCTCGATCGCCAGCGAGGTCGGGGCCGAGATCGCGACCAGCGCGCCTGCTCCGAAGATCGCGGCCTTCTCGACCATCTCGAAGGAGGCGCGGCTGGTGACCAAGACGAAGCCATCGCGCGCATCACGGCCAGCCCGCAGGCGCGCGCCGATCAGCTTGTCGAGCGCGTTGTGCCGGCCGACATCCTCGCGGGCGACGAGGATGCGGCCGTCAAGGTCGCACCAGGCGGCGGCGTGAACCGAGCGGGTCAGCCGGTTCAGCGGCTGATGACGCTCGATCTGGGCCAAAGCCCTTCGGATCGCGGCCGGCGTCAGCGTGGTCACTGCGTCTGGCCCGCGCGCGGTCTTCGGCATATCGGACAGGTTTTCGACGCCGCAGAGCCCGCAGGAAGTGCGGCCCGAGAGATTGCGTCGGCGCGCCAGATGCTCGCGGAAACGACCTGGCTCCAGATCGACCGTGACGACGATGCCGTCGCGCCGGGGCTCGATTGCGATGTTCCTGATCTCGTCGGCTCGCGCGACGATGCCCTCGGTCAGGCTGAAGCCGGTAACAAAATCATCGAGGTCGGACGGCGTCGCCATCATCACCGCATAGGGCTGGTTGCCATAGACGATGCTGACCGGCGCCTCGACGGCCACTTCGGCCATGGCGGCGGCCGGAACCCCGGTCTCGAAGCGCAGCGGCGCGACCGAGACGGCCTGCGAGGCCGGAGGCTGGGCGGGGGTGCCTTCCAACGATTTGCTATTCCGCCGCATCGGGCAGCCTCCCCGCATCCCGGCCGGCGATCCGGCGCAGCGAGACGTCCTCCTCGCGGTTGCGCTCCTGCCATTGCGAATAATAGTTGGTCCGCCGGACCTCGACGGCGGTGACCTTGTATTCGGGGCAATTCGTCGCCCAGTCGGAATAGTCGGTCGTGATCACGTTCGCGCCCGTCTCGGCATGATGGAACGTCGTGTAGACCACGCCTGGCTGCATCCGCTCCGAGACCTCGGCGCGCAGCGAGATGTCTCCCGACCGGCTGGCGAGCGAAACGAGATCGCCGGTCTTGACGCCCCTGTTCTCGGCGTCGAAGGGGTGGATCTCCAGCACGTCCTCGTCATGCCAGGCGGAGTTCGCGGTGCGGCGCGTCTGAGCGCCGACATTGTATTGCGAAAGGATGCGCCCCGTCGTCAGGATCAGCGGGAAGCGCGCGCCGGTTCGCTCCTGCGTCGGCACGAATTCCGTGATCATGAAGCGGCCCTTGCCGCGCACGAAACGGTCGACATGCATCAGCGGCGTGCCTTCGGGCGCGGCCTCGTTGCAGGGCCATTGCACCGAGCCCAGCGCATCGAGTTTCTCGTAGCTGACGCCGGCAAAGCTCGGGGTCAGGCGGGCGATCTCTTCCATGATCTCGGACGGATGCGAGTAATCCATCTCGTAGCCGAGCGCCTTGGCGAAATCCGCCGTGACCTGCCACTCGGCCTTGCCCGAGAGCGGGGCCATGACCTGCCGGACGCGGTTGATGCGGCGCTCGGCATTGGTGAAGGTGCCGTCCTTCTCCAGGAAGGAGGAGCCCGGCAGGAAGACATGGGCGTATTTCGCGGTCTCGTTCAGAAAAAGATCCTGCACGACGACGCATTCCATCGCGGACAGGCCGGCCGTGACGTGCTGCGTGTTGGGGTCGGACTGCGCGATGTCCTCGCCCTGGACATAGAGCGCCTTGAAGGTGCCGCCGACCGCCTCATCGAGCATGTTGGGGATGCGAAGTCCCGGCTCGTCTTCGAGCGCCACGCCCCAGATCGTCTCGAAGACCTGCCGCGTCGCGTCGTCCGAGACATGGCGATAGCCGGTCATCTCATGGGGGAAGGAGCCCATGTCGCAGGCGCCCTGGACGTTGTTCTGGCCGCGCAGCGGATTGATGCCCACGCCCTCGCGGCCGATATTGCCCGTCGCCATGGCGAGATTGGCCATCGCCATCACCATGGTCGAGCCCTGGCTGTGCTCGGTGACGCCGAGCCCGTAATAGATCGCGCCGTTGCCGCCCGTCGCATAGAGCCGGGCGGCGGCGCGGACATCGGCCGCGGGCACGCCGGTGAACTGCTCGGTCTCTTCCGGCGAATTTTCAGGCCGGGCGATGAAGCGAGCCCAGTGCTCGAAATCGTCGAGGTCGCAGCGCTCGCGGACATAGTCCTCGTCGATTAGCCCCTCGGTGACGACGACATGGGCGATCGCGTTGGTCAGCGCGACATTGGTGCCGGGCTTGAGCTGGAGATGATAGTCGGCCGCGACATGGGGCGTTCGGACGATGTCGATCCGGCGCGGATCGGCGACGATCAGCTTCGCGCCCTGGCGCAGGCGCTTCTTCATGCGCGAAGCGAAGACCGGGTGGCCGTCGGTCGGGTTCGCGCCGATGATCAGGATCACGTCGGCTTTCGCCACCGACTTGAAGTCCTGCGTGCCGGCGGAGGTGCCCAGCGTCGTCTTCAGGCCATAGCCGGTCGGCGAGTGGCAGACGCGGGCGCAGGTATCGACATTGTTGTTGCGGAAGGCGGCGCGGACCAGCTTCTGGATCAGGAAGACTTCTTCGTTGGTGCAGCGCGAGGAGGTGATCGCGCCGACCGACTCGCGGCCATAGTGGTCCTGAATGCGCCTGAACTCGGACGCCGCGTGGCCGATCGCCTCCTCCCACGAGACCTCGCGCCATGGATCCGTGATTTTCTCGCGGATCATCGGCTGAGTGATGCGGTCCTTGTGGGTCGCATAGCCCCAGGCGAAGCGGCCCTTGACGCAGCTATGGCCCTCATTCGCCTTGCCGTCCTTGTAGGGGACCATGCGGACGACCCTGTCGCCCTGCATTTCAGCCTTGAAGGAGCAGCCGACGCCGCAATAGGCGCAGGTGGTGACCTTTGAATGCTCGGGCTGGCCCATCTGGATGACGGAGGTCTCCATCAGCGTCGCGGTCGGGCAGGCCTGCACGCAGGCCCCACACGACACGCATTCGGAGCCGAGGAAATCGGTCGCGCCCGCCGCCACGCGCGACGCGAAGCCGCGCCCGGTGATCGTCAGCGCAAAGGTGCCCTGAACCTCCTCGCAGGCCCGGACGCAGCGATTGCAGACGATGCATTTGGTCGGGTCGTAGGTGAAATAGGGGTTGGAGGTGTCCTGTCCCAGCCAGTTCTCGTTGGCGAGGCCATCAGGCGATTTCGCGAAGACGTGGTTCTCGCCCTCATAGCCGTAGCGCACCTCTCGCAGGCCCACGGCGCCTGCCATGTCCTGCAATTCGCAATCGCCATTGGCCGAGCAGGTCAGGCAGTCGAGCGGGTGGTCGGAGATGTAGAGCTCCATCACGCCCTTGCGTAAGGATGCGAGGTTCTCGCTTTGCGTCCTCACGACCATGCCGTCCTCGGCCGGCGTCGTGCAGGAGGCGGGCGTGCCGCGCCTGCCCTCGATCTCGACGAGGCAGAGCCGGCAGGAGCCGAAGGGCTCCAGCGAATCCGTGGCGCAGAGTTTCGGGATTTTGGTGCCCAGCGACATGGCGGCGGCCATCACAGACGTTCCGGCCGGCACGGTGACGCTCATCCCGTCGATCGTCAGCGTCACGGCTTTGTCCGAGATGCGGATCGGCGTGCCGAAATCGATCTCCTTGATCAGGCTCATCGCAGGTTCCTCATTCGGCGGCCATGGGCAGGATCGGCCGGTCGAAATCCTCGGCGAAATGGTTGAGCGCGCTCGTGACCGGCATCGGGGTCAGCCCGCCCATGGCGCAGAGCGAGGCGTCGGTCATCAGCTTCGACAGGTCGCGCAGCACGGCGAGGTTCTTCGGCCGATCGGTCCCCGAAATGATCTTGTCCATCGTCTCGACGCCGCGCGTCGCGCCGATGCGGCAGGGCGTGCATTTTCCGCAGCTCTCTTTCGCGCAGAATTCGAAGGCGAAGCGGGCCTGTCTGGCCATGTCGACGGTGTCGTCGAAGACGACGATGCCGCCATGGCCGAGCATTGCCCTGATGCCGGCGAGCGCTTCGTAGTCCATGGCAACGTCGAGCTGGCCTGCCGTAAGATAGGCCCCGAGCGGGCCGCCGACCTGCACCGCGCGGATCGGCCGGCCCGACAGCGTGCCGCCGCCGAAATCCTCGACGATCTCGCGAAGCGTGACGCCGAAGGCGAGTTCGACCAGCCCGCCGCGCCTGACATTGCCGCCGAGCTGCACCGGCAGCGTGCCGCGCGAACGGCCCATGCCGAAATCGGCGTAAGCCCGTCCGCCATGCTGGAGGATCCAGGGCACGGCGGCGAAGGAGAGCACGTTGTTGACGATTGTCGGCTTGCCGAACAGGCCCTGCACAGCCGGGATCGGCGGCTTGGCGCGGACAACGCCGCGCCTGCCCTCGAGGCTTTCGAGCAGCGCCGTCTCCTCGCCGCAGATATAGGCGCCCGCGCCGAGCCTGACCTCGAGGTCGAAGGCGCGGCCGGAGCCGAGCACGTCGTCGCCGAGGAGGCCGGCGTTTTCGGCCTTCAGGATGGCGCACTGGAGCGTGCGGTGGGCGTGCGGATACTCCGAGCGCAGATAGATGTAGCCCCGCGTCGCGCCGACAGCGACGGCGGCGATCGCCATCCCCTCGATCAGCAGGAAGGGATCACCCTCCATCAGCATGCGGTCTGCAAAGGTGCCGCTGTCGCCTTCGTCGGCGTTGCAGACGATGTATTTCCGGTCGGCGACCGCGTCGTGGACGGTCTTCCACTTGATCCCGGTCGGGAAGCCGGCTCCGCCGCGCCCGCGCAGGCCGGATGCCTTGACGGTTTCGACGATCTCCGCGCCGGTCAGAGCGAGCGCGGCCTTCAATCCCGCAAACCCGCCATGCGACTGGTAGTCGGCGAGCGAGAGCGGATCGGTGACGCCGACGCGCTCGAAGGTGAGGCGCTGCTGGCGCTTCATCCAGTCGAGCCTTGTCGTGACGCCGAGGTGCAAGGCATGCGCGCCGCCCCTCAGAAAGCCGGCCTCGAACAGGCCCGCGACATCGCGAGCTGTGACCGGGCCGTAGGCGATGCGGCCCTGCGCCGTCTCGACCTCGACCAGCGGCTCCAGCCAGAGCATGCCGCGCGAGCCGTTGCGGACGAGATCGACGACGACGCCGCGCGCTTGCGCCTCGCGCAGGATCGCTCGCGCCACGGCTTCCGCGCCGACGGACAGGGCGGCGGCGTCGATCGGGATGAAGATGCGGATCGCCTCGCTCATGCTGCGGCTTCCGCAAGGCCGCAGATTTCGGCGAGCCGTCCCGCGTCGAGCCGCCCGATCAGTTCGCCATCGACCAACGCGGCGGGGCCTAGCGCGCAGTTGCCGAGGCAGTAGACCGTTTCGACCGCGAGGCTTTCCGTCGCGGCATCGACCGCGATGCCGTGCTCGCGCGCCAGCCCCTCGACCAACGCTTCGCAGCCCAGGGCCTGGCAGGCCTCGGCGCGGCACAGTTTGACCACGCGGGCCGGCGGCGGCGCGCCGCGAAAATCATGGTAGAACGAGATCGTGCCATGCACCTCGGCGCGCGACAGGTTCAACGCCTCGGCGATCAGCGGCACGGCT
Organism: Rhizobiales bacterium CCH3-A5; assembly: GCA_001556025.1. Classification (GTDB taxonomy): domain Bacteria; phylum Pseudomonadota; class Alphaproteobacteria; order Rhizobiales; family Beijerinckiaceae; genus Allobosea. The sequence continues at coordinate 52,681 of LSIB01000156.1, forward strand.
TGCGCATCGACATGGCCGAACGCCTCCTGCAGCGCGTGCAGCATCGGCAGCGTCGCGCCTTCGAGATGCGCGAGCCCGGCAATGATTGAACGGGCCTCGTCCTGATCCCAGACCGGGTAGCGCTGCATCGGTCCGCCATCTCCTGCCTGCCTTGCAGGCCGTCATGTCCGGAATGGAGCGCCAGGATTGGAACGAGTTCAAATCGATTCTATCGACTGTTTGATAGATCTGGCCTATTAATTGGGGTTTATCGCCGTCATTGCGAGCACAGCCGAGCAATCCGGAGGTTGCGCGAGACGCGTGGATCGCTTCGCTGTGCTCGCAGCGACGGATATGGTCGCGCGACTGTCAGCATCGCGATAGGGCGAACCTATCTCACGATCGGACGACGCGCCAGCACCGCTTCGGTGACCGGCTGCGACATGGCGAACAGGTTGCGCGCCAGCGGCGCGAAGGGCTGCCGGTCGGCGACGATCAACCCGATGGTGCGCTGCGCCACGGGCTCGACCAGCGGCAGCGCCATGGTGCCGAGCGGCACGCCGAAGAACTCCAGCAACTGTGTCGAGACGATGCTGGAGACGCCCTCGATGCCGGCATGCGAACACAGGTTGAAGATCGAGTTGGTTTCGATCGCCGGGCGCGGCGAGGCGCCGACCGAGCGGAAGATGCCATCAACGATGCGGCGGTTCTGCATGTCGGGGGTCAGCAGGCACAGTTTCAGCGCGCCGGCCTCCGCCCAGCTTATGCGCTCGCGGCCGGCGAGCGGGCCGTCCTCGCGCGTCAGCAGGACGTAGGATTCCTGATAGACCGGCTTCGAGATCACCCGCTCCAGCGGCTCGTTGTCGAGATAGGTCAGGCCGACATCGAGGTCGAAGGCGTCGATGCGGCTTTGGATCTCGGCCGAGGTCAGCGACAGGACGGTCAGCGACACGCCTGGATAGCGCGCCGAGAAGGGCGCGGTGATGTGGGCGACCATCGGCAGCGCGGTCGGGATCGCGCCGAGCCTGACCCGGCCGCTGACGCCCTGCGTCAGTTCGGCGATCGATTCCTTCAGCAGATCGGCCTCGGCGAGAATGCGCCGCGCATGGCCGAGCACGACCTCGCCCTCGCGGGTAAAACCCTGGAAGCGGCGGCCGCGCTCGACGATCAGCACGCCGAGCTCGGCCTCGAGCTGCGCGATCGCGGCGGACAAGGTCGGCTGCGAGACATGGCAGGCCTCGGCCGCCCTGCGGAAATGCCGTTCGCGGGCAAGTGCGTCGAGATAGACAAGCTGGCGGATGATCATGGTGGACGAGGCTGGCGAGGGCGGCTGCCGACGCGGAGAGGCTAGAGCAAGTCTGGCCAAAGCGGAGCCCCATTTCGGGCGGGCACCGGCATATGCCCGAGCGACATGACGCCTGCCTGCAAACGCAGGCGCGCCGGGCTTGAGCCCAGCGCCGCCAGCGGCCATCCTCGCCTGCAAGATCACCGGAGGACGCCAGTGCAGCAGATTGCAGTTCCCAATGCAGCCGACGCGGAGGCTGCGGCAGCGGCCGTCAGCGGCTGGCCGGCGAGGCTCCATGCCATTCTGAAGGCGGCCGATGTGCGCCAGATGGCCTTCGTGCCCGATGCCGGCCACAGCGCGCTGATCCGCATGTTCCAGGCCGACCCGCAAGTGACCACCAATGTCCTCACCACCGAGGAAGAGGGCATCGCGATCTCGACCGGGGCCTGGCTGGGCGGGCAGCGCTGCGTGCTGCTGATGCAGTCGAGCGGCGTCGGCAACTGCATCAACATGCTGTCGCTGCCGGTGATGACGCGGGCCCCGCTGCTGATGCTTGTGACGATGCGCGGCGAATGGGCCGAGTTCAACCCATGGCAAGTGCCGATGGGGCGGGGCACGCAACCAGCGCTGGAGGCTGTCGGAATCAAGGTGATGCGGGCCGATACGGCCGAAGACCTCGTCGATACGGTCGAGGCTGCGGCCGCGCTCGCCTATGAGGGCGATCAGCAGATCGCCGTGCTGATCGGCCAGCGCCTGCTCGGCAAGAAGAAGTGGTGAGCGCGATGGCCAATCCCGTTGCAGCACCCCTCGCCCGCCGCGCCGTCGTCGCCACGTTGCTTAAGGATCGCGGCGATATGCTCGTCGTGACCGGGCTCGGCTCGGCGACCTACGACGTGCACGCCGCCGGCGACCATGACGGCAATTATTATCTCTGGGGCGCGATGGGCGGGGCAGCGCTGGTGGGCCTCGGCATCGCGCAGGCGCAACCCGCGCGCCGCGTCCTGGTCCTCACCGGCGACGGCGAGCAGTTGATGGCTTTCGGCGCGCTCGCCACCATCGCCGTGGCGAAGCCGAGCAATCTCGACATCGTGGTGATCGACAACCAGCATTTCGGCGAGACCGGGATGCAGGGCAGCCATACCGGCCATGGCATCGATCTGGCGAAGGTGGCGGAGGTCTGCGGCTTCGCGACGGCCGAGACCCTGAAGGAAATGGACGAGGTCGAGGCGCTGGCGGGAACGCTGCAGGCCAAGGCCGAAGGTCCGCGCCTGTTCGTCATCAAGGTCGCGGCCGAAAACCCGCCGCGCTCCCTGCCCTCGCGCGACGCGGTCTACATCAAGAACCGCTTCCGGGCGCATCTGGGCCTGCCGCAGGGGTGACGGCCAGTGGCCCCGACAAAACCGACGCCAACCAAAAAAGACGAGGAAATGCTGTGACAGACATGATCGGTTTCGTCGGGCTCGGCCGCATGGGCCGGCCCATGGCCTCCAATCTGTGCCGCAAGGGCTTTCGGCTCGTCGTCCATGACGTCAATCGCGACGCCGTCGACGAACTTGCCTCGCTGCAGGCGCGCCCGGCGGACTCGGCCGGCGAGGTCGCGGCCCAATCCGATGTGATCGTGACCATGCTGCCGAACTCGGCCATCGTCGAGCAGGTCGTGGCCGGAACCGGCGGCGTGCTGGAGAACGCCAAACCCGGCAGCGCGATCATGGACATGAGCACCATCGACCCGCTCGTCACCGATGCGCTGGCGCAGAAGGCGGCCGCCAAAGGCATCGGCTATGTCGATGCGCCGGTCGGGCGGCTGGCTGTTCACGCCGACCGGGGCGAATCGCTGTTCATGGTCGGCGGCTCGGACGCCGATTTCGCCCGGGTGAAGCCGCTGCTGGAGGGCATGGGCTCGACCATCCATCATTGCGGCCCGGTCGGAAGCGGCATGCGCACGAAGCTGGTGAACAACTATCTCGCCGTGTCGCTCTGCCAGATGAACGCCGAGGCGCTGGCGCTGTCGCAGCGCTTCGGGCTGACGCTGGAGACGACGCTCGACGTGCTCTACGGCACGACGGCCGTGAACGGTCAGCTCAAGGTCAACTGGCCCAACAAGGTGCTGATCGACGATACCGAGCCCGGCTTCACCATCGACCTCGCGCACAAGGACCTGAGCCTGATCGTCGATGCGGCGAACGCCGCGAAAGTGCCGATGCCGCTTGCGGCGGCCGCCCGCGAGGCCTTCAGCGCAGCCCGCGCCGGCGGCTTCGGCGGACGGGATTTCTCCGCGATGGTCGATGCGCTCTGCCATCAGGCCGGGATCGAGAAGCCGAGGCTGAAGCGCTGACGGGAGACGGCATCATGAAGCTCGACGGCAAGGTCGCGGTGATCACGGGGGCGGCGCGCGGGCTCGGCCGCGCCTGCGCCGAGCGCTTCCTGCAGGAGGGCGCGAAGCTCATCCTCGCCGATATCGACGGCGCGGAGCTTGCCCGGACGGCCGATGCGCTCGGGAGACCAGCGAACGTCTTCGCCGTCCCGACCGACGTGACGAAACGCGAGCAGGTCGATGCGCTCGTCGCGACTGCGGTCGAGCGCTTCGGCCGGCTCGACATCATGCTCAACAATGCCGGTATCGCCCGCAGCCAGCCCTTCCTCGACATCGCGGAGGGCGATTTTGACGCGGTGCTCGGGGTCAACCTGAAAGGCGCCTTTTTCGGCACGCAGGCCGCCGGCCGGCGGATGGTCACGCAAGGCGGCGGCGTGATCATCAACATGTCGTCGATCAACGCGCGGCTGGCGAACCCGAACCTCGCGACCTATGCCATGTCGAAGGGCGGCATGAACCAGCTCACGGCGGTCGCCGCGATGGCGCTCGCCCCGCACGGCATTCGAGTCGTCGGGATAGGGCCGGGCACGATCCTCACCGAGATGGTGGAGAAGGCGATCATGACCTCCGACGATGCGCGGCGCGCCGTGCTTTCGCGCACGCCTATCGGCCGCTGCGGCGAGCCGGCCGAGATCGCCTCGGTCGCCGTCTTCCTCGCCAGCGACGACGCCTCCTATATGACCGGGCAGACGATCTATCCCGATGGCGGGCGGCTGGTGCTGAACTACACCGTGCCGGTGGCGGATGGCTGATCGCGCTGGCCTGCATCGTGCTAGGGTGACGCGATGACGCGCAGCATCGACCTCAACTCCGATCTCGGCGAAGGCTATGGCCCCTGGCGGGCCGGCGACGACGCCGCCATGCTCGGCCTGGTCAGCAGCGCCAACATCGCCTGCGGAGGCCATGCCGGAGATCCCGAGACGATGGTCGAGACGGTCTCGCTGGCCAAGGCGCGCGGCGTCGTGGTCGGCGCGCATCCGGGCTATGCCGACCGGGAAGGCTTCGGCCGGCGGATCATCCCCTGCACGGCCCGCGAGATCGAGCGTTTCACCGCCGTGCAGATCGGCGCGCTGATGGGCGCGGCCGCGCTGGCAGGTGCGAGCGTCGCTTACGTGAAGCCGCACGGCGCTCTCGGCAACCTCGCCTGCGACGACCGCGACGTCGCCGACGCGATCGCGCGTGCTGTCGCGGCCGTCTCGCGCGATCTCGCGGTGCTGGCGATCTCGGGCACGGAACTGGAGCCCGCCGCCAGCGCCTGCGGGCTTTCCGTCCATAGCGAGATCTTCGCCGACCGGGCCTATCTGCCCAATGGCCGATTGGTGCCGCGCAGCCATGCGGGCGCGATGATCCATGATGCCGACGCCGCCTCGCAGCGGCTGGTCGATATGCTCGACACCGGGCTGATGCCGACGCTGGACGGGCCGCCGATCGCGCTGGCGGCGCATTCGATCTGCGTGCATGGCGACAGCGCAGGCGCAGTCGCCATGGCGAGGACCGTGCGCGAGGCGTTGACGAAGGCCGGCATCGCCATCGCGCCTTTCCTGCCGCGCCCGGCATGAACGCGCCGGAACAGGGCTTCCCGCGCTTCCAGCCGGTGGCGGAGCACGCCGTGCTGGTCGAGCTCGGCGAAACCATCGACGCCAGCATCAACGCGCAGGTCCGGCGGCTGGATGCGGCGCTGTCGGCCGCGCCGTTTCCCGGCTTCACGGAAGCCGTGCCGGCCTATGCCAGCCTGCTGGTCGGCTTCGATCCGCTGGTCAGCGACCATGATCTGGTCGAGACGGCGATGACGGCGCTGCTGAGCAAGCCCGCGACCCTGCGGCCCAAAGGCGAGCCGCGCGAGGTTCTGGTCTGCTACGATGGCGAGTTCGCGCCCGATCTCGACGCGGTCGCCGCCGCCGCGGGCCTCAGCCGCGAGGCGGTGATCGCGGCGCATCTGGCGGGCGACTACAACGTGTTCATGTATGGCTTCGCGCCGGGCTATGCCTATCTCGCCGGCGTCCCCGAGGCGATCAGGCTGCCGCGCAAGCCCGCACCCGTTCGGGGGATCGCGGCGGGCAGCGTGCTCATCGCCGGGCCGCAATGCCTCGTCACCACGCTGATCATGCCGACCGGCTGGCACATCATCGGCCGCTCGCCGACGCAGATCCTGCGCGAGGAGACCGGACGGCCGTTCCTGTTCGAGATCGGCGACGATGTTTGCTTCCGGCGGATCGACCGCGCCGGCTTCGACGCCTGCCTGCGGCAGGCCTGAGCCATGACCCGCGCCGTCATCGAGATCGTACAGGCAGGCCCGCTCGTCACCGTGCAGGATGGCGGCCGGACAGGACTGATGCGCTATGGCGTGCCGGCATCGGGACCGATGGATCGAGGCTCCTTCGCCATCGCCAACGCCGCGCTCGGCAACCCCGATGGGACAGCCGGGATCGAAATCTCGGTCGGCGGGTTGGCGCTCGACTGCGTCGAGGGCTCGGTCACGGTCGCGCTGGCGGGCGGCGGCTTTCGCGTCACGCTCGATGGCCATGAGCACCCGTCCTGGATCGTCGCCGAGCTGAAGGCGGGCATGCGGCTCGCGATCGGGCCCGGCCTGTGGGGAAGCTGGACCTATCTCGCCTTCTCCGGACGGCTCGACGCGAAACACTGGCTCGGCAGCGTCTCGACCCATGGCCCGTCGGGCTTCGGCGGCGGCAGGCTGATGGCGGGGCAGCGTCTCGTTATCGCGGAAGCCCAGCGCCGCGAGGCGCGCATCGGCGAACTCGACTGCCCGGTCACGGCGCGACCACGCCACACCGTCAAGATCGTGCTCGGCCCGCAGGACCGCTTCTTTAGTCCCGAGACGATCGCGACCTTGCTCTCGCAGCCCTACACCCTGACCGACGCCTATGACCGGATGGGCGTGCGGCTGGCAGGCCCGTCGCTCAGGCCCGACGCCGTGCTCGACATGCCGTCGGAGCCGATCGCGCGGGGTTCGATTCAGGTCTCGGGCGACGGCGTGCCGGCCGTGCTGCTGGCCGACCACCAGACCACCGGCGGCTATCCCAAGATCGCGACGATCATCTCAGGCCATCTCGACGGTTTCGTCCAGCTCCGCAGCCGGGCGCAGGTCGCGTTCAGCGCCATGTCACCGCAGGCGGCGGTGGAGGCCGCGCGCACGCGCCGGCTGTCGCAAGCGCGTTTCCTCACAAGGCTGCGCGGCGGTTGAGCCGGTTCAGGCCGTCACGGCGTCGGGATTCAGCCGCCACATCGTCCAGTTGAGGAAGGCCGCGAAGCTGACCCAGGCGAGATAGGGGACGAGAAGGAGCGCCGCCGTCTCATCGATCGGCGCAAAGAGCACAATCAGCCCAAGGATGGAGAGCCAGAGCAACGCGACATCGACCAGAGCGAGGTCCATGCGCCGCAGGCCGAAGAAGAGGCCCGACCAGGCGGCGTTGAGGCCGAGCTGGACGCCGTAGAGGGCCAGCGGCAGGGCTGCCCCCGCAAAACCCGCCTCGCGCCAGACCAGCCAGCCCGAGACCGCGATCATCAGATAGAGCACCGTCCAGGCCGGGGCGAACAGCCAGTTCGGCGGCCGCCACCACGGCTTCCTCAGCCGCTCATACCAGTCGCCCGGCCTGAAGATCGCGCCCGAACTCGCTACCGCGACGCAGGCCGCGACGAAGCCCAACAGTCCAAGCGCGTCGCCCCAGCTCATGATCGCTCCCGATGTCCGCCAACGCCGTCCCGTCTGTCTCCTGCAGCTTCTGGACCGTGATGACGGCATCGGCAAGACGGATTCGACGAGCCTTTGGAAGGCGTCGGCGACCGTCGATCGCTAAGCCGGCAAGGCGTCATGCCGGCAGGGTCTGGCGGCCCTGCATATGTCGCAAAGCCGGACAATGATCTTATATGGAAAGCTACGGGACTGTCCCTTACGGAACGATCTTGGCAGAAGTTGAAGATGATCCGCGCGAAGCCGAAGCGGGAGCCCGGACGGGCAAAGGGAGCATCCACGATCCATGAAGAAGTCCAAGGGCGGCGTCGGAGAGACCCGGGTGCAGGTCGCCGCGGTCCCTGTCCGCCACGCCCTCGATGGCGGTCTCGACGTGCTGCTCGTGACCTCGCGTACGACGCAGCGCTGGATCGTGCCCAAGGGCTGGACGATCAAGGGACTGGACGACAATGATGCTGCCGCGCGCGAGGCCTATGAGGAGGCCGGCGTCGTCGGCAGGATCGGCCGCAAGCCCGTCGGCCGCTATACCTACTGGAAGCGGCTGGACGACCATTTCGTGCTCTGCGAGGTCAAGCTCTACCGGCTCGATTTCGAACGCCAGCTCGAGAATTGGGCCGAGCAGTCGCAGAGGCGGTGCCACTGGTTCAGCCGGCAGGATGCCGCCGATCTGGTCGACGAACCCGGCCTGAAGACGCTGATCGCGCAGTTGTAGCCGGTGTGAAGGCGGCTTTCAGCCGCCCTCCCGAGCGCCCGGCTCGTAGCGCGTCTCCAGCCGGTTGGCGTGGCGATGCAGCAGCCGCCAGCGCCCGTCTCGCAGCCGAAAGACATGGGTGACGCGGTTCGACCAGCGCACCGGCTCGCTCGCGCCTGGGCGGGTGACGACGAAGGTTTCGATGTCGGTGGTGAAGGCGAGGTCCGCGCCGACCACAGTGGTGACGTTGTCATGCTCGACCGTGCCGCCGCCGAACTGCGTCGCCGCCCAGTCCCAGCGGCGCGAAACCTCGTCCCAGCCCTTTTCGTAGCCACCCCAGCCATAGAAGGAGGTGGCGTCCTCGTCATGGGCGTAAAGCGCCTTGATCGCGGCGACATCGCCATTGGCGACGTCCGCCAGCGCGGCGTGAAGGCGGGCGAGCGCGTCGGCGAAGGGCTCGGGCGCAAAGGGTTCGGTGGCCGGCAGGGCTGCATCGTTCATCGCGTTCTCCAGAGGGCCTGCGCCTGCCGCAGCCGACCAGATTTGGACCCCGCTGTCATCCCCGCGCGAGCCTCGCCTCAGACCGGCGGGATCAAAGTCACACCCGAGCCGGCAAAGGATAGCGAAACGGCACAGCCCTCCGGCAGCATCTCGCGCGAGCCGTACTGGATGACGAAGAGCTCGCCGACGGCCGTCGTCACCATGATGTCGAGGTGATTACCGAGATAGGCGCATTTTCGCACCGTTCCGGGCAGGCCGGACGCATCAGAGGAGGGCCCGATCAGCAGGCTTTCGGGCCTGATCGCGATCCGGGCCGGACCGGCCGACAGTCCCCGCGCCGGCAGCGACACCGTCAGCGGCCCGAGCGCGACGTCGGCGCTGCCATTGGTTACGCGCGTGACAGCCACGTCGATCAGATTCGCATCGCCGATGAAATCAGCCACGAAGGCGTTGGCGGGCTGCTCGTAGAGTTCGCGCGGCGCGCCCTCCTGCGCGATCCTGGCGTTCGACATCACGATGATGCGGTCGGAAACGGCGAGCGCCTCCTCCTGGTCGTGGGTGACATAGGCGACGGTGAGGTTGAGGTCCTGCTGCAATTCGCGGATCTCCTCGCGGACGCGCCGGCGCAGTTTGGCGTCGAGGTTGGAGAGCGGCTCGTCGAACAGCAGCACCTGCGGCTCCAGCACAAGGGCGCGGGCCACCGCGACGCGCTGCTGCTGGCCGCCGGAGAGTTCCGAAGGATAGCGGCTCTCGAAACCCTTGAGGCCGACCAGCGCCAGCTTGGCCATCGCCATCTCGCGGGCAACCTCCTTGCCGAGGCCTTTCACCGTGGGACCGTAGGCGGCGTTCTCCAAGACGCTCATATGCGGGAACAGCGCATAGGACTGGAACACCATCGAGACGTCGCGATCGGCCGCCGAGAGCCGCGTCACGTCCCTGCCGGCGATCAGGATCTGACCCTCGCTGGCGATCTCGAGCCCCGCGATCATGCGCAGGGTCGTGGTCTTGCCGCAGCCCGAGGGGCCAAGCAGCGTCACCAGCTTGCCGGCCTCGATGGCGAAGGAGACGTTGTCGACCGCCGTGACGCTGCCATAGCGCATGGAAACGTTGCGGAACTCGACGGATGCGGGGCCGGCCTTGGTCAACTTGCGGCTCCTTGCGCAATGGGCTGGGCGGCCGAGTTGGACAACGCGATGAGTTTGCGCCGGCCGAGCTTTCGCTCGCCGACGCCGAGCTGGATCAGGCCGATGCCGAGCGCCATGACCACGATCAGCACCGAGGAATAGGCGATGGCGAGCCCGAACTCGCCGGCCTCGACGCGGCCGACGATATAGGCGGTGGCGAGGTTGTATTCGGCCGAGACGAGGAAGATCACGGCGCTGACGGCGGTCATCGAGCGCACGAAGGAATAGACCAGCGCCGAGACGATCGCGGGCTTGAGCAGCGGCAGCACGACGCGCCAGAGCGTGGTGAAGGAGCGGGCGCGCAGCGTCGTCGAGGCTTCGTCGAGGCTCTTGTCGATCTGCGACAGGCCGGCGATGCCCGAGCGCACGCCGACAGGCATGTTGCGGAAGACGAAGGCGATGACGAGGATCAGCCCCGTTCCGGTGATCTCGATCGGCGGGACGTTGAAGGCGAGGATGTAGGCGACGCCGATGACGGTGCCTGGAATGGCGAAGGAGAGCATGGTCGCGAATTCGAGCGCGCCGCGCCCGGCGAAGCGCTGCCGGGTCAGCAGATAGGCGGTGATCAGGCCGATCAGAGCCGTCAGCGGGGCGGAGATGGCGGCGATCTTGATCGTGGTGAAGAAGGAATCCCAGGCCGCGCCGTCGAAGAACAGTCCGCGGCTCCAGTCGATCGAGAAACCGGTGCGGTAATGCTCCAGCGTCGGGGTGTAGTCGCGCCCCATCGATTTCACGAAGCCGCCGATCAAAATGACGAGATAGATCACGAAGGTCAGCGCCACCCAGGGCAGGATCACGAGGCCGGCAAGCCAGGACACTCGGCGCGGCAGAGGCGTGGGCAGGCCTGAATCGCCCTTGCCGGTCACGGTGGTGTAGGATTTGTCGCCGAGCCAGCGTTGCTGGATCCAGAACGCGCCGAGCGTGAAGCCGAGCAGGACGATGGCGAGCACCGCCGCCTGGCCCTGATTATGCGAGGCCCCGACGACGGCGAAGAAGATCTTGGTCGAGAGCACCTCGTAATTGCCGCCGAGCACCAGCGGATTGCCGAAATCGGCCATGCTCTCGACGAAGCCGAGGAGGAAAGCGTTGGCGATGCCGGGCCTGAGCAACGGCCAGGTCACTGTGCGAAAGGTCTGCCAGCGTTTTGCGCCGAGCGTCTGGGAGGCTTCCTCCAGGCTCGGGCTGATGCCCTGCACCACGCCGATCAGCACCAGGAACGCGATCGGCGCGAAGGCCAGCACCTGCGCCAGCAGGACGCCCGGCAGGCCGTAGATCCAGCGCGAGCGCGGCACCTCGAACCATTCATACAGGACGTTCGACAGCAGTCCCGAACGGCCGAAGAGCAGGATCAGCGCCAACCCGATGACGAAGGGCGGGGTGATGATCGGCAGGACGGTCAGCGCCCGCATCACGCGCTTTCCGGGCATGCCGGTGCGCAGGATCAGGAGCGCGCAGGCAAGCCCGAGCAGCGTGGTGATGACGCCGCACAGCACCGCCAGCAGCAGCGTGTTCCAGGCCACGCCGCAATTGGTGTTGGCGGTGATGCAGCCGAGCCCCCAGATCGACGAATCGAAGAAGCGGCTGGTGAAGGCCGAGAAGGCGAAAGCCCCGTTCTGGTCGATCAGGGCGCTTTCGAGGATGGTCGCGACCGGAAAGAAGATGAACAGCCCGATCAGCAGGACGATGACGCCGATCGCACTGGTGGTGAAGAGGTCGCCCTTGCAATAGCCGCGATAGGCGAGGCCATGGCAGAACAGCAGCAGCAGCGACAGGATGGCGAGAAAAGCGCCCGCCCCCATGCCGGGCTGGCTCGCGCCCGCACCGCCGAGGAGGGCCGCCAGCCACGGCATGCCCTGACCCTTCAGGCCGATGGCGAAGCCCTGCGCGAAGAACAGCGCCATACCGGCGGCGCCCGCGAGCATGAGCAGGCGCGCGACCGAGGCTTCATCCCGGCGAAACAGCGCGAGCGTCGCCAGCGCGAATGCGAGCCCGACGGGCAGCAGCCAGGGCGCCTGCCCGGACAGGGCCAGCGCCAGCGCGCTCCCGGCCCGGCCGAAGGGATAGCCCGCCAGCCAGCCGAAGCTGGAAAGCCCGACCCGCTCGAGCAGGTACCAGGGCAGCAGGCCATAGCCCAGCCACCCCAGAAGCAGCGCGAGCTTCGTCGATCCGCGCATGGCGGGCGTTCCCGTTGCCGACCGGACGGACGGACCGACTACTTCGGCAGCACCTTCACCTCACGGTCCCATTTGCTGAGCAGGCGGGTGCGCTCGGCCGACGAGCCGTATTTGGCGAAGTCGTAGTCGATCAGCTTGACCTCTTCGAGCTTGGGCGCCTGCGGCGGCGGCACGACGCTCCTGTTGGACGGCACCTGATAGGATTTGGCCTGCGTCGCCAGCGCCTGCGCGGCCGGGGTCAGGGCCCAGTCGTAGAACTTCTTCGCGCTGTCGGGATTGCGCGCGCCCTTAACCATCGACATCGAGCCGATCTCGTAGCCGGTGCCCTCGCAGGGAGCGACGACCTTCACCGGGCCGCCATCGACGACCATCGTCACCATGTCGTGCATGAAGGTGATGCCGACCGTGGTTTCGCCAAGGCTCGTCGCCTTGGCGGGGGCCGCGCCCGACTTGGTGTACTGATTGATGTTCTTGTGCAGGGCCTTGAGATAGTCGAAGGCCTTGTCCTCACCCATCAACTGCACCAGCGTCGCCAGCAGCGTATAGGAGGTGCCCGACGAGTTGGGATCGGCGACCTGGACCTCGTCCTTGAGATTGGCCTTGATCAGGTCCGCCCAGCATTTCGGCTCGTCGAGCTTGCGCGAGGCGACCTGCTTCGTGTTGAAGCCGAAGCCGAGCGCGCCGGCGTAGACGCCGACCGTCCTGCCCTTCGACTGCTTCCACTGCCGGACCGCCCAATCATGGAGATCGGCGTTGCGCGGGCTCTCATAGGCCTCGGTCAGGCCCTCCTCGGCGGCCTGAAGATGCGGATCGCCGGTGCCGCCCCACCAGATGTCGCCGCGCGGATTGGACGCCTCGGCCTTGAGCTGGGCATAGGTCTCGCCGGAGCTCTTGCGCGTCATCGAGACCTTGATCCCGGTCTCCTTCTCGAAGGCCTGCGCCATCGGCCGGCACCATTCCTCCTGCACCGAGCAATAGAGCACGAGCGCGCCTTGCGCCTGCGCGGGCGCGGCTGCGAAGGAAGCGGTAGCGAGCGCCGCGAGCAGGCCGGATTTGAGCCAGGATGTCGTCTGCTTGGATCGTGCGTGCATGGTAACCTCCCCGATTGAACCGTTTGGTTCTTGTTGTGATTGACGTGACACTGGGACGACGGGACCTGAAGATCAACGCCTGTCGCGCCAGCTAAGTTATTCCTGTCATTTTTTGCAGATCGTGGGCCAGCGCAGGCGTGCAGCAGAGGATCGGATTGCCCTTGGCGATGCCCGCGCCCGCGAAGAAGTCGTTGATCATTGCGCCGGCTTCCGAGGCGATGACCATGCCCGCCGCGACGTCCCAGGCGTTGATATGAAGCTCGGCATACGCGTCCGTGCTGCCATTGGCGACATGGCAGAGGCCGAGCGCGCCCGAGCCCGAGCGCTTCATCGCGGCCCCGGCCCCGTAGATGCGCCCGATGACCGCGATGTAGCGCTCCGCCGGCACGCGGGTCGACCAGCCCAGCTCGATGCAGGCGCGGGCGATGTCGGCCCCGCCCGAGACCCTGATCCGCTGGCCGTTCAAGGTCGCGCCCTTGCCGCGCCGTCCGGCGTAAACCTCGCCAAGCGCGGGCGCGGCGACGATGCCGATCTCGGGCACGCCATGGCGCAGGAAACCGACCGAGATGCACCAGTTGCGGTCGCCGCGGGCGAAGTTCGCGGTGCCGTCGATCGGGTCGATGATCCAGACGGCCTCGGACGCCTGCCCGCCGCCCTCCTCCCCGATGACCGCGTCCTCGGGGAACATGACGGCGAGACGCTCGCGCAAAAAATCCTCGACCTTGCCGTCGGCGACGGTGAGCCAGTCCTGCGCGCCCTTCATGGTGACGCCGAGGCTGTCGCTTTTGTTGAAGTAATCCAGCGCCATCACGGCGGCCTCGCTGACGAGGCCGAGCACGGCGTAATGGCGCAGTTCGAGTTCGGCGGGCGACATGGTCAGATCGCCTCCAGCGCGACGGCGACGGGCTTGCCGGTCCGCGCCGACTCGGTGGCGGCGTCGGCGAGGATCTGGGCCTTGAGGCCATCGAGTCCCGTCGGCATCGGGGCCTTGCCGCCCTTGCAGGCGGTGACGAAGGCGTCGAGCTCGAGGCGGTAGGCGGCGGCATAACGCTCAAGGAAGAATTTCTGCACCGGATCGGCGTGGAAGCCCTTCGCGGTGGCGATCTCGACCGTCGTCTCGTGGATATTGCCGGCGCGCAGCATGCCGGCCGAGCCATGGACCTCGATGCGCTGGTCATAGCCATAGGATGCGCGACGCGAATTCGAGATCTGCGCGATCTTGCCCGAGGCCGTCTTCATCAGCACGGCGGCGGTGTCGACGTCGCCGGCCTCGCCGATCGCCTTGTCGACCAGCGCCGAGCCGAGCGCGAAAACCTCGACCGGCTCTTCGGCCAGGAGGAAGCGCGCCATGTCGAAATCATGGATCATCATGTCGCGAAAGAGCCCACCCGAACGCTTCACATAGTCGACCGGCGGGGGAGCCGGATCGCGCGAGATCACGCTGACGATCTCGATCGCGCCGGCCTCGCCTGCACGCAAACGGGCTTCGAGTGCGGCGAAATTCGGATCGAAGCGGCGGTTGAAGCCGATCATCAGCGGCTTGCCGGATCTGTCCACCGTGGCGAGGCAGGCCCTGATGCGGGCGGCATCCAGATCGACCGGCTTTTCGCAGAACACCGCCTTGCCGGCCGCAACGGCGGCCTCGATCAGATCGGCGTGGGTGTCGGTCGGTGTGCAGATCAGGATCGCGTCGATGGCGGCGTCTGCGAGGATGGCGTCCACCGTCGCGACCTCGGCCCCGGCCGCAAGCGCCAGCGAGTCGGCGGCCTCAGCCGACGCATCCGCCACCGCGACCAGCACCGTGTCAGTGCGCGCGGCGACGTTCAGCCCGTGAATCCGGCCGATCCGTCCCGCTCCCAGCAATCCAAACCGCATCGTCGTCGTCAGTCCCGTCTGTGCTCGGTTGTGTCAGTCATGCGCGCCGAGGATGGATTGGTCGAAATCGATGTTCGCGCCCGTCATCAATCCCGATTCCGTCGAGGCGAGATAGGCGACAGCCTTGGCGACCTCGCGCGGGTCGATCAGCCGGCCGAAGGGCTGCGATTTCACTGCCTCATCGAGCCAGCCATCCTGCGCGCCATGGCGCAGCTTCATGATGGCGTCCTCGCCCGGCGTCGCCATCCAGCCGATATTGAGGCCGTTGACGCGGATGCGGTCCTTCAGGAGTCCGTAGGCGACGTTCTTCGTCAGCGTCGCCAGCGCGCCCTTGGAGACGCTGTAGGCGGTGAGGAAGGGTTGGCCGCCATGGGCCGACATGGACTGGATGTTGACGATCGCGCCGGCGATGGCCTGCCGCCGCATCAGCGCGGCCGCGCCTTGAATCAGGAAGAAGGGCGCGCGCAGATTGACGCCCATGATGCGCTCGTAAAGCTCGGGCGAGGTGTCGAGGATGGAGCCCCGGTCGGTGTCGCCCGCCGCGTTGACGAGAATGTCGAGCCGGCCGAAAGCGGCCTCGGCCGCCGGCACGATGCCTTTTACCGCGTCGAGATCGGCAAGATCGGCGGCACGGAAGACCGCCTTGCAGGACGTCGTTGTCAGCGACGCCGCGACGGCTTCGCCACGCTCCACGTTGCGCCCGGTCAGCAGCAGGCCGGCGATGCCCCGGCTAGCGAATTCGCGCGCGATCGCCTCGCCCACCCCCTGGCTGCCGCCGGTGACGATGGCGACTTTGTCGGCGAGATCGCGGCTGAATGACTCGGCTGTCGCGGCTTGGCCCTGCACTGCGACGCACCCTCTTTCGATGAGAGTCTGATATGGATCGATTCGCGGCGGAAAGCGACAGCGCTCGCCCGCTCACATGGCCGAACGGTCTACCCGGAGATCGGTTGCCGGCCCGATCTCCGGGAGCTTGCCGGCCACGGCGCAGGCGAGGGACCAGGACATGGCCACGATCAGGCTCACCATGGCGCAGGCGCTGGTGAAGGCGCTCTCCGCCCAGAGAACCGTCATCGCCGACGAGATGCTGCCGCTGTTCGCAGGGGTCTGGGCAATCTTCGGCCATGGCAATGTCGCGGGGCTGGGCGAGGCGTTGCATGGCGCGCGCGAGCCGCTGCCGACCTTCCGCGCCCATAACGAGCAGGCGATGGCGCATGCGGCGATCGCCTTCGCAAAGGCCTCGCGGCGGCGGCGGATGATGGCGGTGACGAGCTCAATCGGCCCCGGCGCGACTAATATGGTCACGGCGGCGGCCGTCGCCCATGTCAACCGGCTGCCGCTGCTGCTGCTGCCGGGCGATGTCTTCGCCGGCCGCCGGCCCGACCCGGTGCTGCAGCAGATCGAGGATTTCGGCGACGGCACAGTCTCGGCCAATGACTGCTTCCGCCCCGTCTCGCGCTATTTCGACCGGCTGACGCGGCCCGAGCAACTGATCCCGGCCTTCGAGCGCACCATGGCGGTTTTGACCGACCCGGCCGAATGCGGGCCGGTGACGCTGGCGCTGTGCCAGGACGTGCAGGCCGAAGCCTTCGATTATCCGGAGAGTTTCTTCGCGGAGCGGATATGGACTGCGCGCCGCCAGCGGCCCGACGAGGCCGAGGTTGTGACGGCCGCGACGCTGCTGAAAGCTGCCAGGAAGCCCTTCGTCATCGTCGGCGGCGGCGTTCTGTACAGCGAGGCCGAGACCGAACTGCTGGCCTTCTGCGAGCGCCACGGCATTCCCGCAGGCGAAACCCAAGGAGGCAAGAGCGCCCTGCCCTCCGGCAATCGGCTCAATCTCGGCGCGATCGGCGTCACCGGCACGGCAGCGGCCAATGCGATGGCAGCCGAGGCCGACGTCGTGCTCGCGGTCGGCACGCGCCTGCAGGATTTCACCACGGGCTCCTGGGCGCTTTTCGCCAATCCGGAGTGCCGGATCGTGGGGCTGAACGTGCAGGCTTTCGACTCGGCCAAGCACCGCGCGCAGGCGCTGGTCTGCGATGCGCGTGCCGGCCTCGCCGAATTGACGGCCGCGCTGGGCGATCATGCGGCTCCGGCGGCATGGACGGCGAAGGCGGAGGCCGCGCGGACCGACTGGCTCGCCACGGCCGCGCGCCATACCGACGCCAGCAACGCGGCGCTGCCGAGCGATGCGCAGGTGGTCGGCAGCGTGCAGCGCTGGAGCAAACCCTCGGACGTCGTGCTGTGCGCGGCCGGCGGACTGCCCGGTGAATTGCACAAGCTCTGGCAAGCCGGCGCTGCCGGCGGCTACCACATGGAATATGGCTATTCCTGCATGGGCTACGAGATCGCCGGCGGGCTCGGCGTCAAGATGGCGGACCCGGCCCGCGAGGTCGTCGTCATGGTCGGCGACGGCTCCTATCTGATGATGAACTCCGAGATCGCCACCTCGGTGATGCTCGGGCTGAAGCTCACCATCGTCCTACTCGACAATCGCGGCTTCGGCTGCATCAACCGATTGCAGGCCGCGACGGGCGGCGCAGCCTTCAACAACCTGCTCATTGATGCCCGCCACGAGACGCTGCCGGACATCGACTTCGCGGCGCATGCGGCGTCGCTCGGAGCGGTGTCGCGCACAGTGTCGTCGCTGGCGGAGCTGGAGGCGGCACTGGCAGAGAGCCGTAGCGACACGCGCACCAGCGTCGTCGTCATCGACACCGATCCCGCAATCTCGACCGACGCCGGCGGGCATTGGTGGGATGTGGCGGTGCCGGAGGTGTCGGTTCGGCAAGAGGTCGAGGCCGCCCGCAAACGCTATGACAAAGCGCTCAAGGCGCTCGACTGATCCCGGAGACCCACACCATGCCCATCCGCATCGGCGCCAACCCTATCGGCTGGTCGAACGACGACCTGCAGGAGATCGGGGGCGCGACGTCGCTCGAAACCTGCCTCGCCGAGGCGAAGGAGGCCGGCTTTACCGGCATGGAGCTCGGCCACAAATTTCCGCGCGAGCCCAAGGCGCTGAAGGCGGCGCTCGATCCCTTCGGAATGGCCTGCATCTCGGGCTGGTACTCGGCCGAACTGCTGCTGCGCGACGCTGAGGCCGAGATGCAAACCTTGCGGCCGCATCTCGATCTGCTCAAGGCGATGGGGTCCAATGTGCTCGTCTTCGCCGAGACCTCGAACGCGATCCATGGCGACCGCACGAAGCCGCTCTCGCGGCGGCCGGTGCTGGCGCAGGGCGAGTGGGCGCGGTTCGGCGAACGCATGACCCAGGTCGCCGAGCGCACGCTGAGCGAAGGGGTGCGGCTGGTCTACCACCTCCATATGGGCACGGTCGTCGAGAGCGGGGACGACATCGACGCGCTGATGGGCGCGACCGGCGACGCCGTCCACCTCCTGCTCGACACCGGCCACGCCACCTGGGGCGGGACAGACCCAGCAGCATTGGCGGCGCGCTATCGCTCCCGCATCAGCCACGTCCATGCCAAGGACGTCCGAAAATCCGTGATGGAGCAGGCCCGCGCCGAGGACTGGAGTTTTCTCGACGCGGTGCTCGGCAGGGGCAGGGAGCTTGGCGTCTACACCGTACCGGGCGACGGGATGGTGGATTATCCGGCCGTGTTCAGGGCGCTTCCGGGCTATTCCGGCTGGGTGGTCGTCGAGGCCGAGCAGGATCCCGAAAAGGCCCACCCGTTGACCTATGCCAAGAAGGGCGTCGCCCATCTGCGCGCCAGCCTGAAGGAGGCCGGCCTCGCCTGAGACCGGAGGACGCCATGTCGAAGCTGCTCGTCAGACCATCATCGCCGGATGCGGAGGGCCGGATCCACCATGTCACGCCGCAATCGGCCGGCTGGAGCCATGTCGGCTTCGACGTGCATCGGCTCGTAGACGGCCAGAGGATCGCTCGCGAACCGGGCGCGCGCGAAATCTGCATCGTGCTGCTGGCCGGCAGGGCGGCTGTGTCGGCCGGCAGTGAGGATTTCGGCATGATCGGCGGGCGGGCCTCGCCCTTCGAGCCCGATCCGTGGTCGTTCTACGTGCCGGCCGGAACCGGCTGGAGCCTGACCGCGCAAGGCCCCTGCGAGATCGGCATCTGCTCGGCGCCCGGAAAGCCCGGCCTGCCGCCGCGCGTGATCGCGCCAAAGGACGTCGGCTGCCTGACGCGCGGCGAAGGCAGCAACACCCGCGATGTCCGCAACATCCTGCCGGAAACGGAGCCTGCGGAGCGGCTGCTCGTGGTCGAGGTGATCACGCCTTCCGGCTGCTGGTCGAGCTATCCGCCGCATAAGCACGACCGTGACGACCTGCCCCGCGAGTCGTTGCTGGAGGAGACCTATTACCACCGGCTGAACCCGCCGCAGGGGTTCTGCTTCCAGCGCGTCTACACCGACGACCGCTCGCTCGACGAGACGCTGAGCGCGCAGGACGGCGATGTCGTGCTGGTGCCCAAGGGCTATCACCCCGTCGCCGCGCCGCATGGCTACGAGCTGTATTATCTCAACGTCATGGCCGGGCCGAAGCGGGTCTGGAAGTTCCACAACGAGCCGGCGCATGAGTGGCTGGTCGCGCCGAAGCCGGCCTGAACGCTATCGCCGGTTGCAGGCGACATGACGCAGCGTCGGCTGGTGTGCTAACCTTCGCCCTTCCTTGCGGAGGGAGGCGGGCATGGTCTGGTCCACGCGTGGTTGCATTGTTGCCGCCTGCCTGATCGGCGGCCTGGCGCTCTGGCCTAATGTCGCGCCGGCGCAAAAAAAGCCCGACAACGCCACGATCTGCAAGACCCAAAAGACCGAGCAGGGCATCAGCGCCTGCACCGCCGTACTGAAGCGGGGCGGCGATCTCCGAACAAGGTCCTCGGCGCTGCTCGGCCGGGCGCAGGCCTACTGGGCGCTAAACCGGCTGGCGGAAGCCGAGAAGGACTACTCCGAGACGATCAAGCTAGTGCCGAATTTCATGGCGCTCTACCGCGACCGGGGCCAGATTCGCTTCGGCCTCGGCAACATGGCCGGCGCGATGGAAGATTTCAGCGTCGCGATCGAGAAGGATCCGTTCGACGCCGACAACCACGCCAATCGCGGCTATCTCAAGATGCTGCAATATGATTTCGAGGGCGCGCGGGAGGATATTCGCAAGGGTCTGTTCTGGAAGAACGACCATCCGCGCAGCCACTACATGATGGGGTTGCTGCATTATTCGACGGGTCAGTATCGCGACGCGATCACGGCGATCGAACGGGCGCGGAGCCTCGGCTTCAAGGACCATCCGGCCTTCACCACCAAGGCGCGCAGCCATTTCTACCTCAACGCCTACGCCGCCGCCGAGACCGAGGCGACGGAGGGGCTGGCGAGCTTCCCGGCGATCTCGGACCTCGCGGAAATCCGGGCGCGGGCGCGGCTG
This sequence comes from Rhizobiales bacterium CCH3-A5, assembly GCA_001556025.1. GTDB lineage: Bacteria > Pseudomonadota > Alphaproteobacteria > Rhizobiales > Beijerinckiaceae > Allobosea. Next base: position 72,944 of record LSIB01000156.1, read on the forward strand.
GCGCAGAACCGGCTGACCGAGGCGCTGGCGGATGCGGAAGCCGTCGTTCAGGCCGCGCCGCGCTCGGGCCGCGCCTTCGCGACGCGGGCCGCGGTCAAGCTCGCCATGAAGGATCTCGCCGGCGCGAGGGCCGATATCGACAAGGCGATCGAGCTTGACGCCTTCCTCTTCGACGCCGCCCGGATCAAGGCGGAAATCCTGCTTGCGGGCGGCGACAGGGCTGGGGCGCGGGCGCTCTATGCGCAATCGGCGGCGCGCACCGACGCGAAAATGGCCTATGACAGGACCACGCGCAATCAGGCGGCGGCCTGGGTCATCGAACTCGACGCGCCGCCGCCGATCGTGGTCGCGGAGCTTCCCGAGGCGGAGCTGAAGACACGCTGCGAAGCCGCCAAGGACCCGCTGCGGATGCAGTCCTGCGACCGGCTGGTCGAGACGGCGGCGACGCCGGAAGCCAGGGCCGACAGGCTGATCCTGCGCTCGCGGGCGCGGACTTACGACGAGAATCTGGCCGATCTCGATCTCGCGGTGGCGGGCGCGCCAGGCTACCCGCCGGCGCTGATCGCGCGCGCCTATCGTCATCTCGGCTATTTCGGCAAGGACAGCGAGCCGATGAGCCGGGCCTTCGCCGATGCCGACAGCGCCGTGCGCCTCGCAAAGCCGGGATCGACCGACTGGCGCAACGCCCTGTTGGCGAGGGTCGCCGTGTCCCAGCGCAAGGGCGATTTCGCGGCTGCGGTCACCGATCTGACGCAGATCATCGAGGCCGATCCAGCGACGACCGAGCATATCGCCGCCGATCGCGCGCTCGCGCTCGTGATGGCCGGTCGGCCGGAACAGGCGCTGGCCGACGTGGCGATCGCGGCGCGCGCGCAGGGTGCAACCGAGGACTTCAGCGCCGACCTGCTCGCGCAGACGCATGCGGTCGCCCTGATCGATCTCGGCCGCCCGCAGCAGGCCCAGGCTGTCCTTGCGGCGTGGGAAGGCAAGCGGCAAAGTTCGCTTGGCGAGTCCATGCGCGAGTCGTTGAAGGGGCGTGCGCTGCTGCTGGCAGGCTCCGATCGCGCCGCCTACGATCTGGCGGCGAAAGCAGCGCTTCCCGGCAGCACCGACAATGCCGCGATCGCGGTGCGCGGCATCGCGGCGGCCCGGCTTGGGGACGCGCTGGCCGCCATCTCCGATCTGACGAGCGTCATCGACGAGGTGCTGCCCGATTCGGACATGGCGAGATATCTCGGCTTCACGCCCGGCTTTGCCGCCGAACTCTTCCTGCATCGCGGCCTGGCGCGGGCGCAGTTGCGGCAGGCGTCTCTGGCGCGGGCGGATTTCGGCGAGGCGATCAGACGCGCGCCGGACCGGGCGCGGCCTTATGCCGAGCGCGCACGACTCGCCTTCATGGCCGACAACCCCGCCGCGCTGACCGACATCGCCATGGCGCTGCGGATCGAGCCCGCCGAGCCGCGCTGGCTGTCGCTCGCGGCGCGGATCAACCACGCCACGGGCGACATGGCGTCAGCGGAGAAACTCGTCGATGCAGCGCTCGCGGCCGGCGCGAGCGAACCCGACCTCGTGCTGATCCGGGCCAAGGCGCGGCTCGCGCAGGGCAAGTTCGGCCCCGCCGCCGAGGATGCGACGGCACGGCTCGCGGGCGCTCCCGCCGATGCCGAGGCGCATCTGGTCAGAATCGAGGCGCGGCTCGGCGCGGGCGACCTGAAAGCCGCGCTCGCAGACACGGAGGCCGCGCGGACGGCCAATGCGGGCGACCACCGCATCCTGCTGATGCTCGGCGAGCTGAAGGCGCGCTCTGGCGATGCGCCGGGCGCGATCGGCGCGTTCGAGGAAGCCGCCGGAAAGCCCGACGCGGCGCTGACCGCCAACAAGCGCCTTGGCGACCTTTATGCCGGACTTTCCTCCGACCAGCTGGCGCTGGGCTATTACGCCAAGGCGCTGGAGGCCCGTGCGCAGGGCCCCAGCGACGAGGCGACCAAGGCCGCGGCCCGGACGGCGCGCGACGCTCTGATCCGCAAGATGGCCGCGCCGAAATAGCTCAGGCGGGCTTGGCGCGGTTGGCGTCGAGATCGGCGAGGAAGCGGTAGATCTCGGTGTGGTCGGCGTCGGGCTTCAGCGCGACCCTCGCTTGCTCCCACAGGGCCGCCACGCTGGCGATCTGCGGGGTGCCGAGCCCAAGATGGGCCGCCAGATCGGCCGCGATCCGCAGATCCTTCGCCATCAGCGCGAAGGAGAAGCCGGAGTTGAACGCTTCCGCGACGACGAAGGGCTTCATTTTCACCTCTGTCGAATTGTTGCGGCCAGTCGAGGCGTTGAGCACGTCGATGATCGTCTCGGGCGCGAGGCCGAAGCGGCGGCCGACGATCAGCGCCTCGCAAGCCGCGATCAGCCCGGCGGCAGAGACATAGTTGTTCAGAGCCTTCATGGCGTGGCCGGAGCCGACCGGCCCGGTCGCAAAGATCGATTTGCCCATCGCAGCCAGCACGGGGCGCACGCGCTCGACGACATCAGCGGGACCGCCGGCCATGATCGCCAGAGAGCCGTCGATGGCGCGCTTGACGCCGCCGGAGACCGGCGCGTCGAGCAACGGCAGACCGAGCGCGGCGAGATCGGCCGAGAGCGCGGTGGTGTCGGTGGGCGCCGAGGAGCTCATGTCGATCACCGGCGTGCCGCTGGCGAGCAGGCTGGCGACGCCATGGGCTCCGAGCAGCACCTCACGGACGACCCTGCCGTTCGGCAGCATGGTGATAACAGCCTCAGCCCCGGCGACGGCGCAAGCATTGTCGCCGAAGGCCTTGCCGCCGGCGGCGTCCAGCGCCTGGCGGGCGGCCGGCGCGGGGTCCGCGCCATGCACGGTGAACCCGGCGGCCACCAGCCGGCAGGCCATCGGCAGGCCCATCTGGCCAAGCCCGATCAGGGCGATGACCGCCGGCGGAGCGATCGGGCTAGTCTGAGGCATGGTCCTCTCCCACGATCCCCGCATCGACGCAGGGCCGGCATGTCCGTACCGGCCGCGCCCGCCCGTGACATGGCGAATGCGATCCTGTCAGATCATCGGCCAATCCGGCGGCCATGGCCAATGCCGGCGCGACACAGCCAAGGAGGAGGCGACGCATGTCCCGCAGCGAACAGTTCGAGAAGGGCCTGAAGGTCCGCCGCAAGGTGCTTGGCGCGGATTATGTCGACAGCAGCCTCGCCAAGGCCGACGACTTCATGATGGGCTTTCAGGAGATCACCACCGAATGGTGCTGGGGCTATGCCTGGACGCGGCCGGGCCTCGACCATAGGACGCGCTCGATGCTCAACCTCGCCATGCTGACCGCGCTCGGCAAGCCCAACGAGCTCAAGCTGCATGTCAAGGGCGCGCTCGGCAACGGCATCACGGTCGACGAGATCAAGGAGATCCTGCTTCACGCCACGGTCTATTGCGGCATTCCGGCCGGGCTCGACGCGTTCAAGGCGGCCCATGAGGTGCTGAAGGCGGAAGGCGCCGTGCCGTCCGGGACGTAGCCTCGCGCCTTACTGGTCTCTCATCGCCTTGGCCAGCATGTCGCGCAAGGGGCCGAGCAGATAGGTAAGCAGGGTGCGCTCGCCGGTGATGATCAGCACGTCGGCGGGCATGCCGGGCACGATCTTGGCGGCGACATCGGCGGGCACGTCCCTGGAATCGACCACCACCTTTGTCTGGTAATAGCTCTCCCGCGTCGCGGGGTCGGTCACGGCGTCGGCCGAGACGGTCTCGACCCGGCCGAAGATCGAATCGGTCTTGCGGCTGGAGAAGGCCGGGAAGCGGATCTCGGCCTTCTGGCCGGCGGCGACGCTCTGCACGTTCAGCGGCGAGACCCGGGCCGCCAGCGTCAGCCGCTCCAGCGGCGGCACCACCTCGGCCAAAGTCGCGCCGGGCGCGACCACCGCGCCGGCCGTCGCGACCCTGACATTGAGCACGATGCCGGTGCGCGGCGCGCGGACCTCGACACGGGTCAGAACCTCCTCGGCGACGGAGAGCTTTTCGCGCAGATCCGACAGCTTGCCGCGCACCTCGGTCAGCGCTTGCGTCTGTTCCTCCTGCGCGCGCTGGCGGATCTGGCGGATTTGCAATCGCGATTCCTCGACCACCTGCGAGAGCCGCGCGATATCGCCCTCGACACCGCCGAGTTCGCCCTCGATCCGGGACGCCTCGCGCTCCAAAGCCCGGAATTTGTTGCGGGCGAAGAACCCCTTCTCGACGATCGGCCTGACCGATTCGATCTCGGCATGCAGGCTCGCGCGCTGCGACTTCAGCGCATCGAGCCGGCGCGAGCGGCCTGCCATGTCCTTGCCGGTCTGCTCGATGCGGGCCTCCAGAATGCCGGCCTGATTGTCCAGCGAGCCCTTGCGTTCCATTAGCAGGCGCTGCTGCTCGGCCATGATCTGGGCGAGGTCGGCGCGCGAGGCCTTCGCCAGAAGTTGAGGCGGAAAGGCAATGCTGGGCGCGCCGGCGCGCTCGGCCATGATGCGGGCCTCCTGCGCCAGGCCCGCATCGAGCTGCCGGCCGAGAAGCTCGGCATTGGCGCGCGCGGCCGTGGGATCGAGCCGGAACAGGATCTGCCCCTCGGCGACCTGCTGCGCCTCCTTGACCAGGATCTCGCGGATGATGCCGCCTTCGAGATGCTGCACCGGCTTGCGGTCACCCTCCACGGCGACGCGGGCCGGCGCGATGGCGGCGGAATCGAGCGGGGCGATCGAGGCCCAGGCGCCGAAGCCGCCGAAGACCAGCAGGATCGCGCCATAGGCCAGCCAGGCGAAGCGGCGGTGGTCGTGCGAGGCTTCGTCTTCGGGCGTGGTGCGGGGATCGGTGGCGGTCATCGCGGTGCTCCCGGTTGCTTCCAGGGGGATGTCGGTCCGGCGGATACTGCTCCGTGACGCGACGCTCCGGCTGTCACGCGGGTGACAGCCGGAGCGCTTCGTGGCCGTTCGGCCAGGTTCAGCCGAACAGGTTGAACGAGGGCGGCTGCTTGTCGTCGCCGAAATCGACGTCGAAATCGGGCTTCAGGGCAGGCAGGTCCTTTGCGAAGGCAGGCGCCTTCTCGACCACGGGGCGGCCGCCGAACTTGTCGAAGGCCTGGTCGTCAAAATCGTCCTTGCCCGGCTTGAGGTTCGGCAGCTCGTCGAACACGCCCTTCAGCAGATCGGCTTTCGGTTCAAAGCCCTTCGTCTCGGCCCCGCCGTCCTTTTCGGCACGGAGATCGGAGAGCTTGTCGGAGGCCTTGTCGGTGGGCAGGAGAGCGAATTTGTCGTCCGCCTCGTCGCCCTTGACGCCCTTGCCCTTGACCACATCGACCGCGTCCTTGGCCTCGTCGAAGAAACTGGAGAAGAAGCGGTCGCCCTTCTCGCTTTTCTCCGCCGAGAGCGCCTGTTCATCCTTCGACGTGCCGGTGCTGACGACATCGAGCGCGTCGTCGGCCTTGGATTTGTCCTCGAAGCCCTCCTTGAAGGCGTCGAGGATCCGCGAACCGGAACGGGCCGCTTCCTCGCCGGCAGCCGCCACGCCGCCGGCGACGCCAGCCGCCACGTCGGCGATTGCGGCTGCCGCCTCTTCGACACCCTCCTTCGCCTCCGCGACGGCCTGCTCACCGAACTGGATCGTGTTGCTCGTGCCGTCGGAAATCGCTTCGCCGGCCTGCTCGACCTTCTCGCCAATGAAGCGCACCGAGCCGTCAGCGAAATCCGAGATCGCAGCACCGGCCTCGGCCGCCTTCTCCTCGACGAAGGCGATCGTGTTGCTCGTCCCGTCGGAGATCGCATCGCCGACCCTTTCGGCGGTCTCGCCGGCCTCGTCGACGGTTTCGCGGATGAAGCGCACCGAGCCGTCGGCGAAATCCGTGATCGCAGCACCGGCCTCGGCCGCCTTCTCCTCGACGAAGGCGATGGTGTTGCTCGTGCCGTCGGCGATTGCGTCTGCGACAGTTTTCGCTGTCTCGGTGACCAGGCTCGCTGCGGCGCGGGCCTCGTCGCCGAACTCCTCCTCTATGATGGCGGCCGTGTCGCCGAGGCCGTCAGCGATGACGTCGCCGACGCGCCCCGCCGTCTGGCCAGCCTCATCGGCGACCGCTGCGGCTCCGCCAGCCACAGCCCCGGCGATCTCGGCTCCGGTCGAAAGCGTGTTGCCGACGCCCGTGGCGACGCCCTCGACGACCGCTTCGACGATCTTCCCGCCCGTGTCGAGCGCGTTGCCGAGATTGTCGCCGATACCCGCGATGGCGTTGTCGGCGATGTCGCCGGCCGTCTCCAGCACTGCCTTGCCGACCGCCTTCGCGCCGTCGAGGCCATCGTTGATGTTGTTTTCGGCGGTTTCCAGAGCATTCTTGCCCGCGTTCAGCAGACCCTCGCCGACCGCGCCCGCGACCTTGCCGGCCGTCTCGGCAACGTTGCCGAGATTCTTTTCGACGCCGTCGATGACGTTGTTGGCGATATCCACCGCCGTCTCCAGCGCCGCCCCACCGATCGCCTTCGCGCCGCCGAGGCCGTCATTGAGGTTCTTTTCGGCGGTTTCGAGCACGTTCCTGCCGATAGCGGCGACGCCTTCGCCGACCGCCTTGCCCGTCTCGACGGCCGCATCGAGGTTTTTGGAAATGCCCTCGATGGTATTGCCGGCGATGTCGCCGGCCGTCTCCAGCGCCGCCTTGCCGGCCTCCTTGGCGCCGTCGAGACCGTCGTTCAGGTTTTTCCCGGCGGTCTCCAGCGCGTTCCTGCCGGCGTCGAGCAGGCCTTCGGCAACCGCGCCGGCGACCTTGCCGGCCGTCTCGGCGGTATTGCCGAGGTTCTTGGCCGCGCCGTCGATGGTGTTCGCCGCGATGTCGCCCGCCGTCTCCAGCGCCGCCTTGCCGGCCTCCTTCGCGCCGTCGAGACCGTCGTTCAGGTTCTTCCCGATGGTTTCGAGCGTGTTCCTGCCGGCGTCTAGCGCGCCATCGACGCCCGCGCCGACGACCTTGCCGGTCGTCTCGGCGACGTTGCCGAGGTTCTTGGCCGCGCCATCGATGGTCTTTCCCGCCGCGTCGAGCAGCGCCTCGCCGGCTGCCCCGGCGGCCTTGCCGACGCCCTCGCCCAGCTCCTTTGCAGCAGCGACGCCGGTCTCGACCAGCTTGCCGCCGACACGGCCGATGCCGCCGGCGACCTCGCCCGCCTTTTCACCGGCCTCGGCAAGGCCCTTGCCGACCTGTTCGACCGCGTCCTTGCCGGCCTCGACGATCGCGCCGCCGACCTTGCCGGCCTCGTTGAGCGCGCCTCCGACAGCCTCCGCTGCCTGCTCGCCGCCCTTCTTGGCCGCGTCCGCGACGCCGCCGACGGCATTGCCGGCGCCGATGATCGCGCCGCCCACCGCCCCGACCGCAGCCGTGCCGGCGGCTTCGAGACCGGCCGCCCCGGCGCGCGCCGCGCCCTCGATCGACCGACCGGGGTTGTCGATGAAGCTCTGAGCGCCGCGCCCGATCGCCTGGACGCCGCCGCCGAGGGCCTCGCCGGCCGTCCTCGCCACGTCCTGGGCGCTCTCGAAGGCGCCCGCCAGGGCACGGCCGGCGCTGCTCTGGGGCGCGTCGCCGGAGCCGGTGACGGCATTGTAAACGTCACCGGCGGTCTCGGTGACCTCCTCGACGACGTCCTCCACGACCTCCTGCCCGGTCTCGACGACATCCTCGGCGGTATCGACCACGGCATTGAAAAAATCGACGAACGGATTGCCCATGACATGCTCCATCTGGTCCGTGCGGCCGCAGGGTGCGGGCCGCTTGTGATCGGGTCGCATCGCCTCGGCGGATCCGCCTGGTCCCGCGACGCCCTCACCATGACGGGGAGCGAATGCCTGCCGCTGTTCCCCATGGAACAGCCGTGATTTCCACCTCGCGCGATAGTCGTGGTAGTCGGCGGCGTCGGCCGCTGACGATGAGACGTCTCTTTCTGACGCTGAGGAAGGCCGGAGCTGATCATGAGCACGACGAAAGGAGATACGGCGAGAACTCCGTTAGGCATCGCGATGCGCGCCTGCATTCCCGGCACGGTCGCCGCCGTCATCATCAGCATGTTCATCAACGCCACGATGCTGGCGATGCCGATCTATTCGATGCAGATCTACGACCGCGTGTTGTCGAGCCGCAACGAGACCACGCTCGTCATGCTGACGCTGATCGTGCTGATCTTCCTTATTCTCTACGGCATTCTCGAATATGCCCGCTCCGGCGTGCTGGTCCGCTCCAGCGTCGCTTTCGAGAAGGTTCTGCGCCGTCCGCTCTTCGACGCGATGATGCGCGCCGAGCTCGACCCCGAGCGCCGGCAGGGTCAGCAGGTCATTCGCGACGCCGAGATCATCCGGGAATCGCTGGCGAGCGGCACCGTCGCCGTGTTGTGCGACCTGCCCTGGACGCCGCTCTTCGTGCTGCTGTGCTTCTTCATGCATCCGGTGCTGGGCGCGATCGCGGCCGTGGGCGCGCTCGTGCTGTTCGGGCTGGCGCTGCTGACCGAAATCCTGACCAAGAAGGGCGTCGATAAAGTCTCGCGCCTCTCCAACGACGCATCGGTGTTCGCGGCGTCGGCGCTGCGCAATGGCGAGGTCGTGCGCGGGCTCGGCATGGGCGACACCGTGCTGGAGCGCTGGTGCGGCCAGCAGAGCGCGGCGGTGGCCGCAAACGTCGCATCGCAGGAACTCAGCTCGGCGCTGGTCGCGATGTCGAAATTCGCCCGCGTCGCGGTGCAGACCGGCGTGCTCGCGGCCGGCGCCTGGCTCGCCATCGAGAAGCAGATCTCGCCGGGCTCGATGATGGCTGCCTCGATCATCATCGGCCGGGCGCTCGCGCCCGTCGAGCAGATCGTCGGCCAGTGGAAGCGCATCGTCGCCTGCCGGGGGGCCTATCGCCGCCTGAAAGCGCTGATGAGCGAGTTCCCGCAGGCCAGGGCTCCGGTCAGCCTGCCGGTGCCGGTCGGCCAGATCGAGGTCGAGAACGTCGTCATCCTGCCGCCCTCCGCCAGCCGCCCCTCCGTGCGTGGGGTCTCCTTCAGCCTGCAGCCGGGTGACAGCCTCGCCATCGTCGGAGCATCGGGCTCCGGCAAATCGAGCCTGTCGCGGGCGCTGGCCGGCGTCTGGGAATTGCGCGGCGGCGAAATCCGCATCGATGGGGCTGCGCTCACGCAGTGGGACCGCAACAAGCTGGGAAAAAGCGTCGGATACCTGCCCCAGGATGTCGAGCTTTTCGCCGGCACGGTCGCCGACAACATCGCCCGGCTCTCCGATGTCGACAGCCGGGCCGTCGTGGCGGCCGCGAAAGCGGCCGGCGCGCATGACGTGATCCTGCGCCTGCCGCAAGGCTACGACACGCCGATCGGCGAAGGGGGCCTGTCGCTGTCGGGCGGCATGCGCCAGCGCGTCGGCCTGGCGCGGGCGCTCTATGGCGACCCGAGGCTGATCGTGCTCGACGAGCCCAATTCCAACCTCGACGAGGATGGCGAGCGGGCGCTGGGCCTGGCGCTGGCCCAGATGAAGGCGGCCGGCCGCACCGTCATCGTGGTGACGCATCGCCCGCAACTGCTCGCCCATGTCGAGAAGGTGCTGGTGATGTCCTTCGGCACGGCGCTGGCCCTCGGCGAGCGCGACGACGTCATCGCCCGGATGCGCGGCAACAGGGTCGCCGCCGTCGAACAAACCCGCGCGGTCAGCGCAGCCTGATGTCCGTTGGCATGCCGGTTCACGATCCCGGCTGTCGCATTGCCCGTCCAAAGGAGTTGACGCTATGTTCACCACCCTGGCCACCGAAGTTCGAAAGAGCCGCATGAGCTTGCTGTCTTTGTTCGCGGCCGCATTCGCCGCGCTGATCGCTCTCTCGCAACCCGCCATCGCGCAGCCCGCTCCCGGTCAGCCGGCCGCCGCAGCGAAGCCGCCGCCGCTCGTGCCGCTGGAACAGGCCTTCCTGAAGGCGGCGACGACGCTGTTCGAATCCATCCCCACCAGCCAGAAGACGGTCGTCGTGATCGATCCGCTGGTCGACGGCGTCACCGGCATCCAGTCGCGCGCAACGCGCGGCTTCGACCGCCGCATCGCCCAGCTCGTCGCCGAGCGCTACAAGCATATCGAGATCGCGCCGCTGACTCCCGAGAACGTGGCGCGGGCGCGCTACGTCTTCATCGGCACCTTCAACACGATCAACAATGCAGGCCAGGCGACCGGCCCGCGCGACGCCTTCTGGATCTGCTTTGCGCTCGTCGATCAGCAGTCGAAGACGGTCCATGCCCGCTCCGTCGCCCGCGCCACGCTCTCAGACGTCGACATTGCGCCGGCGAGCTTCTTCGCCGACACGCCGGTCTGGGGCCTCGATTCCGCGACCACGGCCTATATCGAGACCTGCCAGCGCGCCAAGCCCGGCGACCCGGTCAGCACCGTCTATCTCGACCAGTTGCCGGCGGCCGCCCGCATCCGGGAGGCGACCGTCGCCTATGAGGCCGGCGACGCCAGGCGCGCGCTGGAGCTCTATCGCGAGGCGCAGGCGCTCTCACCCGGCGACCAGCTCAGGACGCTGAACGGCGTCTATCTCGCCTACACCGCGCTCGGCGAAAAGGAGGAGGCATCCAAGGCCTTCGCCCAGCTCGTCGAGGGCGGTCTCAAGCTCGGCCGGCTCGGCGTGCTCTTCCTGTTCGAGAGCGGTACCACCGACTTCAACAGCGACGCCCGCGTCTCGGCGCAGTATCCCGACTGGCTCGGCGAGATCGCACGCCGCGCCGGCGAGGCCAATGCCTGTCTGCAGGTCGTCGGCCACGCCAGCCGCACCGGAACCGAGCCGTTCAACGAGCGCCTCTCGCTCGACCGGGCGCAGCGCATCGTCACGCTGCTGGCCGAGCGCGCGCCCGGCCTCGCCGCGCGGCTGAAGCCCGCCGGCTCGGGCTCGCGCGAGGTCCTCGTCGGCCTGCCGCGCGACGACGCCTCGACGGCGCTCGACCGGCGCGTCGAGTTCAAGCCGGCGAGCTGCGCATGAGCGCTGGTGAGAGACAGCCGGCTGACGACCGCCGGCCGCTCGACCCCGGAACCCGGATCGGAGACGCGTTGCTGGTGCTGCGCGTCTCCGGTGTCGGGCCGGCCGGATACGCCTATGAGGGCCTGCGCCTTTCCGACCAAAGCAATGTGATGATCGTCGAATGCTGCCCGGCGGGCCTCGCCATGCGCGGCGAAGGCGGCGCGGCGACGGCGATCCGGGGCTGGGAAGCCGAATTCGCGGCGCGGCAGGCGCGCTTCGAGGCGAGGCTCGCGGCCCTGCGGGGGATCGGCCAGTCCGCGATCGAGCCGGCCGGAGAGCCGCTGCGCGCGTCCGGCACGCTCATCGCCGTTCAGCCGACGCCCATGGGCGCTGGTCTCGACGTCTGGAGCACCGAGTTGCTGCGCCGGCCGAGTCCGGCCGATATCGTCACCATCGCCGGGCGCATCGCAAAGGCGCTGAGCGCGGTCCATGATGCGGGCCTCGGTCATGGCGCGGTCGAGGCGCGCGCCATCCGGCTGTCGCGGCCGGGCGACGCAACGCTTTGCGACTTCATGCTCGGCGATGCTGACGCGAGCGCGGCGCTGGCCGATGCGCAGGGTTTGGCCGGGGTGCTTTACGGCATCGTCACCGGCCGCCCCCTGCCGCCGGCCGAGCGCGATCGCGGGCTGGACGCCCGCCATGCCGCCGCCCATATCGCCGCCGGCGACTATCCCGACGACCTTCTGGCCGCAATCGACGCCGCGCTGCGTCTCGACCACGGGCAAGAGGCGATCGAGCCCGCCGCTTGGCTCGCCTTGCTGGCGGCGATGTCCGGAGGAGCGGCGGCGACAGTGCTGGCTCCCGCCAAGACCGCACCGGACCCTGCCCACGCGACCGTGCAGGCCGCTGCTGCCGCCACGAGTCCCAGGCCCGTCCTGCAGACCGCTCCGGACGCGCTCCTCGCCGCGTCCCCGCCGCAGAAACGCAGCATGGTCCCCATGCTGGCCGCGACCGTGGTCGTGCTGCTCGGCGCGGCGGGCTGGCTCGCCAGCAACCTACTGAGCCCTGCTCCGTCGCCGGCGCCAGTTCCGGTCACGCCACCGGCGCAAGTCGCGCAACGCCCGGCCGGTCCGCCGCCGGCCGCGGACGCGCGACCGACGCCGATACCCGCTCCCTCCGCGAGCGCTCCCGCCGCTTCTGCCGTTGCTTCTGCCGTTGCTTCTGCCGTTGCTCCTCCTGCAGCCCCAAGTGCCACTCCGCCCGCCCCGCCGGCCCAGTCGCCTTCACTCTCGCTGTCGCCCGCGACGCCGCCGCCTGACCCGGCGGCCGAACTCGCAGCCCAGGTCGATGCGGCCGGGACGCGCGAAACCCTGCTGGCGCTGGCCGGGATCGGGGCCGACCGGGCCCGCGTCGAGGACCGTTTCGCCGCGCTGGGCTATGTCGGACTTGCCGCCGGCTCGGCAAAGGTCTTCCGCAAGCCGGGCGATGGCGAAGCCCTGCGCGACTGCTCGGACTGCCCGGAGCTGGTGCTGGTTCCGGCCGGGCGCGTCAGCATGAAGCTGACCATCGCCAACGCCCAGCGCGATTTCGCGATCGACCTGCCGAAGGCGTTTGCGATCGGGCGCTACGAAGTGACGCGCGGCCAGTTCGCGACGTTCGTCGCCGATTCAAAACGGCGGATCGAGCCCGGCTGCCATCTGCGCGCGCCGGCCTGGCGGCTCGATCCGGCGCTGAGCTGGCAGAACCCCGGCTTCGCCCAGACCGATGAGCACCCGGTCGTCTGCGTCAGCCTGGAGGACGCTCAGGCCTACGCCGCCTGGCTCTCGCGCAAGACGGGCCAGCGCTACCGCCTGCCGACCGACGCCGAATGGCACTATCTCGCGGCTGCCGAAGACTGGGACCGGGCGGGAGCCGACCAGCTTTGCGTCATCGGCAACGGCGCCGATCGCAGCGCTATGGAGGCGAACCCGCAATGGAGCGGCACCGCCTGCCGTGACGGCTATGTCGGCACCGCCCCGGTCGGGCGATTCGCGAAGAGCCTGTGGGGCCTGCACGACCTCAACGGCAACGCCTGGGAATGGGTCTCGACCTGCGCGCCCGAGCCACGGCCCGACGCCGTCTTTCCCGCGCCGAGCTGCGCGCCCTCGGCCGCGCGCATCCTGCGCGGCGGCTCGTTTGCGGATGCGCCCTCGATGCGGCTGCTCGACGCCAGGATCGTCAGCCCGCCGGCGATCCGCGACCAGGTCGCGGGCTTCCGCGTGCTGCGCGAGTAGACCGGGCGCGCCGTGAGCAAAGCTCCGACCCGTTGCGGACAAGGCTTCAGGTCTCGAGGATGATCTTGGCCGCGCCCACCAAACCTGCGTCGATGTCGGCAAAGGCACGGCTCCCCTCGACGAGAGGGCGCTGCTCGATCCAGCCGAGCGCGCCGAGACGCCCCAAAGCGAGGGCCTCGACGGTCTGGGCGAAGTCGGCCGGCGTATAGCAATAGACGCCGGCCAGCGTGATTTCCTGCAAGGTGATCTTGCGAATGTCGAGGCCGCCCTCGCCGGGCAGCAGGCCGACATGGACGATCACGCCGCCGGGGCGCACCATGCGACAGGCGGCGGCGCGCGTGGCGTCGGCGCCGACGGCGTCGATGACGAGATCGATGCTGTTGTCGGGCGGCTCGTCGTGGCCGGGCCGATAGACGGAAAGCCCTTCCGCCAGCAGCGTCTCGCGCCTGAGCGGATTGGTTTCGCCGAGCCGGAGATCGCGCGCGCCGAACAGGCGGGCGACGAGCCCGGCCGCAAGCCCGATCGCGCCGCCGCCGAGCACCACGACACGAGAGGCGGGAAGAGGCTGGTGCAGCCGCTGCATGCCGATCCGCACCGCATGCCAGGAAACGGCGACCGGCTCGGCGAGCGCCGCATGTTCGATCGGCATGGCGTCGGGGATCGGCGTCAGATTGCGCGACGGAATGCGGACCAGTTCGGCGAAGGCGCCCGGCCGCGGCGGCATCGAGATGATCTGCCGCGTCGGCGAGAGATGCCAGCGCCCTTCGATGGCATAGGGGCAGGACGGATCGACCACCAGCGGGTTGATCGTCACGCGTTCGCCGGCACGTGGCCCGGTGGCGATGCACCCTGCCGCCTCATGGCCGAGGATCAGCGGGGCTGGGCGGCGTGCGTCGAAGCCGTGATAGGCGTGCATGTCCGAGCCGCAGATGCCGACCGCCTCGACCCGCACCAGAACCTCGTCGGCCAGCGGCACGGGGTCGGGCTCGTCGCGAAAGACGAGGCTGTTGGGGCCGGTGTAGACGAGCGCTTTCATGCCGTCGGCTCACTCATTTCGCGGTGAAGCCCCCATCGACAGTCAGGGTTTGGCCGGTGACATAGGCGGAGGCGGGAGACGCCAGGAACACGGTCGCGCCAGCGAGATCGTCGAGCTCGCCATTGCGGCCGATGGCTGTCTGCGCCGCATTTTTGGCGGCGCGCGCGCTGTCGGCGAAGACGGCCGCCGTCAGCGGCGTCGGGAAGAAGCCCGGCGCGATGGCGTTGCAGGTCACTCCATGGCGCGACCATTCCTCGGCGATCGCGCGGGTCAATTGGACGACGCCGCCCTTGGCCGCGCCATAGGGCGCGCAATCGGGAAAGGCCCGGTAGCTCTGCAACGAGGCGATGTTGACGATGCGGCCGTAGCCGCGCTGCGCCATCCCCGGCGCGAAGGCCTGTGTCAGCAGGAAGGGCGCGCGCAGATGCACCGCCATGTGCAGGTCAAAGGCCTCGGCCGTGACCTGCATGAAGGGCTGGCGCAAATTGAGCCCCGCGACATTGACGAGGATGTCGATGGAGCGGCCGAGCCGCTCGCAGGCAGAGGCCAGATGCGTGCCGGCGTCCGGCGAGGCAAGGTCGGCGGGGACGATGTCTGCCTCGATCTCTTCCCCCATCAGTCCTTCGGCCGCCTCGCGCAGCGTTTGCTCGCGCCGCGCGACGATGACGACGGACGCGCCGGCCATGCCCAGCGCCCGCGCCATGGCGAGCCCGATGCCGCTATTGCCGCCGGTGACCAGCGCCGTCCTGCCGGTGAGGTCGAAGAGCGGGGTCAGCCTGAACATCGCTCAGACCTCGACCGCAGCGCCGAGATCGACATTGGAGCCGGGTGCATATTTGGCCATGCGGGCGTCGCTGGTGCGGGCATGCGCCTCCATGCCCTCCAGCCGGGAGATGCGGGCGGAAACTGGCGCGATGCGCTTGCAGGCCTCGCGGTCCATGCGCTGCCAGGTCAGAGGCTTGAGGAATTTGTGGACCGAGAGCCCGGCCGAATAGCGGGCGGCGAACTTGGTTGGGAGGATGTGATTGGGGCCCGAAACCTTGTCGCCGAAGGCGACATTGGTTTCCTCGCCGAGGAAGAGCGAGCCGTAATTGCTGAGACGCGCGTGCCACCAGTCGAGCTCGGCGCAATGCACCTCGAGATGCTCGCAGGCATAACGGTCCGAGACCTCGACCATCTCCTCGCGCGTGTCGCAGAGCACGATCTCGCCATAGTCGCGCCAGGCGGCTCCGGCCGCGTCGCGCGCCGTCGGCGGCAGGGTCGCGATCAGCTCCGGCATCAGCCTCGCGACCTCGCCGGCGATGCGGCGCGACGAGGTGATCAGCCAGGCCGGGCTTTCATGGCCGTGCTCGGCCTGGCCCACAAGATCGGTCGCGACAATCAGCGGATCGGCGCTGTCGTCGGCGAGGACGGCGACCTCGGACGGGCCGGCGAAGACATCGATGCCGACCTTGCCGAACAGCATGCGCTTGGCCTCGGCGACGAACTTGTTGCCCGGCCCGACGATGATGTCGGCGGGCTTGCCGGTGAACAGACCATTGGCCATGGCGGCGATCGCCTGCACGCCGCCCAGGCACATGACGATGTCGGCGCCGGCCACCGTCAGCCCATAGAGCACATGGGGATGGATGCCCTGGCCGCGAAACGGCGCCGAGCAGGCGACGACGGTCTTGACGCCGGCGGCCTTGGCCGTGGCGACGGACATATAGGCCGAGGCGATATGGGCGTAGCGGCCGGTCGGCACATAGCAGCCGGCCGTGTTCACCGGGACGAGCTTCTGGCCGAGATGCAGGCCGGGCGAGATCTCGATCGCGAAATCCCGGCAGGACTCGCGCTGTGCCTCGGCGAAGCGCTTCACCTGCCCCGCCGCGAAGCTGATGTCGTCCTTGACGCTCTGGGGGATGTCGCGGACGCGCGCGGCGATCGCCGCCTTGTCCAGCACGATCTCGCCGTCCCATTTGTCGAGCTTCAGGGCATAGTCGCGCACGGCCTGCTCGCCGCCGGCCTCGATCGCGGCCAGCATGGCGCTGACCACCTCGCGCGCCGCGTCGGTTTCGGTCTCGGGCGTCTTGGTGGCGGTCTTCAGATGCGTGATGGCCATGGCGCTGTCCGCTTGAAATCAGATGGAGGGATGCGGGGGCGGTCCGGAGACCGCCGCCGCTTGTCATGTCGCCGTGTCAGGTCACTTCTTGTCGAATTCGGTCGCGAAGGCCTTGAGCTTGGGATCGGCCGCGACGCGCTTCAGGAAGTCGTCGGTGACGTAGCTCTTGGCGTCCGGGTTCGCCGGGATCGTGCCGACCTCGGTGATGAACTTGCCGATCTCGGAGAACCAGCCATCGACGGTGGAGGCGCCCGACGCCCGCGCCATCAGCTTGAGCTGCTCGTCGAGGCCGAAGGTCGGCCGCAGCGCAAACTCCTGATCCATCGCCTTGGGCGTCACCTCGAGCCCGCCCTGCTTGTAGAAGTCGAGCGCCAGCGTGCGCGCCTCGGCCGGGTTGGCCTTGGCCCAGGACCAGCCGCGCAGGAAGACGGCGAGGAACTTCGCCACATCGTCGGGCTTCTCCTTGGCGAAATCGCCGCGCACGATCAGCGCGCCGGGTACGATCGCGTTCGCATCGGCGCCGGAGCAGAGATATTTCGCGTTGGCGCGCTCCTCGAGCGTGTAGGTGTTGGGCGCCCAGACGCCCGCGACGTCGCCATTGTTCGACGTGATCGCGGTGATGATCTGGGCCTGGCCGAGATTGACGAACTGCATGTCGTTGTTCTGCAGTCCGAACTTGTTCAGGCATTTGCGCGCGGCGTAGTCCACCGTCGAATTGGTGGTGAGCAGGAGCTTCTGACCCTTCAGCAGCTTCGGGTCGGCCTTGATCGCGTCGAACTTGTCGCCGCGAACCATCATCGCATTGGTCTTGGATTCGTCGTTGGTGATGCCGATCGTGAGGATGTTGAAGCGCACCGCGCCCAGCACCGCCGGCACCGAGCCCGTGCCGCCGACATCCCACGATTTGGCCGCCGAAGCGGCGATCTGCGGCGCGCCGGCCGGGAAGGTCGAGAAATTCGGGGTCAGGCCGACATCCTTCCACCAGCCCTTCACCGTGGCGTAGTGAAAGGGCAGCGCCCAATAGAGCGAGGGCTGGTAGCTGACCCCGATGGCGGTCTGCGCCTGCGTCGGCGACAGCGTGGCGCAGGTCAGCGCGGCGGCGATACCCAATCCTGCAATGATGCGTTTCATCGTCGTTTCTCCCTGTTGTCGTTAGCCCGGTCTCAGCCTGTCGCGGCTCGCCCGGTTTCCCCTGTCCCCGCCCGCGCGGAGACGACGGTCTCGATGGCCTCGCGCAGGATTTCGGCGGCGAGGTCGCAGTCCGCATCGGTCAGCGACAGCGGCGTGCGGATGTCGCAGAGCCCGGCCAGGATGGCGTGGGTCTGCCGCAGCGGCCCCTGCTCGCCGGCATAGCGCCAATGGCGCGGCGCGCTGGTGAAGCCGCGCTGCCGGCCCGCGCCGAACCATTTGATCGGCAGGCCGCGGGCGGCGCAAAGATCGAGCAGCGCTGCGATCTCGTCATCCGCGAAGCCCAGCAGCGAGAACTGGACCGACGTCGCCGAATAGCGCTCCTTGGAAGAGCGTGGCGGCAGGCGGACATGCTGCGAGCGTGCGATAGCCCCGCCGATCCGGTCGTGGATCGCGTTCCAGCGTGCGGCCCGGCGAGGCAGGTCCTGCAGTTGTGGGCGCAGCAGCGCGGCGGCCAGCGACGTCATGCGCATGCTGAAGTTCGGCGTATTCTCTTCCCAGGCTGCGATGACTTCCGGAGCCGGAGCGCTGAGATGCTGGCCGTGCAGCATGTAGCTGCCCGAGTGCAGGATGGCGCGCGCGGCGCGATCGGCATCGTCGAGGACGAGAAAGCCGCCTTCTCCGGCGTTGAGATGCTTGTAGGTCTGGGCGCTGAAGGCCGCAGCCGCGCCGAATGTGCCGATGGTCCGGCCGCCCCATGAGGCGCAGAGCGCATGGGCGCAGTCCTCGACCAGCAGCAGCCCCAGTTCGTCGCAGGCCGCCATCACCGCATCCATGTCGGCGATGTGGCCGCGCATATGGGAGAGCAACAGGATGCGCGCAGCGGAAGCCCGCGCCTTGGCACGCAGATCCTCGCAGTCGATGACGTAGTCGGGGCCGATCTCGACGAGTACGGGCCGGGCGCCGGCATGGAGGATCGCGCCCGGCACGGGGGCAAGCGTGAAGCCGTTGACGAGAACGGGGTCGCCGGGCTGCACGTCCAGCACCTTGAGCGCCAGGCACAGGGCCGCGCCGCCGGAATTGACCGCGACGCAGTAGCGCCGGCCGACGAAATCTGCGAAGTCCTGCTCCAGCAGCGCGACGTCGTTCTGGTCGGCGCCCATCTCGCCATAGCGGAAGAGCCGGCCCGAGCGCATGAGTTCGACAGCGCGCGCGATGCCGGCCGCCGGGATCGGCTCCGGCTCGGTCAAATCGCGCTGCAGGCGCGGCTGCAGGGCGCGCTCAGACCCCATGGGCGCCCTTCTCCTCGCGCAGCGACTTCCAGATCTGGGTGCGCAGATGCACGAAGGATTCAAGGTCCATCACATCCTCGATGCGCTCGTGGCGGTCCCAGTCTTCGGCCTGCCTGACCGAGCGGATGTCGAGCACCTCCTTGATGCGGCCCGGTCGCCGGGTCATGATCGCGACGCGGTCGGCGAGATAGACCGCCTCCTCGACGGCATGTGTAATGAAGAGCACGGTGCGCGGATTGACCCGCGCCAACCGCACCAGCTCCTCCTGCATGACGACGCGGGTCTGGGCGTCGAGCGCCCCGAACGGCTCGTCCATCAGCAGCACCTCGGGATCGAGCACATAGGCGCGGGCGATCGCGACACGCTGCTGCATGCCGCCCGAGAGCTGATGCGGGAAGGCGTCGGCATGGCTTTCCAGGTTCATCAGCCCGAGCGCGCCGGCGACCAGCCCGTCACGCTCCGCTTTGGGCAGGTTCTTGTTGCGCAGGCCGAGTTCGATGTTCTCGCGCACCGTCTTCCAGGGAAACAGCGCGAATTGCTGGAAGACCACGGCGCGGTCCGGCCCCGGCTGCGTCACCGCCTTGTCGTTGACGCTGACGATACCGGCGCTGGGCGGCTCGAAGCCTGCAACCATGCGCAGGCAGGTGGTCTTGCCGCAGCCGGAGGGGCCGACGATTGCGACGAACTCCTTGTCTGCGATCTCCAGATTGATGTCGTCGAGCGCCTTCACGCCTCCCGAGGCGGGGCCGAAGATCTTGTCGACCTTGTCGAAGCGGATCGATCCCATCGTCCTCGTCCCTTACGCCTGAAGGCCGCGGCGGCGGCGAAGCCAGGCCTCGCCCTGCCGCAGCATCACGTCGATCGCCATGCCGATGAGACCGATCGCGACCATGCCGGCCATCACGGTCGGCGTCGCGACATTGGCCTGGGCCTGCACCATCATGAACCCGACCCCGGCCGCCGCGACGATCAGCTCAGCTCCGACCAGCGACTGCCAGCCCAGCCCCGCCGAGACGCGCAGGCCGGAGACGATCGAGGGCGTCGCGGCCGGCAGCAGGATTTCCAGGATCGTGCGGGTATTGCCCGTGCCGAGCATGCGCGCCGCCTCGATCAGGCGCGGCTCGACGAAGCGCGCGCCGCGATAGGCGTTGATCAGGCAGGGCGGAAACGCGCCCGCAAAAATGATCAGGATCGGCCCGCCGATGCCGACGCCGAACCACAGCGCCGCGAACGGCACCCAGGCGATCGGAGCGATGAAACGCAGGCCATCGAAGAGCGGCGTGACGACGTCGTCGAGCCAGCGGAACCAGCCCATCAGCAGGCCCAGCGGCACGCCGATGAAGGCGGCGAGCAGGACGCCATAGGCGTAGCGCTGGAAACTCGAGGCCAGATGCTGCGGCAGCGTCGCGCCGGCGAAGGGGTTGGTCAGCAGATGGGCGAAGCGCGCCAGCACGTCGAGCGGCGAGGGCAGGAACTGGCGCGGCACGATGCCGAAGGCCGACAGCGCCGCCCAGAGTCCGATGAAGCCGAAAAGCCCCAGCGCGCCCCAGGCCCATTTCTCGCTCATGCGGAGGGGCAGCGGCTGCATCGGCTCAATCCCTCCCCGCCACGTTCCAGGCGAGCGCGCGGCGCTCCGCCAGGCCCAGCGCATGGGTCGTCGCCCAGCCGAGCACGCCGACGGTCATCATCCCGACCAGGATCATGCCGGGATAGATGTCCTGCTGGGCCATGTTGAGGACGAAGCCGATGCCGGCCAGCGCACCCACCAGCTCGGCCGCGACCAGCGTGGTCCAGGAGGCCTGGAGCGACAGGCGCAAGCCGGTGAAGATCATCGGCGCGGCGGCCGGCGCGATGATTTCCGTGACCATCCGCCAGCGCGGCGTGCCCAGCATCTGCGCGGCCTCGATGATCGGACGTTCGATGTTGCGCACGCCAGCGAAGGAATTGATCACCGAGGGCACGAAGGCGGCAAACCAGATCACCATGATCTTGGCGCCGTCGCCGAGGCCCAGCCACAGGATGGCGAGCGGGATCCAGGCCAATGGCGGGATCGGGCGGATGATCAGGAAAATCGGGTTGATCGCGGCCTCGGCCCGCCGGTCCCAGCCCATCCAGAGACCGAGCGGCACGCCAGTCGCGATCGCCACGAGAAAGCCCATCACCACAAGCTTCACGCTCTGGAACGCATGGCCGGCGAGCCCGCCGCCGGCATAGCCGCGCGATGTGATCTGGTTCAGCGAGAGCCAGAAATCCGCGGGCGACGGAAAACGGCCGGGCGAGACGAGGCCCGTCGCCGTGGTCAGGCCGAACCAGAGCAGCAGCACCGCCGCCACCGAGCCCAAGCCGACCCATGCCCGTCTTCCGATCATGGCGTTTCCCAATGCACTCTTCTTATGAAAGCGCTTTCAGTAAACGTTCCAGATCGTCGCAAGGATGTCAATCGCTCCCGATAACTCTCCTCGATCCTCTCGATCGGCTTGTTGATCCGGGATTCCGCGGCTAGACCGTATGAAAGAAATTTCATGGAGAGCGATCTTGAGCGGAGGCCGCGTCAAGCTGAGCGATGTCGCGAGGGACGCCGGCGTGTCGCCTGCGACGGTGTCACGCGCCATCGCCCAGCCCGACCTGCTTTCGCCGGATACTCTGGCCCGCGTCAGGGCGAGCGCCCTGCGCCTGGGCTACCTGCCCGACGGCGCGGCGCGCGCGCTTGCGTCTGGCCGTTCGATGACGATCGGCGCGATCGTCCCCACGCTGGACAGCGCCATCTTCGCGCGCGCGCTCCAGGCGATGCAGGCCACATTGGCGCAATCCGGCTACCTGCTGCTGGTCGCCTCGCATGAGGCGAGCCCGGCGGCCGAAACACAGGCGGTTCGGGCCCTGCTCGGGCGCGGGGTCGACGGTCTGATGCTGGTTGGGGCGGAGCGCGCGCCGGAAACCACCGTCCTGCTGAAGGCGTCCGGCCTGCCCATCGTGCTCACATGGTGCGGGGACGGACTCTTCACCGCCGTGACGATCGACAACGCGCTCGCCGGCCGCCTCGCGGCAGAGCACCTGATCGGACTGGGTCATCGCCGCATCGGCATGATCGCAGGCCATCTCCAGTTCAACGACCGCCAGAGGGCGCGGCTGGAGGGCGCGAGAGGAGCGCTGGCGGATGCCGGATTGTCGCTGCCCGACTCGCTGGTCGTCGAACAGGCGCTGACACTGGCCGGCGGACGCGCCGGCTGCGCGATGCTGCTGGAGCTGGACGACCCGCCGACCGCGTTGATCGGAGGCATCGACCTGTTCGCCATCGGCTGTCTCGAAGAGGCGCATGCACGCGGCATGACGGTGCCCGACGATCTGAGCGTCGTGGGGATCGACGGGCTGGACATGTCGGCGCACGTCTCGCCGGGGCTGACGACCGTCCACGTCCCCACCGGGCGGATCGGCAATCTCGCTGCGCAGACCCTGATGGCCATGATCGCGCGTCAGCCGGTCGACAGGGAACGGCTCCTGCCCGTCGAACTGGTGGTCCGCCGCTCCTCGCAGCGGCTTGCCGGCTCATAGCATCGGCTGCGGCCTGCTCCAGGAGGCGGCCTGTCGCCGGGAGAAAGCCCGAGAACAAGCCGCTTCTTGCGCCTGCCTTACGAGAAGGTCGGCTCCGGCAAACTCTCGACGAGCCGGCCGAGGCCGGCGCTGTAGCGATCGCGCAGATCGGCCCAGTACGGGTGCTGCGCGGTGAATTTGGCGATCTGCCGGGCGGCGAGGCTGCCGGTCTCGTAGCGCAGCAGGTCGATCGGCGGCGCGACCGAGAGGTTGCTGCGGATCGTGGCGTCGAAGGACAGGAGGGCGAGCTTGGCGGCCTCGTCGAGCCCGCTCTTCGTCGTCAGCGCGCGGTCGAGGATCGGCTTGCCGTATTTGGTCTCGCCAAGCTGCAGAAAGGCGTTCCGGCTCGACGCCTCGACGAAGTTTCCCGCCGTATAGATCTGGAACAGACGATGCGTGTCTCCGGCGATCTGCCCGCCGACGAGGAAGGTCGCGCCGGGATCGCCATAGGGTTCGACGAAGCTGCGATTGGCGCGCATTACCTCGCGCAGGATCGCGCCGACGATCTGGGCGACGTCGAACAGGCTGCGCGCGGTCATGATGTCGGCGGAGGCCCAGTCGACGGCGCCGCCCTGGACGCCAGGCCTGCCCGCCGCCTGCCCGGCGTTCTGGCGAATCGTGCTGATGACGGCCTGCGTCGTCGCAAGATTTCCGGCCGAGAGTATCGCGATCATGCGCTCGCCTTGCTGCTCGAACACCGCCAGCTTCTTGACCGTCGCGATCTGGTCGACGCCGGCGCTGGTTCTGGAATCGGACGCCAGCACGAGGCCGGCCGGCAGCCAGATGCCGAGGCAGTAGGTCATGGTCGTTGTACTCCCGCCGGATGGACGGCGCTCATGATCCGTCCCGAGCGGGGCCATGCCGCCGCATCATGGCACGCATCGCACGGACGCTCGAGAAACCCGATTGCCGGGCGATCTCGTCGGTGGGCATGTCCTTGCGCTCCATCAGGCGCAGGGAGCGCTCGGCGCGCCGCTTCTGGATGAAGCGATAGGGGGAGTCCCCCATCTGGGCATGGAACTCGCGCACGAAATGGAACAGGCTCAGGCCGGCCACCGCCGACAGCTGCTTCAGCGACAGGTCGCGCTCGAGATTGCCTTCGATATAGGCCAGCACCCGCCTGATCTCGATCCGGCGATAGGTGGTCTTCTCGGTCTGCCGGGCGGCGCATCGCAGCAGGCTGCCGCCCAATTGCGACAGGGCGCTGTCGAGAAACAGGCGCGACGCGGCATCGTTGCGCGCCATCTCGATCCAGAGCGTCCGGCAAACCTGTTCGACGACGTTGTTTTTGAAGTAGCGCCCGATCAGAGGCCTCAGCGCCGCCTCCTCATCGGCGAAGAGTTCGTCGTCGAGATCGGTCAGCGTGCCGCCGGCCCAGGTCAGCACCAGCAGGCGCGTCGGCCCGGCGATCTCGTAACGCACCTCCGTGCCGGGAGGGACCAGCAGGAAATCGCCGCGCCCGCGCTGGCGCTGCTTCCAGCCGTCGCCATAGTCGAAGCGGGTCGGGCAGGCGGCCCTGAGGGGAAGGCCGAGCACCCAGTCGGATGATGCGATGTCGGTGAAGTCGTGCGGTTTCTGATCGACGATGAAAGCCTTGAAGCCGCTCCAGGCATGGGAGCGGTGCTCCTGCGGAAAGCGGGAATAGGCCGACGACCGGTAGAACTCTGCGAATGATCGGGGCTCACGGTACGATGTCATGCTGGGTTGCGGCTGCATCGATCTCTCCTTCCCACCGATCATAGCGGCGCGCCCCGCGCGCACAGAAGTGCTCCGCCGTCATCGGGCGCGATCTTGCTGGTCCGCCGTCCGCTTTCCCCGCAAGACTCCGACGTTGCGTCATCGAAAGATGATTTGCGTTCCGCTAGCCTCTCGCAAGTGCAAAAGGCCCGCGAGGAACGCAGACGTGATGTTTGGTGCCCCAGCCGTGTTCATTTCGGCGATTTCGCCGCGCGAGGGCGCGGCATGATCGACATGTTCGGATCGGAACATGCGACCGCACACACCGTCGCGGTTGCGCAGTTCGCAACCGCGGTCAAGGCGCTCGCCAGCCATAGGCCCAACGCTTTGATGCATCTCGAAGCCGCGCTGAACGCCGATCCGGGACTGACCGCCGCCCATGCGCTGTCAGGCCTCGCCGATGTCATTCTGGCGAGCGAGGACCATATCGCCAGCGCCCGGGTCAAGCTCGGCCGCGGCCGCGCGACGCTCAAGGCAAGGGACGGGGGGACGGGCTTCGAGCGGGCGCTGGTCACCGCGCTCGACCATGCCGTCGAAGGGCGGCTGCGGGCGGCGGGCGACAGTCTCGACGACTACCTGTACGGCGACCCCAATGCCTTCGTGGCGGCCAAGCTCTCGCATGCGTTCCGGTTCATGATCGGCGATGCCGACGGCATGGTCAGCCTGACCGCCCGCCTGAGCGCCGACTGCGATCCGGGCCATCCCGGCTACGGCTATCTTCTCGGCTGCCATGCCTTCGGGCTGGAGGAGGTCGGACGGCTGCACGAGGCCGAAAGAGTGGGCCGGCGGGCGCTCGACCTCTGTCCCGACGACGCCTGGGGCCTGCATGCAGTGGCCCATGTCTACGAGATGCGCGGCCAGACCGCCGACGGCATCGCGTGGCTCGAGGGCAACCGTCCCGTCTGGTCGCAATGCAACAACTTCTCGCGGCACGTCGCCTGGCATCTGGCGCTGTTCGCGCTCGAAGCGGGCGACCACGGCTCGGTGCTGGCGATCTACGACAGGGACATCGCCGACGACCTCTCCGGCGATTTTCGCGATTTCGCCAATGCGGCGTCGATCCTCTGGCGGCTGCGGCAGCTCGGCGTCGACCCCGGCCCCGGCCGCTGGGACAGGCTCGCCGACGTCGCGGCCGCTCATGCCCGGAGCGCGACGCTCGTCTTCGCGCAGCTCCATGTCCTGATCGCGCAGATCGCGGCCGGACGGCTCGACGAAGCCTCGGATATGGCCGAACTCATCCACGACAAGAGCCGCGCGACGACCGATCAGGCGAATGTCGCGCGCAATGTCGGCTCGGAACTGGCGCATGCCCTGCTGCAGTCGGCGATCAGCGGCGGTCAGCAGGCGCCGGTCGGCTTTCTGGCGCGTCGCCTGCATCGCCTCGGCGGCAGCCACGCCCAGCGCGACGTCTTTCTGAGGTCGCTGGCGCTGATTGCGCGCGACGCCGGCGACACCGCCGGGCTGCGGCAGGTTCTGGCGGTGCGGCGGCGCAACAAGGCTGACGACAGCTTCGTGGCGAACCTCCCCGCCTTGACGACGACGAGCCCCGTCCAGCTCGCCGCACGAACGAACTGACGGAGAACGACGATGACAATGACGGCCGAAGCCAAACCCGCCATTCCCGCTATGCGAACCCTGATGCATCTGTTCGCAGGCGGCCTGGCGGGTCTGCTCATCTGGGAGGTCTGGGCCCGTGTCCTGACCAAGGCCGTGCTGGGCTATCCGCTGGAGCCCGCAGGCCTGATCGACGCCATCGCCCAGCATCGCTTCGGTCTGTCGGTGCCGTATCTGGTCCGGGAGGCGCTGCATTACGGGGTCGGCATCGTCGGCTATCCCGTCGCCTATTTCGTCATCTCGCGCCTCATTCCGCGCTGGCCGGTCGTGCTCGACGCGATCGTCTTCGTGACCTTCAGCGCGGGCGTCGCCGCCCTGATCGCGGCAGGCAAGTTCGCGCCAATCCATTTCATCTTCTGGACGGCGGCGGTCGGACTGATCGCGACGCGCTGGATCAACCGGGACGCACTGATCGCCGACGCCATCACCTGGGGCAATTTCACCTGGTTCAACGCGCTGGGCCTGATGGCCCCGGTCGGCGGGCTGTCGTTCTACCTGCTCGGGGAGGGCGGCGAGCTCTCCTATATGAGCTTCGTCGGCCATGTCATCTACGGCGCGATCGCCGTCTGGCTCTTCGAGCGCCTCGAGGCGCGCGGGCCGGGACGATGAGCGGCCACACCGCGATCTTCAGCATCACCCGCGGCATCGTCACCGGAGACCCATCGTCATGACGCAAGGGGTGCGGACCAGACCGGCGGATTTCGACAAGAAGCTCGGGCTCGTGCTTCAGGGCGGCGGCGCGCTCGGGAGCTACCAGGCCGGCGTCTACGAGGCGCTGGCCGAGGCGGACTACCATCCCGACTGGGTCGCGGGCATCTCGATCGGGGCGATCAACGCGGCCATCATCGCGGGCAACGCGCCCTCCGAGCGGATCGGCCGGCTGCGCGGCTTCTGGGAAGCGATCACCGCGCCTGCGACCAGCTTTCCGTTCCTGCCGTTTTCTGCGGCCGCAAGTCGGCGCTGGCATGCGGCCAGCGCGCTGATGTTCGGGCAGTCGGGCTTCTTCGCCCCAAGGCCGCCGAGCGACTGGTTCGGTTCGCCCGTCAGCTTCTACGACACGAGGGCGCTGCGGAGCACACTGGAAGCCTTCATCGACTTCGATCGGCTCAATTCCGGCGAAACCCGCTTCAGCGTCGGCGCGGCCAATGTCCGCAGCGGCGATTTCGCCTATTTCGACAGCCGAGAGATCAGGATCAGACCGGAGCACGTCATGGCGAGCGGGGCGCTGCCGCCGGGTTTCCCGCCGGTCGAGATCGACGGCGAGCACTACTGGGACGGCGGCCTCGTCTCCAACACGCCGCTGCAATATGTGCTCGACTATGTGCCGCGGCGCAGCCGGCTGACCTTTCAGGTCGACGTCTTCAATGCGGAAGGCCCGCTCCCGGTCGATCTGGAGAGTGCGATGGAGCGCGAGAAGGACATCCGCTACTCCAGCCGGACGCGCACCGCGACCGACATGGCGCGCGTCATCCATGACGTTCGCCACAACATCAACAGCCTGATCGATCTGCTGCCCGAGGACTTGCGCGCGACCAAGGAGGCGCAGTTCCTCTACGAGTTCGGCTGCGTCACCCGGATGGACATCGTCAGGCTGAGCTATCGCCCGTCCGAGCCGCAGGGCCAATCGAAGGACTACGAGTTCAGCGCCGAGACCATGGCGGCGCGCTGGGCGCAGGGGCTGCTGGATGCGCGCGCGGCGCTGTCGGAAAGTCCCTGGCTCACGCCGATGCCGGACGAGCTCGGCGCGCGGGTGTTCGACGGCGGCTGGGCGACCAATGGTCCGACGCAGACCAGCCTGCTGGCGCAGAGCCGGCCCGCCATGACTGACGCGGGTTGAGGCAGCCGATGACGGGAGCCGCCATCACCGTCATGCTGGGTCAGGCCTGGCTTGTCGCCGGCCTTGGCGTGGGCGTGGCCTTCCTGCTGTTCGGGCTCGACAGGGTCGATGCATCGGCGCGCGGAGCTTATGGCTTCAGGCCGTTGCTGCTGCCGGGGCTCGTCCTGCTCTGGCCGCTGGTGATCTGGCGCTGGCTGGAGGCTCAGCCGGCCGACCTGCAGCCCTCGCTGAAGCGTCGCCACAAGCGCGCCCATGCAGCGATCTGGAGCGGGCTCGCACTGGGGCTGAGCCTGATCCTTGGCACAGGTCTGATGCTGCGGCAGCATGACGTTCCCGCATCCTCCTCGGTGCGGATCGGCCCGGCGCCGTCGGATGCCGACGAATGAGCGTCACCTATCGCCCCGTCGGCTGGACGCGCAGCAAGATCGTCTACGACGCGGTTCTGCTCGCGGGAGTCGCCCTTTATCTGATCGCCTTCATCCGGTTTGCGCCGCGCACGCGCCTGCCCGGCACCCTGCTCGACGACCAGTCTCTGGCGATCCGCGCCTATGGCACCTGCGCCTTTCTGCTGTTGACGCTGGTGCTGATGATCGGCCCGCTCGCCCGGCTCGACGCCCGCTTCCTGCCGCTGCTCTACAACCGCCGGCATTTCGGCGTGATCACCTGCATCGTCGCCGCCAGTCACCTGATCGCGGTCTTCGACTGGTACTACGCCTACAGCCCGCTTTCGCCCTGGGTGGCGCTGTTCGCCACCGATGCGGCCTATGGCGATCTGCGCGGCTTCCCCTTCATTCCGTTGGGTCTGGCGGCCTTCCTGATCCTGCTCGCACTGGCTGCGACTAGCCATGATTTCTGGCTGAATTTTCTGACGCCGCCGGTGTGGAAATCGCTCCACATGTCGATTTACGCGGCTTATGGGCTGGCAGTGGGCCATGTCGCCTTGGGCGCGCTGCAGGATGCGCGCAATGCCGGCCTGCCGGCGCTCGTCATCGGTAGCAGCGGCATGCTGCTAAGCTTGCATCTGGCTGCCGCATGGCGGGAGCGCCGGCGCGACCGGCCAGCGCCGGCCTCGGCTGCGGAACCAGACTGGATCGTCGCCGGCACGGTCGGGGACGTTCCGGCCGGGCGCGGCCTTATCGTTCCGCTCGCTGACGGCTCCTCGGTCGCGATCTTCCGCGAGGACGACGCGCTCTCGGCGATCAGCAATCTCTGCGCCCATCAGAACGGCCCGCTCGGCGAGGGCCGGCTGCGCGATGGCTGCGTCGTTTGTCCCTGGCACGGCTACGAATACCGCCTGCGCGACGGCTGCGCGCCGGCCCCCTTCACCGAGCGCGTCGCGACCTACCAGATCAGGCTCGACGGCCGCACGATCCTGCTCGATCCGCGCCCGAACCCGCTCGGGACGGCGACGCAACCGCTTGCCATTCCCCGGGAGACGCCGTGATGCGCGAGACCGGACAGGACGAGTTCTTCATCGGCTGGAGCGGCAAGACCGGCCCGCGCCTTGCCCGGTTTCTCGCACTGGTCGCGGTGCTCTGCGTCGCCGGCATGGCGCTGATCGGCTTCGGGCTCGGAAATCAGACCGACGATCCGGCCGCCGGGCTGCTCCGGCTCGGAGAGCGCGACGCCGCAGGCGGGTCGGTGCGGCCCGATGACTGGGGCGGCGAGCAGATCCTGCGCGGTCATCTCTCGCGGATCGGCTATCCGGTGCTGCACCTTCCGCCCAGCGCGACCCATCCGCGCGGGCACGTGATGCTGCTCTCGGGCGACGGCAAGCGCGCGCCCGAATGGTCGGGCAAGGCCGGGCCAGTCGAACTGCGCGGCAGCGTGCTGCGTCGCGGTGCGATCGAGATGCTGGTCGTCGACGGGCCGGCCAGACCGCTCGACGACGCCACGGGCCTGTCGCCCGCCGGTCGCGAGCCGCTCGGGCGCTGGCGCATCGCGGGCGAGATCTGCGACGGCAAATGCTATGCGGGCGCGATGCGCCCTGGCTCGGGCGTTGCGCACAGGGCCTGCGCCAATCTGTGCCTGATCGGGGACCTGCCGGCGATCCTGGTGACGAAGGACCCGGTCGCCGGCAGCCATTATCTGTTGCTGGCCAGCCCCGATGGCGGCGCACCGCCCGCCCTGATCCGGGATGCGGTCGCCATCCCGGTCGAACTCGAGGGCGAGGTCGAGCGGATCGGCAACGTGCTCGTGCTGCGTCTCGACGCGCAGCGGATCAGGCGGCTGTGATGGCGCGGCCGGCCCGCATGGCGGCGACGCTTCTCGCCTGCGCCCTGGCCTATGGCGTCTTCGTCCAGACCGCGCCCGTCGCCGCCATGATCGGCCTTGGCGAACTGCAATTGCTGGTCAGGCTCGGCCTGACCCTCGTCGCGCTTGGGCTGGCCGATGCGCTCGCCGGCAGACTTCTCGCCCGCTTTGCTCCCCATCCCTGACACAAGACAGCGAATGGACCCTCCATGACCGATACATCTCCCATCGTGATCGTCACCGGCGCGGCCGGCAATGTCGGCCGCGCCCTGCTGACGACGCTGGCCGGGCGCGGCGACCGCATCATCGCGGTCGACCGCCAGGCGTCCGCGATGGACGACATCCTGAAGCCCTTCGGCGGCAAGGACCGCCATCTCGTCCTGGCCGACCTCGACCTGTTCGATCCGGCGGCCTGCGACCGGGCGGTTCAAGCAGGCCTCGCACGTTACGGCCGCATCGACGGCGTCGCCCATACGGTCGGCGGCTTCGCCTCGGCGGGCGCGAGTGAGGGCGGGCCGGAGCTCTGGGAGCAGATGTACCGGCTCAATGTGCTGACGACGCTCAACATGTTCCGTGCCGCGCTGACACCGATGCAGGCTGCCGGGCGCGGCAGTCTCGTCGCCATCGGAGCCGGCGCAGCGATCAAGGCCCCTTCCGGCCTCTCGGCCTATGCGGCGGCCAAAAGCGCGGTCCACCGACTCGTCGAAAGCTTTGCCGACGAAATGAAAGCGGTCGGCGTCCGCGTCAACGCCATCCTGCCGAGCATCATCGACACGCCGCAGAACCGCGCCGCCATGCCGGACGCCGATCACAAGGCCTGGGTACAGCCGCGCGAGATCGCCGACGCCATCGCCTTCCTGCTGGCGGAGGACGCCAGCGGCGTCACTGGGGCCTTCATCCCGGTCTCGGGCCGGGTTTGACCGTCGGCTGCTCAGGCGAGATGGTCCCGTTCGAGCCGCACATCGACCTCGCGCTCGACAAAATCCCATTCGCGAGTGGCGCGCAGCCGCGCCAGCAGGTCGTCGAAGGCCGGCTCGTGCTCGGGCGCGAATTCGAACCAGGTCAGAAAGTCGAACGGCTCGCCGAGATCGCGGCTGTGATGCAGCCGCCGTGCGATCGCAGGGAGATAGTCGAGGCCGATGCGGGTGTGCTGCGAGGTCTCCTCGAAGATCGCACGCCGCTCGTCCTGAGCCAGCTCCCACCAGGCCGCCGATTTGCGGATCGGGATCAGGACCGCGCGGCTCGCCTGCGGCCGCTGCAATGGCTCCTGACGCTGCCGCAGGCTCGCGACCTCAATGCGCGTCGCATAGCGCACATTGCTGACGGTTCCGAGAAGTCGCCAGCCTGGCTTCTGCTCGCCGCCGCCAATCTCGTAGGGACGCACGGCCAGCCTCGGCGCGGGGTCGAGGCTCTCGCCGAGACAGCCGGCGATCGAGCGGATACGCCATTCTCCGCTCGTGCCGCCAATGAAGGCATAGGTCGAATTCATGGCGGTCTCGTTCTTGCTGGGCGGGATGACTTGCCCGATCGAGGCAAGTCGCATGCCGCCGGCCACGGGTGGGGATGCAGATCGGCCGCTCCGGCGCGACGCGCCGCGGGGCGATGACAGGGACGGTGACGGATGCTTGGGATTCCAAGGCGCTACAGCCACTATGTCTTCGGAATCCTGCAATCGGGGCTGACCTCGGCAATCGCGGCCGGCATCGCACTGTTTCCGGGCGATGGCAGCCCCGGCCTGCCATTGCGCTGGCTCGCGTCCTGGCTTCTCGCCTGGTGCGTGATGCTGCCGGTCGTGATCTTCGCCGCGCCCTTCATCCGGCGGCTGGCGGTGGCCTTGACCCGGGAGGACTGAGCCAGGGCCTCAGCCCGCCCTCGCCCGCGCCAGTTCCGCCTCCAGCGCCAGAATCCGCCTGTCCCGTTCCACAAGGATGTCGGCGACGTCGGAAGCCGCGATCAGTTGCGGGATATGCTGCGGGCAATTGGCGTCCCAGGCCTCGATCCTGAACAGGATCGCCTGCTCCGGCGTGCCGGCATAGCCTTGCGGCCGCAGGCGTTCCAGCAGCGCCGGGTCGTCATCGACGACCTTGGCCGTGCCCCAGATCTTGATGCGCTGGCGGCGGGCGTAGTCGATCAGAAAGAGATAGGCCTTGGGATTCTCCGACAGGTTGCCGAGGCTGACATATTGCCGGTTGCCGCGAAAATCGGCGAAGCCCAGCGTGTGCTCGTCGATCACTCGCAGGAAGCCCGCGGCGCCGCCGCGATGCTGGATGTAGGGCTGGCCATCGGCGCTGGCGGTCGCGAGGAAAAAGCTGTCGCGCGCGCCGATGAAGGCGGCCAGTTCCGGCGTCACCGTCGTCTGCCAGCCGCCGCGCTCCTCCATCTTGCGGTAGCCGCCGCGCGAGCCCTTCCGGGTCTGGATCGCTTTCACGGCCGGCGTGAAGGCGACGTCGCTCGATATCCTTCGATGATCTGTCATTGGAGTGCTCTCCGCGAGTTGCCGCCCGGTCCTCTCGGGTCCGGACGGCCTCGCCATGTGGGGATCCGATGAGCGGGGCCGCGAGGCGGCTCAGGATGCGAGACGCAGATCGACGGCCGGGAAGTCGATCACTGTTCCGGCCACCTCGTTGACGTAGTTCGTCAGCGTGTTCAGTGCGACATGAGCGACGATCTCGACGAGTTCGCCGTCACTATAGCCGGCGGCTCTGGCGGTCTCGACGGCATCGGCCCCGACATGACCGCGCTCCGTCACGATGGCCACGGCAAAGCGCACCGCCGCGTCCGCCCTGGCGTCGTTCGACCGGCCGTTCCGGTTGGCGAGGATTTCCGCCTCGTCCAGCTTGGCGAGGTTCCGGCCGAGATAGCTGTGGGCGGCGAGGCAATAGCCGCAACCATTGACCTGCGCGACGGCGAGCGCGATCCGCTCACGCGTTCTGGCGTCGAGCGCGCCTTTGCCGAGCGCGGCGCTGAGCCCGAGATAGCCCTCCAGCGCGGCGGGCGAATTGGCGACCACGCGGAACAGATTGGGGACGGAGCCGAGTTGCTTCTCGACCGCCGCCAGCAGAGGCCTGGCGGCCTCGGGTGCGGCCTCAACCGAGGTTGGTGTTTTGATTGTGGACATGACGCTCTCCCTCGCGGTGCGCCGGAATGGCCGCCGCGTGAGCAGCACCATGACAATGTCCCCTGATGATGATAATCATCTCAGTTCACACTTCATCATTGCGTCAAGCGGCGTAATCTCATGGACCGTTTCGCCACCCTCTCGGCCTTCGTCAAAGTGGCGGAGATGCGCGGCTTTGCGCCGGCAGCCCGTCGTCTGGGCCTGTCGCCGTCGGCGGTGACGCGGCTCGTGGCGGCGCTCGAAGCGCATCTCGACGTGCGCCTGATGCAGCGCACCACCCGCTCCGTCACGCTGACGGACGAAGGCGAGCGCTATCTGCTGCAGGCGCGCCGCATCCTGGCCGAGCTCGACGAGGCCGACGCGTCGATGCAGGCGGCGCGCGCGGCGCCGGCCGGCCGGCTGGTGGTGTCGGCCCCGCTGGCCTTCGGGCGCTTTCATGTCGGTCCGCTCTTCTCGGCCTATCTGTCGCGGTTCCCGGCGGTGCAGGGCGAGATGCTTCTCGGAGACCGTGTCATCAACCTCGTCGACGAGAGCGTCGATGTCGCGGTCCGTATCGGCCATCTCGCCGATTCGAGCCTGAAGTCGCGGCGCGTCGGCGAAACCCGCCGCGTGCTCGTCGCCTCGCCCGGCTATCTCGCCCGATACGGCGAGCCTATGACGCCTGCCGACATCGCCGGGCATCGCTGCATCCATTTCGCCGGCTTCAACGCAACGCAGGAATGGGTGTTCGAGCGGGAGGGATCGCGCTCGCGGGTCGGCTTTGTCCCGAGCTTCGTTACCAACGCCGCCGAAAGCGCGGTCCAGCACGCCATCGACGGCGGCGGGCTGACTTTGGTCCTCGCCTATCAGGCGGCCGCCGCCGTCAGAAGCGGAGCGCTTCGGATCCTGCTGCCCGAGTTCGAACGCGAGCCCTCGCCGATCCAGCTCGTCTACCCGACCGCGCGCCTGCTCTCGGCGAAGGTCAGGGCCTTCATCGACATGGCCGCGAGCGAGACCGACTGGTCGTTCGTGACGATGACGTCAGCGCCCAAGAGTCCGGAGCATCGTGCGGCACGTAGCGAAGGTTGAGAACTTGCTGGCGGACAGGGCGGGATTCGAACCCGCGATACGGTTTCCCGTATACACACTTTCCAGGCGTGCGCCTTCAACCACTCGGCCACCTGTCCGGCGGGCTGCTTATGACCGCCGCGCCTGTGACTTTCAAGGGCCGATCGCAGCGTTTCGTCACAATCGGACGGGAGCTGGGCCCGGTTGCAATGACGGGCGCGAATGGGCACATCCGGTCTGCGGGGCGGCGCGTGGGGTTTTTGCGGATGATCAGGTTCCTGGTGCGGTTGCTGGGGTATGGGCTGGTGGCGGCCGGTTTCGTCTCGCTCGTGATCGACGGGGCACGCTCGATCGCCAATTCCGCGCCGATGATCACGCCTTTGGGGGAGACGCTGGCCGCGCTGCTGCGCGAGCGCTATGCGCAGATCCAGCCCGCGATCGAGCGCAACATCCATCCGCTGCTGTGGGACCCGGTGCTGCTCTGGGTGACGCTGGCGCCGACCGCGCTGGTGGCGCTGGGGCTCGGCTTCCTGCTGGTTCGGATCGGCGCGCGCCCCGACGCCGAGATCGGCATCGTCACGCGACGGTGAAGCGCCGTGCGCGGCTTGCCGCCTGTGCGAAGGCCACGATCGTGACTATCTTGGCTCCCAGATAGCTGTCGATGGAGCCAACCATGTTCTTCATGCGCAAGAAAACCGAACTGCCGCAGCCGGGTCAGGCGCTGCCGGGCCGCGCTGCCGCGATCCCGACCGCCGAGCGGCACTTCCTCAACAAGCGGCCGCTGAAGGGGCCTTATCCGGACGGGCTGCAGACGGCGGTCTTCGGCATGGGCTGCTTCTGGGGCGTCGAGCGCAAGTTCTGGCAGCTCGGCGAGGGCGTCTTCGTCACAGCCGTCGGCTATGCGGCCGGCCAGACGCCGAACCCGACCTATGAGGAGGTCTGCTCGGGCATGACCGGGCATAACGAGGTCGTGCTCGTGGTGTTCGATCCCGAGACGTTGCCCTACGAGGCACTGCTCAAGACGTTCTGGGAGAGCCACGACCCGACGCAGGGGATGCGCCAGGGCAACGATACCGGTACGCAATACCGCTCCGGCATCTATGTCGCGAATGCCGACCAGCGCGAGGCGGCCGAACGCTCGAAGACCGAGTACCAGCGCGCCCTCAAGGCGCGGGGCTATGGGCCGATCACTACGGAAATCCTCGATGCGCCGGAATTCTATTTCGCCGAGGACTATCATCAGCAGTACCTCGCCAAGAATCCGGCTGGCTATTGTGGCTTGGGCGGCACGGGCGTGGCCTGCCAGATCGGCACCGGCGTCGCGGCCTGAGCGCGAACCGACAGGCGAATTCCAGAAGCCCCGCAAGCCCCGCTTGCGGGGCTTCTTCTCATCGTGCCAGAAGCGAAGGCCAGCGACCGACGGGACCGACGATGAGCGAGCATGCAGAAAGCGCCGGACCGGCGGACTACACCCCCAACCGGGTCGAGCGGAAACTGGAGGGTTTTCTCTCCGCCAGCCGCTGGCTGCTGGCGCCGTTCTATGTCCTGCTCGTGGTCGCGCTCGGTGGGCTTCTGCTCAAAGCGCTGCAGGAGGCCTGGCACTTCATCAGCCATGTGTTCACCGCTACCGAGGCCGAGGTCATTCTCGGCGTGCTCTCGCTGATCGACCTGACCTTCACCGGCTCGCTGATCGTGATCGTGATCTTTTCGGGTTACGAGAATTTCGTCTCGAAGATCGACGCCGGCGCACATCGCAACTGGCCGGAATGGATGTCGCAGATCGACTTCTCGGGCCTGAAGCTCAAGCTGATCTCGTCGATTGTCGCGATCTCAGCGATCCAGGTGCTCAAGGCCTTCATGAACGTGAAGGCGACCAGCGACCGCGACCTGATGTGGCTCGTTATCATCCATGTCGTCTTCGTCGGCTCGGGCCTGCTGATGGCGTGGACGGACCGGATTTCGGGCGAGGGCGGCAAGGGTCACTGACCCTGCGGGCGGCAGGGCGTTGCGCCGACGCATCAGCGCGCCGACTGGGCAGCGTCACAAGATTTCGGTTGATCGACGGGCGAAACCCCAAGACAGTGCCTCCCTTCACCGGGAGATCGACCTCATGTCACTGCATTTTCGTTCGAAATTCGCTGCCGCGGGCCTCGCGCTCGGCGGCGTCGCGCTGGCGGCGGGCCTCGCGCTCGCCCAGGCCCCGGCCTTCTTCCGGATCGGCACCGGCGGCACGGCCGGCACCTATTACCCGATCGGCGGGCTGATCGCGAATGCGATCTCGACGCCGCCGCAGTTGGTCTCGACCGCCGTCGCAAGCAACGGCTCGGTCGCCAACGTCAACGCCATCGTCGGCGGCGCGGCCGAATCGGGCTTCGTCCAGGCCGACGTCGCCTACTGGGCCTATTCCGGCACCGGCGTTTTCGAGGGCAAGCCGAAGATCGCCGATCTGCGCTCGATCGCCAATCTCTATCCCGAAAGCGTGCATCTCGTGGTGCGCAAATCGGCCAATGTGAAGAGCGTCGCCGACCTCAAGGGCAAGAAGGTCTCGATCGACGAGCCGGGCTCGGGCACGTTGCTCAACGCCAAGGCGATCCTGGCGGCCTTCGGCGTCGGCGAGAAGGACATCACGGCCGAATACCTCAAGCCCAACCAGGCGGCCGAGAAGATGAAGGACGGCTCGGTCGACGCCTTCTTCTTCACCGGCGGCTTCCCGGCGGCGGCGATCTCGGAGCTGGCCTCGACCGGCTCGGGCATCGACATCCTGCCGATCACCGGCCCGGCAGCCGAAAAGCTCGCCAAGGACTTCCCCTTCTTCGCCGCCGACGAGATTCCGGCCGGCACCTACAAGGATGTCGGTGCGGTCAAGACGGTCGCGGTCGGCGCGCATTGGGTGACCTCGGCAAAGGTTTCGGAGGACACGGTCTACGCCGTGACCAAGGCGCTGTGGAGCGACAAGACCCGCGCCGCGCTGGATTCCGGCCACGCCAAGGGCAAGGCGATCCAGAAGGCGACCGCGCTGCAGGGCCTGCTCGGCGTGCCGCTGCATCCGGGCGCAGAGAAATTTTACAAGGAAGCGGGGCTACTGAAGTAGAGGCGCAATCCGGCGCTGCGCGGACTCCCCTCTCCCGGATGGGAGAGGGGCTGGGGGTGAGGGCCTGCCCTTACCGACTAAGGCGCTGCGTCGCCGCTTCGACTTCGTCCTGATCCGTCCTTCCCTCACCCCTGCCCCTCTCCCAAACGGGAGAGGGGTTCTCCATTGAGTTTTCTCTGAAATGACCGCCCAGCCCTCCGCCGCCGAACTCGCCAAGCTCGAGGAAGAGCTCGACCCCGAGATGCAGTTCCGTAAGGTGCCGCATCGCACCGCGCTGCTCGTCGGCGGGCTTTTGCTCGCGCTCTCGGCCTTCCACTACTACACGGCCGGCTTCGGGCTGATGCGGGAGACGACGCATCGCGGCATCCATCTCGCCTTCGTGCTCGGGCTGATCTTCCTCGTCTTTTCCGGCCGCAAGAGCGACGCGGGAACCGTTCATGCCTCGACCGCGCTGCGGCCCGGCGGCGTGCCGCTCTACGACTGGGTCTTCGCCGTCGCGGTCGCCGTTTCCAGCATGTATGTGCCGTGGATCTTCGAGGACATGGTCTTCCGGATCGGCAATCCGTCGACGCTCGACGTGGTGATGGGCTCGATCACCATTATCCTGATGATCGAGGCGACGCGGCGCGCCATCGGCTGGGGGCTGCCGATCATCGCGCTCTTCGCCATGACCTACGCCATCTTCGGCAACTGGTTTCCCGGCATCTTCCTGCATCCGGGAGCGACCTGGTCGACGCTGGTCAATCATCTCTATCTGACCAGCCAGGGCGTCTACGGCGTCGCGCTCGGCGTCGTCGCCACTTATGTCTTCCATTTCGTGCTGTTCGGCGTGCTCGCCACGCGCATCGGCCTCGGCCGGCTGTTTCTCGGCGTCGCGGCGGCCGTGGCCGGGCGCTTCGCCGGCGGGCCGGCGAAGGTCTCGATCTTCGGCTCGGCGCTGTTCGGCATGATCTCGGGCTCGTCGGTCGCCAACACCGTCACCGTCGGTTCGCTGACGATCCCGATGATGATCCGGCTCGGCTACCAGCGGCATTTCGCTGCAGCCGTGGAATCGACGGCAGCGACGGGGGGCCAGATCACGCCGCCGATCATGGGGGCGGCCGCCTTCCTGATGGTCGAGTTCCTCAACCTGCCCTATGCGACGATCGTCATCGCCGCGATCATCCCCGCCTTCATGCATTTCTTCGGCGTTCTGATGCAGGTGCATTTCGAGGCGCGCAAAAACGGCATGAAGGGCATGACCGACGCCGACGCGCCGAAGCTGTCGGAAGTCTTCGCCCGCGACTGGCCGACCATCGCGCCGCTGTTTGCGCTGATCATGGTGCTGTTCACCGGCTACACGCCCTATCTTGCCGCCTTCTGGGGCATCACCGGCTGCATGCTGGTGGGGCTGGCGCAGCACCGCGCGGCGTCGGCCATGGTGTTCGCCCTCGCCATCGGCATCGCCGCGCCGACCGAGTTCCTGCGCGTGCCCGGCGTCAACCTCGCCTTCACGGTAGCCGCCTTCGCGGTGATGGCCCATGGCGTGCTGATGCGCACGACGGAGGGCCGCAAGCGCGCCAGCGACATGGTCGACGCCTTCATCCTCGGCGCGAAATACGCCATCGGCGTCGGGGCTGCGGCCGCCACCGTCGGCATCATCGTCGGCGTGGTGACGCTGACCGGCGTCGGCTTCAAGATCTCCTGGATCGTAACCTCGCTCGCCGACCAATGGGCGCGCGGCGTCACCGGGCTGGTCCCTTTCCTGCCGTTCGATCTGAAGAGCGCGACGCTGTTCTTCACCCTGCTGCTGACCGGCATGGTCTGCATCCTGCTCGGCTGCGGCGTGCCGACGACGGCGAACTACATCATCATGGTGACGGTGGCCGCGCCGGCGCTCGGCATGCTCGGCGTCAACCCGCTGGTGGCGCATTTCTTCGTGTTTTATTACGGCGTGCTGGCCGACATCACGCCGCCGGTCGCGATCGCAGCCTATGCCGGGGCGAGCATGGCCGGCGCCGACCCGTTCAAGACCGGCAACACCGCCTTCCGCCTCGCGCTCGGCAAGGTGCTGGTGCCCTTCGTCTTCGTGTTCTCGCCCTCCATGCTGATCATGGCGCCGGGCTTCACCTGGAGCGAGCTGATCGGCTCGACCGCCTTCTGCATCGCCAGTATCACCTTGCTGTCGGCCGCCTTCGCCGGCTGGCTCCTGGCGCCGCTGCGGATGTGGGAGCGCTGGCTGCTGGCGCTCGCGGCGCTGCCGATGATCCTGGCGACGCCGGTTTCGGTGACGATCGGCTTTGCCATCGCAGCCCCTGTGTTGCTGCGGCAGGTCGCGGCGCGCAAGGCCGCGATGGCGGTGGCGTGACGCGATAAAGGGCGGCTCGCGCCGCCCTTTTCCGCATTCGTGGGCCGGACGCTCACCCGATCGGGTTGATGTCGTCCACCAGCCTGAGCAGATCGGCCATGGTGAAGTCGCCTGACTTCGCCGAGGGCAGCGTCGGCTTCCAGTTCTTCTCGCGCCAGATATAGGATTGCGGGTCGCCATGGACGAGGCCGACGAAGACCTCCGAGACGATGACCGAGCCGACAGGGCCGAGCCGCTCGCCGTTCCTGCGGACCTGCGCCTCCTTCAGAATGTAATACCAAAGCGGGGTCGCCTTATCGAGGCCCTGCTTCTTGGCCTCGATCCCGTCCGGCCCGGTCGCGATTTCGGCCGGCGTCAGCGGGTTCTTGACCTTGAGATGGGCGGCCACGTCCTGCCCTGACGGCAGGCCGAGCATGACGCCGCGCTTGAGGTTGCGGAAGGCGAGGTTGCCGCCGCCGCCAGGCAGGTTGTGAAGTTCCTCGACCAGCAGCGGATCGAGCCGCCTTGTCGGGTTGAAGGCGAAATTCGGCGTCCCGGCCGGCGTGCCGAGATCATAGAAGCGCCGCCAGTCGATGATCCAGTTGCTCGGCAGCTTCTCGACCGGCAGCGGCCCGCCCGGCGGCGGATTGGGCATCAGGTCGCCGATGATCTGCCCCGACAGGCCGGTGAAGCCGAAGAGCAGGTCGAAGCCGATGTCCTGGAAGACGCGGTTGTGGCTATAGCGCTGCCTGACCATCGAGTGGCCAAGCCGGTAGGCGGCGGCCGAGAACTCGACCGGCATATAGGGCGTGCGCTTGAAGCGGTAGAACTTGCGCCCGTCATGCAGGATCTTCGCGACGATGCCGGGTTCGGTCAGGCGTTCGACGAAATCATGCAGCACGAGCCACTGATAGTGCCAGGTGACGATGCGGCGCGCCTCGGCGAAGAGATCGAGCGGCGGATTGGTCCCGCCGGCCAGGATGTCGCAGACCTTGTTGTGGAACTTCAGGAAGGCGAGATGGGTCTGCGCCACCAGCAGATTCTCGTCGTTGCGGTGATCGCCGATGATGGCCATGCCCTCGGGCGAGCGCGGCAGATCGTTGAAAAAGTCGCCGGTGACGCCGCCGAAGCCGACGGTGATGTTCTTGCCGATCACGAATTTCGGGCCGTGCTTCGAGAAACCCGGCCCGCTGCGCGCATAAAGCTGCGGCGAGCCGTCCGGCCCCAGCCCGTAAAGCGCGTCGAGATCGAGGCTCGGGGTGCGGAAATTCTCGACGCCGAGCGGGTCCTTCTGCTTGTCGCCGAGCGAGGTCAGATCGAGCGTGATGTCGTGATCGACGAACTGCCCGAGATAGGTGAAGCCGGCCGGGATGTTGGGATTGTCCTTGGCGGTGTCGGCCGGGTCGGCGTCGAGCATCGCCTCGGCCAGCGCCTTGAGCTTGGCGTCCGAGACCTGCAGCGGCGCAAGTTTTGGAAACATCCGGCCGAACATGCCGGGATCCTTGTGGCCCGATAGCGCATCCAGCACCTCGCGGGTGGCGTGCCGGCCGGCGACGCCGTGGCCGGGCGTGACCTTGACGGCGTTGGCCTTGGCCATCGGCGTGATCAAGAGTTCGGCGGGAAGGCTCGCGCCCGATTTGGTGACGGGCGGCAATGTCGCGGTGTCAGGCATGGAAAATCTCCTGTCGCTATGGCGCGCGGCGGCGCCGCTCGCGTGAAAGGTTCATCCCCCAAATCCCCATGGCTTCGATGCGATGCGCGCTCCCGTGGCGTCTGCGGCCTCCCTTTCGCAACCCGGACAGCGTCGATTTAGTTTTAAATTCGAAATAACCGTATTCATATCGCGCATCTCGGTTTTGTCTAATGCGAATCCTTTTCCATGACAAGCAAACGTACTCCGTTTACAATTAAACTATTCGCATTTGCTATGATCGTCGTCGCAATTGCTGGCCAATATCTTTTTCCTATAGCCCGCTGCGACGACTGACAGTCGTGGTCTACTGAGTTTTTCGAGTCCGAGACACGGCGCAGGATAACCCTCGAACAAGTTCACGTTCCGTTCTTGCCAGATACGGTCCGCTCGACTAGGCTCCTCTTGGGACAGGGGCAGGCAGCGATGGTGACGCGGGTCGCGACGGTGGCGTTCGAGGGCATCGAGGCGCGGGCCGTCGATGTCCAGGTGCAGGTGACCTCCGGCAACGTCAATTTCATCCTCGTCGGACTGCCCGACAAGGCGGTGGGCGAGAGCAAGGAGCGGGTGCGCGCGGCGCTGATCGCATCCGGCCTGGCGCTGCCGGCCAAGCGCATCACCGTCAATCTTGCGCCCGCCGACCTGCCCAAGGAAGGCAGCCATTACGACCTGCCGATCGCACTTGGCGTGATGGCGGCGATCGGGGCGATCCCGGCCGATGCGCTCGCCGGCTACACGGTGCTGGGGGAATTGGCGCTCGACGGCTCGATTGCGGCGGTCGCCGGCGTGCTGCCTGCCGCGATCGCGGCCTATGGCCGGGGCCAAGGGCTGATCTGCCCGCATGCGTCAGGCCCGGAAGCGGCGTGGGCGGCGGCCGACATCGACATTCTCGCGCCCCGCTCGCTGATCCAACTCGCCAACCATTTCAAGGGCACGCAGGTGATGGCGCGGCCCGAGCCGGCGGTCGCGCGGCAATCGGGCCCGCTGCCCGACCTCGCCGACATCAAGGGCCAGGAGAGCGCCAAGCGCGTGCTCGAGATCGCGGCGGCCGGCGGGCACAATCTGCTGATGAACGGGCCACCCGGCGCGGGGAAGTCGATGCTGGCGAGCCGGCTGCCCTCGATCCTGCCGCCGCTGACGCCGCGCGAACTGCTCGAAGTCTCGATGGTGCTCTCGGTCGCCGGCCATCTCGCCGATGGCGCGCTGACCGACCGGCGGCCGTTTCGCGCGCCGCACCATTCCGCCTCGATGGCGGCGCTGGTCGGCGGCGGGTGTAAATCCTCATTATTAACGAGACTCAGTCACTAATTCTGCGACTCATTCGAGGCCGCAGATGTCTGACGTTCGCGTTCATCGCATATCCGCCTTTCCTGATGGGGTCTGGTGGGTCCGTTGGATTGATGGCGTCTCCATCATCTCCGCGATGCCAGGCACGCCGACCGTGAAGGTCGTCCTCAGTCCAGTCCCGTCAGCGCCAGCCGGAACGGTCAAGCTGGTCGATGTCGCCAAGATCGCCACTGGCAATAAGACGGCCGAGGTCGCGATCGGCCTGATCGCCGGCCTGGCCATTGGCATGGTCTTCGAGGACGGCGTCCTCGTGGACCGGCTGGCGGCGGATGAGCGGGACTTCGAGTTTGATCTGGACCATGACGTCTCGACCTCGCGACCGGCCAACGCTCCTTCGCCCGTGCCGCAGCCGGCATGGTGGAAGAGCAACAGGTACGACATCCTTTCTGCTTCGGCGTATCCTCGTGTGCTGAGGGCCGACTCGTTCTGCGCCGTCCTCCAGAATGGGTTCGACAAGACGATCGCGATCATCCCTGCGGCTGAGGTCGTGCGCGCATTCGTGGCGCCCCACTCGGACATCGCCACGATGGCGTTTGCCGGCCCTTGGTCGGTCGGAATGTCAAGCCTAGTCGATGTCGAGGCGTCGGGTATCGACGAGGACGGCAACTGGCGCGTCGTGGCGCGAGGGAAGCGCCTGGGCAAGGACATGGTCGTTCCCGTCGCTAACCT
Organism: Rhizobiales bacterium CCH3-A5; assembly: GCA_001556025.1. Taxonomy (GTDB): domain Bacteria; phylum Pseudomonadota; class Alphaproteobacteria; order Rhizobiales; family Beijerinckiaceae; genus Allobosea. Next base: position 116,070 of record LSIB01000156.1, read on the forward strand.
GATGGAGCCGTTCAACCCGGCGGGCTTCCGTGCCGCTAGCCTCATCCATTCGACCCTGGTGGCCAAGGGCGGACGGATATCGGCAGCGTTGCCGTTCGAGGAGTGTCGGCTGCGCTTTAGGGCCAAGTCCCTTTTGCTGCACTCGGGCAAGTACCTGGTCACCGAGATCGTTCGGGCAGAATGGCCTCATACGCACGGGATCGTCCTTGTCGAACCTGGCCCGTTGGCGGACCTTGGCGCCGATGCGTTCCAGAGATCCTATCCTATCGACGCCCTCGCGCTTCCATACGATAGGACAGATCCGCTCGATGTCGTTTCCGATCAGGTGCCGGCGCAGTCAACGGAGACGGCGAAGATGTTCGGCGGCGCCGTTTGGGATCGGCTCCCTGTTCCCGAGGTCATGCGAGGGGATGTACGTCCGCGACCTGATCTTCTTCCGATCCCGAAGCCTGGCTCCGTCACGTCGGCGGCGGCCGTTGGCGCGCCATCTCCGCGTGCGTCCGTCGCGCAGGGCGTGATCAGCCAAGGGTCGAAGCTATCGGAATGTGCTCGCTTCGAGGCCGCCGCAGCGATGTTCGATGACCTAGTTGACGGCGGCGGCATCGTCTCATGGCGGCCTCTGCCCGAGCCGGGTCGTTTAAGGCAGCTCGGATCGCGCGACGTCTGGGCGTTTGCGGTATCGATGCCCGGGCAACCAGGAAGCTGGCGCTATGTCGACAAAGCGCGCGGGGTCCTTCGCTCCGCTATGGTCTGCGAGATCACGCTCCAAGGCGGTCGCGTCGCCTACTGGATCGAGATCGAGCCCGGGCTGGGAGAGACATTTCAGTCTTTGGCGTTCAGTGCCGCGCCATCCATTGTACTGGGAGCGATCAAGAAGCTCCTCCATCATGCGGTCAAGTTGCGGGGCGTATGGGGCGATCCTGGCGCCTTGGCCAACGGCGCTGGGCTTCGCGACGCCGGGACATGGCGGCATCGCACCTTGAAGGGCGGAGGGCAAAACGGTGCCAGAGCACTCGCCTTCATTGCAACGTTGTTTTGAAATCTCTCGTCATGATTCTATGAAATGTATCTTCAGGCTTGGATCGGTTTCGTACGCGTCGATAAGATCATTATAACGATCCACGAATTCTCCGACCTTGATACGACGATCTTTTTGCTCGAACCTACTTAGTTCGAAAATATTCGATGCGATGAACTGCTCGATCTCGAACACGTCGATGCGGTTTTCGATTCCGATGTCTTGAGCGAAGGTCTCGGCAATCGTAACTCGGGCGTAGACGGTAACAATAATCGGCCTAAGGCCGCGACTTAAGTTTTCTCTGCATTTTTCCAGTAGTTGTACGGACGGAGCCGTGGTTACGTGGATGCATACATCATTGATTAAGAAGTCGCCGTGCCGGCCTCGGGCATCGTTTTGATTAGCTCCATGATGGCGACTGGTATCGACGCCCAATACCAAGTCGAGCTTCGCGCCGATCAGGTGCTGGGAAAGCGTTCCGGCGAAGTTGAAGCCCTGCTGCTGGCGCTGTCGATCTTCGGCTTGCTTCATCAAGTTGCGTATCATGGCTCTTAGGCCAAGTGATGGATCGAGCTTCAGTTCGAACGGCTTCGCCGCGAAGAAGTCTCGGACCCGCTCAAGCCAGAAGTGCATGAGGGCTGCAAGATCAAGAAGCCCGTCTTCATTCAATCTGTTTAAGAATTCAACGTAGGCGTGCATGTGTAGCGCCGCGCCGCGGTTTGTGCGCCCGACTTCCGTCCCAAGTGATTTCTCAATGCCGTTTGCCTTGAGGATACGGTTGATGCTGGATCCACTCAGATTTTTGACCTGGGTGCCTGCCTTTGCCAGGAAGTCGTCGGATTTGAGCGGGAAGGGTTGAGGAGTTTTGGTCAGAGTCTGTGTGAGGATCAGCGCGACGCCGAGGGAGCCCTTTCGGCGGAAATCCGTCTCAGATGCCTTTCTGTTGGTATTGGCGGCGATAAAGGCGTCGAATCGCTCCCTCAGCAGAACGTTGGCCGTGGCGCTGTCGGACATGGATCATTCCGCCGCTTGGGCTATTGGAAGCGGCGTGTTGCGATCCAGCATGGGCTCGAAGAGATGCGCCGCCAGGTGCCTAACCACAGGGATCGCGACACCGTCACCTGCGAGGTGATAGGCGTCATTGTACTTGGCCGGCAGGACATAGCTGTCCGGAAGTCCCATCAGCCGAGCGGCTTCGCGCGAAGACAGGAGGCGTGAGCGCACGCCCTTGCCGTCGACGACGATGATGGTCTGTCGCGATGAGCCACCGGACGGCGTTCGCAGGCAGCCGGCGGTGTTATCGAAGCGGACCTCCGCACGGCACACTTTCACGCCGGCCTCGATGCGGGTGCGCTTGTAGACGCCGCCGACGATCCGCTTGTTGCAGGCCTTCGCGGCCTCGACCTTCGCGAGATGGCGCGGGTTCATCATGGCCATCAAGTTCGCCGTCTCGGACTTGGAGTGCCAGGAGACACCGACCGGATTCTCTTCGATGAGATCCGCGAAATGGACGTTCGACTTGCCGGGAACGGGCAGATTCCACCACACCCATTTCTTTTTTGCTTCCGATGTCATGACGTCGGAAGCGTTGACCAGTGCCTTTGGGTGCCATTCCGGCGAGGGGCCGGCAAGCATCATGTCGTTCGGAATGGTGCAGTCCGCACGGACCCCGATCATGAACATGCGCGGCCGCGACTGCGGCAGGAATCGGCGGGCGTCGATGATCACGGCACCAAAACGATAATCAGCGCCAGAGAAGGCTGAGGCGATGGCGGCGAAGTCCTGGCCGCCGTTCGAACTCAGCGCTCCGAAGACGTTCTCGAGCACGATCAGGCGGGGCGCGCGGCGCTGATCGACGAGCTGACGCATAAGCTTCCAGAACGCCCAGAAGACGCCGGAGCGGGTATGGGTCTTGTTCGCTCGGTGGCCGATGCCGAGATAGTTGCCTGCGAGGGACAGGTCCTGGCACGGGAACGACGCCCAGGCGAGATCAGCCTCGCCTACGAGATCGGTAGGCGTCACCTTGTTGATGTCCTCGACCAACAGATCGTCAGGATTTCCATTGCTGGACCAGTTGGCGCGATAGGCCGCAGCCTTCATTTCGTCGAAGTCGTTGGCGAACAGGCAGGTCCAGTCAGGACCAAGGCCGGCCCTTGCCATTCCGCCGCCCGCGAAGAACTCGTAGAACGTTTTCATCGTGAATCTCCGCGACGCGCCTTTTCATCCCGCTCCAGCTTCTCGATGACTGCCTGTGATATCCACGTGTTCCGGGAGACTTTTCCGGGCAGCGCCTTGCGCTGTTCGTCGATCTTAACGAAAACCTCGGCAGGCAGTCTTAGATTGCTGGTGAATCGGGTCTCTTTCATCTCTCCATTCTGGCGCCATTTTGGCGCCGTGCAAGCCCTAATTTCACTTTTTGTTCTACATTCTGGTTGCGGCCCTGGAATGGTGGTCGACGGCGCTGACCGATATGGAACCTGATCGGCGGCGGCTCGCGAAGACGAATTCTCCCGCCGTATCCTGCGTCCATCTGGCAAGTGCCTTTGCTATCTTTTCATCAAGATGGATTTCATCGCCACCTAGTTGCATTGTCGTGCGCCGTCCTCTGGATACGTCGCAGTTGCGCAGGTTGAGGACGGACCGGAGCGGCTTTCCATACAGGAGTGAGATCAAGGCCGCGGTGAGCGCCATTGCCTGCGCTCTCGACGTCGATGATTCCAGCGCGCTCATCAGAACGTCCGACTTCGACAACAAGGCGCGTTCCGAAGCCTTTTCATCCGCTATTGGATGTCTGCCTTTGCCAGCGGGAGGCGTCAGTCGAGCCCAGGCGTAGAAAGCCGACAAGCTGGCGCGATGGCCCCGATGGCGTGCCTCGAAGCGGCGGAGGTTCTCATCTTCAAGGTCACTCACGGCGTCTACCTGGGCGTGCTTCATGAGTGTGATCGCCGCGCGAAGGTACATCCGGACCGTGTGCAGCCTCAGTGGGCGGGCTCGCGTTTGAGACTGAAGATCTGAGGCGTAGACGGCGATGTCGCATCCCCATGGCCGACCGCCGATCTCGTCCAGCATTGCCTCGATGCGCCGGCGCTCGGCGAAGTCGTCGGTCGCCCCCAAAGGCCACGTAATCGTGAGGGCTTTCGTCACGAACAGGGCGGCCTTGGACGCCCGTCTCAGGCCTTCTGGGCCGTATGCCTCTAGGAGACTTTCGGGCGTCACCGAATGTGAGCTGACCATGGACGTGTCCATGGTCGAGAAGAAGGCAGTCGCCTTGTCGATCCGCTTCACCACGTCACCGCGCGGGGCCGCCAGCAAGTCGGTTTCGCAGTGGCTGCGGAAGAGGTCTTGGACCCAAGGCTGTCCAATGGTGCCGCAGCAGGCCTCCAGTCGCGCGCGCCCCCGCGCCCTGGCGGCGCAGTCCCGGCAGCGGCTGGATCCGCCACCTGGGACGTCCTGCTGGCAGTCCGGGCACGTGTGGGTCGTGCCGTCGATGCATTCGACGCAGATCGGCTTGCCGGCCTTCTCGCCGGCCTGCTTCCGGTACCGCCCACAGGTCCCGCACGTGGCGTGGTCCTGCTCGTTCCGGCAGTGGTCGCAGATGGCGTCGCCCTCGGCCCCGACTCGCGATAGGCGGCTCGAAGGCTCTCCGCAGGCCGGGCACGGCTCCTTCGGCTTGTACTTGGGCACGCACGACGGGCAGACGACCTCGCCCTCGTGATACATCCCGGCTCGCGGCACGGGTCGTCCGCAGCCCTTGCAGAGCCGCCGCTCGGCCTCGCACCGACGGCAGTAGGGAACGACCGTGCCGCGTTTCGCGCGGCAGTCCTCGCCGCACGCAGCGCAGGGCATGTGCGGGAATTCGCGCTGGTAGCAGGCATCGCAGTAGGAGCGGCCGGCATGATTGCGCTTGATCTTCTTGGGCCGTTTGCACTCGTCGCAGACCTTCACCCCGGGGATGGGGAATGCCGGGCTGATGATGCGCCTGGTCAGCATGGTGGCACCGCCTTGCCGGCTAGGATCCGCGCCGCCCTGAGCTGGCGCCAAGCCGCCGGGTCGGTGCGCTTCAGCTTCCGCATCGTCGCGTCGTTCAGGATACTGCTCCAGGGCTTTCGCTTTCGCTGGACGCCGGCCTTCAGCCGCCTGACCTCCTTGGCGAGGACGTTGGGTTGGGCTAGGCGCGCGAAGGTGCGCTGGGTGATGCCGGCGGATTCCGCGCCATGTCCGAAGCGCTTGGCCCAATCGGTGGTCCAGCAGGCGATCGTCTCCATCCACTGGGCCCGCTCCTGCGTCCCGATCTTCTCGAACTGCTTGCCATGCTCAATTCCCCGCCAGGGCGGGGTACAGTCGTCGAGAGCGCGCCGGAGCTTGATGTGCGCGTCCTTCGAGGTCGTGGCGCTGATCAGGCTGCGCATGACCGCAAATCCTTCTGGACCATCGAATGGCTTGGCCGGGACGGGCGCCCCGGTGGCGTCGTTGTCAGGGACCAGCGCGCATTCGAGGCGGTGCTGCAGGCCGAGGGCCGTGACGAAGCCGCGGGCGCCCATGCTGAGCGGACCCGCCGGTGACCGGCCGGCCATGCTGATCGCGAACAGGTCCAGAGGGTTGCCGCAGTCATGGCATTCGACCATGCGGCCGACGGGCGCGCGATGAGGGCTGGCCGGGACGCTGCACGACACGCAGCGTTCACGCAGGGGGGCTTTATGGGTCGTGCAGCCCACCGTGGTCGCCAGGCGCCAGGATCTCCGGAAGTACGGCTCGCCATGGGCCAGGCAGATCGGACAGAATTGAAGGGCGGGCAGAAGCCTCCTGCGGTGCCAGACGCCTGCCGAGAGGACGAGCGGCGCGTTTCCCCGGATATGGTCCGAGTCCTCCTGGTTCCCGCCTTTGGCGAGGATGTCCATGAGCGGGCGCAGCGTTAGGTTGCGGACCGCGTCCAAGGCGAGGCCGGCCGCCTCGGCAACGTCGGCCAGCCATTCCTCAGTCGCGCTTCTGTCGATGTCCCGGTTCCAGACGGCGACCGCGGGCCAGTGCAGGGTCGTGAAGGCGTGCGGCGTCATGCCGTGCGCGTGGGCGACGCGGCACAGCCATGACGACAGCAACTCGTCGGGGAGTGGCGACAGCTTGAACGTCCACTGCGTGGTCCGGGGCTTCCGCTGGGCTGTCATGGCACGATCAGACGCCTCCCAGGTCGATGGCGTCGAGGCCCGCCAGGATCTCGGGCGTGATACTCTCGTCGCCGTTCCTGATGGCTTCCACGGCAGCCCTGCGGAGCACCCGCGTCAGCTGGCCGATGGAGCCCTTGGACAGTTCGAACAGCGGGAAGGTTATCTCCGGCGCTGACAGATTTGATCGCTCGAGTAGCGGCAGTACGCGCTCAAACGAGGCGAGCAGGTCGCGGAATTCTTTGTTGAGCTCCCACTTCGGCAAGACGATGGCTTCGAAGCGGTTGGCGAGCTGCGGATCGGTCTGGAGTGTGCGCTTGGCGGCCTCAGTGCCGACCACGACGATCGGGATCATTAGTTTGCTCCCGAGGTTCTTCAGCATGGCCAGTAGCTGCTTCTGCCTGGGCAGGTTGCCGTTCAGGACGTTGTGGATCTCGTCGATGACCAGCATCCGGCAGTGGAGGCTCTGGAGCAGGAGCATGGCCTGGCTCATCTTCGCCTGCACGGAGCCGGAATCGTTCCGGGCGACGCCCATGGCGGCAATGAGGTCGCTCCAGAAGCGGGCTTCGGAGGGCTCCGCCGGCATTGTCATGACGACGACGGGTTGCTCGCCGCGACCGTTGGACTTGATGGTCGGCGGGTGCAGCTCGCGGAAGCGACCGATCAGGGACGTCTTGCCGTTGCCGCTGTCGCCGACGACGAGGATGTTTGGCATCCTCGGCGACTTGGGATGGTCCAGCAGGTCCTCGATCCGCTGGAGGCCGCTCCTGGCGGCGCTGTAGCCGATCCAGGCGTCCTCACGGGCGAGCCGGATGCGCTCCTGGCTCGTCAGGATGGCGATGTCCTGGCGGTCCGGGCCGAGGTGCGCGAGGGAGGCGGCTGGGGTCTTGGCGGATGCGGTCATTCGTCGGCCCCTTCATTGCGCGGCTTCGAGACGACGATGTCGTCGAATGGCACGGCAGGCGTCGCGAAGAGGCTCTCCAGGCCGTCTTGCGCGACAGGTGCCGGAGCCGGATGGATTTGCCGCGCTGGATGGCTGGTCGGCGCCTGCCGTGCGGTCTTGGCGACGGCCGGTCCGTTGGTCGTGACGCGGCGCTGGAAGGTCTTGCGGACGTCCTTCGTCGTCGCGGCCGCCTCCGCCACCAGGGCGTCCTGACGGTCGAGGGCGGCGAAGATCGCGTCTTCGTCGACGGTCGCGAGGCCTCGCTTGCGGGCCTCCGCCGTCGCCTGGCGGATCGACCAGAGGCTTGCCTTCGGCCGGGAGGTGTCGCGATAGGGGATCGGATGGGTCGACGCCGTATCCGGATCGGAGAGGTAGACTTGGCTCATGTCGCGCGGGTCGTATCGCACCACGTACTTCCGGGGCTTGCCCGTGACCGGGTCTTGAGAGCCGATCAGTGGGCTGAGGACCTCGTGGTAGTAGTGGATGCCTTCGATGACGAGGCCGTACTTCTGGATCGTCCTCTCCTCGAAGGGGAGGAAGTCGATCGCCAGCTTGCGGGCGTCGGCCGGGATCTTCGGGAGCCCGATGCCTGGTGTGAGATCGTCGCCCGCGATCGCCGACGTCCAGCGGTCGATCGGGGTCATCTTGATCCCGTCGTGGAACTCGCGATGGTAGACGTTCACGATGAACTCGGTGATGAAGCGCTCGACCTCGCCAAGGGTGAGGGTCGCCTCCTTCTCGGCGTTGTACCCCTTCCGTTTGGACGGGCTTGAGAAGGTCGTGCCCGGCAGCGTGTGCATGAGGTTGGCGAGCCGGCCCATGAAGCGCTCTATGTGCCCGCCGAAGTGCGGCGTCTTCGCCGGGCGCAGCTTGAGGTCGATCGCGTACTCGTCGAAGGCGCGCTTGAGGACGTTCCCCCGGAACTCCTTGGCGTTGTCCAAGTGGACGGAGCGCATCAGCCCGTAGGCCGGCCATTTTCCTGAGACGCCGACGGCGTCCAGGAACCGGTCCTTGGGCAGGATCGCCATCGTCAGGCACAGGCCCGCCGCCATCGCGCCGGCGGCCTCCATGGACACGTAGAAGCCTAGGACCATGCGGCTGTAGACGTCCAGCGCGACCGTGATGTACGGCCGCCCGAGCGGGCGCCTCGTCGTGTCGTCGACGACGATGACGTCGAGCTTGGTGTGGTCCATCTGGACGACCGCCAGGGGCTGCTCGGCTCCTGGGAAGTGACCGATGATCGGTCTGAACCTGTTTGCGGCCTCCTCATGGTGGCCGCGCCGACGCAGCATTGCGGCGGCTGGGATCTCTGCGAAGCGGCGCCTGATGGTGCTTTCGGGCGGTGGCGTGATCCCGGCGCTGCGGCAGCGTTTGCGGATCTCGACGATGGCGGTGGATGCTTTCTGCCGCTGCTTGGTGAGGAGGGTGTCCTCGATGACTGTCCGGATGACGAGCTCGGCGTTCGGATCAAGCCGTTTCGTGCCCTTCTTTGGCCCGCGTCTCGCAGCTATCAGGGCCGAGATCTGGCGCGTCGTGCGGTAGTCGCCGAGCCAGCGGTAGAGGGTGCTGGTGGAGGCTCTTGACCTCTTTGCCATCGCGGCCACGTCCGAGCGGCTCAGGTCTTCCTTGTCGACCAGGCTCTCGATGATCTTGTATCGCCGCGTCGCCTCGGCCCATTGCTCTTCGGTGAAATCGGAGAGGTCGGGTCGTTCCACCGCTTCGGTTTGAGGAACTTCTGGCGAAGGAGATGCTCCATCGAGGATCTCTTGGACGGTCAAGCGATCGCGGCTGCCGGTCTCGAGGTCTTCGGCGAGGACGTGGTCAGAGGCCGGTACGTGTGTCACGCGCCAGTCGCGGCCCCTGCATGACACGATGGAGCCGATGTCCAGGGAGAGGGTTCGCTGGGCAAGGTTCATGGGTCCCTCGCGCTGATCGGAGAGATCATCGTCAAGGGGTGCATGAGGTCTGCGATGACGATGCCGTTCGCCACGAGCCGCCACAGCGGCGCGATGGCTGTTTGGCGATCGGCATCGTTCGAGAAGGCCGCGTCGATTGCCCGGCGAGGGCTCGAGGTTCCCTCTCGACGGATCGCGGCAAGGATCGCGGCCTCGACCTCAGGCTCCTCGTGGTTCTCAAGGAAGCCGCGCAGGAAGGTGAGGTTCTTGAAGTCGGGCGCGCGGATCAGCCGTTCGGTGGTCAGTCTGAAGCGAAGGCCGTGCTCAGCGGCGAAGCTGCGGCCCGCGACCAAGCGGGCCTTCAAGCGCTTGCGCTCGGTCTTGATCTCGTCGGCGAACTTTACCTCCCAGAGGATCTGGTGGCCGCACACGTACCGGACCAAGAAGTCGGGCGTGTAGCGGCTCCTGCGTCCTTTCATGTCGACGTAGGGAATCGTGACCGGTTGCTCCAGGACGTCTGCAACAGTCGGGTCCATGGCGAGCCGGACAAGGAAGTCGTGCTCTAGGTTCGACTCGCATCCGATCGCCTTGCCTCTGACGATCACTCGTCCCGTAACGCTTCGCCGTCCCATGGGAATGGTCCGCGCGGGGACGCGCAGATCCGGTCCCATCTTCTCCGGCAAAACGTCAGGCAGTCTCATTTTCTGTGGGTATCCGATCTCAGCAACTGTGACCGAATCTCCCACAAGCATTTGAAAAGTCGAATCCTCCAGTCTCAGCTATTGTGGAACTTCACAGCGGGCTGCAGGCGAAGCCCGGCGAGGTCTCGCTCGCCCATCACGGCGTGCTCTTCCTCGACGAGTTGCCCGAGTTCCAGGCGCAGGCGCTCGATGCGCTGCGCCAGCCGATGGAGACCGGCGACGTGCTGATCTCGCGCGCCAATCACCGCGCCGTCTATCCGGCGCGCTTTCAGCTCGTCGCGGCGATGAACCCGTGCCGCTGCGGACGGGCGACGGAGCCCGGCTTCGCCTGTCGCAGGCAGCCCAATGAGCGCTGCATGGCGCAGTACCAGACGCGCATATCCGGCCCGATGCTGGACCGGATCGACATCACCATCGACGTGCCGGCGGTGACCGCCGCCGACCTGATCCTTCCCGCCGCCAGCGAGGGCTCGGCCGAGATCGCGGCGCGCGTCGCCGCCGCGCGGCGGCTGCAGACCCAGCGTTATGCGGCGCTCGGCCTGCCCGGCATCGGCACCAACGCCGCCTGTCCGGCCAATGTGCTCGACGAGGTCGCCCGGCCCGACTCCGCCGGTCTTGCTTTGCTTCGCGATGCGGCCGATGCGATGCGCCTGACCGCGCGCGCCTATCACCGCGTGCTGAAGGTGGCGCGCACGCTGGCCGATCTCGACGGGCAGGACAAGGTCGGCCGCATTCATCTGGCCGAGGCGCTGTCCTACCGCTCGCGCGTCGATCAGGTGGCGCAGGCGGCGTGACGCAAGCTTTTGCCATCGTTAACGAATTGCATCACGCGATCCCTAGACTTCGAGGATAAGCCAAACTCTTTCTCAAGGCGCGGCTGCTACAGCTTGTCGTCATGGACATCCTGTCGTCGAACGCAACACAGTCGATCGTCGCCGCCATCGCGGTTCTGGCCTGCGTCGGCCTGATCGTCATGGCGATGCAGCGCGCCCGGACGATCGCGCAGGCGACGGAGCTTGCCCGCGACGTCGAGACGCTGAACGACCGGCTCTGGGCGCTGGCCGACAGCGAAGAGCGCTATCGCAGCCTGATCGAGGCGCAGGGCGACCTGATCGTACGGCGCGACGGCAACCGCATTGTTTACGCCAACGCCGCCTATGCCGCGCTGCTCGGGCTGGACGAGACCAGCGTGATCGGCGCGACCGACGAGCCCAGGCGGATCGCACTGCGCCCGGCGGACACGCTCGACGACGGCGCGCGCGTCTTCGACGAATGCCTCGCCGCACCCGATGGCGACGGCGTCACCGAACGCTGGATTTCCTGGGTTGAGACCGCCGTTCCGGTCGCCCATGGCAAGACGGTGCTGCAGCGCGTCGGCCGCGACATCTCGGCCCGCATCGCTAGCGAGCAGGCCCTGGTCGAAGCCCGCGCCCGGGCGGAGGGCGCGAACGAGGCCAAGTCGCGCTTCCTCGCCACGGTCAGCCACGAGTTCCGCACGCCACTCAACGGCATCCTGGGCATGGCGGACCTGCTGGATGACACGCGGCTCGACCCCGAGCAGGCCACCTATGTCAGGGCGCTGCGCACGTCCGGCGAGGCGCTGCTGGCGCTGGTCGACGACATCCTCGACTTCGCCAAGGTCGAGGCCGGTAAGCTGGAGCTGCAGGAGACACGCTTCGATCTCGCGCTGATGGTCGAGACTGTCGCCGAACTGATGGCCCCGCGCGCCCAGGCCAAGGGGATCGAGGTGGCGACGCTGGTCTCGGCCGATCTGCCAAGCCATATCATCGGCGACCATGACCGGCTGCGTCAGATCCTGCTCAACCTCGTCGGCAATGCGATCAAGTTCACGCAGAGCGGCGGCGTCGGCGTCAGGCTGTCGCGGCATGAAGAGCGCCTCGTCATCACCGTCGCCGATACCGGTCCGGGCATTCCGGCCGACCGGCTCGATGCGATCTTCGAAGAGTTCGAGCAGGCCGAGCAATCGTCGGCCCATCAGCACGGAGGCACAGGGTTGGGGCTCGCCATCGTGCGCCGGCTCGCGACCCTGATGGGCGGAACCGTCGATGTCGAAAGCCGGCCCGGCGAGGGCGCGGTCTTCCGGCTTGCGCTGCCGCTGGTCGCCGCCGATGCTCCGGCCAGTGCCGCGACACCGGACTGGGGCGGCAAAAGCATGCTGCTGGTCTCGCCCGCCCCATTCAGCGCCCGGTTCCTGGCCGAAGCCATGCTCGCGACGGGGGCGACCGTCGTGCGCGCCGTGACGGCCGATGAGGCGTCGACCCTGCTCGCGAGCGCGCGTTTCGATGCGGTGCTGGTCGACCTGGCGCTCGGCGATGCGTCGGTCAGGACGATCGCCGAGATGGCGCGCGGACGCGGCGTGCCCGAGCGGCTGATCCTCCTGTCGCCATTGCAGCGGCGCGAATTCGGCCTGCCTGCGGCCGCCGGATTCACCGGCTTCCTGATCAAGCCGGTCAGGGCGCGCACACTCTATGAGCGGCTCTCGCCGCGTCCGAGCCAGACGACGGTCGAAATCCCGCCGGCGGGGGACGCCCAGCCGGCCGGCCAGCCCGGGCCGCGCCTGCGCGTGCTGGTGGCGGAGGACAACGAGATCAACGCGCTGCTGGCGACGCGGACGCTGGAGCGGCTCGGCTGCTCGGCGGTATGGGTCCGCGACGGCAAAGCCGCATTGCGGACGCTGGAGGACAGCCTTGCGCCGAACGCCCAGCCTTTCGACCTCTGCCTGCTCGACATCCGCATGCCGGAGCTGGACGGTCTCTCCGTGGCGCGCTCCATCCGCGCGATCGAGGCCGGGCGCGGCGAGACGAGGCTGCCGCTGATCGCGGTCAGCGCCAATGTCGCGGCCTCCGATCGCAAGGCGGCGCTGGCGGCCGGCATGGACGACTGCCTCGCCAAACCGCTGGAGCGCACGGCGCTGGCGCGCTGGATCGGCCGGATCGGCAACCGCCCTACGCTCGAACTGGCCGGCTGACGACGACGTCAGGCCCGGCTCAAGTCACCGGGCTGACGCAATCCTGTCGCGATCCTGTCAATTACGCGGCGCTAGCGTTTCCGATTGCCAGAATCGTCGGCAAAGGAACAATAGCGCCATGGCGTTCGATGTTTTCCGCGGCCTGAGGCAGCCGGCAAAGGGTCTTCCGGCCAAGGCCCTTTCGGCCAAGAGCCTGCCGGCCGGCCACCCGCTCCTGTCGCGGCTCCCCTTCAAGCTGATCTCCGGCGACGCTATGCGCCGGATCGGCCGCTGGCCCGCGCCGGAGGATGCGCTCACCGGCACGCTCGGCCGCTGCGGCTCGCTGGAAGTCCGTCTGGCGCGCGGCCCGTCCGAGGTCTGGCGCGCGCAGCGGCTGCGCTACCGGGTGTTCTATCAGGAGATGTCGGCCAGGCCCGACGCCGTCTCGCGCATGTTCCGCCGCGACGCCGACCGGTTCGATGCCGCCTGCGATCATCTGCTCGTGATCGACCATGCGGCGCGCGGGCGCTTCGGCGGGACGCGTTCCAAGGTGGTGGGCACCTATCGCCTGATGCGCCAGAGCGCGGCGAACCGGCTCGGCGGCTTCTACACGCAAGGCGAGTTCGACCTCGGCCCGCTGATCGCGCGGCATCCCGGCGCACGCTTCCTCGAGCTCGGCCGCTCCTGCGTGCTGCAACCCTACCGCACCAAGAAGACGGTCGAACTGCTCTGGCACGGCATCTGGGCCTATATCCGCCATCACCGCATCGACGCGATGTTTGGCTGCGCCAGCTTCGAGGGGTCGGACCCGGATGCGCTGGCGCTGCCGCTGAGCTTTCTGCACCACCACGCTAGCGCCGAGGGCGAGTGGCGCGCAGCCGCGCGGCCCGAGCGCCATGTCGCGATGGACCGGCTGCCGGCCGCCACCCTCGACGCCAAGCTGGCGCTGAAGCAGCTCCCGCCGCTGATCAAGGGCTATCTCAGGCTGGGCGCGCGCTTCGGCTCGGGGGCCGTGATCGACCGGCAGTTCGGCACGACCGACGTGCTGGTGATCCTGCCGGTGGCCGCGATCGACCGGCGCTATGTCGACTACTATGGCGACGAGGGCCAACGCTACGCGGCGTAAGCGCAGCTCACTCGCCAGCAGCCACGAGCGCGGCCAGCGCCTCGCGGTAGCTCGGATAGCGGAAGACGTAGCCCAGCTCCCGCTTCACCAGCGCGTTCGAGACGCGCTTGTTCTCGCCGTAGAAGCTCGCCGCCATCGGCGACAGTTTCGACGCGTCGTAGACCTGCTCGGGCGGCGGTTTGAGCCCGATCAGCCCGGCAGCGAAGGTCACGACATCCTGCGGCGGGGCGGGCTCGTCGTCGGTGACGTTGTAGACCGCACCGTTGCGCGGCCGCGCCAGCGAGGCCAGCAGCACGCCGGCGATGTCCGCGACATGGATGCGGTTGAAGACCTGACCCGGCTTGACCAGCCTGCGCGCCGTGCGCTCGCGCAGATTGACGATGGCGTTGCGGCCGGGGCCGTAAATGCCGGACAACCGGAAAATCTGCACGGCCTTACCGGTGCGCCGCCCGAAGGCGAGCCAGGCCTCGTCGGTCTCGAGCCTGAGCTTTGAGCGGGCATAGCCGGGCCGGGTTTCAGCCGTCTCGTCGATCCATGCGCCGCCATGGTCGCCATAGACGCCGATGGTCGAGAGATAGCCGATCCAGCGCAGGGTGGGCGCTGCTTCGAGTTGGGCGGACAGGGCGGCCAGAACCGGATCGCCGTCCTCGCCCGGCTGGACCGAGACCAGAACCGCGTCGGCCTCTGTGATCGCGGCCGAGAGCCGCGAGGACACGGCGAAGCCTCCAAAAACCAGCGTCGGGATGCCTTCGCCGCTGAGTTTCGCCGCCTTGTCGGCCGAGCGCACCGTGCCGGTGACCTGCCAGCCCTGCACTATCGCGGCGCGCGCGAAGAACCCGGCGCTATAGCCGAGACCGAGGATGACGAGCTTCATGCGGCACGATCCGGCGGGGACGAGACGGCGAGCCATTCGTGATGAACGGCAGCATCGGGCTCGGCGGCGAGGCGCGCGGTTGCGAGCAGGGCGGCCCGGCCGGGCGCGAGCCGGCCCAGCGCCCAGACCGCCATGGCGCGGACCAGCGGCGAGAGATCGTCGAGCAGCGCCTCGGCGCTTTCGACAAGGTCGGGCCGGCCGCTGTTGCCGATCGCGATCAGAACGTTGCGGATGAAGCGGTCGCGGCCGGTGCGCTTGACCGGCGTGCCGGCGAAGAGCGTCCGGAAGGCGGAATCGTCGAGGGCGGCCAGTTCCGCGAGCGGCCGGGCGGCGAGATCATCCTTCAGCGCCAGCCGCGTTTCTTTGGCCACCTCGGCGAATTTGTTCCAGGGGCAGACGGCGAGGCAGTCGTCGCAGCCGAAGACGCGGTTGCCGATGCCGGGGCGAAGTTCGGCGTCGATATGGCCCTGATGCTCGATCGTCAGATAGGCGACGCAGCGGCGGGCATCGAGCTGGTAAGGCTGCGGGAACGCGTCGGTCGGGCAGATGGCGAGGCAGCGCGTACAGGAGCCGCAATGATCCTGTTCGGCTTCGTCGGCAGGAAGCTCGGCGGTGGTATAGATCGCGCCGAGGAACAGCCAGGAGCCGTGCTCGCGCGAGACCAGAACCGTATGCTTGCCCTGCCAGCCGAGGCCGGCGGCCTGCGCCAGCGGCTTTTCCATCACCGGCGCGGTATCGACGAAGACCTTGACGTCCGCCCCGCCGCGCGCCGCCAGCAAGCCGGCGACGCTCTTGAGCTTGCCCTTGATGACGTCGTGATAATCCCGCCGGCGGGCATAGAGCGAGATCGCCGCCTTGTCGGTTTCAGCCAGGATCGCGAGCGGGTCCAAGTCCGGGGCGTAGCTCATGCCGAGCATGACCACCGAGCGCACCTCGCTCCAGAGCGCCTGCGGGGCGGCGCGTTCCGCGACGCGCTCCGCCATCCAGCCCATCTCGCCGTGATGGCCGGCAGCGAGCCATTCATGAAGTTGGCCCGGAACCTGCGGGATCGAGTCCGCCGCCGCGACGCGCGCGACGGAAAAGCCTTCGGCCAGCGCACGTGATAGGACAGCCTGCTTGAGCCGTTCGGCCTTCAAAAATCCAGGTCGTCGTAATGGGCGCTCGGGGCCATTCCCGGCACGCGGTCCGCCAGCAGCGGCCGGAAGCTCGGCCTGGATTTGATCCTCGCATACCATGCGCGCGCGGCCTCGTCCTCGTCCCAGGGCACGTCGCCGAGATAATCGACGCAGGAAAGATGCGCCGCGGCGGCGAGATCGGCATAGCTCAGATCGGGCCCGGCCAGCCAGTTCCGCTTGGCGGTGAGCCAGGCGATGTAGCGCAGATGATAGCGCACATTGGCGCGCCCTGCGCGGATCGCGCCCATTTCGGGCGGGCCGCCGCCCTCCTCACGCCCCATGAAGCGCTTCATCACCTTTTCCAGCACGAGCGGGCCGGTGATCTCGGCGTCGAACTTGCCGTTAAACCAGTCGAGAAGGCGGCGGACCTCGACGCGCTCGGCGGGGCCGTCAGGCATCAGCCGGTTCTGGCCGAGGGCCAGCCCGCGCGTCTCGTCGAGATACTCGGCGATGACGCCTGCTCCGGGCACGGCAAGGCCTGAATCCTCACGAAACACCGGCGTCGTTCCGGCCGGGTTCATCTCCAGGAACTCGCGCCGGCGCTCCCAGATGCGCTCCTCGACGAGATCGGCCTCAAGGCCGAACTCGGCCAGGACGAGCCGGACGAAACGCGAATGCGGGCACAGCGGATAGTGGTGAAGCGTCGCCATGGCACTCTTGAAACAGGCGGATGCGGCGCAAGCGGGGCCGAGGGAGAAACGTGGCGCAGTCATGCGCGAGACGCGTGTTGTCGGCGCCTGCTATAGTCCCGAGACTGCCGGCTCACAAGCCACCGCCCCGTCTTCGCTTCGATTTGACCCGGTCGTCTTGGCGAAGTGGTAACCAATTCGCAAAGAGGCTGGGCGCAAGAGATAGGCCGGTTTACCTCTCCCGAGGCCGACCCGGCTGCGCCGACCCGTCCCAGAGACCCTCGCCATGGAAAACCTGTTCGAAGCGATCGTGCTCGGCATCGTCGAGGGGCTGACGGAGTTTCTCCCTGTCTCCTCGACCGGGCATCTGCTGCTGCTCGGTCATTTCCTCGGCTTCGAATCGAACGGCAAGACCTTCGAGGTGCTGATCCAGCTCGGCGCGATCCTGGCGATCATGCTGGTCTATTTCCGCCGCCTGCTCGATATCGCGCTCAGGCTGGGTTCGGACCCCGCCGCGCGGCGCTTCGTCATCGGCGTGCTCGTCGCCTTTCTGCCGGCCGCGCTGATCGGAGCCGTGCTGCACGGCTTCATCAAGAGCGCGCTGTTCAATCCGTTCCTGGTGTGCTGTTCGCTGATCGCAGGCGGGCTCGTGCTGATGGTGGTCGACGAACTCGAGCTCGAGGTGAAGCACAGCGACGCCACGGCCTTTCCGTTGTCGATGTATCTCAAGATCGGCCTTGTCCAGTGCCTGGCGATGATTCCGGGCGTCTCGCGCTCGGGCTCGACCATCGTCGGCGCGATGCTGCTGGGGGCGAGCAAGCGTTCGGCGGCCGAGTTCTCCTTCTTCCTCGCCATGCCGACCATGGCGGGCGCCTTCGCCTACGACCTGCTCAAGAACTACAAGATCCTGACCTTCGACGACACGGTGCTGATCGGCGTCGGCTTCGTCGCGGCGTTCTGCTCGGCGCTGGTCGTGGTCCGGGTCTTCCTCGACTATGTCTCGAAGCGGGGCTTCGCGCTCTTCGCCTGGTGGCGGATCATCGTGGGAATGGTCGGTCTGGCGGGGCTGTGGATCGTCGGGTGACATGTCTCGTCATTCGGGGGCGCGCTATCGGCGCGCCGCCGGAATGACAGATGGGCGCGTCAGTGTGGGCCGGTCTCGGTCAGCGTCGGCGCGGGGCTGGGCCGCGCGCCCGGCAGCGAGCCGGTCTGGCGCTCGATCATGCGGTGGACCACCGGCGGGACCGGGCCCTTGTGCAGGGCGCGGACGCGCTCGCCGATCTCGGCGTCGGCCTGCGTAACGCGCTGGTTCTGGCGGACATACTCGACCCAGGTCGGGCTGTCGTAGCGCTCGATCCAGAGTTCGGCATTGGTCAGGTCTCGCAGCAGCGCCCAGTGCCGCGCGCCGTCGCGGCGGCGGATACGGCGGCGCTCGGCCATCGCCCCCAGGAAGGCGACGACGTCTTCTTCCGCGATGATGTATTCGATCGTGACGATGACCGGGCCGCTGCGCGGCTCGATATCGACCGCCACCTTGGGCTCGCGCCAGCGGCTGAGCGGATCGAGATTGAGCGCCTCCAGCGGCGGCAAGGCATAGCGAAGGCCGAGCGCAGCGCCAGCCAACAGCGTAAACGCCGCGACCAGCAGCGTCTGCTCGGTGCCGATATGAAGGATCGCCCGGCCCCAGACCCAGCTCCCAAGCGCCATGCCGCCGAACGCGCCCATCTGGTAGAGCGCCAACGCCCGGCCGACGACCCAGCGCGGGGCCGAGAGTTGCACCGTGGCGTTGAAGGTCGAGAGCGTCATGACCCATGAACCGCCGGTGACGCAGAGCGCCAGCATGGTCAGCCAGAGGCTGGTGCTGGCCGCCATCACCGCGACCGCTACCGCGAAGGCGGCGAAGGTCAGCCGCACCAGCGCCTCGGTGGTCAGCATGCGGCGCAGGCGCGCGCTCAGGAACGCGCCGGCGACCGCGCCGGCCCCGAACGCGCCGAGCAGCACGCCGAAGACCAGCGGGCCGCCCTTGACGAGGTCGCGCGCGATCAGCGGCAACAAGGCCAGCACGACGATGCCGCCAAAGCCGAAGGCAAAGGCCCGCAGGATGACGCTGCGGATGTTGGGCGACATCGCGACATAGCGCAGGCCGGCGCTCATCGCGATCCACAGCGTCTCGCGCGGCAACAGGCGTTCGACCTTGGGCGGGGTCCAGCGCCAGAGCACGGCGAGCAGCGCGACGTAACTCACCGCGTTGATGGCGAAGGCTGCGAACGCACCCGAGGCCGCCACGATCGCGCCGCCGATCGCGGGGCCGACGCTGCGGGCGATGTTGAAGGCGACGCTGTTCAGCGTCACCGCGGCGGGCACGTCCTGCCGCGGGACCATGTCCCCGACCGAGGACTGCCAGGCCGGATTGTTCAGCGCCGTGCCGCAGCCGATCAGGAAGGTGAAGGCCAGCAGCGTCCAGGGCGTCAGCCAGCCGAACCAGGAGAAGAGGGCCAGCCCGATCGAGACCGCGAACATGAAGAACTGTGCGGTCAGCATGATTCTTCGGCGGTCGTAATTGTCGGCGATCGCGCCCGCCGCCAGCGAGAACAGCATCACTGGCAGCGTGGTCGAGGCCTGCACCAGAGCGACGAGATCGGCGGAGGCCGCAATCGACGTCATCAGCCAGGACGCGCCGACAGCCTGGATCAAACCGCCGAAATTCGAGGCGAGGCTGGCGAACCAGACGGCGCGGAAGACCGGCTGGCGCAGCGGCACGAACGGCGAAGCGCCGGCCGACGGCGAGACGCCCTCGGCCGCGAGTTCGGCCGCTGCGACATCCTCGACCGGCTGGGCTTTGAGATCGGCAGGCATGTGCCAAGGGTTAGAGGCTCAGGCGGGCGCTGCCAACCTCGCTCCTCATGATGAGAGCCGATCCGCGACAGGCGAAACAGCAGCCCGCCGCCCGCGTGGTTGTCTGACAGCCGGCGCGCGCCAGGCGTGCAGCCCCGCGACGACGAGACCAGTCAGCGCCACCCAGTGGCCCGGCCGCAGAAAACCCAAGTCCTGATAGGCCACGACGTCGAGATTGGCTTGAAACACCATCCAGGCGGATACGCCGGTGGTCAGCGCGTACCAGGCGGTTTCGCACAGCGCGGTCGCGAGGCCCGTGGCGAGCGCGGCGGCGACCAGCACCGGCGTGGAAAAGCCGATCTTCCAGCGGGCGAGCCCGCGATAGAGCAGCAGCAGGGCGAAGAGGCCGTTCATCAGTGCAGGCTCGGTGACGTCGATCTTCGACTGCAGCGCGAAATGCAGCAGGCTCAGGCCCGTGATCAGATAGACGAGATTGTGCAGGCGCTGCCAGTTCTTCGTCCCCATGCGCCGGATCATGCCGTCCGTCGAGGTGACGCCAAGTGCGACCAGCCCCGCGAGCGCGACAATGCCGACCGTCAGATAGAAGCGCTTGACGATCTCGGAGACGATCAGCCCCCAGTCGAAGGCGAGATCGATGCAGTAGAGCGTCAGATGCGCGGCCGCATAGGCGAGCGCGGAGAGGCCGAGCATGCGGCGCACGCCGATCAGCTTGCCCCAGTCGAGAATCTTCCGCAGCGGCGAGACGGCGAGCGTGATCAGCAAAAGCCGCATCGCCTCCGTGCCGGTGTCATGGACGGCGCGGGTCCAGGGTTTGGAGCCGAGCTGGTGCGTCCATGCCTGCCAGGCCAGGATCAGCGCCGGGACGACGACGAGCGCGAAGGCGGCCGCGCGCAGCGCGGAAAAGCGGCCCTGCCGGTCGAGCCAGGGCAGATAGCTGTTCAGGCTGGCAGTCGCCATGCGTCGTCACCGCCATTGACATTCTTGCGCACCGGATACGCCACGGAGCTTGCCTCTGTCTCGCACATCGGCACACAAGAGCGTGACTGCGATCCTGCCTGCAACCTGCGGACCCGACCATGCCTTCAAACCAGCCAACCATCGTCTTCGACGTCGGCAATGTCCTCATCCGCTGGGATCCACGCCTGCTCTATCGCGACCTCATTCCCGACGACAAGAAGCGCGACTGGTTCATGGCCAATGTCTGCACGGCGGCGTGGAACATCGAGCAGGATCGCGGGCGCTCCTGGGAGGAGGCCGTGGCGCTGCTGGTCGCGGCGCACCCAGAGTGGGAGCGCGAGATCAGGGCCTATGACCAGCGCTGGCACGAGACCGCACCCTATGTGCTCGACGACAGCGTCGCGATCCTCGCCGAACTGAAGGCGAAGGGCGAAAAGGTCTACGCCATCACCAATTTCTCGCGCGAGAAATGGGCGGAATGCCTGATCCGTTTCCCGTTCCTGCAGAGCTTCGACGGCGTCGTCGTCTCGGCGCATGAGCGGCTGGTCAAGCCCGACCCGGCGATCTACCGCGTGCTGCTGGAGCGCTACGAGCTGGTGGCCGGGGACTGCATCTTCATCGACGACAGCGAAAAGAACGTCGATGCGGCGCGCGCGGTCGGCATGCAGGCGGTGCATTTCGTCGAGCCGATCGACCTGCGCGCGGCGTTGCGGGGCCTGGGAGCGGCTTTGTGAGCCGGCATAAGACGAAGCGTCGCAAGCAGCGGTGAGATCGATGCTCTGGCTGCGTTGGACAGCCGTGGTGGGCGTCGGAGCCGGCACGGCCGCGACCCTGCTCGGCGGACTTGCGCCGCTGATCCCCTATCTCGAACTGGTCAATCAGTTCCGGCCCTTTCTTGTCGCGGCGAGCCTCGCCGTGCTGGTGCTCTGCGCCCTGACGAGCCGACGGCGGCTGGTCGCGGCCGGCACGGCGCTCGCTTTCGTCAACATCGCGCTGATGCTGCTGCCGCTGCGCCTTTCCGCGCCGTCGCTGGCCGGCGCGCTGGCCGGTTCGCGCGACCAGATCAGCATCCTCACCTTCAACGTCTGGTATGCCAACACGACGCCCGAGCGCGTCGTCGACTATGTCCGGGCGGTCGATGCCGACCATGTCGTGCTGCAGGAGGCGTTTGCCGATCTTGCGCCGCGCATCGTCGAGCCGCTCCGGGCGCTCTACCCGTTCGTCATGTCGCTTCCGCAGAACACCGGCGGCGTCCATCTTTTGTCCAAGGCCGAGCCGACCGCGCGGGGCTTCGTCAGCGGCAGCCCGCAGACGCCGCCGCTGGTCTGGGCGAGCTTTCCGGCCGGGAGCGGCCGCTCCTACACCGTGACCGGCCTCCATCTCGCCTTCCCATTTGAGCCGCAATGGCACGAGGCGCAGACGCGTTTCCTGGCGCAGCGGCTGAGAACGGCCGAAGGGCCGCAAATCCTCGTGGGCGATCTCAACCTCGCCCCCTTCACCTGGAAGATGGACAGGTTGACGCGCGATGCGGGGCTGCGCCGGCACGCCACATTCGCCATGACATGGCCCGCCCACCGCTTCGTCCCGGTGGTGCTGCTCGACAACCTGCTGGCGTCGCAGCAGTTCCGGTCCGCAGGCGTGACCATCGGCCCCGCCGGGCTGGGATCGGACCACAGGCCGCTCCTGTTCAGGCTCGCGCTCGATCCGTGAGCGCAGCCGCAGGCTCGCCAGAAAAAGTTCGCCCGCCGGCGAACCGGCGGGCGAACGCGAGAACAATGGATGGCGCGATCAACGCGCGCGGGCGCGCCAGTCGAAGCGACGACGGCCGCCGTAGAAGCGCCGGCGGCGATAGTAGCCATAGGGCCGGCGGTAGTAATAGCGCCGGCGCCAGCGCGGCCGTCTGCGGTAGTAGTAATATTGCGAGAATTCGGCGTCGATCTTGTCGAGAGCCTCGGCGTCGAGTTTGACGCCGTCATCGACGGGATCGAGCTTCGGTGCGACGGGCGAGGCCGCCTGCGCCATCGCGACGCCACCAAGGCTGGCTGCGGTAAATCCGCCGATCAGCGTGGTAATGAAAGAACGTCTATCCACTGCGTTACCTCCGCATGTGCGCCGCGAACTCCCCGGTCGCGGCGGCTGGTCGCACCCGGGGAAGAGAACGCGGACGGGCCGCGGGGGTTCCGGCAGGCTTGACGAAGGTGTTCGGAAACGCGCGAGGGCTCGCCCTCGCCCTATCCAGACTTTTCAACAACAACGAGTGGACGCCTCACGAATCCATCTTCAGCGCCGCGATGAACGCCTCCTGCGGGATTTCGACCTTCCCGAACTGGCGCATCTTCTTCTTGCCTTCCTTCTGCTTGTCCAGGAGCTTGCGCTTGCGCGAGGCGTCGCCGCCATAGCATTTCGCGGTCACGTCCTTGCGCAAAGCGCGGATGGTTTCCCGGGCGATGATCTTGCCGCCTATCGCCGCCTGCACCGGGATCTGGAACATGTGCGGCGGGATCAGGTCCTTGAGTTTTTCGCACATGGCGCGGCCGCGCGCGTCGGCGCGGGTGCGGTGGACCAGCATGGAGAGCGCGTCGACCGGCTCGGCATTGACCAGGATCGACATGC
This sequence comes from Rhizobiales bacterium CCH3-A5, assembly GCA_001556025.1. Taxonomy (GTDB): domain Bacteria; phylum Pseudomonadota; class Alphaproteobacteria; order Rhizobiales; family Beijerinckiaceae; genus Allobosea. Next base: position 138,984 of record LSIB01000156.1, read on the forward strand.
GCACGAGGTCACCCTCACGATAATCGGTGATGGCGTAGTCGAAGGAGGCGTAGCCCTTCGAGATCGATTTCAGCCGGTCGTAGAAATCGAACACCACCTCGTTGAGCGGCAGGTCGTAGACGACCTTGGCGCGCGAGCCGACATAGCTGAGGTCGGTTTGGACGCCGCGCCGGTCCTGGCAGAGCTTCAGCACCGAGCCGAGATATTCGTCGGGCGTGAAGATCGTCGCCTTGATCCAGGGTTCCTCGATGAAATCGATCTTCATCACATCGGGCATGTCGGCGGGATTGTGCAGTTCGAGCGTCGTCCCGTCGCGCAGCTTCAGGTGATAGACGACGGAGGGCGCGGTCGAGATCAGGTTGAGGTTGAACTCGCGCTCCAGCCGCTCCTGGATGATCTCCAGATGCAGCAGGCCGAGGAAGCCGCAGCGGAAGCCGAAACCGAGCGCAGCCGAGGTCTCCATCTCGTAGCTGAACGAGGCGTCGTTCAGGCGCAGCTTCGACATCGCGCCGCGCAAGGTCTCGAAATCGGCGGCATCGACCGGGAAGATGCCGCAGAATACCACCGGCTGCACCGGCTTGAAGCCCGGCAGGGCCTGCGGCGTCTGGCGCTTTTCGTCCGTGATGGTGTCGCCGACCGCCGTATCGGCGACCTCCTTGATCGACGCCGTGAAGAAGCCGACCTCGCCGGGTCCGAGTTCCTTGACCTCGAGCATCTTCGGCTTGAACACACCGACGCGGTCGACGCCATAGGAGGCGTTGGCGCGCATCATGCGGATGGTCATGCCCTTCCTCAGCACGCCGTCGATGACGCGCACGAGCACCACGACGCCGAGATAGGCGTCGTACCAGCTATCGACCAGCAGGCATTTGAGCGGGGCCTCCTTGTCGCCCTTCGGCGCGGGCAGGCGCTTGACGATCGCTTCCAGCACGCCCTCGATGTTGAGCCCGGTCTTGGCCGAGATCGGCACGGCCTCGGAGGCGTCGAGCCCGATCACATCCTCGATCTGCTGCTTGATGCGCTCGGGCTCGGCGGCGGGCAGGTCGATCTTGTTGAGGACCGTGACGATCTCGTGGTTGGCGTCGAGCGCCTGATAGACGTTGGCGAGCGTCTGCGCTTCCACCCCTTGCGAGGCGTCCACCACCAGCAGCGAGCCCTCGCAGGCCGCAAGCGAACGCGAGACCTCATAGGCGAAGTCGACATGGCCGGGCGTGTCCATCAGGTTCAGGACGTAGTCCTTGCCATCCTCCGCGCGGTAATCGAGCCGCACGGTCTGGGCCTTGATGGTGATGCCGCGCTCCTTCTCGATGTCCATCGAGTCGAGGATCTGCTCGCTCATGTCGCGCGCCGCGACCGTGCCGGTCTGCTGGATCAGCCGGTCGGCCAGCGTGGACTTGCCGTGGTCGATATGCGCCACAATCGAGAAATTGCGGATGTTGTCGAAACTCTGGGTGCTCATGGGGCGCAGATAGCAGCGTTGCCGCATCGCGCCAAGGGTTTGCAGTGGCGCAGGCGCGCCGCCGGAACGGCGTTCAGGCCGGCTGCATCGTGCCGGCCGGCGCGCGCTGCGGGCTCTCGGGCTGCGCGGGCTTCGCCCAGGTCAGGGCGCGATAGTCGAAGCCGGCCTCCAGCGTCGGCTTGACCACCGAAAAATAGGGCGAGATGTCGAAATCGCGCGGCATGTAGAGCGAATGATGCCGGATGTGCAGGATCTCCTGCGCATCGTCCTCGTCCATCGCCTGCGCGTATTCGACCGTGGGCAGGACCGGATAGCGCGCCGCCTCGAAGGCCTGCGCGATCAGCGTGGAGCAGATCGCCCGCGTCGGATCGCCCGAGCCGATCGCGATCATGCGCCGGCGCAGGCGCGAAGGCACCCAGGGCAGCGGGACGAGCCAGCGCAGCAGGTCGATGATGTTCTTGAGATCATACTGTGTGCCGAGCCGGCCGAGCGCAAAGGCGACGACGGTTTCGCGGCCGCGCGAATCGAGCCCTTCCGGCCGGCAGATGCGCGTACCGAAGGCGCCGTATTTAGACAGGGGCGAGAGCACGCAGCCGACGTCCATCTCGACCTCCGCCAGCACCAGCGGCTCGCCGTCGGCGCTGAACTGACCTGTATCGCCGACATAGAGCGCCGCATGAGACCAGGTCGACTGGGTCAGATACTTGATCGCGGTCGAGACCTTCATGCCGCCTTCGACGAGCAGCACGTCGCCGGGGCGAAGCGTATTGTTCAGCCGCGCCAGGGCCTTCGCATCGACCGGACCGGCGTCATGCCGGTTGCGGGTGATGAAACGGACGACGGAGCGCCCGAGAAACTCCAGTCCCCTGTTCATGACGCCCTCCCCTCCCTGTCGCGTCCCCTGCGATGGCGCCGTTGACGGCGTCCTTTGACATCACGATGCGCGAAACCCGTCACTTTTCCGCAAATCCGGCCGGAACGGAGGCTGGGTCGCGAGGCCCAACTCGAAATGTAGTGAAAACCGCGTTCACAACGGGTCACGAGCGCGAGGGTGTCCGATCACGTTGCGAGGGGCTGCAGCATGCAAGCAGCACGCGCCATCACGATTCCAAGATCGGGGCTTGAGCATCTTATATAGTAGAATAACCTGCTGGCCATGGAGACGATGCACGATCTCGAACTCGACCGACGTCTCGGCGCGCGGATCAAAGCCCTGCGGCTTGCCAGCGGCCTGACGCTCGACCAACTGGCGGAGCGCTCGGGCGTCAGCCGGGCGATGATCTCGCGGGTCGAACGCGGGGAATCGAGCCCGACGGCCGCGCTGCTCGACCGGATCTGTGTCGGGCTCGGCATTGTGCTGTCCGTGCTGTTCCGCGAGGAGACGCAGGCCAGCCCTTTGGCGAGGCGGGACGAGCAGCCGGTCTGGACCGATCCGGGAAGCGGCTATGTCCGGCGCAGCGTCTCGCCGCCTGGAACCGGCTCGGCGATCGAGATCGTCGAGGTCGAGATGCCGCCGGGCGGGCGCGTGCTGCTCGATGCCGCGCGCGCGACGCAGCGCCTCGACCAGCAGATCTGGGTCCTGGAGGGCGAAATGGTGGTGACGCTGGGCGAGGCCGCACACCGGCTGGCGACAGGCGACTGCCTGCAGATGCTGCTGGACGGTGCGATCGCCTATCACAATCCGGGCGCGACGCCGGCCCGCTATGCCGTCGTGCTGACCGGCCGCGATGGCCCGGTCTTCGAGGGACGACGTTGATGGAAGCGGACATGATCGCAATCGAGACCATGACGGCCGCCACTGCGAGAGAGGCCGTCCCGGCCCTGGCGCAGGTGCTGGCCGATTGCGTCGCCCATGGCGCTTCGCTCGGCTTCATGCACTGGAACACGCATGCCGATTTCGAGATATTCTGGAATGGGGTCGTCGCCGATATCGAGGCGGGCCGCGTCATCCTGTTTGCGGCGCTGCGCGACGGCGCGATCGTCGGCACGGCGCAGCTCCATCTGATCGCCAAGCCGAACCAGCCGCACCGGGCCGAGATCGCCAAGGTTCTGGTGCATTCCAGCGCCCGCCGTCAGGGACTGGGCCAAGCGCTGATGCAGGCGGCCGAGGCTGCGGCGCGCGCGGCCGGTCGGACGCTGCTGGTGCTCGACACCGATGCCGACAGCGCGGCGCGGCGGCTCTACAACCGGCTCGGCTGGACCGAGGTCGGCACGATCCCGCGCTTCGCGCTGATACCGGACGGGGCCGATTGCGCCTCGACCTTCTTCTACAAGGACCTGCGCTGACGGCCTTTTCAGGCCTCCGGCTCGGACGCCTTGCGGAAATAGGGCTCGACCTCGCCCTTGAGCTTGACCGTCATCGGATTGCCGAAGCGGTCCTTGGCGTTGCCGGCGGTGAGGCGGACCCAGCCCTCGCTGACGCAATACTCCTCGACATTGCTCTTCTCGACGCCCTTGAAGCGGATGCCGACGTCGCGGGACAGGAGTTCCTCGTCATAGAACGGGCTGTTTGGATTAGAGGAGAGGCGATCGGGGAGCGTGTCGGTCATGACGGTCTCGCGAAGTTGCGCTTTGACGGCACCGTTAGCCCGATGCGCGGGCGATGCCAACCGGCGCGGGCGATCAGCGCTGCTAGTTCTCGACCGCAAACTCGCGATGCCGCGAGACGCGCCCAGCCAGCCTCAGCGCCCGCCATCGAGCAGCCGCCCGACCACCTTGGCCGTATAATCCACCATCGGCACGATGCGGGCGTAGTTCAGTCTTGTCGGGCCGATAATGCCGACGACGCCGACGATGCGCTGCTCGGCGTCGCGGAAGGGCGCGGCCACCATCGACGAGCCCGACATCGAGAACAGCTTGTTTTCCGAGCCGATGAAGATGCGGACGCCGTCGCCGGCCTCGGCGCGGGAGAGCAGGTCGATGACGTCCGTCTGGGTCTCCAGATCGCCGAAGAGCATCCGGATGCGCTCCAGATCCTCCTGCGCCCGTAAATCCTCCAGCAGATTGGCCTGGCCGCGCACGATCAGGTGGCGGTCGCTCGAAGGGCCCGAGGAGGTGGCGATGCCGCTCTCGACCAGCCTGGCCGTCAGCGCGTCGAGCTCGCGCTCCATCTCGCTGCGCTTCTCGGCGATCTCGCGGCGCAGATCGCCCAGCGTCTTTCCAAGAATGCGGGCGTTGAGGAAGTTGCCGGCTTCCGTCAGCGCCGAGGCCGGCAGTCCCGGCGGCAGCGCCAGCAACCGGTTCTCGACCGTGCCGTCATCGGCGACGAGCACGACCAGCGCGCGCGCCGGGTCGAGCCTGACGAACTCAATGTGCTTCAACCGTGCATTGGCCTTGGTGGTGACGACGACGCCGGCCCCGCGCGAGAGGCCAGACAGCAGCGCCGAGGCTTCCGTCAGCGTGCCATCGAGCGTGCGGCCGGTGGCCGCGGCCTTCATCTGCGCCTCGATGCGGGTGCGTTCGTCGGAGGTCAGATTGCCGACCTCCATCATCGCATCGACGAAGAAGCGCAGGCCCCGCTCCGTCGGCAGGCGGCCCGCCGAGGTGTGCGGCGCGTAGATCAGCCCGGCCAGTTCGAGATCGGTCATGACGTTGCGCACGGTCGCGGGCGAGAGCGACATCGGCAGCAGGCGGGCGACGTTGCGCGAGCCGACCGGCTCGCCGGTCGCGAGATAGCCGTCGATGATCTGGCGGAAAATCTCGCGCGAGCGCTGATCGGTCTCGATCAGGCCGCCGGGGGATTCGGGACGGGGCGTGTGGGCGCTCATTCCGGCTGGAAACGCGGGTTCGACATCACCTTATTGTTGGCTTGGAGCCGCGAAGGATCAAGGGGCATGCGAAAGGGCCGACCGTGGCGCAGGCCCCAACCTTGCTCCGTCGTCCCCGACCGCCTACAAGCCGCCAACTCAAAAACAATCAGGATCACCCCATGCGACCCTCCAAACGCGCCGCCGACGAGATGCGCAAGGTCACGCTCGAACGCGGCGTCGTGCGCTATGCCGAGGGCTCGTGCATGGTGACGTTCGGCGAGACGAAGGTGCTCTGCGCCGCGACCGTCGAAGAGAAGGGCCCGCCCTGGCTGCGCGGCACCGGCAAGGGCTGGGTCACCGCCGAGTATTCGATGCTGCCGCGCGCCACGCATGAGCGCACCCGCCGCGAGGTCACCTCGGGCAAGCCGTCAGGCCGCACGCAGGAAATCCAGCGACTGGTCGGGCGCAGTTTGCGCGCCGTGGTCGACCTGACCGCGATCGGCGAGCGCCAGATCGTGGTCGATTGCGATGTGATCCAGGCCGATGGCGGCACGCGCACGGCCTCGATCACCGGGGCCTGGGTCGCGCTGCACGACGCGCTGAAATGGATGGAGGGGCGCGGCATGCTGAAGGGAGCTAATCCGCTCAAGGACCATGTCGCGGCGATCTCCTGCGGCATCGTTGCCGGCAACCCGGTGCTCGATCTCGATTACATCGAAGATTCCGGCGCGCAGACCGACGCGAATTTCGTCATCACCGGCGCAGGCGGCCTGGTCGAGGTGCAGGGCACGGCCGAGGGCGCGCCGTTCTCCGAGGACGAACTGCTTGCGCTGCTGAAGCTCGCCAAGGACGGTGTCGGCAAGCTGGTTGCGCTGCAGAAGGCGGCGGTGGCGTGAGATGAGCGGACGCCGCCGCCTCGCCGGAAAAGTCGTGCTCGCGACCCACAACAAGGGCAAGCTCGTCGAGATGCGCGAGCTGATGGCGCCTTATGGGATCGAGCTCGTCTCGGCCGGCGAGCTTGGCCTGCCCGAGCCCGAGGAGGACGGCTACATGTTCTCCGAGAACGCCGCGATCAAGGCAGTCGCGGCCTGCAAGGCTTCCGACCTGCCGGCGCTGTCGGACGATTCAGGGCTCTGCGTCGATGCGCTTGATGGCGCGCCGGGGCTGTTCTCGGCGAACTGGGCCGGCCCGGGCAAGGACTTCGGACCGGCGATGGCGCGCGTGCTGGCCGAACTCGCCAAGCGCGGCGCGACGAGCCCGGAGCAGCGGCGGGCGCATTTCACCTCGGCGCTGGTGATCGCCTGGCCGGACGGGCATCAGGAGTTGTTCGAGGGCCGCGTCTTCGGCACGATCGTCGATGCGCCGCGCGGCACGGGCGGCTTCGGGTACAACCCGATCTTCCAGCCCGATGGCTATACAGAGACTTTCGCCGAGATGACGACCACCGTGAAGAGCGGCGCGGACGAGGCGCTATCGCATCGGGCGCGCGCCTTCGCGCAGCTCGCCGCCGCCTGCCTGCGCAAACCCGCGTGACCGCGTTCGCCGCCCTCAGAGACCGGCCGATGGTCCCTGACCATCCGACCAAGGCGGCCGGCTTTGCGATCTATGTGCATTGGCCCTTCTGCCTGGCCAAGTGCCCGTATTGCGACTTCAACAGCCATGTCCGACTCCAGCCGCCCGACCAGGCGCGTTTCGTCGCGGCGTTCCGGCGCGAAATCGCGCACCGGGCGGCGCTCGCACCGGGCCGCACGGTGTCCTCGATCTTTTTCGGGGGCGGCACGCCCTCGCTGATGGAGGGCCGCACGGTCGGCGCGATCCTCGATGCGATCGGGGAGCACTGGTCGATCGATCCGCATTGCGAGGTCTCGCTGGAGGCCAATCCGACCAGCGTCGAGGCCGGGCGTTTCGCCGATTTCCGCGCGGCCGGGGTGAACCGCGTCTCGCTTGGCGTGCAGGCCCTGAACGACGCGGACCTCAAGGCGCTCGGGCGTATGCATTCGACACAGGAAGCGCTCGACGCGGTCGCGATCGCGCGAAGATATTTCGAGCGCTACTCGTTCGACCTGATCTATGCCCGCTCGCCGGAGCAGACGCCGGCGCTCTGGCGCGCCGAACTCGAGCTCGCGATGTCACACGCGGCCGAGCATCTCTCGCTCTACCAGCTCACCATCGAGCCCGACACCGCCTTCGAGCGGCTGTTCAAGGCCGGCAAGCTCGCCATCCCCGACCACGAGGCCGGCGCGGTGCTTTACGAGATCACGCAGGAGATCACGGCCAGGCACGGTCTGCCGGTCTACGAGATCTCGAATCATGCGAGGCCCGGCGCGGAATGCCGGCACAACCTCGTCTACTGGCGCTATGGCGAGTATGCCGGCATAGGGCCGGGCGCGCACGGCCGGCTGGTCACGGCCGATGGCCGGATGGCGCATTCCACGGAGAAACGCCCCGAGGCGTGGCTCGCCCGCGTCGAGGCGGAAGGCCATGCTCTGGTCGAGGACGAACTGCTCAACGCCGAAGCGCAGGGCGACGAGTATCTGCTGATGGGTCTGCGCCTCGTCGAAGGCATCGATCCGGCAATCTTCTCCGCGCTGTCGGGGCGTGAATTGAAGGCGCAGCGCGTCGAAAGCCTGATCGACGACGGGCTTCTGGCCCACAAGCCCGGCGGCAAGCTCGCCTGCACGCCCGACGGGGCACTGCTGCTCGACGCAGTCGTGGCTGACCTGGCAGCGTAAGACTTACTGCGTGCGCGGCCCCAGATCGCGCGGAGCTGCGTTGACCGTCACGATCTGGCCGTTGCGCAGTTCGAGCACGGCGAGACCGCGTTCGACGCGCCCGTCCGGCCGGAAGCGGAAGACGCCGTCGGCGCCGGCAAAGCCCGACGGGTTGGTCAGGACGCTCTCGGAAAACCGCTGCGAGCCCTGCGTGCGCGCCAGCGCGGCCGCCAGAGAGACAGCGTCATAGGCGAGCGTCGCGGTGCGGGTCGGGGCGCTGTTGAAGCGCTGCTGGTAGCGGCCGGCGAAGGCGTTGAAGCCCGCCGTGTCGGGCGAGGCGAACCAGCCGCCCTGGATCGCCGGCACGCGCGCGACATTGGCGTCGTTCCAGACGCCGGTGCCGAGCGGCTTGACCTTGGCGGGATCGTAGCCGCCCTGCTGCAGTGCCAGGCCCAGCGCCGGCATGGTGTCGGCGGCGGCCGGGACGAAGAGCGCATCGGCCTGGGCAAGCGCGGGGCTGAGCCGCGTCACCGCCGCGCGCATGGCGTTGGCGTCCGCGCCGAAACGCTCGATGGCGACAGCGCGCGCGCCGCGGTCTGCCACCGCCTGCCGGAAGGCCGCCTCGACGACGCTGCCATAGGCCGTGTCGGGGATCAGCGCCGCGAAGGATTTGCGCCCCTGCTGCGAAGCATAGGCGATGACGCGGTTGACGTCGTTCTCGGGCGGGAACGACAGCAGATAGACATTGCGGCCGGCGACGTTGCTGTCGCTCGAGAAGGCCATCACCGGTCTGCCTCCGCCGCGCGCGACCTGCGCCGCGGCCTGCACGGACGGGGCAAAGAGCGGACCGATGATCAGTTCCGCCCCCTCTGACAGCGCCTCCTGGGCCGCGGCCTGCGCGCCCTGGGGCGTGCCGCGATCGTCCTTGACCAGCAGCGTCAGGTCGGCGCCCGGAAACTCGGCCAGCGCCATCTCGGCGGCGTTCTTCAACGCATTTCCCACGGTCGCGCCCTGGCCTTCCGCCGTCAGCGGCAGAATCAGCCCGACCCGGACCTTGCCCTGCCCGATGGTCTGGCCGGTGGGCGCGCTCCCGCCCGGCGGCTGAGCCTGCTGGTTGTCGAAGCCCGGCAGACCAGAGGTGCCGCCGCTGCAGGCGGCGAGCGCCAGCGAGAGCGCGAAAGCGGGGGCGGCCAACCTGACGGCCGGCGCGGAAAAGACCGAGACGCTAATCCAGCGACGCAACACGGGGGATCTCCAGTCCTGGGTCAGTCGTTCCATGCCGGTGCGGCGCGAACCCACCCGACAGCGCAGTCCCCCGACCGTGAGGCTTTCCTGCCAGTCCGGAATGGTATTTTCAAGTTGTTAACTCTGGGTTGCGATCGCGGCAAGGCGGGCAAGCCGCCGCCCGGTCGTGGCATTGGCCGCGCGGCTGTGGCAGTTTGCGACGATGTCGAGCCCCCCGCCTGCCCCGCGCCAGCCGAGCTATACTGCCTTCGGACTCAAGGCGGAGGCTGAGCCTCTCGCTCCGGGCCTGCATATCGTCGCGACGCCGATCGGCAATCTGCGCGACATCTCGTTCCGGGCACTGGCGACGCTGGCGGCGGCCGATGCGGTGCTGGCCGAGGACACCCGCACCTCCAAGACGCTGCTGGCGCATTACGGCATCTCGACGCCGCTCCATCCCTATCACGAGCACAATGCCGAGCAGATGCGGCCCAAAATCCTCGGCAAGCTGCGCGAAGGCGGCAGGCTCGCCCTGATTTCGGACGCTGGCACGCCTTTGGTTTCCGACCCGGGCTACAAGCTCGTCGCCGAGGTCGTGGCCGAGGGGCTGCCGGTGACCGGCATCCCCGGCCCGTCCGCCGTGCTGGCGGCGCTGGTGCTGGCGGGCCTGCCGACAGACCGCTTCTTCTTCGAGGGCTTTTTGCCGCCGAAGGCGGCGGCGCGGCGCGGGCGGCTGACCGAACTCGCCGCCATCCCCGGTACGCTGGTCTTCTTCGAATCGCCGCGCCGGCTGGCGCAGATGCTGGCGGATGCGGCGACCGTGCTCGGCCCGCGCCCGGCCGCCGTGGCGCGCGAACTGACGAAGTTCTACGAGAACGTCCGGCGCGGGCCGCTCGCGGAACTCGCAGCGCATTACGAGGCGGACGAGGAGCCGCGCGGCGAGATCGTGGTGATCATCGGCCCGCCCGGCGCGACCGAACTCGTCTCCGCCGGCGACGCGGTCACCGAAAAGCTGCAGGCGGCCCTCGCATCGGTCTCGCTGAAGGAGGCGGTCGCGCAAGTCGCCGCCGAAACCGGCCAGCCGCGCCGGAAAGTCTATGCCCGCGCGCTCGAACTGACGCGGGAGCCTTGAGCAAAGCCGGCCGCAGCGCCCGCGCCAGGCGATCCGGCGCGCTCGGCCGGCGCTCGGAATCGCTCGCCATCATCTGGCTGTTCTTGAAGGGCTACCGGCTGCTGGCGCGCAGATTCGGCGGCAAGGGCGGCGAGATCGACCTGATCATGAAGCGCGGGCGCTGCGTCATCTTCGTCGAGGTCAAGCGGCGCGGCATGATGGAGGAGGCGCTGGTCTCGATCACGCCGAAGAAGCGCCGGCTGGTCGCGGCCCGCGTCAGGCAGTGGCTGGCGCTGAACCCCTGGGCGATGGACTTCGATTTGCGGGTGGATGCGGTGTTCCTCGCGCCGCTGCGCCGGCCGAGGCATCTGGCAGGGGTGTTCGAGCTTGTCCTATGAGAGGCGCGCTCCCACTTGCCGATGCGGCGCGCGCCGGACCATAAGAGCGCGCGAATGACCGGAGCGCCTGCCATGACCCTCACCGTCGCCATCCAGATGGACCCGATCGAGCGCATCCGCATCGCCGGGGACACCGGCTTCTCGCTGATGCTGGAAGCGCAGCATCGGGGCCACACGCTCTATACCTACACGCCCGACAGGCTGACTCTGCGCGACGGCGAGGTGACGGCCCGGATCAGGCCCGTCACGGTGCGCGACCAGGAGGGCGATCACTTCACGGCCGGAGCAGAGGAGCGCGTCGACCTCTCGACGCTCGACGTCGTGCTGCTGCGGCAGGACCCGCCTTTCGACATGGCCTATGTGACGACGACGCATCTGCTGGAGCGCATCCACCCGAAGACGCTGGTGGTGAACAACCCGGCCGAGGTGCGCAACGCGCCCGAGAAAATCCTCGTCACGCATTTTCCAGAGCTGATGCCGCAGACGCTGATCACCCGTGACAGAGCCGAGATCGAGGCGTTTCGCGACGAATTCGGCGAGATCGTGATGAAACCGCTTTATGGCCATGGCGGCGCGACCGTGTTCAAGACCGGCAAGGACGACCCGAATTTCGGTTCGCTCTACGACCTTTTCGCAGGCATTTTTCGCGAGCCCTGGGTGGTTCAGCGCTTCATGAAGGAGGTCTCGGCCGGGGACAAGCGCATCATCCTGATCGACGGAAAGGCGGCGGGCGCGGTCAACCGCGTCCCGGCCGAGGGCGATCTGCGCGCCAACATGGTGCGCGGCGGAGCGGCAAAGCCAACCGATTTGTCCAAGCGCGAACTGGAAATCTGCGAGGCGATCGGCCCGACCTTGCGCGAGCGCGGCCTGCTGCTCGTCGGCATCGACGTGATCGGCGGCAATCTGACCGAAATCAACGTCACCGCGCCGACCGGGGTGCGCGCGATCAAGAAGCTCGGCGGGCCGGATCTGGCGGCGCAGCTCTGGGACGTGATCGAGAGCAAGCGCTGAGCACGCCGTTCAGCGCCTGATGCCGAGTTCGTCCCTCACATAACCCTTCCAGCACGTCCCCAGCGCGATCTCGCGCCGGCCGGTCATCGCCGGCGCATAGATCGCCTTCAGCGCCTCGTTGGCGACCGTGATCGGACAGAGCGGCTCCAGGATCAGGTCGGCCGCTGCGACGGCCGCCAGCGCGTCGGCCTCCAGCGCCGGCACGGCGCGGAACGGATCGGCCCCGATCGCGATGTGGCGCACGCCCGTGCGCTGCATCAGATACGGGAAGGGGTTGGTGAAATTCAGGCTCATGATCGTCTCGAAACGCGCGCCGGTCGCCGCCTCATGCGCGAGGATCGCGGCGACGCCTGAATCGATCGCCAGCAGCCAGAGCGCCTGGAAATCGAGATCAGCGTAGAGCGTGTGGCTCGGCAGCATCTTCCGGTCGGCGATCTCGCGATAGGTCGCGCGATGCGTCGCATAGATGTCGCGCATGGCGCGCGCCCGGTCGATCACGTCGCGATGCTGCGAGACGAGGCCGAGACGGCCGAGATGCGCGTGCGGCAGGGCGACATAGCCGGTCTGGGCGAGCAGGCTGCGCCCGGCTCTTTGCAAAACCGTCTCGGCGGGGGGAATCGCGGTGGCGGCGACGAGCGCCATGACGAGGAAGGCGCCGCGCGAGCTGCGGCCGATCCAGTCGCGCAGGATCATCAGCAGGACGGGCCAGGCGAAGACGAAAGCCTGCCCGCCGGTGTTTTGCGTCTCGAAGAAGAGGCCGGCGAAGAGCACGACCGCGAGCCAGAACGGGGCATGGTCGGCGAGCCGGTTCAGCGCCGGCCAGGAGCGCGCGCGGATGAACGCCGCCGCATCAGCGGCGATCGCCTTCCGCTCGAGCACCAGAAGCGTCGCGATCAGCGCGCCGCCGGCGGCGACAATGTCGAGATGCAGCGAGCCGGCCTGCAGGAAGCGTGGCAGGATGCCGCCGGCGTTGATCGCGACCAGCGCGACGATGCTGTCGAGATAGGCGCTGACGAGCGCTGTCGCGAGTTCGAGCCCAAGCAGCGCCAGCACCGCCGCGCCTGCGGCCGCCAGGCTGCCGCGCCAGTCGAGCCGGCCGGCCGCCAGCGCGAAAGCCGCGAGCAGCCCGCCGGCGAGGAAGCCGGTGATCTTGATCAGCAGCAGGGCCAGCAGGGTCCAGAGCAGGACGAGCGACAGAACGCGCCGGTCGCGCATGAACACGAGCGCGCTCGCGAGCACATAAAGGACGATGCTGACCTGGCGATTATAGATGCCGAAGCCATCGACGCCTGGAAAGAAAGAGTGCTGCTCGACATTGACCGGCAGGATCTGAAAAATCAGATAGGGCAGCAGCAGCGCGAACGCGGTCGGCCGCGAATGCCGATCGACCTCGCGCAGAACCAGCGCCAGCGCCGGCGCGGTGACCAGAAAAACCGACCACTGCACCAGCAGCAGCGGCTGCGACTGTGGAAAGAGCCGGCCCAGGCCCGCAAAGAGCCAGTAGCCGAGCGGGCCGACCGGCGCGAAAAAGTCGAGCGAGGGCGTCTGGCCGGTTCCGATCCGGTTGGCGGCGTCGAGATAGACCACCAGATCCCAGTACATCGCGCCGAGCGGCAGCCTGACCGGCAGCGTCAGCAGCGCGGCGCAGGCGATGACGGCAAAAGCCAGCACGATCAGCGGCGAGCCCGCGAGAGCGAGCCCACGCCGCGCCGCATTCATATCCGGACGGAGTTCGCCCCGACTCCCCGCCATCGACATTCTTCGCCCCGCGTCCCGGACAGTCTCGTTGCGGAAAGAGTCTGAACTACGGAGGTTAAAGACAGGCTTACCGGCTTGGTTCGTTCGACAAGAGGCCGATCGATGAGCGAGTCGACAGATTCCGGCACGACAACACACCAAGCGAGCTGACATCATCTGCAAGCGGTGCGCAGGCCGGGGCCGAGCCTAGCGGGCAGCGCCGCTCAGCGGGTTCGACGTGTCCCAGCGATAGCGCATCGTATCGAAACGCATCGTCATCGCATCGACGAGCAGCAGCTTGCCGACGAGCGGCTCGCCGAAGCCGGTGATCGCGCGGATCACCTCCAGCGCCATCAGCGAGCCCATGACGCCGGCCAGCGCGCCGAGCACGCCGGCCTCGGCGCAAGGCGCGACCGTGCCCGGCGGCGGCTCGTGCGGGAACAGGCAGCGGTAAGTCGGGTTCGGCGTCCCGTCCGCACCGCGCTCATGGGCGCGGATCGTCGTCAGCGAGCCGTCGAAGCGTCCCAGCGCGGCGGTGACCAGCGGTTTGCGCTCATGGAAGCAGGCGTCGGAAACGGCGTAGCGCGTGGCGAAATTGTCGGATCCCTCGGCGACGACGTCGTAGAAGGCGATCAGCGCCCGGGCGTTGTGGGCGCCGATGCGGGTGACGTGCTCCTCGACGACGACGTTGGGATTCAGCCGCGCCACGAAGGCCGCCGCCGCGACGGCCTTGCGCGCGCCGATATCGGCCGCGCCGAAAATGGTCTGGCGCTGCAGGTTGGAGAGCGAGACGACGTCGTCGTCGACGATGCCGATCTTGCCGACGCCCGCCGCCGCCAGATACTGCAGCAGCGGCGCGCCGAGCCCGCCGGCCCCGACCACCAGCACGCGCGCATTCTTCAGCCGGTTCTGGCCCGGCCCGCCGATCTCGGGCAGCACCAGATGGCGGGCGTAACGCTCGATCTCGTCGTCGTTCAGGCTCATGCGGGCGCGCTCATGGCTGAAAGGGTTAAGCCCGGACACGGCGGCGGGCAATCGCCGAAAGCTCACGCAATCGCGCCCCAAGCCGGCTTGGCCGCGCGGGAAAGCCATGCCATCGTAGCGCCATCAAGGGGTGGACCAACCGCCCCGGCATCGAACAGGGGATATCCATGCGGTTGAAGTCTCTCGCGCTGGCGCTGGCCGGCGTTGCCCTCTCGGCTGTGGCGGCCATGGCCCAGACGGCGATCAAGCCTGCGATCGTCTACGACAAGGGCGGCAAGTTCGACAAATCCTTCAACGAGGGCGTCTTCGGCGGGGCCGAGCAGTTCAGGAAGGAGACCGGCGTCGAGTTCCGCGACTTCGAGCCGACCAACGACGCCCAGATCGAGCAGGCGCTGCGCCGCTTCGCGCGCGACGGCCATTCGCCGATCATCGCAGTCGGTTTTTCGCAGGCGACAGCGCTGCAGAAGGTCGCGGCCGAGTTCCCGGCGCTGAAGTTCACCATCATCGACATGGTGGTGGAACTGCCCAACGTGCAGTCGGTCGTGTTCAAGGAGCATGAGGGCTCCTATCTCGTCGGGCTGCTCGCGGGCCTGGCGTCCAAGTCGAACAAGGTCGGCTTCGTCGGCGGCATGGATATCCCGCTGATCCGCAAATTCGCCTGCGGCTATGTCCAGGGCGTCAAGGCCGCCAAGAAGGACGCCGAGATCTTCCAGAACATGACCGGCTCGACGCCGGCCGCCTGGAACGACCCGGTCAAGGGCGGCGAACTCGCCAAGTCGCAGATCGACCGCGGCGCCGACGTGATCTACCACGCCGCCGGCGGCACCGGCATCGGCGTGCTGCGCGCCGCCGCCGACGCCGGCAAGCTCGGCATCGGCGTCGATTCCAACCAGAACGCCCTCCAGCCCGGCAAGGTGCTGACCTCGATGCTCAAGCGCGTCGATGTCGCGACCTATGCCTCGTTCAAGGCGGCGCGCGACGGCAACTGGAAGGCCGGCATTTCCGTGCTCGGCCTGAAGGAGGACGGCGTCGGCTGGGCGCTGGACGACGCCAACAAGGCGCTGGTGACGCCGGAGATGAAGGCCGCCGCCGACAAGGCGCGCGCCGACATCATTTCTGGGGCGGTCAAGGTGCACGATTATATGAGCGATTCGAAGTGCTCGATGTGAGAGATCGTTTGATCATTCTGCTGGGGCGGCCGTTTGACGCAATTGTCTGCGCTTCCGGTGCTCACGGACAGACGTCCGCTGCGCTCCGGTTCTCGGCAACCACGCCAGCCGGCTTACCCCAGCGAATGCTGAAACGATCTCCGGCCCGCGCCGCTGCTCCTGCCTCCTTCCTTCGGGGAGGGGTTCGCGTCGCGACCGCACGATGATCATCACCATCCTCGGCTCCGGCGACGCCTTCGGCACGGGCGGGCGGTTCAACACCTGCCTTCATGTCGAGGCCGGCGAGGAGCGCCTGCTGCTCGATTGCGGCTCCTCCAGCATGGTCGCGCTGAACCGTGCCGGCGTCGATCGCAACGGTCTCTCGACGCTTCTCTTCACGCATTTCCACGGCGATCATTTCGGCGGGCTGCCGGCCTTCCTGCTCGACGCGCAGTTCGTCTCGCGGCGGAAGGAACCGCTGCTGATCGCGGGGCCCATCGGCATCGAGCACCGTACGCGGCACGCGCTGGAGACCGATTTTCCCGGCGGTTCGACCAATCCCTGGCGCTTCCCCATCTCCTATGTCGAGGTCGCGCCCGACGCGCCGGCGACGCTGGCCAGCATCGAGGTCACAGCCTTCCCGATGGTGCATGACGAGCGCGCCGGCCCCTGCCAGGGCTACCGGCTCTCGGCCGGCGGCAAGGTTTTCGCCTATAGCGGCGACACGGCCTGGACCGAGGCGCTTATCCCGCTGGCGGCGGGTGCGGATGCGCTGCTCGTCGAGTGCTATGCCTGGAACGCCAAACTCGCCAACCATCTCGACTACGAGACGCTTGCGCAAAACCGCGACCGGCTGTCGGCGGCGCGGATCGTGCTGACGCATATGGGCGTCTCGATGCTCGCCCATGAGGAGCCGTTGCCCGAGGAGCGGGCGTTTGACGGCATGGTGCTCGCGCTGTGACGAACGCACCCGCTCCCGCCATCGAACTGGTCGGCATCTCCAAGCGTTTTGGGGCGGTGCAGGCCAACAGGGAGGTCTCGCTGTCGGTGGCGGCAGGCTCGATCCATGGCATCGTCGGCGAGAACGGGGCCGGCAAATCGACGCTGATGTCGATCCTCTACGGTTTCTACGAGGCCGATACCGGCGAGATCCGGGTCGCGGGCACGCCGCGCGCCATCCGCTCGTCGGGCGATGCGATCGCGGCCGGCATCGGCATGGTCCACCAGCATTTCATGCTGGTTGAGACGCTGTCGGTGGTCGAGAACGTCGTGCTCGGAGCGGAGGGCGGCGCATTCCTGAAGGGCGGGCTGGCCAATGCACGCGCCGAACTCGGCAGGCTTTCGCAGGATTACGGGCTCGTCATCGACCCTGACGCCATCGTCGGCGAACTGTCCGTCGGGCTGCAGCAGCGCGTCGAGATCCTGAAGAGCCTTTATCGCGGGGCCGACATCCTGATCCTCGACGAGCCGACGGCCGTGCTGACCCCGCCGGAGGCCGACCAGCTCTTCGTGCTGCTGCGGGCGCTGAAGGCGCAAGGCAAGACGGTGATCCTGATCACGCACAAGCTGCGCGAGATCATGGACGTGACGGATGCCGTATCGGTGATGCGACGCGGCGAAATGGTGGCGCATGTGAAGACGTCGCAGACCTCGCCGCCGGAACTTGCCGAGGCGATGGTCGGCAGGCGCGTGCTGCTGCGCGTCGAGAAGGAGCCGCGCGAGCGGGGCGCGCCCGTGCTGGAGGCGGTTGGGCTGAGCGTCACCGATGCGCGCGGCCTCGCTCTGCTGAGCGAGGCCAGCCTGACGCTGCATGCAGGCGAGATCGTCGGCATCGCCGGCGTCGCCGGGAACGGCCAGAGCGAATTGCTCGACGTGCTCGCCGGGCTGACAGCGCCCTCGCGCGGGGTGATCCGGCTGAACGGCCAGATCCTGAACGCCGCCGACCGGAAGCCTGCGCGGCTGCGCGAACTCGGCCTGATGCACATCCCCGAGGACCGGCAGAAGGCCGGCCTCGTCACGGCCTTCACGGCCGCCGAGAACGCCATCCTCGGCTATCAGCACGAGAAAGCCTTCGGGAACGGTCCTTTCCTGTCGCCGCGCGCGATCGCGGCCCATGCAAGCGAGGCCTTCGCGGCCTATGACGTGCGCCCGCCAGACCCCGCGCTGAAGACAGCAAACTTTTCCGGCGGCAACCAGCAGAAGATCGTGCTTGCCCGCGAGATCGAGCGCGCGCCGAAGGTGCTATTGGTGGGACAGCCGACGCGCGGCGTCGATATCGGCGCGATCGAGTTCATCCACCGCCGCCTGATCAGCTTACGCGACGCCGGCGTCGCGATCCTGCTGGTCTCGGTCGAGCTCGAGGAGGTGATGGCGCTGTCGGACCGAATTCTGTGCATGTGCGGCGGGCGCATCACCGGCGAGCGGGCGGCGGATGCGACCGACGAGCGGGATCTGGGGCTGCTGATGGCGGGCGTGACGGAGCGGGCGGCGTGAGCGCCGCACCCATCACCCTCCCGCGCTGGGCCGACGCCGGCCTCGTGCCGCTCGTCTCGGTCGCGGCAGCGCTCGTCGTCGCCGGGCTCGTCGTCATCGGCATCGGCGAGAGCCCGCTGGAAGCGACCGCGCTTTTGCTTCGCGGCTCTCTCGGCAGCGCCGAGGGGCTGGCCTTCACGCTCTACTACACCACGAACTTCATCTTCACGGGGCTCGCTGTTGCGGTCGCCTTCCATGCCGGGCTGTTCAATATCGGCGGCGAGGGCCAGGCGACGATCGCCGGCATTTTTGCGGCGCTCGCCTGCCTCTGGCTCGCGCCGCTGCCGGGCATCCTGCTCGTGCCGCTGGCGATCCTGGCGGCGGCGGCGGGCGGCGGGCTCTATGCCTTCATCCCCGGCTGGCTGCAGGCGACGCGCGGCAGCCATGTCGTGATCACCACGATCATGCTCAATTTCATCGCTGCGACGCTTCTGGTCTATCTGCTCGTCGAAAAGATCGGGAAGCCCGGCTCGATGCAGCCCGAGACGCCGGAATTCGCCAAACACGCCATCCTGACGCCGATGCATCTCCTGCTCGCGCCGCTGGGCGTCACCCTGCCGGCGACGCCGCTGAACTCGTCGTTTCTGCTGGCGCTGGCGGCGCTGGTCGCGGTCTGGGCGCTGATCTTCCGCTCGCGGCTGGGTTACGCCATCCGCACCACCGGGGCCAATCCGAGGGCCGCCGCCTATGCCGGCATCTCGCCGGCGCGCATCACCATGGTGGCGATGGCGATCTCGGGCGCGCTCGCCGGCGGGCTCGCGGTCAACGAGGCGATGGGCGTGCAGCACCGGCTCGTGCTCGATTTCACCGCCGGCTACGGTTTCGTCGGCATCGCGGTGGCGCTGATGGGGCGCGGCCACCCGGTCGGCGTGGCGCTCGCAGCCTTCCTGTTCGGCATCCTCTATCAGGGCGGGGCGGAGCTCTCCTTCGACAAGCCGACCATCACGCGCGACATGGTCGTCGTCATCGGCGGCGTCATCATCCTGTTCGCCGGCGCGCTCGATGGGCTGTTCCGGCGCGTCGTGGCGAGCGGTCTCGCACTCGGACGGCGGAGCTGACGATGGAGTGGGTCCAGACACTCGCGGTCATTCTCGATTCCGGTGTCCGACTCTCGATCCCGCTGCTCTGCGCCGCGATGGCGGGGTTGTGGTCGGAACGGGCCGGCGTCGTCGATATCGGGCTCGAGGGCAAGATGCTGGTCGCGGCCTTCGCGGCGGGCGTGATCGCGTATCAGAGCGGTTCCGCCTGGGCGGGGCTCGGGGCCGGCATGCTGGCGGCGATCCTGCTCTCGCTGGTCCATGGCTTCGCCGCCATCACCTGGCGCGGCAACCAGATCGTCTCGGGCGTCGCGATCAACATGCTGGCGGCGGGGCTGACCGTGATCCTCGGCAACGCCTGGTATGGGCAGGGCGGGCGCACCCCCTCGCTGGAGGGCGCGGCGCGCTTTCCCGACATCGCCCTGCCTTTCGCGGGCGCGGCGCGCCAGAACATACCCATCCTCGGGACGCTCTATGACGAGGTCGTCTCCGGTCATGCCGCGCTGGTCTATCTCGCTTTCGCCAGCGTGGCGCTGACGGCTTTCGTGCTGAAGCGGACGCGGTTCGGACTGCGCCTGCGCGCGGTCGGCGAGAACCCGGCGGCTGTCGACACCGCCGGCATCTCGGTCGCCGGTCTTCGCTATGCGGCGGTGGTTATCTGCGGCGCGCTGTGCGGGCTCGGCGGGACCTATCTCGCCGTCTCGCAATCGGCCGGCTTCCTGCCGCACATGACCGCCGGCAAGGGCTTCATCGCGCTGGCGGCGGTGATCTTCGCCAATTGGCGCCCCGTTCCGGCGCTGTGGGCCTGCCTGCTCTTCGGGATGCTGGATGCGGTGGCGATCCGCCTGCAGGGCGTCTCGCTGCCCGGCATCGGGCTCGTGCCCGTGCAGGCGATCCAGGCC
Organism: Rhizobiales bacterium CCH3-A5; assembly: GCA_001556025.1. Taxonomy (GTDB): domain Bacteria; phylum Pseudomonadota; class Alphaproteobacteria; order Rhizobiales; family Beijerinckiaceae; genus Allobosea. Next base: position 158,987 of record LSIB01000156.1, read on the forward strand.
CTGCCCTATCTGATGACGATCATCCTGCTTGCCGGTTTCATCGGCAAATCGACCCCGCCCAAGGCGTCGGGGCTGCCCTATGTCAAGGAACGCTGAGCCCATGCCTGCCGTCGAGCCGGATTTCGATGCGCTGTTTTCAGCCGCAGCCGCCGTGCAGGCACGGGCCTACGCGCCCTATTCACGGTTCAAGGTGGGGGCAGCGCTGCTCGCCGATGACGGCGCGGTCTATGCCAGCTGCAATGTCGAGAACGCAGCCTATCCGTCGGGCAGTTGCGCCGAGCAGGGCGCGATCTCGGCGATGATCGCCGGCGGCGGACGCGCGATCATGGCGCTCGTCGTCCATGGCGAGGGCGAAGAACTGGTGACGCCCTGCGGCGCCTGCCGGCAGCGCATCCGCGAATTCGCGCAAGCCGACATGCCGGTCGCCATCGCGGGGCCCGAAGGCATCCGCACCCGCTTTTCGCTGTCGGCGCTGTTGCCAGCCTCGTTCGGACCAGCCAATTTGCGGCGGTGATTTGCACCGGCCCAACCCCGGCCCCGCGTGGCGAATTGCAAAGGCTCCGGGGGCGGACCGAGATGGCGGTGGATGCGATCTTCGACAAGGCGGCTTCGACGCTGATCGACCGGGGCGTCGATGGCCCGATCGACTGCGCGATCGTGCTCGGCACCGGACTCGGCCGGATCGCCGAGGAGATGCTGACCAAGGCGACGATCCCCTATGCCGACATTCCGGGCTTCCCGCAGGGGCAGGTCTCCGGCCATGCCCGGCAGCTCAGTTATGGTTCGCTCTATGGCAAACAGGTCCTGCTCTTCCAGGGCCGGGCGCATTACTATGAGGGGGGCGATTCCGCCGTGATGCGGGTGCCGATCGGCATGCTCGCAGCCTTCGGCTCGCCGCCGCTGATCCTGACCAATGCGGCCGGTTCTCTGAAACCGGATCTGCGCCCGGGCGGCATGGCGGTGATCACCGACCACATCAATTTCAACGGGCCCAACCCACTCGTCGGCGATGAGGGCGACGGCCGCTTCGTGCCGATGGTCGATGCCTACGACCCGCATCTGCGGACGCGGCTGAAGAAGGCCGCCGCGTCCGCCGGCACGCATCTCGGCGAGGGCGTCTATATGTGGTTCTCCGGGCCGAGCTTCGAGACGCCCGCCGAAATCCGTATGGCCAAGGCGATGGGGGCCGATCTCGTCGGCATGTCGACCGTGCCGGAAGTCATTCTGGCGCGGCGTCACGGCATTCGGGTGGCGGGGCTCTCGATCGTCACCAATATGGGCGCGGGGCTGATGGGCGGCGCGCCGAGTCATGGCGAGACGCGCGACACCGCGCTCACCGCGCTCACGGGCCTGCGCCGCCTGCTGCGCGCCTTCATGGCGGATCTCTGACATGTCCGACGCCGCCATCGCCGCCCGCGCGCTCTCGCTGCTCGACCTGACCGACCTCGGCGACGAGGCGACGGAAGCAGGCGCGCTGGCGCTCTGCGCAAAGGCGCTCGCACCGCCCGTGCCGGTCGCGGCGGTCTGCCTCTGGCCGCGCTTCGTCGGCGCGGCGCGCAAGGCGCTGGGCGACGGGCCGGTCAAAATCGCGACCGTGGTGAACTTCCCCGAGGGCGGCACCGCGATCGCCCCCGTGCTGCGCGAGACCGAGGCCGCGCTCGCCGACGGGGCGGACGAGATCGATCTCGTCCTGCCCTGGAGCGTGGTGCTGACCGGCTACACCACCAGCGCCAAGGCCATGGTCAGCAACGTCAAGGGCCGCTGCGGCGACAAGCTGCTCAAGGTCATCCTGGAGACCGGCGAATATCCCGACGCCGCAAAGATACAGGCGGCGAGCGAGCTCGCCATCGCCTGCGGGGCCGATTTCATCAAGACCTCGACCGGCAAGACGCCGCGCTCGGCGTCGCTGGCGGCGGTGCGGGTGATGCTGGGCGTCATCGGCCTGACGCTGCGGCCGGTCGGCATCAAGCCGTCCGGCGGTATCCGCACGCTTGCCGACGCCAAGAGCTATCTCGCGCTCGCCGACGCCATGATGGGCGAGGGCTGGGCGACGCCGCAGACCTTCCGCTTCGGCGCGAGCGGGCTGCATCAGGTGCTGCTCGACACGATCGCGGGCGAGGCGGGCGGCAAGGGAGTCAAAGAGGCGACCGGACCCTATTGAGATGAAGCTGACCCAGGAGATCATCGCCGCCAAGAGAGACGGCGCGACATTGCCGGCTCAAGACATCCGCCAGCTCATCGTGGGCCTGACCGACGGCTCGGTCAGCGAGGGGCAGGCGGCGGCCTTCGCCATGGCCGTGTTCTTCCGCGACATGGACGATGACGAGCGCGTCGCGCTGACCCTGGCGATGCGCGATTCAGGCACGGTCCTGAACTGGGACGATCTGCCGGGGCCTGCACTCGACAAGCATTCGACAGGGGGCATCGGCGATACTGTCAGCCTGCCGCTGGCAGCAGTGGTGGCGGCCTGCGGCGGCTATGTGCCGATGATATCGGGCCGGGGGCTGGGCCATACCGGCGGCACGCTCGACAAGCTCGACGCCGTGCCGGGCTATGTCACGCAGCCCGACATCGAGCTCTTCCGCAAGGTGGTGCGGGAGCATGGCTGCGCCATCATCGGCCAGACCGCCGATCTCGCCCCGGCCGACAAGCGGCTCTACGCCATCCGCGACGTTACCGCGACGGTGGAGTCGCTGCCGCTGATCACGGCCTCGATCCTGTCGAAGAAGCTCGCCGCCGGGCTGCACGGGCTGGCGATGGACGTGAAATTCGGCTCCGGGGCATTCCTCCCCGACCCGGCCAGGGCGCGTGAACTCGCAGGCGCGCTGGTCGGCGTCGCCAACGGCGCGGGCCTGCCGACCACGGCGCTGCTGACCGACATGGCCGAGCCGCTGGCGAGCGCGGCGGGCAATGGGCTCGAAGTCGCCTATGCGCTCGACCATCTGACGGGCAGGCGCCGCGAACCGCGTTTCCATCAAGTCACGGTCGCGCTCGCCGCCGAGATGCTGCTGCTGGGCAGGCTGGCGGCGGACATCACTGAGGCGACAGCGAAGATCGAGGCCGCCTTCGCCAGCGGGGCGGCGGCCGAGCGCTTTGGCCGCATGGTCGCGGCGCTGGGCGGGCCGTCCGACCTGATCGAGAAGCCGGATAAGCATCTCGACGCCGCGCCGATCGTGAAGCCGGTTTTCGCATCCGGGGCCGGCATCGTGCAGGCCATCGACACACGCGCGGTCGGGCTGGCCGTCGTGGCGCTGGGCGGCGGGCGCACCCGCCCGCAGGATGCGATCGACCAAGCCGTCGGCATCGTCGAACTCGCCGGCATCGGCGACGCAGCCGGGCCCGACCGTCCGCTCGGCATCGTCCATGCCCGCAGCGAGGCCGGTTTCGAGGCGGCCCAGGCGCGCCTGCGTCAGGCCTATCATCTCGGTGAAGCGCCCGCCGGCCACGGCGCGCTGATCACCGACCGCATCACGGAGAGTTCGAGCCGATGAGCCTGCTGGTGGCGATGACGGGATGGCATGTCGAGGACTGGCGCGCCCGCTTCAAGGCGGAACTGCCCGACATGCCCGTCGTGATCCTCGGCGAGGCGTTCGACAGGCGCGCGGTGCATTACGTCGCGAGCTGGAAGCATCCGCCGGGCAGCCTCAGCGGTTTGCCCAACCTCGCCGCGATCTTCTCGCTCGGAGCCGGCGTCGACCATCTGATGATGGATGATCGGCTGCCCGATGTCGCCATCGCGCGCGTCGTCGATCCCGACCTGACGACGCGGATGAGCGAATACATCGTGCTGCACTGCCTGATGGCGCTGCGCCAGCAGCGCCGCTACGACGCGCAGCAGCGGGCCGCCCGGTGGGAGGACGACCGCAACCAGCCGGCCGCGCGCTCGGTGCGTGTCGGCGTCATGGGGCTGGGCGAGCTCGGGCTCGACGCCGTGCGCAAGCTTCAGATCATGGGGTTCGATGTCGCCGGCTGGAGCCGCTCGCCGAAAGCGATCGAAGGTCTGGCGACATTCGCAGGGGCGGATGGCATGGCTGCGTTTCTGGCCCGCACCGACATCCTCGTCTGCCTGCTGCCGCTGACGCCCGATACGCGCGGAATCATCGACGCCAAGCTGATCGCGGGTCTCGCTCAGGACGGCCGGCTCGGCGGGCCGTTCCTGATCAATGCCGGGCGCGGGGGCTTGCAGATTGAGGCCGACATTCTGGCGGCGCTGGCGGCGGGCGCGCTGAGGGCTGCGACGCTCGACGTGTTCGAGACCGAGCCGCTGCCGGCGGAATCTCCGCTCTGGAGCCACCCCGCGGTGACGGTGACGCCGCATAATGCGGCGATGTCGGAGCCCGAAGCTGTCACCAGCCTGATCGCGGCGCAGATCAAGCGGCTGGAAGCGGGCGAGCCGCTGGAGCATGCGGTCGACCCCAAGCGGGGGTATTGAGCCCCAGCCGTCCTTGCGAGCGCAGCGAAGCAATCCAGAGGGTTGCGCGAGACGCTGGATTGCTTCGCTGCGGTCGCAAGGACGAAAAAGGCATCGTCACGGCATCGTCACGCAGTTGTCGTCGCCTTGAAACGCGACCTCGCCAATTGCCCCGGGTCATTCCTCAAGCCCGGAGCGTCCCATGCGCCTGCCTCTCGTCGTCGCCCTGCTGCTCTCATCGACCATGCTTTCCGGGGCGCAGGAGGCGCAGAAGGAGTTCCCGGCCAAGCTGCTGGGTCACGCGCTGCTGCCGGCCAACACCATGGTCGCCGCTCCCGCCGATGCGCCCGCCGATCTCAAGGTCTCGGGCAAGTTCACCACGCCGGGCAAGCGCGTTGAGGCGGTCGGCACGGTGATGGGTCTGTCGGGCGGCCGTCCGACGGGCTTGTCGACGCCGTTCCAGGGCCAGCCGGTGCAGGGCTTCTCCGGCATCCGCTCGCTGGGAAACAGCGAATTCCTGACGCTGACCGACAATGGCTTCGGCTCCAAGGCGAACTCGCCCGACGCGATGCTGTTCTTCCACCGCATCAAGGCCGATTTCGCCGGCGGCAAGATCGAGCGGCTTTCGACCACCTTTCTGCACGATCCCGACAAGAAGGTTCCGTTCCGCATCGCCAACGAGGGCACCGATACGCGCTACCTGACCGGTGCCGATTTCGATCCCGAGTCGATCCAGCCGGTCGGCGGCAAGTTATGGATCGCCGAGGAGTTCGGCCCCTATCTCATCCGCGTCGACGCTGCCGGCAAGGTCGAGGCCGTGTTCGAGACGATGGTCGAGGGCAAGCCCACCCGCTCGCCCGACCATTTCGCCGTGACCACGCCGGCCGCGCCGAACCTGCCCGTCACATTCAATGTCCGCCGCTCCAAGGGCTATGAGGGCATGGCGCAGTCGCCCGACGGGCGCTTCCTCTACCCGTTGCTGGAAGGCCCACTGTGGGACGAGGCGGCCAAGGGCAACGAGCAGCGAGACGGCAAGGAGGTGCTCCGTATCCTCGAGTTCGACGTCCAGGCCGAGAAATGGACCGGCCGCTTCTGGTTCTTCCCGCTGGAGCAGGCCGGGCTCGCCATCGGCGACTTCAACATGATCGACGGAACTACAGCGCTCATTATCGAAAGAGATAACGGCGAGGGCACGGCCGACAAGGCCTGCGCGCAGGGCCAGCGCGGACCCGACTGCTTCCATGACGTGGCGAAATTCAAGCGCGTCGTGAAGATCGAGATGACCGAGGCCAATGTCGGCAAGGCGGTTCGCAAGATCGGCTTCATCGACCTGATGAAGATCGCCGACCCGGACGGCAAGGCGAAGCAGGGTGCGATCGACGGCGTGCTGCCCTTCCCGTTCTTCACCATCGAGAACGTCGACGTGGTCGATCGGGCGGCGGGCACGATCGTCGTCGGCAACGACAACAACCTGCCGTTCTCGTCCTCGCGCGACCCGAAGAAGGCCGACGACAACGAGCTGGTGCTGCTCTCGGTGAAGGAGTTGCTGGACGCGAGGTGAGGCGTGGGAGTCGGGCGCGGGAACCTCGACGGAGAACCCTCTCCCGGAGGGAGAGGGCAGGGTGAGGGGTCGGCCCTTTACCGCCGCTGCTGTGACCTACCCACCGCCCGCTTCAGACTGAGCCTCGCTGGTCCAGCGTCCGTCACCTCACCCCTGCCCCTCTCCTTACAGGAGAGGGGT